>NZ_JBWMAZ010000010.1:0-1191 GCF_056521335.1 Rhodoferax sp. ZS1R25
TTACGCGATGATTTTCGCGACCACGCCGGCGCCGACGGTACGCCCACCTTCGCGGATGGCGAAGCGCAGGCCTTCTTCCATGGCGATGGGGTTGATCAGCTTCACAGTGATCGACACGTTGTCACCAGGCATGACCATTTCCTTGCCTTCTGGCAACTCGATGGCACCAGTCACGTCCGTGGTACGGAAGTAGAACTGAGGGCGGTAGTTGTTGAAGAAAGGCGTGTGACGGCCACCTTCGTCCTTGGACAAGACATAGATCTCGCCAGTGAAGTGGGTGTGTGGCTTGATCGAAGTGGGCTTGCACAGCACTTGGCCGCGCTGCACGTCTTCGCGCTTGGTGCCGCGCAACAGGATACCGACGTTGTCACCGGCTTGACCTTGGTCCAGCAGCTTGCGGAACATTTCCACGCCAGTGCAGGTGGTCTTCTGGGTGTCAGAGATACCAACGATTTCGATTTCTTCGCCAACCTTGACCACACCGCGTTCGATACGACCGGTCACCACAGTGCCGCGACCAGAGATCGAGAACACGTCTTCCACGGGCATCAGGAATGCGCCGTCAACAGCACGTTCTGGCAGGGGGATGTAGGTGTCCAGTGCATCGGCCAGTTTCATGATGGCGCCTTCGCCCAACTCGCCCTTGTCGCCTTCGATGGCGAGCTTGGCAGAGCCGTGGATGATGGGGGTCTTGTCGCCAGGGAAGTCGTACTTGTCGAGGAGTTCGCGAACTTCCATTTCGACCAGTTCCAGCAGTTCAGCGTCGTCCACCATGTCGCACTTGTTCAGGAACACGATGATGTAAGGCACGCCCACTTGGCGGGCCAACAGGATGTGCTCGCGGGTCTGGGGCATGGGGCCGTCAGCTGCGGAGCAAACCAGGATCGCGCCGTCCATTTGGGCAGCGCCAGTGATCATGTTCTTCACATAGTCGGCGTGGCCTGGGCAGTCCACGTGGGCGTAGTGGCGGTTAGCCGTTTCGTATTCCACGTGGGCGGTGTTGATGGTAATACCGCGTGCTTTTTCTTCAGGTGCCGCGTCGATCTGGTCGTACGCCTTGGCAGAGCCGCCGAATTTGGCTGCCAGCACGGTGGTGATGGCTGCCGTCAAGGTGGTCTTGCCGTGGTCCACGTGGCCAATGGTGCCTACGTTGACGTGTGGCTTGGTTCGTGTGAATTTTTCTTTACCCAT
>NZ_JBWMAZ010000001.1:0-755168 GCF_056521335.1 Rhodoferax sp. ZS1R25
TTTGGCTGCCAGCACGGTGGTGATGGCTGCCGTCAAGGTGGTCTTGCCGTGGTCCACGTGGCCAATGGTGCCTACGTTGACGTGTGGCTTGGTTCGTGTGAATTTTTCTTTACCCATTTTTCAATTCTCCAAAAGAGCTAATCCCGTGTATTGGTTTTATGTCTGCACGGTGTTGCTGGTTCGCCCCGCACGGGAAACAGGGCGGCACACCGTCGCAGACAGGGAACAAATTACTTGGCGCGCGCAGCCATGATGGCTTCGGACACGTTACGTGGCGCTTCGGTGTAGTGCTTGAATTCCATGGTGTAAGACGCACGACCTTGCGACATAGAGCGCAATGTGGTCGAGTAGCCAAACATTTCGGACAAAGGAACTTCAGCCTTGATGGCTTTGCCTCCGCCAACCATGTCTTCCATACCTTGGACCATACCGCGGCGTGAGGACAAATCGCCCATCACGTTACCAGCGTAGTCTTCGGGTGTTTCCACTTCCACAGCCATCATGGGCTCCAGAATCACGGGGCCTGCTTTGCGGCAGCCTTCCTTGAAACCGAAGATGGCGGCCATCTTGAACGCCAATTCGTTGGAGTCCACGTCGTGGTATGAACCGAAGTGCAAGGTCACCTTGACGTCCACCACGGGGTAGCCCGCCAGCACGCCTTGGGTCACAGCTTCGTTGATGCCCTTTTCCACCGCAGGAATGAATTCGCGAGGAACGGTACCGCCCTTGATCGCGTCGACAAACTCAATGCCCTTACCGGCTTCATTGGGTTCAATCTTCAAGACCACGTGACCGTATTGGCCCTTACCACCGGATTGACGCACGAACTTGCCTTCGGCATCTTCGATGGTCTTGCGGATGGTTTCGCGGTAGGCAACCTGGGGCTTGCCCACGTTGGCTTCCACGCCGAATTCGCGCTTCATGCGGTCAACAATAATTTCCAAGTGCAGCTCGCCCATACCGGCGATCAGGGTCTGACCGGACTCTTCGTCGGTCTTGACGCGGAACGAAGGATCTTCTTGGGCCAAACGCTGCAAAGCGATACCCATTTTTTCCTGGTCTACCTTGGTCTTGGGTTCCACAGCCTGCGTAATCACGGGCTCAGGGAACACCATGCGCTCCAACATAATGATGGCCGACGGGTCGCACAGGGTTTCGCCCGTGGTGACGTCCTTCAGACCGATACAGGCAGCGATGTCGCCAGCGACAATTTCGCTCACCTCTTCGCGCTTGTTGGCGTGCATTTGCACGATACGGCCGATACGCTCTTTCTTGCCACGGATCGGGTTGAATACGGTGTCGCCTTTGTTCAGAACGCCGGAGTACACGCGCACGAACGTCAGCTGACCCACAAACGGATCCGTCATCAGCTTGAAGGCCAATGCCGAGAATTTTTCGGTGTCAGACGCTTGACGCACCACAGGCGCTTCATCTTCGTCCGTACCGTTCACAGGTGGGATGTCCACGGGCGATGGCATGAACTCAATCACAGCGTCCAACATACGTTGCACGCCCTTGTTCTTGAAGGCAGAACCACAGTACATGGGCTGGATTTCGCTGGCAATGGTGCGCTTGCGAATACCGAACTTGATTTCTTCTTCAGTCAAATCACCTTCTTCAAGGTATTTGTTCATCAGTTCTTCATTGGCTTCGGCAGCAGCCTCAACCATCTTCTCGCGCCACTCTTTGGCCAACTCCACCAGCTCGGCGGGGATGTCTTTGTAGTCGAACAACATGCCTTGCGAAGCTTCATCCCAGATGATGGCTTTCATTTTGATCAAGTCCACCACGCCGGTGAAGTTTTCTTCAGCGCCGATTGGGATCACCATGGGCACAGGGCTGGCCTTCAGGCGCAGTTTCATCTGGTCCACGACCTTGAAGAAGTTGGCGCCAGTACGGTCCATCTTGTTCACAAAGGCCAAACGAGGCACTTTGTACTTGTTAGCCTGACGCCATACGGTTTCAGACTGAGGCTGAACACCGCCCACGGCACAGTAAACCATGCAGGCGCCGTCCAACACACGCATGGAACGCTCAACTTCAATCGTGAAGTCCACGTGTCCAGGGGTGTCAATAATGTTGATGCGGTGCTCAGGCAGGGACTTGTCCATACCCTTCCAGAAGCAGGTCGTAGCAGCCGATGTGATCGTGATGCCGCGCTCTTGCTCTTGCTCCATCCAGTCCATGGTCGCTGCACCATCGTGCACTTCACCAATTTTGTGGTTCACGCCGGTATAAAAAAGTACGCGCTCGGTCGTCGTAGTTTTACCGGCGTCAATGTGAGCGGAAATACCGATATTGCGGTAACGCTCAATGGGAGTATGGCGAGCCATGATGGATCCTTGGTTGATCAAATTCTGTAAACCGCCAGCTGCACAGCGCAGCGTGGCGTGCGGCCTTCAAAGTGTGGGCGGTCAAGATGACAGCGCTATTGCGCCGCCAGGACCGCCCGCGCACTTGAAAGCCGCGGGCGCCGCTCTTAGAAGCGGAAGTGGGAGAAGGCCTTGTTGGCTTCAGCCATGCGGTGAACTTCGTCACGCTTTTTCATGGCACCGCCACGGCCTTCAGTGGCTTCCAACATTTCGTTGGCCAGACGCTGAGCCATGGACTTCTCACCACGCTTGCGGGCAGCTTCCTTGATCCAGCGCATGGACAAAGCCAAACGACGGACAGGGCGCACTTCCACAGGCACTTGGTAGTTAGCACCACCCACGCGGCGGGATTTCACTTCCACCATGGGCTTGACGTTATTGATGGCCACAGTGAAAGCTTCCACTGGGTCTTTGTCAGGATGCTTCTTGGCGATCAGTTCGAGAGCACCATAAATGATGCGCTCAGCGATCGCTTTCTTGCCGCCTTCCATGATCACGTTCATGAATTTGGACAGCTCTACGTTGCCGAACTTGGGGTCCGGCAGAATTTCACGTTTAGGGACTTCGCGACGACGTGGCATTTTTTCACCTCTTTGCTTCAGTTGGTACTTTTGCAAGTACCGCGAGAGTTAATCAATAAGACTCTCACTTACTCGACCCGAACAGTGGGTCACTCCGTTCATCTACTGCGCCACGCAGCAAACAAACACCTTTTACTTTTTCGGATTCAGGGCTTTCAGCCTTGCATCCAGGCCAATTTATTTGGCCTTTGGCTTCTTCGCACCGTACTTGGAGCGAGACTGCTTGCGGTCTTTCACGCCTTGCAAGTCCAGCGAACCGCGGACGATGTGGTAACGCACACCGGGCAAATCCTTGACACGACCGCCGCGAACCAGCACGACGCTGTGTTCTTGCAGGTTGTGGCCTTCACCGCCGATGTAGGAAATGACTTCAAAACCGTTGGTCAGGCGCACTTTGGCGACTTTACGCAGAGCGGAGTTGGGCTTTTTAGGCGTTGTGGTGTACACACGGGTGCACACACCGCGACGCTGCGGAGAGTTCTGCATAGCAGGGCTCTTCGACTTGATGGTCTCGACCTCACGGCCTTGACGCACGAGCTGGTTAATGGTTGGCATTGAAAAACGTCCCTAAACGTTTGAAACTAAATGAAAACGTGAATCCCTTCGGAATTTCCGAAAAGCCTTCTAATGTATCAGATCGAGGGTTTACGCGCAATCGTGGGACGCAAACTCAGCGAATCCACAGGCGCATGGCGTCCCAGGCACGGCCAAAAATGCCCGCCTGCTCCACGGCTTCCAGCGCCAGCAATGGCACTTCCGCCACCGCCTGATCCCCCGCCAGCACCCGCAGGGTGGCGATTTGCTGGCCCTTGGCCACAGGCGCAATCAGGGGCTCCGCGCGCACCACTTCGGTTTTCAGACGTCCGGCGGTACCGGCCGGCATGGCCACCACGATGGATTGCAGGCGCCCTGCTTTGACGGCAGAGGACGCGCCTTTCCAGACCTTGGGACTGACCACCGCCTGGTTGGCATCGAACAACTTCACCGCCTCGAACGCGGTGTAACCCCAGTTCAGCAGCTTTTGGGACTCGTTGGCGCGGGAGTTTTCGCTGTCGGCACCCAACACGATGGACAACAAACGGCGGCTGCCGGTGGCGCCGGGCGATCCGGCTGGCGCACCGGCGGTGACGAGCTGGGGAAAGTCGCGCTTGGCGGTGGCCACCATGCAGTAGCCGGCGGCGTCGGTGTGGCCGGTTTTCAGGCCGTCCACCGTGGGATCTCGGAACAGCAGCAGGTTGCGGTTGCTGTCGTTCGCCGCAGGGGAGCCGGGGTAGCGGTATTTTTTGATGGCGTAAAAGCCCACGTACTCCGGGAAGTCCGCCATCAGCCGGGTCGCCAGGATGCTCAGGTCGCGGGCCGTCGTGGTGTGGCCGGCTTCTGTCAGGCCTTCGGGGTTTTTGTAGGTGGTGGACTTCATGCCCAGCACCTTGGCTTGGTCATTCATCATCTGCACAAAGCGCTCGGCCGTGCCGCCCACGCCCTCGGCCAAGGCCATGGTGGCGTCGTTGCCAGACTGCACGATCAGACCCTTGATCAGGTCTTCCACCGGCACCTGCATCTTGGGGTCGATGAACATGCGCGAACCAGGCATCTTCCAGGCCCGCTCGCTCACGGGCAGAGTTTGCTTGAAGTCGATCTTTTTGCTGCGCAAGGCGTCAAACACCAGGTAGGCCGTCATCAGTTTGGTCAGCGAGGCCGGCTCTACCGCCATATCCATGTCTTTGGAGGCCAGGATCTGGTTGGAGGTGACGTCCAGCAGCAGGTAGGCGCGGGCCGCCACTTCTGGGGGCTGGGGCGCCTGCGCTGCAACGGCCAGGCTCAAGGTGGCCAACAGGGCCGCAAAAAAGGATTTCATGGGGGAATAAGGAGAAAAGAGGGAGAAAAGAAAAGCAAGAAGCTCAAAGGGTGCGCAGGTGGCGCGCGACCAGGCTGCGTAGAAGCGGCAATTGTCCATGAAAGAAGTGACCGCCACCGGGCACTACCGTCACGGGCAGGGTTTGCGGGCGGGCCCAGGCCATGGCGTCTGCCAATGGCACGGTATCGTCTTGTTCGCCGTGCAGCACCAGGGTGCGGTCGTGCAAATCAGCGGCAAGGGGCGCCACCGTGAAGCGGCTGGCGGCGGTGCCTACCAGCACCACGGCCTCAGGCTGGCGCGGCGCCACGGCGGCCACCGCATGGCTGGTGACAAAAGCCCCAAACGAGAAGCCAGCCAGGGCCAGCTCCCCTTCGGCAGCGCTGTGGGCAACAACGGCCAGCAGGTCCTGCAGCTCGCCCCGGCCTTCGTCGTACGCGCCTTCGCTGGCACCCACACCGCGGAAATTGAAGCGCACGGCGCGCCAGCCCGACTGCACGAAGGCACGCGCGATGGTCTGCACCACCTTGTTGTCCATGGTGCCGCCAAACAGGGGGTGCGGGTGGGCGATGACGGCAGTGCCGCGCGGAGTCACGCCATCGGCGGGCAAGTCCAGCAGGGCGTCAATGGTGCCCACCGGACCTGCCACGGTGAATTTTTGGGTGGAAGCGTTCATTCGTTCACTATCAATTCCATAGCTGCTTACGCAGTATCGGCGGGGGCTAGAGATCTAAAAGTCTCTGAATCAACGACCTAGATGCGCAGGCGTGAGCAGGCGTTCCACCACCTTGCCGTTTTTCAGATGGGATTCGACGATCTCGTCGATGTCCTGGGTGTCCACAAAGCTGTACCAGACGGCTTCGGGATAGACCACGGCCACCGGGCCTGCCGCGCAACGGTCCAAGCAACCGGCCTTGTTGACCCGCACCTTGCCGGGGCCAGACAGGCCGGCGGCCTTGACCTGTTGTTTGCAGCGGTCAAACGCCTCTTGCGCCTGGTGCTGGGCACAGCAGTCTTCACCGTTGGTGCGCTGGTTCAGGCAGAAAAAGATGTGGCGCTCGTAGTACGAGGCGGGAGGAGGGGTGGTTTCGCTCATGCAGCGATTTTAGTTTTCTGCGCTGGGCCGCCCTACCAGTGACAGCAAATACAGCATGGCTCCGTAGGGCCACAGCCAGCCCAACCACTGGGCCAGCCCATGAAAACGGATGAAGCGCCCCTGTTCCCAGTCTTGCAGGGTCTGGGCAAAGTAGGGGCTCTCAGGCGCCTGGTTTAACAGGCTCAGGTACACACCGAGCGCCACCAGCGCCAACGCGGCGCTGCCGCGCCAGGGCATGAAGGCAAACCCCAGCGCCAGCAGCAGCCCGACAACCAGCCCCATTTGTGCAGGCAGGTCCAGCCAGGCCCAGGCGTGGGCGGGGCCCCAGCTCAGCGCGGCGGACAATGCACTGGCCGCCACCGCCACCACCAGCGCCAGGAACACCAACACCCAGCGCCGCGCCAGCACCCGAATAATGCAAAAACCCAGCAAACACGGAATCAGCAGGCCCAGTGCCACACACAGCATCTCGGCACTGGGCACCAGCGCACTGCGCCCGGCATCCGGCACGGGTAACCACACCAGATACGGGGAGTCGGCCAAGCCCTCGGCCAGTGCCTGCTGCAGGCGCTCCAGCACCTGCCCCAGCCCTAGCGGCACCGAGGCGGGAAACAACAGCGCCGCGGGCCACAGCGCCAGCAGCACCAGGCCGCCGCGCGCCTGCGGCACAAACCAGCGCGCCCGGATGCGGCTCCAGCGGTCTATCGCCCCGAGTTTTTCCAACAGCAAGGCCGCGGTCGCGCCCATGGCGCCGCCCAGCGTATTGAGCAAAAAATCTTCGCGGGAGGGCACGCGCACGGGCAGGTAGCTTTGCAGGCTTTCCATTAGCAGCGAGATCAGGGCCACGCCGACGATAGGTGCCAACACCGGGTGGCGGCTGCGCCCGGTGCGCAACGCCCCCAGGGTGAACAGCCCCCCTAGTGGCACATAGCCCACCACATTCATGCCAACGTCAAAGCCGGTCCAGTAGCGCGCCACGGGCGCCAGCAGAAACTCCCAGGGTGCGATGCCTTGGTCGCGCCAATCTACAAATGGGTAGAGGCTGGCATACACCACCAGTGCCGCATACAACAGGGCCAGGGGCCAGGCGGCGGACTTGTGCATACGGCGAATCCGTCAGAAGGGTTTAACCACCACCAACACGACGATCACGACCAGCATCAGCACGGGAATTTCGTTGAACCAGCGGAACCACACGTGGCTGCGCTGCAGCGTGCCAGCCTCCAGTTTGCGCAGCAGCACGCTACAGCCGTGGTGGTAGCCCAGTACCAGCAGCACCATGGCCAGCTTGGCATGCATCCAGCCATTGCCCGGGCCACGCCCGATGCCGTAGCCCAGCCAGAGCCAGGCACCTAGCGCAATGGCCGGCACGGCCAGCAGGGTGGTGAAGCGCAGCAGCTTGCGCGCCATGAGCAGCAGGCGCGCGCGCTCGGCCTCAGAGCCCGGTGGCACCAGGGCCAGATTCACAAAGATGCGGGGAAGGTAGAACAGACCAGCAAACCAGCTGGCGACAAAGACGATGTGGAAGGATTTGACCCAGAGCATGCGGTCAGTTTAGGGCAAAAAAAACCCCAGCACAGGGCTGGGGTAGTAAGCCTATTTGCTGTCACACATCAAGGCCCCGCTCAGGGAGGAAAAGCGGGGGATAGCAAGCTACCCGGAACAGAATTTACCAATGTTGCGGCCATGTGACAAGCACTTTTTTGTAAATTCCTCTTCACACAGCGGATATTGGCCCAAGCTGACCGCATGGTCAGCACAACAGCGCCCCGCGGGATTCAGGCACAATTTTCCCCATGACCTCTTATGCTCCCTTTCCCGCAGGCCGGCCACGCCGCCTGCGCCGCGACAGCTTTACCCGCAACCTGGTGCGTGAAAACGCCCTCACCGCCCACGACCTGATTTACCCCGTGTTTGTGGTGGACGGCCAAAAACAGCGCGTACCGATTGCCTCCATGCCCGGCGTGGAGCGCCTGAGCCTGGACCTGCTGCTGCCCGTGGCCGAAGAATGCGTGAAGCTGGGGATTCCGGTGATGGCGCTGTTCCCGGTGGTGGAGCAGTCGCTCAAAACCTACGACGGCGCCGAAGCCCTGAATCCCGACGGCCTGGTGCCGCGCGTCGTGCGGGCTCTGAAAAAGGAGTTTCCCGAACTGGGCGTGATGACCGATGTGGCACTGGACCCGTTCACCACCCACGGCCAGGACGGCCTGCCCGACACCCGGCCCGAGGAAAACGGCTACATCCTCAACGAAGAAACGGTGGCCCAACTGGTGCAACAGGCGCTGACGCAAGCGCGTGCCGGTGTGGACATCGTGGCACCCAGCGACATGATGGATGGTCGCATTGGCGCCATCCGCGCCGCGCTGGAAGCCGAGAAGCTGGTGCACACCCGCATCATGGCCTACAGCGCCAAGTACGCCAGCGCTTTCTACGGCCCGTTCCGCGATGCCGTGGGTTCCGCGGGCAACCTGGGCAAAGGCAACAAAAAGGTCTACCAAATGGACCCCGGCAACAGCGACGAGGCTCTGCGCGAAGTGGCCATGGACATTGCCGAGGGTGCGGACATGGTGATGGTCAAACCCGGCATGCCCTACCTGGACGTGGTGCGCCGCGTGAAGGACGAATTCAAGGTGCCGACCTTTGCGTACCAAGTGAGTGGCGAGTACGCCATGCTCAAGGCCGCCGCGCAGAACGGCTGGCTGGACCACGACGCGGTGATGCTGGAGAGCCTGCTGGCCTTCAAGCGCGCGGGTGCCGATGGCGTGCTGACCTACTTTGCCATCGATGCGGCCAAAGCCCTGAAAGCCTGATCGCCATGCGCATCTTCCATATCCAGCCCAACGGCGTGACCGAAAGCCAGGAGCTGGCCACCCTGAACACCAGTGGACTGCCTGAGCAGGGCTTTGTGTGGATCGCCTGCGCGCGCCGCGAATTTGAGGTCACCCAGGCCGAGATCCAAGCGACGCTGCAAACCCTGTGCGGCACGCAGCTGGTGGACCTGCATGTGTCGGACCTGATCAATAACCAACTGCCTTCGCACTACGATTACACCTCGCAGTACGACGTGCTGGTGTTCCGCCGCCTGGCTGCGGGCAGCCGCCCCACCGACCTGGACCAACCCGGCCAGCCCCTGCACCAGACACCTGCGCGCGGTGGCCCCCCGATCTTGCGGCGCATTGACACCAGCCCCGTGGGCTTTGCGGTGTTTGACCGCGTGCTGCTCACCGTGCACCCCGCCGACTGCAGTGTGCGCGACGCCTATGCCTCCAAACTGATGCAAGCGGCCAGCAGCGAATCGCGCGCGGCTGGTGCGCGCATTGCCACCAGCCCCGCCGACCTGATGCTGCGCATCGTCAACCAGATGGTGGACGGCTACCTGGCCCTGCGCCGCGAACTTACGCAGCAGCTGGACCACTGGCAGTCAGAGCTCCTGAGCCCGCGCACGCGGTTCAAGAACTGGTCGTCGCTGCTGGATGCGCGCATGGCACTGCACCAGTTGGACGAAACCTGCGAAGAGCAGCGCTCCAGCATTCAGGATTGGATTGAGGCCGTGAAGACCTGGCCCGAGCCCCAAACGCCAGTCGAGGCCCGCGAACGCGAGCTGCTGCAGGTGCGCAGCCGCGACGTGCTGGAGCACATCGAGCGCGTGGTGCACCATGTGCGTCGGCTGGAGCAAAGCGCCGAGACCGCCGTGCAAATGCACTTCAGCGTGCAGGGCAGCCGCACCAACGACATCATGCGCACGCTGACCGTGCTGACCGCCATCTTTCTGCCGCTGAACCTGATTGCCGGCATCTTTGGCATGAACTTTGAATTCATCCCGCTGATCCACGTGCACAACGGCTTCTGGTGGGCGATGGGCACCATGCTATTCACCGCCACGGTGCTGGCAGTATTCTTCTGGCGCAAACGCTACCTGGCACGGGCCGAACGCTAGCGCCCCGCTGCGCACGAAGGACATGTAACAAAAGTTACAATGGATCTGTCGTTGAAAGAAAAGTACATGGCCCCGCAGATGCGCTTCCTGCTCTCACTCTTGCTGCTGGTCGCGGCGTTGCAAGGGCGTTCGGAACCGCTGGCGCCGTACCAGATTGTCAGCGGCGACCTGCCGCCCTTCGTCACCGAAAAGGGCCCCGACGCGCCGGGGGCCTTGGGCATCCTGGTCCAGGAAATGGCCTCGCACCTGGGGATCCCTGGAGATATCCAGTTCTATCCCTGGACACGTGCGTTGACCTTGGTGGGCACACAGCCGCGCACCATAACAATCCCCTTGACCCGCACGCCCGAGCGGGAGGCGAACTACCGCTGGCTGGTCAAGCTGTACCGGCAAAAATTCGTATTCATAGCCATGCGAGGCGCCGAGATCCCTGTCGACTCGATGGACAAGTTGCGCGATCTGCGCATTGCCGTTCTGCGCGGCTCGCCCAATGAAGTGCAACTAACGAGCCGCAATTTCAAGAACGTTGTCCTTGCCAGCTCGGTGGTAGACATGGCGCGCATGCTGGAGCGCGGCATGGTCGATGCCATCTACGGCGGCGAGGCCATCAACATCGCGGTACTCGCAGACTACGGCATCGCCCGCGCCAAGCTGCAAACCAGCAAGTCGCTGGACTACGGAGAAATCTGGCTGGCGGGTTCGCTGGACATCCCGGAGTCCGACGCAGCGCTGTGGCAAAGCGCCATGAAACAGCTGGTGCGCGACGGCGTGGTGCGCCGCACACTGGCCCGCTACAACTTGCCGCAATAGCGGCACCGGGCAGTATCCAGGGCCCGGTACGCGGCCCCTAACCCTTCAGGTGCGCGGCAAAGAAGGCCAGTGTGCGTTCCCTTGCCAGCGCGGCCGAGGGCGCGTCAAACGCACCGCGGTGGTCGCAGTTGAACCCATGCTGGGCGTTGTATATCTGGACCTGCACGTCCAGATGCGCCGCCTGGAAAGCGCGCACGCCTTCTAGCGGAATGCCGTGGTCTTGCTCACCGAAATGGGCCAGCACCGGGCACTGCGGCTGGCGTGCCACTTCGGCCGGCGCGGTCATGCCACCGCCGTAATAGGGCACGGCGGCGTGAATGCCCGAGACCGCGCACGCAGCACGCCAGGTCAGCAAGCCGCCCCAGCAGTAGCCCACCACCCCCACCGGGCCGGCCTCGGCGGCCGCGTTCACGGCGGCCTGCACGTCCTGCAGCACGCCGGGTGGGGGCAGGCCTTCTACTGCAGCCTTCAGCTTCACGCCGGCGGCCACGTCTTCCGCCGTGTAACCCAGCTCCACCCCGGTTTGCACGCGGTGGAAGGTGGCCGGGGCGATGACCAGGTAGCCCTCGGCGGCATAGCTGTCTGCCACCGCGCGGATATGGGCGTTGATGCCAAAGATTTCCTGCAGCACCACGATGCCGCCGCGGGGCGTGCCCTCAGGGCGGGCCACATAGGCGGGGAACACAAAGCCGTCGGTCGATGTCAAGTTCATGGTGTCAGCTTTCATTGCGCGACAAAGCCGCTGTCTTTGATCAGTTTGGCCCACACCTTGGTGTAAGCCTGCTCCCGCTTGGCCAGCGTGGCCTGGTCCACAAAGCCCACCGTCAGACCCATATTCGTCAGGCGCTCCTTCACGTCGGGCTGGGCCACCACCTTGGCCAAGGCTTCGGAGAACTTGTCGATGATGGCCTTGGGCGTCCCTGCGGGGGCGAAGATGCCGTAGTAAGGCATGTCTTCAAAGCCCGCCAACCCCAGCTCAGCCAGCGTGGGCACTTCGGGCAACGTCGCCTGGCGCTGCGCGCCCAGCACGGCCACAACGCGAATCTTCCCGGCCTTGTGGTTTTCGATGAAGTCGGGCACCGAACCCGTACCGGCAGCGATCTGGTTGCCCAGCATGTCGGCCATCATGGGCGCGCTACCGCGGTAGGGAACCGCCTGCAAGTCCAAGCCGTATTTTTTGCCAATCACCCCCACCAAAAACTCGGGCGTAGAAGCCGGTGCGGGCACACCCACCGTGCCCTTGCCACCGCCCTGAGATTTGACCCAGGCCACGTACTCGTTGACCGACTTGGCTGGCGTGCCACCCGATACGGCCAGTGCATTCACAAAGGTGGCAAAACCAGCCACGGGCACGAAGTCCTTGGTCGGGTCAAAACCGGGGTTCTTCACCACCTGGGGCAGGATGGAGATCGTGTGGTCGTGCGAGAGGAACAGCGTGAGACCATCCGGCGCGGCCGCCTTCAGCGCCTGCGCGGCCAGTTGGCCCCCAGCACCGGCCTTGTTCTCCACCACCACGGGCATACCGAGCTGGTCCTTGAGCTTGTCGGCCAGCGTGCGGGCAATGGCGTCGGTGCCGCCGCCCGGAGGAAAGCCCACCAACAAATGCACGGGCCCCGTTTGCGCCTGTGCCCAGCCGCACGCCAGCAGCGCCGCCACAACTCCCACCCGACGCAGAGAACGTACCCATGGCTTCATCAACAGATCCATACAAACTCCTGAAAGTAAGAAACAAAAAAAATCAATTGCGCGCGTACGCCACATGGAAACGCTGCACACCAGGAAACTGCCCCATCTCCGACGCGAGGTCAGAAATCGGTGCCATCTTTTTCCGGCTACGCGCCACGGCCACAAAGTTCCAGGTGAAAGAGCCTGCATCCATCGAAATCACGATGGTGCCACCCGCAATGTCGTAGCCGCGGTCATGCGCCATGGCGCGCAAGGCCGCCTCTACGGGTCTATAGCCCGGGTCAAACGTGAGTCGGATGGCCACGGCCTGGCGCGAGGGCAACCAGCTCTCCAGCTTGGACACCCACACCATGCAGAACGCGCTGAGCAAGGCCAGCGACATGGCCGCCACATACAGGCCGACACCCACCAAAATGCCGATCACCGACGAGGCCCAGAGCGAGGCCGCCGTGGTCAGGCCACTGATGTTGAAGCCCTCTTTCATGATGACGCCGGCGCACAAAAAACCAATGCCGGTCAGGATGCCCTGCATCACGCGCGACAGATCACCGTTGCTAAACAGCGTGGTGCTCATGCCGCCGTACCAGAAGTGCGAGTAGCCGCCCATGACCGCCAGCGCGGCCGAGGCCATGCACACCAACCCATAGGTGCGCATACCGGCCGCGCGCCCGTGGTACGAGCGCTCGTAACCCACCATGAGCCCCAGCACCAACGCCCCCAGCAGGTGCAGCAGCACGAAGATGTTGGCCTCCACCACCGGGGTGGACCAGTAGGCAGCAAAGGTTTGGGTATTGAGCATGGGCACAAACATACCCCAAAAACTGGCGCGCTACCATGGCGCCATGCAAGCCATCGCACTCATCACCGGCGCCTCCCGCGGCATTGGCGCAGCCACCGCCCTCTCTCTGGCGCAAGCCGGCTACGCTGTGGCCGTCAACTACCGCGACAACTCCCTGGCCGCCGACGAGGTGGTGCGCCAGATTCGCGCGCAGGGTGGCAACGCCATCACCGTGAAGGCCGACGTGGCTGTCGAGGCTGAAGTGCTGGCCATGTTTGCCAAGGTGGATGCCAAGCTGGGCACGCTGACGGCCCTGGTCAACAACGCCGGCGTGGTGGATGTGGCCAGCCGGGTGGACACCATGTCTACCGCGCGGTTGCAGCGCATGCTGAACACGAACGTACTGGGCAGCATGGTCTGCGCACGCGAAGCGGTGCTGCGCATGAGCACCCGCCATGGCGGAAGCGGTGGCACCATCGTCAACCTCTCCAGCGTGGCGGCCACGCTGGGCTCACCGGGTCAGTATGTGGACTACGCGGCCAGCAAAGGCGCGATCGACAGCTTCACCGTGGGCCTGGCACGCGAGGTCGCGGCCGAGGGCATCCGCGTCAACGCAGTACGCCCCGGCATCATCGACACCGAGATCCACGCCAGCGGCGGCCAGCCCGACCGCGCCCAGCGTCTGGCGCCGCAGGTGCCCATGCAGCGCCCCGGCACCGCACAGGAAATTGCCAACGCCATCGTCTGGTTGCTCAGCGATGCGGCCAGCTACACCACGGGCGCGATTCTGGATGTAGGCGGCGGGCGCTGACGACAGTCCCTACGACGTCAGGTGCGTGGCAGGGAGACTTCCAGCGTCGTGGTGTTGGCATCGTCATCCACCTGCAGGCGAACGTCGCCATGCTGGGCCTGGGCCAACAAGCGCGCTGAGTAGGTGCCTATGCCACTGCCTCCCGCTTTGCCAGACGTGACGAACTTGTCGAAGAAGCGCTCACGTATGGCGACGGGCACCGCCCCCTTATTGGTCAAAACCACCCGCAGGGGCGAAGCATCGATGAGCCGCACCGACACGCGTGTGCCTGTGGGCGCCGCTTCGCAGGCGTTCTTCAGCAGGTTGTGGAACAGCGAATAGCACAGCATCGCATCGCCCAGGGCCAGTGGCGGTTCTTCACCCACCGCCTGGTCGGCATCAATCGAAATAGTCAGCTGCTTGCTGGCAAAACTGGCCCGATCCAGTTCAGCAATGCGGCGCAGGATATTCGCGACCGGCACAGGCTGTGCCTTCAACTCAAAGCGGCCGGTCTCGATCTTGAAAAGCTCATTGGACATGTTCACCATATTGAGCACTTGCAGGGTGGTCTCTTCCAGCAGGCGCACCTGTTCAATTTGCTTGCGCCCCAGTGCATCGTCAGACGCCAGTTCCTGCAACAAGCCCAGCACACCGGCCAGCGGACCCTTGATGTCGTGGCGGGTGATCTGTGCAACGTTCTCGCGCAACTGGCTCAACTCCACCATGCTGTCGTAATCGGCCTGAAGATTTTTTCGCATCTGCACGTAACGCATGAAGTTGCGTACGCGGGGCTTGAGCAACTCAGGAACAATGGGCTTGGTGATGAAATCTACCGCCCCCAGGTCCATGCCCTTCAGGTGGGCGTCGCTGGCTGTCAAGGCCGTGATGAAGATTACCGGGGTGCTTTCTGACTGGGGATGCTCGCGCATTCGCCGGGCCACCTCGAAGCCGTCCATGTCCGGCATCATTACGTCCAGCAAAACCAGGTCTGGCGGATCGTCAGAGGTGCAAATTTCCAACGCCTTGATGCCGCCACGTGCCAGGCGAATGCGGTAGTCGCCCTTGAGCAATTCCGACAGCAGCAGCAGGTTGTCCGCGGTGTCGTCCACCAGCAGGATGCTGGGACGTTGCTCGCCAGCAGGCCTTACCGGCGCTGTAACCGCCTCCACCGGCGCAGGTATGGACGCAGGCGCCGCCCCAGGTTGGCGCTGGGGCTTCCACTCCAGTGCCTTCCCCACACGTGCCAGCAACTGACTTGGCGAATACGGTTTGAGCAGCAGCGAGGTCACACCGCTGGCAATGGCCTGCTCTACCTTGTCGCGCTCGGCCTCGGCGGTAATCATCACCAGAGGGATCGCGTGCAACTTGGGATCAGCCCGCATGGCCTGCAGCAATTCGAGGCCGCTCATCACTGGCATGTTCCAGTCTGACAGCACCACATCCACGGGACGGCTCTGTAGTATGCGCAGCGCCTCGGCGCCATCTTTCGCCGCCAAAATATTTTCGGCACCGAGTTGGCGCAATTGGTTGGCGTTCACCTTGCGCATCACCTCGAAATCGTCCACCACCAAGAACACAGTGCTCTTGTTCAACGTCGGAAGACTTTTGGCATCAAACACGCCCATATCAAACCCCCGGTTCTTGCAAGCATGCCAAGGCGGCATCGAAATCGAAGTCAGACATCGCGCGCGCTGCGCGCTGCAGCTTGCCCGCCCAGGCCGTGCCCGTGGCCGACCGCTGCGCCTGCTGCAGGGCTTCATCCGCATCGGCTTCGCCCCGACTCAGCAGATGCCGCAGCCGCTGCAGCGCCTGGTCCAGCGCCTGTGGATCGGTCACTTGCACTACCGCCTGGGCTTGATCACTCGATGCGGGCAAGGCTTGCAGCCCCTCCAGTACGGGCATCAATTCCGACTCCAGCGTGTCCAGCAGTGGCTGCCATTGCGTAGGACTGGTGCCAGCCAGACAGGCCTGTTCTAGCACACCAGCTGCGGCCTGCACCCCGTGTGCACCTATGTTGCCGGCGTTACCCTTGAGCGTGTGCGCCAAGCGGGCTGGAGCGCTCTGGTCCGCGTCTTGGCAGGCAGCGGCAAAGCGCTCCCGCAGGTTACTTTGGCTGTCGCGGAACTTCAGCAACAAACGCTTGTAGAGGCCGCCGTTGTTCAACGTTGTAGCCAGTCCCGCCTGGGTGTCTATTCCAGGCAGCGGCGGCAGGTCTGCCGAGCTTGCGACCGCCGCTCCACCCTCAGTCAGCGCCAGCGTCTTGGGGTGTATCCACCGCGCCAGCGTGTTGAACATCGCCTCCACGTTCAGCGGCTTGGCAATATGGTCCTGCATGCCGCACTCCAGTACCTTCTCGCGGTCACCGGCCATGGCATTGGCCGTCATGGCGACGATGGGCAAATGGTCGAACGCTGCCAGCTTGCGAATTTCGCGGGTCGCGGTGTACCCGTCCATGACCGGCATCTGACAATCCATCAGCACGCCATCGAAAGCCGCGTCACGCGCCAGCGTGTCCAGTGCTTCCTGGCCGTTGACCGCCAGCACCACCTCGATACCGGCACCGCGCAGCAGCTCCAGTGCCAATTCCTGGTTCATGTCGTTGTCTTCCACCAGCAACAGGCGGGCACCCGCAAGCTGCGTCATGGCCTCGCCGTAGCGCACGGCCTTCTGATCCGCGCGGCTCGTGACCTCCATGCTCTTGCCCAAAGCCACACCAATCGCTTCCAACAAGGTGGACGGAGTGACGGGCTTGGTAAGCACCCCTGAAAACTGCACGCCAAACTGCAGGGCCTCGCCCATGGCTTCTTCACGGCCATACGCTGTAACCATGATGACGGAAGGCATGGCTTGCTGAAACTGCGCCTGCATACGCTGCACCGTCTTCACACCATCCATGCCGGGCATCCTCCAGTCCATCAGCACCAGATCGTAGGGTGCCTGCGCCTGTGCGGCATTCAGCATGTCCAGCGCCTGCTGCCCGTTGTGCGCGAGGTCGATCAACAGGCCGTACCCGCGCGCCATGCTTCCCAGGATTTCACGGGCACTGGCGTTGTCGTCCACGATCAGCGCGCGCGTGCCACGCAGTTCGTCGGCGCGCAGCATGCGCCGTGGCGTACTCTCTGCGCTGTCCGTCTGCAGGCCAAAGCGGGCGTGGAAATGGAAGGTCGAGCCTTTGCCGGGCTCGCTCTCCACCCAGATGCGGCCCTTCATCATCTCCACCAGATTTTTGGATATCGCCAGACCCAGCCCGGTGCCACCATATTTACGTGTGGTCGATGCATCGGCCTGGCTGAAGCTCTGGAACAGCGAGGCACACTGCGCAGGCGTCATGCCAATGCCGCTGTCGCGCACCCAGAAGTGCAGCTCCACGTCGGCATCGCCGTCAGTGATCTTTTCCACACCCACCACAACCTCGCCGTGTTCGGTGAATTTGAACGCGTTGTTGCCCAGGTTGATCAGCACCTGCCCCAGGCGAAGTGGGTCGCCCCGCAAGGCCGTCGGCACATCGGCTGCTGTGTCGAACAGCAGCTCCAGCCCTTTGTCTTCCGCCTTAAGGCCAATCAGGTTGGCCAAGTTGTCCAGCACATCCTCCAGCCGGAAGTCGATGACTTCCATGCCCATCTTGCCGGCCTCGATCTTGGAGAAGTCAAGGATGTCGTTGATGATGCCCAACAGGTTCTCGCCAGAACGGTGCACCTTCTCGATGTAATTGCGCTGCTTCTTGTCAAGATCCGTCTGCAAGGCCAGATGGCTCATGCCGATGATGGCGTTCATGGGGGTGCGAATTTCGTGGCTCATGTTGGCCAGGAATTCGCTCTTGGCCTTGGTCGCGTCCTCGGCAATTTCCTTGGCGCGGCGAATCTCCGCCTCCGACTTCTTGCGCTCTGTCACGTCCACTGCAATGCTGCACAGGCCCGACACCTGTCCCCCTTGGTGCATGGGAACCTTGGTCACTTGGTAGGTGCGCTCGCCACCAACCGCGCCAGCCGATTCTTCGACGACGGTGGGCTGGTCGCTATGGATGACGGCCATGTCGGCATCGTGGTAGGCCTGTCCCCGCCCCATGTGGTCAATATCCAGTGTGGAGCGTCCGAGAACGTCGGCGCGCTGCAGCCCGGTGGCCCGTTCCCAATCAGAATTGACGTAGGTGTACACCCCCTGAGCGTTCTTGACGTAGACCGCTGAGTTCATGTTTTCCAGTACCGCCTCCATGAACTGCCGGTTGTTTTCCAGCTCGGTTTGGGCGCGCTTGCGTTCGGTGATGTCCTGGTGGATGCCCACAAAGCGCAGCGCACGGCCGTTCTCGTCCCGCTGGATGGCACGGCCCACGGAGAGGATCCAGCGCCAATCACCACTCTTGCTGCGCATGCGGCACAGCGCCTCGTACTCGGACATGGTCGGCGTCTCGATGCACTGTGCGAAACGTCGCTTCGCTTCGTCGGCGTCCTCGGGATGGAGCAGCCGATCCCACGCTGCGGCGGCGCTGCCATGCTCGTCCACCACCTCGTCCAGCCGGTAGCCCAGCATTTCGGCCCAGATGTCGTTGACTTTGCTGGTGCCGGCGGGAACGTTCCAGTCCCACAGACCCAGGTTGCCGCCACGCAAAGCGAAGTTCAGACGCTGCGCGCTCTCGGCCAACGCCTTTTCGGCCTCCAAACGTGCGGTCACGTCGCGGACCGAGGCGCAGACGCAGACGCCGCGCCCCCCTTGGCCTGGCAGGCGCGAGAGGCCAACGTCCACCGGGAACAGGGTGCCGTCCTTGCGGCGGCCCTGTAGTACGCCGTCGCGAGCCGTCATCGTCCGTGTGCCACCGGCCTCCATGAAGCCGGCGCGCAGGGCCGGGTGGTGGGCGCGCAATGGCTCGGGGACCAACTGCTCAATACGTTGGCCCAGCAACTCGCCGGCGGCATAGCCGAACATGCGTTCCAACTGGTGATTGACCATCACGATGTTGCCGTCCGCATCGGCAATCAGCAGGCCGTCTGGTGCTGACTCGATGATGCCCCGGTACCAGGCCTCCGTGGCCTGGATGGCGCTCTTTTGGGCTTCCAGTTCCTCCGCCTGCTCTTCCAGCGCGGCAGTTTGGCGCTGGGTCTCTTCCAGCAGCTTGTTCGTTCGTACGCTGCGCTCAAGGATTTCCAGGTTCATGGCCAGCACCGGTAGCAATCCGTCCAAAAGCGCTTGCTCACGGGCGTGCAGGGGGCTGTAGGTGGCTATCTCCAGCACCCCCAACAAGCGTTCGCCGCGCACGACCGGTAGCACGGCGATGGTCGCGGGCGGGGCATCGCCCAGGCTGGACGCAATACGGATGTAGTCGGCCGGCGGCTGCGTCAGTGTGATGGGCGCGCGCTCCAGCGCACATTGCCCCACCAGCCCCTGGCCAAGGCGAAAGTACTGCCCCAGCTCTTTGCGCTCGCGCAGTGCGTAGCCCCCCAGCAGGCGCAGCCGCTGCTCGTCGGCCTCGAACACGTAGAACGCGGCATGACCAATGCGTACCAAGGGTCCCAGATGGGAGAACAATATTTGGGACAACCCCGCAAAGCTATCCGCAGACTGCAGGGCGTTGGAAATCTGCGCCAGATGGCTCTTGATCCAGCTCTGGTCGTCCATCTGCTGGGCGCCCTGCTGCAAGACCTGGACCGAGCGTGCCAAGCTGCCTATTTCGTTCCCGTAGTCCGCATGCGGCACCACGACCGCAAGATCGCCCTGCGCAAGGCCACGCACCGCCCGCTCGATCGCATCGAACGGACGACGGATGGAGCGGGTGATTAACCAACCGATCAGAAGACTGGTCACGCCCCCGGCTACCAGCAGAAAGGTGATCTGCCGAATCGCTGCGTCGGCGCTGCGCACAGAGTCTTGGGCAGCCTGCTTGGCCGCGCCCTCCTTGGCCCGGGTGAGCTCTTCCAGAGCGGCATTGGCACGCTGGCCGGGCGCACGGTACTCTGCCGAGGTCAGGTAGGCCGCCGCCTGGGCCTCGTTACCCTGGGCCAGCAGACTGACGGTTTTCTGCACATTGGCCTTGTAGGCCTGGTATTCCATTTCAAAGGCCCCGAGCAGCCGCTTCTGGTCGTCGATCAACAGGCGTGGCCGCAACTCCTGCAACTCGACCATAAGCTGGGTGTCGGTCTGGGCAACGCCCTTCAAGGTCTCCTCACGCGCCGCACCCGGCCCGACCAAGGCTGCCTGGCGCAGTTCGCGGCCGATCACCAGGTAAAGCATTTGCACACTCTTGGCATTGCCCAAACCCAGCATTTCCTGTTGGTACAGGCGGTCGATTTTGTCGATCAGACGCAGCTGCGACTGCAGGCTCACTACGCCCACGGCGGCGGCAAAGGCCAGCAAAATGAAAAGACCCAGGGCCAATTTGACCCGCAAGGCGCGTCTTTCCAACAAGAGACTGAGGGAGTTCATACGGGATCCTCGATTGCATGCGTGGGATGTGCCGCCCGTCGCTCCAGATGCAAGGTGCGGCGCAAGATTTCCAGGTGGTTGGTTAGCAGCATTACCAGTTCGTTGATCAATTCCATGTGCTGCGCGTCGGGCATTTGCAAGAAAGCCATTTCCACCACACCGACCAGCCGCTCCTGCACCAGCAGCGGCACCATGTGCAATACGGCCACACGGGTGCCCCCAGTGCCGGAGCGCAGGACCCAGCGCGCGTCATCCGGCAGCGGCACGACCAAACTGCGCCGTTCCTGGGCCACTTGACCCAACAGCCCCTCGCCGGCCCGAACGGTGGCGGGCGGCAGATCCGCGCAGGCACTCACACCGGCCAAAGCCAGGTTGTGTCCTTCTTCGTCAGTAGCGCTGTACAGCGTGCCTTGCACCAGGCCCACCATGGCACGCGCGCCTTGGAAGAAGGCCGTGGAAAAGCTCTCCAGATCGGTACTGTGCTGCAAGGCGGTGGAAAGGGTTGCGAGTGCACGGCGGCTTTGCAGCTGGTGCTCTTGTTCGTGCGCGTAGCGCTGCAATTGCTGGGCCGCCAAGGCCTGGATACGCCGTCCCCGCAGCAAACGCAAACCCATGCCACCCAGCAGCGCGGCGATCAGACCGGCTGCGACGCCCTTCCACACCACGGAAGGCCAGGGTACCGTGCGAGACACGTCTTCCATGACCAGCAAGGTCCAATTCCCACTGGGGTCGTTCCAGTCCACCGAGGCCTGGGCCACTGCGAACGAACGCCCCTCCACCGTTTGCAGCCCTGTGCGGTTCTCCACCGGCAAGGTCAGTGGGTCATGTTGCTCGAAGAGCGCGCCGAATTGCTTGAGCCGCCGAATTTCCAGCAACCGCTGCGGCGTGGACGCCCCTTCGATGCGTCCGACCCAGTCGTCGCGGCTGCTCGTAAACACCACGCCTTGGGGGGATAACAACAAGGCGGTGTCAAACCGCCCTTTGAGCCGTGTGTTCAATCTATCCAGCCCGATGCGAGCCACCACCGCACCCACGCCACTGCGGGACTGGGCCATCTCCGCAAAGATCGGCGCCGCAAAGTACAGCGAGCGGTCACCGCGCGCGAGGCTTACCGCGGCATACACGCTGGCCTTGCCATCCATCGCCCTTTGGAAGTAGGGCCGAAAACGCACGTCCAGCCCTTTGGAGGATTTGTTGACCCTATCCCAGGACGAACGCACGATGCCGTCACGCCCGACCACAAACACCCCTTCTGCACTGAAGGCCCGCCCCAGGATGCCGAGCCGGGTTTCCGTGTCGGCATCGTCGGACAGCAGACCGTCCGTGGCCTCCTGCTTGATGTCACCGTCAATCAACCCGAGCAACGCAATCGAGCCCATGAGGCTGCCGTTGAGCGTCGCCGACATGAGATCGAGGCTGCTACGCTGGGCCTCGGTTTCCAGCAGCCCCACGCGCTGCTGCGAACGCCAGTACCCGTCCAGTGCGCCTGTTAGCAAGGCCACACACACGGCCAACACAGCCACCACCCACCCGCCACTGCGCAGGCCGGAGATCCTGTGCATCAGATCGTCGTCGTCCCGCATGCGCTCAACCAGAGATGGTCTTCAGGCTTGCCGCCTTGTGTGCCAAGTCCTCGTCGCTGTCGGCGTACCTCGCTGCAATGGATTGAAACTGCTCAGTCAACGCCAGGAAGGCGTCCACCATGTCCGGGTCGAAATGGGTGCCGCGCCCCTCGCGGATGATGGCTACCGCCTTCTCGTGCGGCATGCCTTCCTTGTAGACCCTGCGGCTGATCAGCGCGTCGTACACATCGGCCACGGCCATGAGGCGCGCCGAGATGGGAATGGCGTCGCCGGCCAGGCCTTCGGGGTAGCCACTGCCATCCCACTTCTCCTGGTGACCATAGGCAATTTCCTTGGCGAAGGCCAGAAAGTCCACCTTCAGCCCGAGCTGGTCTTCGGCGTGCTGGATGGCATCGCGGCCCAGCTTGCAGTGGGTTTTCATGATCTCGAACTCATGGGGTTCAAAGCGCCCGGGCTTGAGCAGGATGCGGTCCGGAATGCCGACCTTGCCGATATCGTGCAGCGGCGCGGACTTGAACAGCATGTCGATGGTGCGCTCGGTCAGGAAGGAGGAGAACCGTGGGTGGTCGCGCAAATGGTTGGCCAGACACAGCAGGTAGTGCTGGGTGCGGCGGATGTGGTTGCCGGTATCGTTGTCGCGGGTTTCGGCCAGCGAGGCCATGGCCAAAATGGTCACGTCCTGAATGGCGGCCAGTTCCTGCCCACGACGTTGCACTTCCGCTTCCAGGTAGGCGTTCTGGTCCTTGAGGAAATCAGCCGCAGCCTTGACCTGCAACTGCGTGGCAACGCGGGCCAGCATGATGGGCGGATTGACCGGCTTGGTGATGAAGTCCGCCGCCCCCAGTTCCAGGCCTTTCTTCTCCTCTTCCTTGGCAATCATGGCCGTGAGGAAGATGATGGGAATGTGTTGGGTGGTGGCATCCGCTTTCAGGGTCTTGCAGACGTCGTACCCGGACAGCCCCGGCATCATGATGTCCAGCAGGATCAAGTCCGGAGGGCTGCTGCGCACCAGCTGCAGGGCCTTTTCGCCATTGTTGGCAACCCGGACCCGGTACGTGCCCTTCAGCAGTTCGGTCATCAACGCCAGGTTGTCCGGCGTATCGTCCACCACCAACACCGCAGGCTTGGTGAAAAAATCAAGCGAATCTGTCATGTTCTTCCTCCCTGGGGCCACCGAGTACCCGGCAGCCCGGGAGTGGCAACCCGGCATTTATACCGCGCCCAAGCGCTACAAGCCAGCGTTCTGCAGACACTAATTTGGATCGTGCACAGCCTCGCGGTGGATTACCATGCCACGACCCCATTTCCAGGACGTGCCCATGGACCTCAAACCGCTGATCACCCTGTTGGCCATCGTGAACCCGCTGGCCATCGTGCCGTTCTTCATCCACTACACCCAGGGCTTCAGCTACGAACAGCGGCGCAACACGGTGTGGGTGTCGTCGTTCAGCGCGTTTGTGGTGATTGCCATCAGCGCCATGCTGGGCCTGCAGATCCTGGAGTTCTTCGGCATCTCGCTGGCCAGCTTTCAGGTGGGCGGCGGCATGTTGCTGTTGACCAGTGCGCTGAACATGCTGAACGCCCAGCCAGCCGAGGCCAAGACGAACACCCACGAACTGGAAGACGGCGCCGAGAAGGCCGCCATGGGCGCCAGCATTGCCGTGGTGCCGCTGACCATTCCGCTGCTGACCGGCCCGGCCACCATGTCCACCGTCGTGATTTATGCCGACAAGGCCAAGACCGTGCTGCAGCTCACCACGCTGGTGGGCTACGGCGTGGTGATTGCGCTGGCCACGGCCATCTGCTTCTCACTCGCGCAACCGATTGCACGCATTTTGGGCAAGACCGGCATCAACGTGATGACCCGACTTATGGGCCTGATCCTGGCCGCACTGGCGGTGGAGGTCATGTCTGACGGACTGACCAAGCTGTTCCCCGCGCTGGCGCACTGAGCGCCCGGCGCGGCATCCACGGCCGATTCAGGGGCCGATGCCGGAACGGTTCAGGATGTCGCCCACCAGCTCCAACCGCAGCAGCGGGTTTTCCAGCTGCATCAGGCTTTGCTTGAGGTGGGGCGCCAACTGCAGCAGCTCGCACCAGCGGTTCGCCACCCAGCCACAGTCATCCAGCCGGTAAGGCGGCTCCACGGGCAGTGCCTGGCCAT
Organism: Rhodoferax sp. ZS1R25; assembly: GCF_056521335.1. Lineage (NCBI taxonomy): Bacteria > Pseudomonadati > Pseudomonadota > Betaproteobacteria > Burkholderiales > Comamonadaceae > Rhodoferax > Rhodoferax sp. ZS1R25. The sequence continues at coordinate 24,064 of NZ_JBWMAZ010000001.1, forward strand.
TGGGGTGGTCTTTGAGCCGCTGGATCAGGTTGTCCAGCGCTTGCGCCACAGACAGCAAATCCTCGGGCACCGGGGTGGGCAGATCGGGCGGCAGCCCCTGCACGTCAGCCACCCACAGCCCATGTTTGAGGCGGCTGCGCTGGGTGATGCGAAAACGTTCGCCCGCCGTGCAGCGCAGCAGCATCAGCCCGGCCTGGGGCGACGAAAACTCGGAGATAGTGGCCAGCGTGCCCACATCCACAAAGGCCTCCTGTGCAAAGCCGTCGCCGCTAGGCCCCTGCGGGTCGGCGCGACGCACTTCGCTGCCCTGGGTGAGTGAGACCACGCCAAATGGCGCGCCGGTCTTGTGGCATTTGCCCATGAGGTCCAGGTAGCGCACCTCGAAGATTTGCAGCTGCAGCGTGCCACCGGGGTAGAGCACCGTGTTCAGCGGGAACAGCGGCAGCGAGGTCAGTGCCAGGCGTTCAGGCATGGGTTAGCGCGCGGGCAGGCTGGCCTGGGTTTGCTGCACCCACTGCTCCAGCTGCTCGACCACCGCATCGGTGGCCACGGTCAGGGCGCGCACGCCACCGGCCGCGTCCGCGCTGATGCTGGGCTGCTGGGCGACAAAGCTGCGCTGGGCCACCAGGCTGTCGCCACCGCTGCCCACCTGGGCCAGGGTGGCGCGCAGGCGCAACACGGCGGCACTGCGATCGGCGGTTTCAAACAGCTGGCTGAATTCTTCCAGCTCCAAGCGCAACACCAGGGTGCCCGGCGCGGGCAACACACCGTCGGCCAGGTTCACCACGGCGCGGCGCTGGCCCAGGGCCTCGCGCACGCGCTGGCGCAGCAGCTGGGCCGGCGGCATGCTCCAGCGCGCCTGCGCGTAGGGGCGCAGCTGCTGGGAGTCGCTGTAGCCCAGGCGATAAACCAGAGCCAGGTTGTCCAGCGCAGTGCTGGCCTGCACCTCGCCCAGCGCCAGCGGGGGCAGGGGCGCCATGCGATTGCTGGGCTGCTCGGTCACCATGCCAGGGCCAAAGTCGTAAACGGCGGCATTGGCCCCGGGCTTGGTGGAACCACACCCGGCCAGTGCGCCCAGAAAAAACAAGCCAAATAGGCCTCTAGCCCCCGTGGAATATGCGCGAGCAGCTAGGTTTTTCATAGCACTTCCTGAAAAATTCATCGTCAATGGGGCCGGGTTCATGGGGCGGCCGCACCGGCAGCGGCGGGCGCCACAAAGCCGTGTTCGCCCGGACCAGGGGTGGCGGCGCCCTTGCCCCACAGCAGGGACTGGGGATTGTCGCCCACGGTATCGGCTGCGCGGCCTACCTGGCGCACGGCGCGGGCGGTGTCGTCGGTGGCGCGGCTCAGGCGGGGCAGCAGCTGGGCATTGACCTGGCGGCTGGTGTGGGCCAGCGCCTCGGTGCTCTGGGCGATTTTGTCCAGCGTGCCACCGGGCTCGTTCATGCGGCGGTTGGTCTGCTGGAAAGCCGCGGCCGAGGTGCGCACCGCGTCGGCGCTGGCGCCCAAACGGTCTGACGTGGCCTGCATGCTCTTGAGCGTGGCATCGGCCTGCGCCGCCATGCGTGGCAGGCTCACGGCGTCGGGGCCGGTCTTGGGGCCCAGCACCTGGTCGGCATGCTCGGTCAGCGCGGTCACGCTGGCGGCGGCGCGGCCGAGGTTGTTGATCGCTGTCAGCAACTGCTTTTGGTTGTCCACCGCCAGCAGGCCATTCACGCGCACGCTGGCCTGCTCCAGCTGGGTCAGCAGGTTGCCACCCTGGTCGGTCAGGCGCGAGAACATGCTGGCGCGCATGGGAATGCGCGGCACCGTGCCGCCACTGCCCTCCAGCGCGGGGCTGGCGGTGTTGCTGTCGTCCAGCTGGATGAAGGCCAGGCCCGTAACGCCCTGAAAGCCCAGCGTCGCAAAGGTGGTGGTGGTGATGGGCGCCACGTCGTTCACCGCAATGCGCACCAGCACATTGCCGCGCTGCTTGCTATCCAACGCAATGTCGGTCACGCGGCCCACCATCACGCCCTTGTAGCGCACACCGGCTTGCGACTGCAGGCCGGTCACCCCCTCGGCGCTGGAGATTTCGAAGACCCGCTGCTCCGCGGTGTCGCGCGTTAGCCAGGCGGCCAGCGCCGTGAGCAGGGCCGCCACCACCAGCACAAAGGCACCGGCGGCAAAGGCGTGGGATTTGTTTTCCATAAGTTTGTCTTTCTACACGGCATCCGGGGTGGGGTGCAACAGGGCCATGGCCCGGTGCCCGCGCCCACCGCGGAAAAAATCCTGCACAAACGGGTGCGCAAAGGCCACCACCTCGCTGGGCGGGGCGTTGATCACCACATGCTTGTCCGCCACCACGGCCACCCGGGTGCTGAGTTCAAAAATCGTGTCTAGGTCGTGGGTGACCATCACCACGGTCAGGCCCAGCTCGCGGTGCAGGCTTTGCAGCAAGGTGCAAAAGCCGTCGGCGCTATCAGGGTCCAGCCCGGCGGTGGGCTCGTCCAGCAGCAGCAGCGGCGGGTCCATCACCAGTGCACGCGCCAGCGCCACGCGCTTGACCATGCCGCCCGACAAATCGGCCGGCATTTTGTGGGCGTGGCGTGCCTCCAACCCCACCATCTGCAACTTCACCATGGCCACATCGCGCACCAGGTTCGGCGGCAGCGTGCCCAGCTCGCGCAGCGGAAATGCGATGTTCTCCAGCACAGTGAATGATGAGAACAGCGCGCCATGCTGAAACAGCATGCCCACGCGGCTGGCGGCGCCCGCGCGCCCCAACTCGTCGGCCGGGCGGCCCTGCACCGTCACACTGCCGCGCGTGGGCGTCTCCAGCCCCAGCATCTGGCGCAGCAGCACGGTCTTGCCGCTGCCCGAGCCACCCACGATCGACAGTAGCTCGCCGCGTTCAATCGTCAGGTCCAGGTCCTGGTGGATCACGCTGGTCTGGCCCGCGGTGCGAAACGACGACCACAGCTTGTCAATCTGCACAATGGGTTTGCGTGCCTCGGTCATACACCCACCCCCTTGAACAGCACGGCAAACAGCGCGTCCACCAAGATCACCGCGGTGATGGAGGTGACCACCGAGGCCGTGGTGCCCTGCCCCAGACTCTGGGTGTTGGGCTTGACGCGCAGGCCGTAGTGGCAGCCGATGAGGGCGATCAGCACGCCAAACACCGTGCTCTTGGCCAGCGCCAGCCAGAGGTTGGCAATGTCCACCGTCTTGGGCAGCGCGGTGACAAAGTAGGCCGGCGACAGGCCCATGGCCAAGTCCGCCGCCAGCATGCCGCCCAAGAGGGCGGCCAGCGTGGTCCACACCGCCAGCAGGGGCATGGCCAGCGCCATGGCCAGGGTGCGCGGCATCACCAGGCGGTAGCCCTTGGCGATGCCCAGCACACGCATGGCGTCCAGCTCTTCGGTCACACGCATCACCCCGATCTGCGCGGTGATGGCCGAGCCAGACCGCCCCGCAATCAGGATGGCGGCCAGCACCGGCCCCAGCTCACGGATCAACGCGATGCCCAGGATGTTGACGATGAAGGTGTCCGCCCCAAACTGGCGCAGCTGCTGCGACATCAGGTAGGCCAGCACCACGCCAATCAAAAAGCCCACCAACGCGGTGATGGGCAGCGCCGTAGCGCCAATGCGGTACAGGTGCCCCGAAATATCACGCCAAGGCGCGTGCAGCGGGCTGCGCGCCAGGTGCAGCAGGTCCAGCCAGAGCTGGCCGATGAGGCGCACGGCGCCCTCCAGGTGCGCCAGCAAGCCCAGCATGCGGCGGCCCAACACGGCCAGCAGGGCGGTCAACGAGGTGCGTTGCACAGGGGGCGGAGGTACCGAAAACTGCGCCACCCGTTCCAGCATGGCGCGTTGGGCGGGCAGCAGTTCCAGCTGTTCGGGCCAATGGCGGCCCCAGGCATTCCACAGTACCTGGGCACCGGTGTGGTCCAGGCGCTGCAGGCTGCTGAGATTCCACAACGGGGCGCGGCCGCCGGCACTGGCCGTCTGCGCCTGGCCCAGGCCCTGCTGCAGGGCCTGCCAAGTGGCGGGCACGGCCAGGTGGTCGGCGGTCCAACGGCCATGCAGCGCCACGACCGACGGTGCGGTGGCAGTCTGCAAGGCAATGCGGGGCTGGGAGTCCTCCACGGGCGGGTCTGGGAGAGAGTGGATGAGGTTCGCATCGTACCCGCTACGAAATACAAGCAAAATAGCCTTCAGGAGACACCATGGACATTCAGAACAACGCAGACAGCGCCACCGAACTGCAGGTGGAACAACGCGGCCCGGTTTTGTGGCTCACCATCACCCGCGAAGAACGGCGCAACGCCATGAGCCACGCCGTGATTGCGGGCATGGCCCAGGCCATTGCCGGCGCACAAAGCGACCGCAGCATCCGCGCCATCGTCATCACCGGTGCGGGCCCCAAGGCCTTTTGTGCGGGGGCGGATTTGCAGGCCTCCAAGGTGTTCACCTCCGACTATTCCGAGCCGCACGCCCATCTGGCCAAGCTGCTGCGCGTGGCGCGCGCCAGCCACATCCCGATGGTGGCGCGGGTGAACGGTTTTTGCCTGGCGGGCGGCATGGGCCTCTTGGCCATGTGCGACATGGCGGTGGCGTCCACCCACGCCACGTTTGGCCTGCCCGAGGTGAAGGTGGGCGTGTTCCCGGCCCAGGTACTCAGCGTGCTGCAGCACCTGATACCGCGGCGCACGCTGGCCGAGATGTGCATCACCGGTGAGCCCCTCACCAGCGCGCAGGCGCTGCAGTGCGGGCTGGTGAACCATGTGGACGATGACGTGGATGCCAAGCTGCAGTGGCTGCTGGACCGCATCTTGGACAAATCCCCCGCAGCCATCCGCCGCGGGCTGTACACCATGAAGACGGTAGAGGCCATGGCGTTTGAAGAATCCATGGCGTTCACCGAAAGCCAGATTGCGCTGTTCACGCTGACGGACGATGCCAAGGAAGGCCAAAAGGCCTTCCAGGAAAAGCGCAAACCCGTCTGGACCGGGACCTGAGCCGCATGGCCGGCGAACCCCTGCAGGGGGACCTGATGCACACCGTGGGCGCAGTGCTGTTTGGCATCGCGCTGCTGCACACCTTTGGCGCCAAGGCCTTTGAGCGCCTGGCCCACCGCCACCCGCGCCACGCGGGGCTGCTGCACCTGCTGGGCGAGGTGGAGGTGGTGTTTGGTTTCTGGGCCTTTGTGCTGATCGCCTGCATGGCGCTGCTATCGGGCAGCCAGCAGGCGATTGACTACGCCGAATCGCGCCAGTACACCGAGCCGCTGTTTGTCTGCGTGGTGATGGTGGTGGCCGCCTCGCGCCCGGTGCTCGAAGCCGTGCGGGCGCTGCTGCTGGCCGTGGCGCGCGCCGTGCCCCTGCCCACCACCACGGTGCTGGTGTGGCTGGGTATGGCGGTAGTGCCGCTGCTGGGTTCTCTGATCACCGAGCCCGCAGCCATGACGCTGGCCGCGCTGATGCTGGCGCCGCAAATCTTCACCCCCCAGATGCCCGAGCGCCACAAGTACGCGGCGCTGGGCGTGCTGTTTGTGAACATCTCCATTGGCGGCACGCTGACCTCGTATGCCGCGCCACCTGTGCTCATGGTGGCTGGTACCTGGGGTTGGGACACGGCCTTCATGGCCCACACCTTTGGCTGGAAAGCCGCGCTGGCGGTGCTGGTGAATGCCACGGCCCTGGTGCTGTACCTGCGGCCGCAGCTCAAACGGGTCGTCCCCCACGCGGCCCCTGCGGCCGACACCCCGGTGCCCTGGTTCGTGAGCCTGGTGCACTTGGTGTTTCTGGCCGGCGTGGTGCTCATGGCGCACCACCCGGTGCTGTTTTTGGGCCTGTTCCTGTTTTTCCTGGGCTACACCCAGGCCTATGCGCGCTTTCAGAACCCGCTGATCCTCAAAGAGGGCCTGCTGGTGGGCTTCTTTCTGGCCGGGCTGGTGGTGCTGGGCGGCATGCAGCAGTGGTGGCTGCAGCCCATCGTGTCCAGCCTGGCGCCCACGGCGCTGTTCTTCGGCGCGCTGGGCCTGACCGCCATGACCGATAACGCCGCGCTGACTTACCTGGGCTCGCTGATCGTGGGCATGTCTGACCCCGCCAAGTACATGCTGGTGGCCGGTGCCGTCGCAGGCGGCGGCCTGACCGTGATTGCCAATGCCCCCAACCCCGCGGGCGTAGCGCTGCTGCGCGCGGGCTTTGCGGACAGTTCCATCGGTGCGGGCGGCCTGTTGCTGGGCGCCCTGCTTCCTACCGCGGTGTCTGCCGCCTTCTTTTTGCTGCTATGAACGACACCACCTTCGACTACATCATCATCGGCGCGGGCACGGCCGGCTGCCTGCTGGCCAACCGGCTCAGCGCCAATGCGTCCAAACGCGTGCTGCTGATCGAGGCAGGCCGCAAGGACGATTACCACTGGATCCACATTCCCGTGGGCTACCTGTACTGCATTGGCAACCCGCGCACCGACTGGCTCTACAACACCGAGGCCGAGGCCGGCCTGAACGGCCGCAGCCTGCGCTACCCGCGCGGCAAAACGCTGGGGGGCAGCTCCAGCATCAACGGCATGATTTACATGCGCGGCCAGGCGCGCGACTACGACCAGTGGGCCAAGCTGACGGGTGACGCGAACTGGACTTGGGAGAACAGCCTGCCCTACTTCAAGCTGCACGAAGACCACCACAAAGGTGCCAACGCGCTGCATGGTGCCAAGGGTGCACCTTCGCCCCTGCTGCAAGACAGTGGCACCGACTACCGCAAGGTGCTGCGCCACCACCAGGCAGGCGGCGAATGGCGTGTGGAAAAACAGCGCCTGCGTTGGGACGTGCTGGACGCGTTCGCCCAGGCCGCCACGCAGGCTGGCATTCCGGCCACCGACGATTTCAACCGCGGCAACAACGAAGGTGTGGGCTACTTTGAGGTGAACCAGAAAGCCGGCTGGCGCTGGAACACGGCCAAGGCCTTTTTGCGCCCCTTGTGCTACGCCCGCCCCAACTTCGAACTGTGGACAGCGGCCCAGGTGGCCAAGCTGGTGGTGGAGCCACAGACCGAGGGCGACGCGCCCCTGCGCTGCACCGGTGTGCAGGTGTGGGATGGCCGGGAGATGGTGACCGCCACCGCGCGTGCCGAGGTGCTGCTGTGCGCCGGCGCCGTGGGCTCGCCGCAGATCTTGCAACTCTCGGGCCTGGGGCCTGCCGAGCTGCTGCAACGCCATGGCGTGCCGGTACAGCATGACCTGCCGGGCGTGGGCGCCAACCTGCAAGACCACCTGCAGATACGCGCGGTCTTCAAGGTCAAGAACACACCCACGCTGAACGTGCAGGCCAACAGCCTGTGGGGCAAGGCCAAGATCGGGCTGGAATACGCCTTCAAGCGCAGCGGCCCCATGAGCATGGCGCCCAGCCAGCTGGGCGCCTTCACGCGCAGCGACGCCAACCAGCCCCACCCCAATCTGGAATACCACGTGCAGCCCCTGAGCCTGGACGCGTTTGGTCAGCCACTGCACACCTTCAACGCCTTCACCGCCAGCGTCTGCAACCTGAACCCCACCAGCCGCGGCAAGGTGCAGATCCAGTCGCCCGACTTCCACACCGCGCCCGCCATTGCCCCCAACTACCTGAGCACCGAGGCCGACCGCCAGATTGCCGCCGACTCGCTGCGCGTGACGCGCAAGATCGTGGCGCAACCTGCGCTGGCCAAGTACCAGCCCGAGGAGTACAAGCCCGGCGCGCAGTTCCAAAGCGATGCCGAGCTGGCCCAACTGGCCGGCGACATTGCCACCACCATCTTCCACCCCGTAGGCACCACCAAGATGGGGCGTGAGGACGACCCGACGGCCGTGGTGAACAGCCGTCTGCAGGTGCGGGGTGTGGCGGGGCTGCGTGTGGTGGACGCGGGCGTGATGCCGTTGATCACCAGCGGCAACACCAACTCACCCACACTGATGATTGCGGAGAAGGCCGCGCAATGGATTGCAGAAGATGCAGCGGCAGTGCGCCAATGAAGGGTTTGTCCCGATGCCGCAAGGCCCGCAAGGCGGATACATTTCTTTCTAACGCAGCACCTGACAGCAACTGCGAGGTCTGCAAAGACCAAGCTTGAAACGACGCCGAGGAGACGGCTAACAACGAACTACAAACCCTGCACACCAAGATGCAGTTTTACAAAAGCACCGGCACCCCCGGTGCTTTTTTATGCCTTTTCGCCCCCCAGCCCCCGTCAACATTGCGCCAGCAGCTATCAAATTTATAGCAAACAGTCCCTCAACCCCGGATGCGACAATTCGGAAATGGAAATGCTGTTTGTCACCTTGGCCTCGCTCCTGGCCGGTTTTATCGACTCTATCGTGGGCGGAGGCGGCCTGGTGCTGACCCCCGCGCTGTTCGCCGTCTTCCCCCAGGCGCCTCCGGCCACACTGCTGGGCACCAACAAGGCCGCGTCGGTCTGGGGCACGGCCATTGCCACGGTGCAGTACAACCGCAAGGTGCAGCTGCGCTGGCAAACCATAGGCCCCGCGGCAGCCGTGTGCTTTGCCGCTGCGCTGGGGGGGGCCTGGCTGGTCACCGTGGTGTCACCGCAGCAGTTGCGCAAGGCTTTGCCCCTGGTGCTGCTGGCGGTGCTGGCCTACACGCTGGCCAAGAAAGACCTGGGGCGCCACCATGTGCCGCGCTTTGTCGGCCAGCACGAGACGCTGGCGGCCTGTGCCATCGGCCTGGGCATCGGGTTTTACGACGGCTTCTTCGGCCCGGGCACGGGCAGCTTCTTTGTATTTTTGTTGGTGCGGCTGCTGGGCTATGACTTCCTGAACGCCTCGGCCGGGGCCAAGCTGCTCAACACCGCGTCCAACCTCGCGGCGCTGCTGCTGTTCACGCTCAAGGGCCATGTCTGGTGGCACTTTGTGGCGGCCATGGCGGTGGCCAATGTGCTGGGCAGCCTGGCCGGCACACACCTGGCGCTCAAGCACGGCACAGGCTTTGTGCGCAGCGTCTTCATTGTGGTGGTGTCGGCCCTGATACTGAAGACCGGCTACGACGCGTTCTTGCGCGGCTAGGCTCAGCGCGGGGCGGGGGGCCAGGCGATGTCGTCGGCCTTGCGCGGCTTGCCAATCGGCGCTGTGGCCTGGCCACGGCTGACCGCAGCCAAGTCTTCTTCGCTGGGGTACTGGCCCAGCAGCCAATAGTCAAAGGTGCGCCGCGCAATGGGCGCGGCGGAGGCAGCACCAAAGCCGGCGTTCTCCACAATCACCGCCAGCGCAATCTTGGGGTCGTCCGCCGGTGCAAACGCGATGTACAGCGAGTGGTCGCGCTGGTGCTCCTCCATCGAGGACGCGTTGTACTTCTGGTTCTTGCCCAGACTCACGGCCTGGGCGGTGCCGGTCTTGCCACCGCTCACATAGCCCGCCCCGGCGAACACGCGGGTCCCGGTGCCGCCCTGGGTCACGCCCACCATGGCGTTGCGCACCAGCGCCACGTTTTCCGGCTTGTAGCCCAGGTCCTGCGGCGGTTCGGGGGCCACGGGCACACGCACCCGCGTCGTAGCGTCCTGCGTGGCGATCACCAGCTGCGGCTTGTGCTTGACGCCGTTGTTGGCCAGCGTGGACACGGCCTGGGCAATCTGCAGCATGGTGAAGCTGTTGTAGCCCTGGCCAATGCCCAGCGAGATGGTCTCACCGGCGTACCACTTCTGCTGTTCGGGGCGCTTGTAGTAGCGCTTCTTCCAGTCCTGGCTGGGCAGCACACCGCGCACCTCGCCATTGATGTCGATGCCGGTGATCTGGCCAAAGCCCAGCGGCTTCATGAAGTCGTGCATGGTGTCCACGCCCAGCTCGTTGGCCAGGGAGTAGAAATAGGCGTTGCTGGATTCCACGATCGCGCGGCGCATGTCCATCACGCCACCGCGCTCGTTCTCGGGGCTGCCAAAGCGGTGGCCACCAAACATGTAAAAGCCCGGGTCGTTGATCAGCGTGGTGGCAGAGCGCGTATTCGTCTCCAGCGCGGCCAGCGCCATGAAGGGCTTGTAGGTAGAACCCGGCGGGTACGTGCCGCGCAGGGCGCGGTTCAGCAACGGCTTGTCGATGGACTCGTTGAGCATCTGCCAGTTCTCCTGGTCAATGCCCTCTACAAACAGGTTGGAGTCGAACGTGGGCTTGCTGACAAACGCCAACACCTCGCCGGTCTTGGGGTCCAGCGCCACCAGCGCGCCACGGCGCGTGCCAAACATGTCTTCGATGAGTTTTTGCAGCTTGATGTCGATGGACAGCACGACCACGTTGCCCGGCGTGGAGGGTGTGCTGGCCAGCTTGCGCACCGCGCGTCCTCCAGCCGAGGTTTCCATGCGCTCGACGCCCGTAATGCCATGCAGCTCGTGCTCAAAGCTCTGCTCCACACCCAGCTTGCCGATGTATTCGGTACCCCGGTAGTTGGCCTGATCCTCGCTGTCGTCGATCTTTTCTTTTTCCGACGGGTTGATGCGGCCGATGTAGCCAATCACATGGCTGGCCAGCTCACCATACGGGTAGCTGCGAAACAACCGCGCCTTGATTTCCACACCGGGGAACCGGAAACGCTGAGCCGCGAAGCGTGCCACTTCGGTGTCGGTCAGGCGCGTGCGCACCGGCAACGACTCAAAGCTTCTGGACTCCTCCATGAGCTTTTTGAAACGGCGTCGGTCACGCGCGGTGATATCGATCACGCTGGACAGGTTGTCCAGCGTCTGCTCCACACCCAGGCTCTTGGACGGCGTGATCTCCAGGGTGTAGGCCGAGTAGTTGCTGGCCAGCACCACCCCGTTGCGGTCCAGGATCAGCCCGCGGTTGGGCACGATAGGGACAATGGAGGTGCGGTTGCTCTCGGCCTGTGCGCGCAGGTCTTCGTGGCGCACGATCTGCAAATAGGCCAGGCGCAGCGCCAGCAGCACAAAGCAGGTGAGTACCACCACACTGACCACAAACACACGCGTGCGAAAGCGCGCCAGATCGACCTGAACGTTGCGCAGTTCTGTCATGGGTCAGGGCAGATGGTTCGCCGCCGGGCCGCCCCAAGGCGAACCAGCCCCCTCGGGGGGCAGCGCAGCACACGCAGTGGCAAGCGTGGGGGTCATATTCACAGGGGGCGGTTGGCGTCGGGGTCGGGCGCGCGGCGCTGCGGGGCCAGCAACACAATGCTGACCACCGGCCAGAGCGCGGCCTCCAGCAGCGGGGCCAGCACCATCCACCAACCGGGAAACGTGCCGCCACCCAACAGGCGCAGTATCAGCTCCAGCCCATGGGCCACGGCAAACAGCGGCAACACTTGCGCGGCCTGTGAGGGCACCGAGAACCACAGCAGGCGACGGTGCACGGTGATGGCCAGAAAGCTCAGCGCGGTGTAGGCCATGGCGTGCTGTCCCAGCAAGCCACCCTGGTGCACGTCCATCAGCAGGCCAAACACGAAGGCTGCACCAATGCTCACGCGCAGGGGCTGGTGCACGGTCCAGAACACCAGCACCACGGCCAGCACATCGGGCGCCCAGGCCGCACGGCCCCACAGGCCCATGTTCTGCAACATGTTGAGCAACAACGCCGCCACCAGGCTGATCCAGATAAACAGGGGGTTGGCCGGCAGCAGCAGTTGCTGCCCTTGACGCATGATCATTTCACTTCGCCCCGTTTGGGTGCCACCGGTGCGGGCTCAGCCGCAGGCCGGGCCGCCATCTGTGCGTTCAGCGGGTCCAGCACGATCACGTGCTCGGCGCCAGACACCATGGCCAGCGGCACACAGTAAATGCGCGCAAACACCGCGTCCACACGGCGCTCCACTTTTTCCACGCGCGCCACCGGCAGGCCGGGCGGGTACACGCCGTCCACGCCACTGGTGGTCAGCAGGTCACCCACGGCCACGTCGGCATTGGCAGCCATGTAGCGCAGCTCCAGCGCATCGGCGTGGGTCGACGTGTCACCAAAGGCCACGCCCCGTGCGCCCGTGCGCGCATTGAGCACGGGAATGGCGTGGTCGCGGTCGGTGATCAACGTCACTTCGCTCACCATCGGGTAGACGCGCGTGACCTGGCCAATCACCCCGAACTCGTCCAGCACCGGGGAGCCCAGTGCCAAGCCTTGGGCCAGCCCCTTGTCCACGATGACTTTGCGGGTGTAGGGGTCAGCGGCGTCATAGAGCACTTGCGCGGCCTTGAACGGTGCGCTCAGGCGCGGGCTCAGGTCCAGCAGCTTGCGCAGCCGGTTGTTTTCCAGCTCCAGCTGCTCCACCTGGTTGGCGCGCAGCGACTGGGCGCTGAGCTTGCGGCGGGATTGTTCCTGGGCGGTTTCGGCCGTGGCCACGGTGGTGAAGTAGGCGCTGCTGCTTTCCACCAAGGCCACCGGCTGCAGGGCCAGCCACTGCACCGGGTACAGCACCGCGGCCAGTGCCACGCGCAGTGGCTGCATCACCTTGAAGCGGGCGTCGGCCACCATGAGGAACAGCGCCAGGGCGCTGCAGACGGCCAGCTTGGACAGGGCCGAAGGGCCCTGGCGGAAGAAGGGGGGAGGATCTCTGTCCAGCGTACCAAGTGGCATCGCTGTACCCGAAAATTATTCGCTGGTGAAAATGGAACCCAGGCGTTCCATCTGTTCCAGCGCAATGCCGCAACCGCGCACCACACAGGTCAGAGGATCTTCGGCCACCAGCACGGGCAGACCGGTTTCTTCGGCCAGCAGGCGGTCCAGATCACGCAACAGCGCGCCACCACCGGTGAGCATCATGCCGCGGTCGGCAATGTCGGCCCCCAGTTCGGGAGGGGTTTGTTCCAGCGCGTTTTTCACGGCCGACACGATGTTGTTCAGCGGGTCGGTCAGGGCTTCCAGGATTTCGTTGGAAGAGATGGTGAAGCTGCGGGGCACGCCTTCGGACAGGTTGCGTCCGCGCACTTCCATTTCCTTGACTTCAGAGCCCGGGAACGCAGAACCAATCTGCTTCTTAATGGCTTCCGCAGTGGGTTCACCAATCAGCATGCCGTAGTTGCGGCGGATGTAGTTGATGATGGCTTCGTCGAACTTGTCACCGCCCACGCGCACAGAGCCCTTGTAGACCATGCCGCCCAGCGAGATCACGCCGACCTCGGTGGTACCACCACCGATGTCCACCACCATGGAACCGGAGGCTTCGGATACCGGCAGGCCGGCACCGATGGCGGCTGCCATGGGTTCTTCGATCAGGTACACATCGCTGGCGCCAGCGCCGAGGGCCGATTCGCGGATGGCGCGACGCTCAACCTGGGTGGAGCCGCAGGGCACGCAGATGATGATGCGGGGGCTGGGCTTGAACACGCCACGGGGATGCACCATCTTGATGAATTGCTTGAGCATCTGCTCAGTCACCGTGAAGTCGGCAATCACGCCGTCTTTCATGGGGCGAATGGCTTCGATGTTGCCAGGCACTTTGCCCAGCATGGCCTTGGCTTCGCGGCCTACGGCCTGGATGGTTTTTTTGCCTTGGGGGCCGCCTTCGTGGCGGATGGCGACGACCGAGGGTTCGTCGAGCACGATGCCCTTGTCGCGTACAAAAATCAGGGTGTTGGCGGTACCCAAGTCAATCGCCAGGTCGGTGGAGAAGTACCGACGGAAAGCTCCAAACATTACAAGTCCTCTCAGGCACGCCGGGCACTTCGGCCCCGCATCGCCGGGTATTAGCGTTTCAAATCGTAAGCTTGGCGTCAAAGTCCGCAGGAAAACGGCCCCCGCGCCAAAGGCAGGATAATACCCCATCGCCTGTGAACAACTCGCCCGCTGGACAACGTTTCCGCACGATTTACCCTTGGTTTCAACTCTTCTACTCCCATGTCCCTGACATCTTCCGATATCGCACGCATCGCCAATTTGGCCCGCCTCGAATTGCAGACGGCAGAGAGTGAGCGCCTGCTCTCACAACTCAATGGTTTTTTCGGCATCGTGGAAAAGATGCGCGCGGTAGACACTACCGGTGTCGAACCGCTGGCACACCCGGTGGCCGCCATCCGGGACGTCACCCTGCGCCTGCGCGACGACGTGGTGAGCGAAGCCAACCAGCGCGAAGCCAACCAGCGAAGTGCCCCTGCCGTGGAACGCGGCCTGTTCCTGGTCCCCAAGGTCATTGAGTAAACCGCAGCCCCTATGACGACTCCCCTCTCTCACACTGCCTTGCACGACCTCAGCGTGCAAGAACTGACCCAGGCATTGCAGACCAAGCAGGTGTCGGCTGTTGAAGCCGCCCAGCACTTTTTGCAGCGCGGCCGTGACCATGCCGCTTTGGGCGCCTATGTCGACACCAACGAAGACGCAACCTTGGCGCAAGCCCGTGCCGCCGATGCGCGCATCGCGGCGGGTACCCCAGGCGCGCTGGAGGGCCTGCCCATCGCGCACAAGGATATTTTTGTGACGCGTGACTTTGCCACCACGGCCGGTTCGCGCATGCTCAAGGGCTACCGCTCGCCGTTTGACGCCACGGTGGTGGGCAAGCTGGCCCAGGCCGGCGCCGTCACCCTGGGCAAACTCAACTGCGATGAGTTCGCCATGGGCTCCAGCAACGAAAACTCCGCCATCGCGCCCTTGGGCAGCGACAGCCTGCAACCGGTGCGCAATCCCTGGGATACCGAGCGCATCCCAGGCGGTTCGTCGGGTGGCAGTGCCGCCGTGGTCGCCGCCCGTCTGGCACCTGCCGCCACAGGCACCGACACGGGCGGTTCGATTCGCCAGCCCGCCTCCTTTTGCGGCATCACCGGCATCAAGCCCACCTATGGCCGGGCCTCGCGCTACGGCATGGTGGCCTTTGCGTCCAGCCTGGACCAGGCCGGCCCCATGGCGCGCAGTGCTGAAGACTGCGCGCTGCTGCTTTCGGCCATGTGCGGCCCCGACCCGGACCGCGATTCCACCTCGTTGGACGTGCCCGCCGAGAACTTTGCGCTCCAGCTGAACGACTCCATTGAAGGCCTGCGTATTGGTGTGCCCCAGGAGTTTTTTGGCGAAGGGCTGAGCGCCGATGTGCGCGCCAGCGTCGACGCCGCGCTCAAGCAGTACGAAGCGCTGGGCGCCAAGCTCGTGCCCATCACGCTGCCACGCACCGAGCTGTCGATTCCGGTGTACTACATCATTGCGCCAGCCGAGGCTTCGAGCAACCTGAGCCGCTTTGATGGTGTCAAGTTTGGCCACCGCGCCAAGCAGCATGGCGATCTGGCCGACATGTACAAGAAAACGCGCGCCGAGGGCTTTGGCGACGAGGTGAAGCGCCGCATCATGATTGGCACCTATGTGCTGAGCCACGGCTACTACGACGCCTACTACCTGCAGGCACAAAAGATCCGCCGCATGATTGCCGACGACTTCCAGAACGCTTTCAAGGACTGCGATGTGATTGCCGGTCCCGTGGCCCCCACCGTGGCCTGGAAGATTGGCGAAAAGTCGGACGACCCTGTGGCCAACTACCTGGCGGACATCTTTACGCTCTCCGGCTCTCTGGCTGGCCTGCCCGGCATGAGCATCCCCGTGGGGTTTGCGAAGGCGGAGGCTGACAAGGGCTTACCTATTGGCATGCAGCTGCTGGGCAACTACTGCCAGGAGGCGCGCCTGCTCAACGCCGCGCACCGCTTCCAGCAAGCGACCGACTACCACCTGGCCAAGCCCGCAGGATTCTGACCATGAGCGAAACCGTGAACACATTTGAAGCACAACAACAGGGCCGCCCCACGGGCCCGCTGGTGCACGGCTACGAAGTCATCATCGGCTTTGAAACCCACGCCCAGCTCTCGACCCAATCGAAGATTTTTTCGCGCGCCAGCACCGCATTTGGTGCCGAGCCCAACACGCAGGCCTGCGCGGTGGACCTGGCCCTGCCTGGCACGCTGCCCGTGATGAACAAGGGCGCCGTCGAACGTGCCATTCAGTTTGGTCTGGCGATCGGCGCCCACATTGCGCCGCGCAGCATCTTTGCGCGCAAGAACTACTTCTACCCCGACCTGCCCAAGGGCTACCAGATCAGCCAGTTTGAGACTCCGGTGGTGCAAGGCGGTGCCGTGGAATTCTTCCTCGGTGATGAGAAAAAATCGGTTCGCCTGGTGCGTGCCCACCTCGAAGAAGACGCGGGCAAATCGCTGCACGAAGACTTCATTGGCCAAAGCGGTATCGATCTGAACCGTGCCGGCACACCGCTGCTGGAGATCGTGACCGAGCCCGACATGCGCTCCAGCGCAGAGGCGGTGGCCTATGCCAAGGAACTGCACAAGATCGTGACCTGGATCGGTATCTGCGACGGCAACATGCAGGAAGGCTCGTTCCGCTGCGATGCCAACGTCTCGGTGCGCAAGCCCGGCAGCCCACTTGGCACGCGGCGCGAGATCAAGAACCTGAACAGCTTCAAGTTCATGCAGCAGGCCATCGACTATGAAGTGCGCTGGCAGATTGAGCAGATCGAAGACGGCCACGCGATCCAGCAGGCCACGGTACTGTTCAACCCCGACACGGGCGAGACGCGTGCCATGCGGACCAAAGAAGACGCAGCGGACTACCGCTACTTCCCCGACCCCGACCTGCCGCCGCTATGTATTTCGGAGCAGTGGGTGCAAGATGTGCGCGGGCAAATGGCCGAATTGCCGCGTGTCATGGCACAGCGGTTTGAAACCACGTACGGCCTGAGCGAGTACGACGCCACGCAGCTCACGCAGAGCTTGGCGCTCGCCACCTACTTCGAAGCGGCCACCAAAGCCAGTGGCCAAGCCAAGCTGGCCAGCAACTGGATCACGGGTGAGCTCGCGCGTCGGCTCAATGGTCAAGACCTGTCCATTGAGCATTCGCCAGTGTCCGCGCAGACCCTGGCACAACTGGTCGCACGCATCAGCGACAGCACCATCTCGAACAGCGCCGCCAAGCAGGTGTTCGATGCGCTGTGGGACGGCGCCACCGATGTGGACGCGGTGATCGAAGCCAAGGGCCTCAAGCAAATGAACGACACCGGCGCATTGGAAGCGATCGTCGACGAGGTGCTGGCAGCCAACGCCAAGAACGTGGCGGAGTTCAAGGCCGGCAACGAGAAGGCGCTGAACGGCTTGGTGGGGCAGATCATGAAAGCCAGCAAGGGCAAGGCGAACCCACAGCAGGTGAACGACCTGTTGCGCAGCAAGCTCGCCTAACGCACGCCGTAGAAGCGCTGCCCGGAAAAAAAGGCCTCTTGCGAGGCCTTTTTTTATTTGGCTGCGGGCCCCAGCTGGGCCCAGAGCTGGCGCAGGCGCACCAACTCGTCGTCAAACCGTGCATTCACGCGTTTGGACTCGGCATCCTGCTCGCCAATGAAGCGTTTTTGCACCGACTGGCTTTGCGTGTTTTCGTCAAACTGGCGGCGCAGGTAGGCGGGCGCCTTGCTGGGGTCCTTTTTGTAGAACTCCATCTCCTCGTCAATCGCCACGCGCTGGCGTACCAGCTCCTCCAACCGGGTGGTGGCCGCTTTGGTCACCGCGGCAATCTGTGCCAGCGCATCGGCACGCTCCTGGTCGTGCACCGTCTTGTTGGGGTAACGCGTGAGCAACGCACGGTCACGGCGCTTTTCCTCGGCCGCACGCCCCTGCTCTTCTTGCGCGCGTTTTTCCTTTTGCTCCAGCTCGGCCTTTTCCTGCGCGGTCAGCGTGGGGCCCACCTTGGCGCGCACGGTACCACTGGGGTTCAGCACCTTTTGCTCACGGTCTACGCATTCCGGAATCGGCCGGTCGGCCGTGAGTTTGCGCCCTTTGGCATCGATGCAGGTGTAAACGCCACCCGCGATGGGTGCGTTTTGCGCCCATGCAGTGACCACTGTCCCCATAGCCGCCAGACACACCAGCACGGCCTTCATAGTTCTTCTCATGCGTCTCCTTCTTCCACGCCATAGCGCTGGCGGTAGGCCAGCACCCTTTGGTGGTCCGCATCCGAGCCGGACCCATTGCGGGACTCCAGATACTGCATTAAATCGCCCAGCTTCGCAATTGCGCATACCTGCAGGCCTAGCTGGTTGCGCACGTACTGCACGGCGCTGTAGGGCACGTCCTGCCCGTTTTCGGTGGCTTTTTCCTGGCGATCCAGCGCGATGCACACAGCATGGGGCGTAGCACCCGCGGCCTGGATGATGGCAATGGATTCGCGGGCGGCGGTGCCAGCCGACATCACATCATCAATCACCAGCACCCGGCCCTGCAGCGGCGCGCCGACCAAGGTGCCGCCCTCGCCGTGGTCCTTGGCTTCCTTGCGGTTGTAGGCAAACGGCACATTGCGGCCCTGCCGCGCCAGCTCGATAGCGACGGCAGCGCCCAAAGGAATGCCCTTGTAGGCGGGGCCAAACACCATATCGAACTCCATGCCGCTGGCCAGCAAACGCTGGGCATAGAATTCGGCCAAACGCCCCAGTTTGGCACCGTCGTCAAACAGGCCCGCGTTGAAGAAGTAGGGGCTCATGCGCCCGGCCTTGGTTTTGAACTCGCCGAACCGCAGCACCCCGCAATCCACGGCAAACCGCACAAAATCCTGCGCCAACGGGTCTCGATCCGACATGGGAGTATTCCTTGTTTAAATTAACCAGCCTCAACCTCAACGGCATTCGCTCCGCCACCAGCAAAGGGCTTGAAGCCTGGCTCGCCCAGGCCCGGCCCGATTGTATTTGCGTGCAGGAAGTCAAAGCCCAGGCCGCCGATGTGGCCGACAAGTTCGAGTCCCTGGCCGGGCTCAAGGGTTATTTTCACTTTGCCGAGAAAAAAGGCTACTCGGGCGTGGGCGTCTATACCCATCTGGAGCCCAGCGACGTGGTGATCGGCTTTGATGGGGGAGAGTTCGATGGCGAAGGCCGCTACGTGGAACTGCGTTTTGACACCCCGTCGCGCAAACACTCCATCATCAGCTCCTACTTTCCCAGTGGCTCGTCGGGGGAAGAGCGCCAGTTGGCCAAGTTCCGGTTTCTGGGCGCGATGTACCCGCACCTGCAGGCGCTCAAGGCCGAGCGCGATTTCATTCTGTGCGGCGACATCAACATCGCCCACCGCGAAGTGGATTTGAAGAACTGGCGCAGCAACCAGAAGAACAGCGGTTTCACCCCCGAAGAGCGGGCCTGGGTGACCAAGCTGACCAGTGAGGGCGGCATTGTTGACGTCTACCGCCAACTGGAACCCGACACTACCGATGCGTGCTACACGTGGTGGAGCAACCGCGGCCAGGCCTATGCCAACAACGTGGGGTGGCGGCTGGACTACCACTTGGCCACCCCTAGCTTGGCGGCAGGCGCCCGCACGGTGGACATCTACAAGACCGAGAAGTTTTCGGACCACGCACCAATCACCATCAGCTACGACTTCGGTCTCTAAGCCCTCCCCGCCATGAAAAAGGGCCCTCTTGAGGGCCCTTTTTTTGTCTGCGTGCCGCTTAGACGCCGTTCTTGCGGCGGCGTGCCACGGCACCCAACAGCGCCAAGCCACCCAGCATCAGTGCGTAGGTTTCGGGTTCAGGGACTGGCGTGGTGATCGAGATCTTGATGATCATGTCGTCGTAGTCTTTGTCACCGCGGTAGTTGTCATTGAACAGCACCAAAGCATTCTTCTTGTCATGCGACAGGATCAGGCCCAAGGCGTCGGCACCATTGTGAATGGCGCCGCCGAGGTTGTTGGACTTGAACCAGAAGTCCAGTGCGCCACCAATCTTGGAGCCTGCGTCAAAGGTATACGCGCCTGCGCTGTTGGTGGTGGAGTTGATCACGGCGCCATCGCTGTTGCCAAAGTAAAAGCCGTTGTTGAAGCTGGCTTCCTTGCCCACAAAGCTGAACGACAGGGTGGCAGCGGAACTCAACACCAGCTCGCCGCTTTTCTGCATGTTGTGCAGGTTGAAGCCGGCGGCACTGAAGCCAGCGACCCAGGTCGGATCAAAGTCGTTGCCCAGATGGGTGCTATGGCCACCCACCGACGAGAACGTGGGGCCCGCAGGCACCGGAGTGGCCATGGCGGCGGGGCTGACCAAAGCGGCCCACACGGTGGACACACTCACAAAGGCTTTTAGATTTTTCATTGGACTCCCGTACTTGTAACTAGACGTAATTTTCGCAGTTACAAATCGAGGGGGCGTAGTCCGAAAGAGCTAATCCGGCGTGATATTCATCACTTTTTGCGCAAAAACTCGGCCTAGGGGGCTGCGGCAGGCGTCCGCTTGGCCTTCTCGTACAGAGGCATGACCTGTGGCAATGCCGCTTGAATGTCTGCAATGCGGGAGTTGCCGGACGGGTGGGTGGACAGCCATTCCGGGGGCGCCCCCTTGTTGGTTGCGCCCATTTTTTGCCACAGTGTGATGCCCGCCCGCGGGTCAAAACCCGCCCGGGCGGCCAGCTCCATGCCCACCAGGTCGGCCTCGGACTCGTCTTCGCGGCCAAACTTCAACGTCAGCAGTTGCGCCCCGTAGTGCGTCACCGTTTGCCCCACCTGGCCGAGGCCCAGCACCTGGCTGAGCAAACTGGCTCCCAGCCCCGTGGCGGCGTTTTTGCCCATGCGTTCACGCGCATGTTCGCGCAGCGCGTGGGCAATCTCGTGGCCCATGACCATGGCCACCTCGTCGTCGGTGAGCTTGAGCTTTTGCAGAATGCCGCTGTAGAACGCAATCTTGCCGCCCGGCATGCAAAACGCGTTGATCTGGTTGGAGCCCAGCAGGTTGACCTCCCAGGTCCAGGCCTTGGCGCGCGCGTTCCAGCTCAGCGTGAACGGAATGATGCGGCGTGCGATGGCGCGCAGGCGCCGCACCTGTGGATCGTCCTTGCCGCCCACGGCGTTTTTGGAGGCGGCGGCCGACACCATTTGGGCGTACTGCTGCGCCGCAGCGTGCTCTACCTCTTCAGCCGACACCAGGTTGCTGAACGCCGAATTGCCCCCCACGTCCACCCCTTCACGGGCGCCCACAGGGGCTGCGGCCCACAGCGCCGTGGCCAGCAGGACCGTGGCACCCCAATGGCGCGCGCCACTTCGCGTTGTTGTTTGTTTCATGTGCTTTGCCTTACTTTCAGTTCCCAGCCAACATCGACACAGCTGGCCGCCACCGTATCGCCGCGCATGCGCTGCAGCAGCATGGCCGCGGCGTTCTCGCCAATCTCGGCCCGCGGCGTGCGGATGGTGGTCAGTGCGGGCAACATCTGGTCGCTGCCGGCCAGGTCATTGAAACCGGCAATGGCCACCCGCTGCGGTACCGCAATACCCAGGCGCAGCGCTGCCAGCAAACCGCCCTGCGCCAAATCGTCATTGCAAAAGAAGATGGCATCCACGTCGGGGTAGTCTTTCAGGTGGTTGGTCAGCAGTTCCCCACCCAGCGCCAGCGATGACGGCTCGCTACGCAGCCATTCCAGTGTGGAGTCGTGCAGGCCCGCAGCTTGCAGCGCCTGGCGGTAGCCCTCCAGCCGCTGCAGCACCCGGGGGTCCAGCTGGGCGGCCGCAAACGCAATGCGGCGGCGACCCGTGGACAGCAGGTGCTCGGTCATGGCCCGGCTGGCGTCCGCCTGCGAGAACCCCACGCAGTGCAGCGCAGGGTCCTGCGAAATCTCCATCAGGTGCACACAGGGCACGCCGCTGCCTGCCAGCAGGGCGCGGCTGCGCGCGGTCCGCTCGGTGCCTGTGACCAGAATACCAGCAGGCCGGTGCGCCAGGTAGCTGGCCAGCAGGGCTTCTTCTTCGGCCGCGTCGTAGTGGGTCACGCCGATCAGGATTTGATAGCCCGCCGGGTGCAGCGTGCGGTGCACGGCCTCCAACAGGTCCACAAACAGGTGGTTCGATAGCAGGGGAATCAGCACCACCACGATGTTGCTGCGCGCGCTGGCCAGGGCACGGGCCGCCGGGTCCGGCACGTAGCCCAGTGCCTGTGCTGCGGTTTCCACCCGCGCCACGAGCGCCTTGTCCACGCTGCGCTCGGCGCGCAGTGCGCGTGACGCAGTGATGCGGCTCACGCCCGCGGACCGCGCCACGTCGTCCAGCGTGATGCGGCCGGAGGCGCGGCTTTTGCGCACCGGGCTGGTGATGGGTTCGGGCTTGCCCTCGTTACTCAATGGAACTCCTCGCGGTTGGCACCGCATGCCTGCGAATGTGACAGGTATTATTCCCGCATGTCCCAGCCTAGCACCACGCCGCCCTCCCCCGCACCCACCGGCTGGCTCGCCACCCTGCGGGTGTACGCCGAACCCGCCTCGCTGCGCATGCTGTCGCTGGGCTTCTCGGCGGGCCTGCCGCTGTTGCTGGTGTTTGGCACGCTGAGTTTCTGGCTGCGCGAGGCCGGGGTAGACCGCACCACCATCGGTTTTCTCAGTTGGGTGGGCTTGGCCTACGGCTTCAAGTGGGTGTGGTCCCCGCTGGTGGACCGCCTGCCGATCCCCGTGCTCACGCGCCTGCTGGGCCGCCGACGCAGCTGGTTGCTGCTCTCGCAGGCCATCATCATGGTCGCGCTGGTGATGATGGCGCTGACCGACCCCACGCTGGCACTGGCGCCCATGGTCTATTGCGCGGTGGCCGTGGCGTTTGGTTCGGCCACGCAAGACATTGCGCTGGATGCCTTCCGCATCGAGTCGGCCGACACCGAACACCAGGCCGCGCTGGCCGCTGTCTACCAGGCGGGCTACCGGCTGGCCATGATTTGGGCCGGTGCCGGTGCCCTGTGGATCGCCGCTCGGGCCGAGGTTCCCAATGCTGCGCTTTACCAGTACGGTGCCTGGCGCACCGCCTACCTAGTCATGGCCGCCAGCATGCTGCCGGGCGTGCTGACCGTGCTGTTCTCCCGCGAGCCCGTGCGGCAGGCACTGGCCCCGGCTCGCAACGCCGCCGAGTGGTTGCGTGGCGCCCTGGTGGAACCGTTCACCGACTTTGTGGGCCGCTACCGCTGGCAGGCGGTACTGATCCTCGCGCTGATTGCCACCTACCGCATCAGCGATGTGGTCATGGGCATCATGGCGAACCCGTTTTATGTGGACCTGGGGTTCACCAAGGACGAGGTGGCCGCCGTCAGCAAAGTGTTTGGCGTGATCATGACGCTGGTGGGCGCCTTCATTGGCGGGGTGATGGCGCTGCGGCTGGGCGTGATGCGCGTGCTCATGCTGGGCGCAGCCCTGAGCGCGGGTAGCAACCTGCTGTTTGCCTGGCTGGGCAGCCGGGGGCACGACCTGAGCGCGCTGGTGTTCGTCATCTCGGCCGACAACCTGTCCAGCGGCATTGCCAGCGCGGCCTTCATTGCCTACCTGTCCTCGCTGACCAACGTCAATTACTCGGCCACACAGTACGCGCTGTTCAGCTCCATGATGCTACTGGCCCCGAAGTTCCTGGCGGGCTATTCGGGCATGTACGTGGACCATTTTGGCTACCCCAGCTTCTTCACGGGCACCGCCCTGCTGGGGGTGCCCGTGCTGGTGCTGGTGGGATTCGCTTCACGCATCAAATCGCCCTCTAGCCCCCGTTAGCATTGCGCGAGCAGCTATTATTTTGGTAGCGATTTTTACCTAACTTTACCGCTGCTTCAAACCGCAGGCATGGCGGATACGGGGCTGCGGCGATAGACTGCCGCCATGCCCCAAAACCTGCTATTGATCGAAGACGACGCCCGCCTGGCCTCCATGGTGGCTGAGTACCTGGAACAGTCCGGCTTTTCCATCAACCACTGCGGCGACGGCCTGAGCGGCCTGGCCCACCTGACCCAGCCCCCGGCCGGCGCTGCACCTGAACTCGTGGTGCTGGACCTGATGCTGCCTGATATCGACGGCCTGGAAGTCTGCCGCCGCATCCGCGCGCTGCCCGCACCGCTGAGCACCGTGCCGGTGCTGATGCTGACGGCCAAGGGCGATGCCATGGACCGCATCATCGGCCTGGAAATTGGCGCTGACGACTACCTGCCCAAACCGTTTGAGCCACGCGAGCTGCTCGCGCGCATCCGCGCCATCCTGCGCCGCAAGGTGGACAACCCCACGCCCAACGGCAAGACCCTGCGCTTTGGCACGCTGGAAATCGACCGCGACGCCCGCACCGTGGTGGTGGCGGGTGCGGCGTGCGACCTGACCTCGTACCAGTTCGACCTGCTGGTGGCGCTGGCAGAGCGCGCCGGGCGCGTGCTCACGCGTGACCAGATCATGGAAGCCGTGCGCGGCCGCGAACTGGACGCCTTTGACCGCTCCATCGACGTGCACATGGGCCGCATCCGCGCCGCCATTGAGGCTGACCCCAAGGACCCCAAACGCATCCTGACCGTGCGCGGCGTGGGCTACGTCTTCGCGCGCCAGCAGGACTGAGCATGTTCTTCAACAAGCTGTACGTCCGCATCTGGCTGGCCGTGGTGCTGGCCGTGGTCGTACTCACCATGCTGGTGGGCTGGGCCTGGCGTATGGCCGCCGAGCCACCGCTGCGTGAAGTGGTCGTGCGCAACGAAGCGGGCGAGGTGATTGGCAATGGCCAGGCCCGCCTGCGCAGGCCGCCCTCTTCAGGCTGGCGCCTGGACCGCCCGTTTGGCGGGCCGCCGCCCTCACCACCAGACGACAAACAAGCCCCCACGGGCGAGCCACCCGGTGATGGCCCCGATGACGACGCGCCCGGCCGGTTTGGCCGCGGCCCTGAATTTCTGGTGCGCATGCAGGACGGCCAGACCATGCACCTGCACCTGCCGCGCCCCCCACAGTCCAGCATGCGCGCGCCGTTTGGCTTTCTGTGGACGCTGGGGCTGGTCGCCGTGGCCGTGGCCCTGGGCACCTACCCCATCGTGCGCCGCCTGACGCGTCGGCTGGAAACCCTGCAAAACGGCGTGGAGCGCTGGGGCGATGGGGATCTGAGCGTGCGCGTGCCCATGACGGGGGACGATGAGGTGGGCTTTCTGGCCTCGCGCTTCAACCGCGCGGCCCAGCAGATTGAAACGCTGGTGAAGTCGCATGAATCGCTGCTGGCCTCCCAAAAGTCGCTGCTGGCCAATGCCTCGCACGAGCTACGCTCACCGCTCACGCGCATCCGCATGGGGCTGGAACTCATGGGCGCCACGCCCAGCCCCAGCTTCAAACAAGAGATTTCGCGCAACATCAGTGAGCTGGACCAGCTGATCGAAGAGATTTTGCTGGCCAGCCGGCTGGACGCGAAGGAGGCAGACCTGGGCACCATCGAGCCCGTGGACCTGGTCGGCCTGGCTGCCGAGGAGTGCGCCCGCACCCAGGCCGCGCTGGAAGCCACGACCGGCGAACTGGTGGTGCCCGGCGTCGCCAAGCTATTGCGTCGCGCGGTGCGCAACCTCTTGGAAAACGCCCGCCGCTATGGCGCAGGCGAGGTCAGCCTGCAGCTGGAGCAAGACGGCACGCACGCCATCGTGCGCGTGTGCGACCGGGGGCCCGGCGTGCCTGAGGCCTTGCAAAGCCGCATCTTTGAGCCGTTTTACCGCCTGCCTGGTGCTTCCGAACGCGATGGTGGGGTGGGCCTGGGTCTGGCGCTGGTCAGGTCCATCACGCTGCGCCACCACGGTGGGGTGACCTGCAGCAACCGCGTCGGCGGCGGTGCGTGTTTTGAGATTCGCCTGCCGCTCTCAGCAGCCCAAGCAGCCTGAGGAAACCGCCTGAGCCTGCGCGGCTCAGGGTGCGACTTTGAGAAACAGGTCGCGGTCAGGGGCGAAGTTTTCGTGCAACGGCAGCAGTGCGCCGCCCAGCGCGCGCGCGTCGGAGCCAATGCTGCCCGCAATTACCGTGGCGGGCCACAGACCCTCCCAGTTGTAGCGTCGCAGCGCGGTGCCGGTCTCCTCGATCAAGCGCTGCAGCATGGCGCGCGAGAACGAGCCATCGATCACCACCGCATCAATATCCAGGAACGCCGTGGCGCTGACCACGCTGTGCGCCAGCCCCAACGCGGCGCTGGCAATCCAGGCGTGGGTGTGCACCGCGTAAGCACCGGTCATGGCACGGTCGTCATAGGCCGCGCTGGCCTCCAGCCCGGCTGCCTTGAAGTGCTGCTCCAGTTCCCACAGCGAGGCATGGGCCACCAACTGCTCGGGCGGTGCGCTGCCTTCGGCCACACCCAGCGGCATGGACGCTACCGCGCCCGCATTGCCGTGGATGCCACCGTGCAAGTGCGAATTGAGCACCAGCCCGCCACCCACAAAGGTATCCACAAACAGGTAGAGAAAGCTCTTGAGGTCGCGCCCCCGGCCCGCCACCAATTCGGCCACACAGGCCGCCGAGGTGTCCTTGGCAAAGCTCACGGGCGCATCGGTCATGGCCTGCACCTGGGCGCACAAATCGATATGGTTCCACTGGTCGGACACCGCCTCGGACAGGCCCAGCATCTTGTGCCAGCCGCCCAGGTTGAACGGTGCGGCCACACCCACCCCCACAAGGCGCGAGGCCAATGGCCCCATGCCGTCGAGGATGGTGCGCATGTGCGACTGGACCATGGGCAGCAACACATCGGCATCGGGGAAATCGTAGGCTAGTGTCTCGCGCACCCGCACCTTGCCGGTGAAGTCCACCAGCAGCCAGTCCGCACTGCGCCGGCCAATCTTGATGCCCATGGCGAACGCGCCGTCCGGGTTCAGCGTTAGCGGCACCGAGGGCTGGCCAATGCGGCCACGCACACGGTCCTGCTTGAGCAGCAGGCCGTCGTCTTCCAGTCGGGTGGTGATGAGACCAATGGTCTGTGCCGTGAGCCCGGTCAGGCGGGCCAGGTCAGCCTTGGGCAAGCTGCCGTTCAGGCGCACCGCCTGCAACACCACGCGCTCATTGAACTGGCGCATGCCCACATGGTTGGAGCCGCGTGGCCGCAACACAGGCGGCGATGCCGCGGCAGGCGCAGCGCTGGCATCGCTGCGGGCGGGAGATAGGGTGTCGGCAAAGTTCATGGTGGGATGATTTTCACCCATGTCCGCCAGCTTGCTGAAAACATTTTCATGCCCCGGCTGCATCGGCATCCGGGGCATGCAGGCTAGGGCCTCACCGGCTTAAGCCAGCGCTTCTGCAGGCAACTCTTCCACCAGTTTGGCTCCTGTCATCACCGCCACAGTGTCGCTCATGCTGATGACCTTGGGGTTGACCACGGCCGCGCGCTTGCCCAGGCGCTGGATGTGGATGCGGTCAGCAATCTCGAACACATGCGGCATGTTGTGGCTGATCAAGATTACCGGCAGGCCCTTGTCGCGCACGCGGCGGATTAGCTCCAGCACCATATTGCCCTCCTTCACGCCCAGCGCGGCAGTGGGCTCGTCCATGATGACCACGTGCTGCGCAAACGCCGCCGCACGCGCTACAGCCACGCACTGGCGCTGGCCGCCGGACAAGGTCTCGACCGCCTGCGTCATCGAGCGAATGCCGACCTTCAGGTCATTCATGCGCTGCACGGCCTGGGCCAGCATGGCTTTTTTGTCCAGCAGGCGCAGGGCTCGGCCCAGCGGGTGGTCCTTGAGCAGCTCACGACCCAGAAACAGGTTCTCGGCAATCGTCATCGCCGGGGCCACGGCCAGGTCCTGGTACACGGTCTCGATGCCGGCACGGCGTGCGTCGATGGGGGACTTGAAGTGCACCAGCTTGCCGTCCAGGAGCAACTCGCCTTCGTCGGGCACGGTGGCACCCGACAGGGCCTTGATCAGCGAGGACTTGCCCGCGCCGTTGTCGCCAATCACCGCCAGAATTTCTCCGGCGCGCAGCTCGAAGTCGGTGCCGTCCAGCGCCGTCACCTGGCCATAGCGTTTGACGATGCCTTTGGCCTGCATGACCAAAGTATGTTGTTGGGGGGCGTTCATATCAACGGCCTCCTTTGCGCGACATTTGGTCGGTGGCCACGGCCAGAATGACCAGCACACCGGTGATCAGCGTCTGCACCACCGAGGCCACGCCCATCAGCGTCAGCCCATTGCGGAACACACCCACAATGATGGCACCCACCAGCGAGCCCAAAATGATGCCGCGCCCGCCAAACAGGCTGGTGCCGCCCAACACCACTGCGGTGATGGTGTCCAGGTTTTCGGTCTGACCCGCTTGCGGATCGCCCACGCCGGTGCGCGCAATCGACAACAGACCGGCGATGCCGTAGAAGAAGCCCGCCATCACGTACACACCGATCAGCACGCGGTCCACGTTGATACCGGTGAGGCGCGCGGCCTCGGTGTTGTTGCCCACAGCGTACAGGTGTCGACCTGGAGCCGTGTCTGACAGCGTGCGCCAGGCCAGCAGGTACAGGCCCACCATCAGCAGCGTGCCCACGCTGACTTCCGTGCCGCCCACGGTGAAGGTATTGCCGATGTCCGTCAGGAAGGTGGGCAGGTGCGTCACCGTTTGCGATTTGGAGTAGAGCTGGGTCACGGCGAACGCAATGTTCATGGTGCCCAGGGTCACGATGAACGACGGCAGCTTGGCGCGGGTTACCAACAGGCCGTTCAGCAGGCCAAACAGGCTGGTCACCGCGACGCCGCAGACCATGGCCAGCGCGGGGTGCAAGCCGTTTTCCACCGCCAGCTTGGTCACCACCATGGAGCCAAGCGCCATCACCATGCCGCAGGACAGGTCGATGCCGGCCGTCAAAATAATCAGGGTTTGGCCGATGGCCAGCACACCCACCACCATGACCTGCTGGACCACCAGCGACAGGTTTTCACCGGTCAGAAAACGGTCGGACTGGGTGGCGAAGAAAAGGCATGCGGCCGCCAGGGCCAGCCAGGGCCCCAGCGCGCCCCAAGGAATATGGCGGGTGGATGTATTCATAGCGAAATACCGTAGTTGCAGAAAACGAATAAAGCAAAGAAGAAACAGAAAGAAAGGCGCGCCGTGGCACGCCTTTCTTCTCAGAGGATCACGCGGATACGCAGGTCAGATTACTTGTTGCCCCAGCACAGGTCCAGGCCCACTTTGGTGTCCTTGCTGTCTACGCCAGCAACCGACTTGCCAGCGATCAGGGTCACGCCGGTGTCCACATAGCCGGAGGCTTTCTTGCCGCCCTTGGCATAGTCAGCACCTGCGGCCACACCCATGGCGGCCATCTTCAGGGGATATTGCTGCGAGGTCGCAGCAATCACACCGGCCGTGGTGTCCTTGATGCCCTGGCAACCGCCATCCACCGACACGATGGTCACGCCTTTTTCCTTGCCGGCCTTCTTCAGTGCGTTGTAGGCACCGGCGGCTGCAGGTTCGTTGATGGTGTAGACCAGGTTGATGTCAGGGTTCTTTTGCAGGCAGTTTTCCATGGCGGTCTGGCCCTTGGCCGCATCGCCAAAGCTGTCAGCCATGCAGACCACGGCGGCGTCCTTGGATAGTTCGTTGGACTTGGCGTCCAGGGCGGGCAGGCCGTAACCCTTCATGAAACCGTTGTGGCGCTGGGCACCCACGGGGTGGCCAGGAAACAGGTCCAGCGTGGCGATCACGGCTTTTTTGCCACCCAGGGCGGCCTTGGCGTACTGGCCAATCAGCTCGCCGGCCTTGTAGTTGTCCGTGGCGAACAGGGCGTCGGCGCCGTCAAACGGGCTGTCCAGCGCGATCACTTGCACACCCTTGGCCTGCACCTTTTTCACGGTGGGGATGATGGCGTCGCCGCTGGAGGTGATCAGGATGGTCTTGGCACCGGCAGACACCATGTTTTCGATGGCGGCGATTTGCGTGGCGGTGTCGCCGTCTTGCTTGCCGGCGGCGGTCAGCAGCTTGGCGCCGATTTTCTTGGCTTCGGCTTCGGCGCCTTCCTTCATCTTCACGAAGAAGGGGTTGGTTTCGGTTTTGGTGATCAGGCCAATGATGGGCTGGTCAGCGGCAAACGCGACGTTGGTGGCCAGGGCCAGGGCGGTCAGGATCAGGGTGGTGGACGTTTTCATGCGATTGCTCCTCGGTCTGTGCGACCTTGTTTTGGGCTGGAATGTCGGGGGTGAGCCCCCCGGGGAATTACGCTGTCGGTCACGGCGTGGATGGACTATAGTTCTTTTCATCTACTTAAATCAAGTTGCTTTAGTTATGGAAAACCCTAACCCATTGGTACTTTTTTTACCCCCTGTTGATACCGTGCAGCGCATGGCCGGGCTACTGGCCACGGGCCGGCGCAACGTCGTGGGCATCGTGGCCCCGCCGGGGGCGGGCAAGTCCACCCTGGCCCAGGGGTTGGCCGCCCATTTCGCCCCGCACAGCCAGTACCTGCCCATGGATGGTTTTCACTTGGCGCAGGCACAGCTGGAGCGCCTGGGTCGTGCCCAGCGCAAGGGCGCACCGGACACGTTTGACAGCGCAGGGTTTGTGGCGCTGCTACAGCGCGTTCGCCAGCAGGTGCTGGGCGATGCCACCATC
This sequence comes from Rhodoferax sp. ZS1R25, assembly GCF_056521335.1. NCBI lineage: Bacteria > Pseudomonadati > Pseudomonadota > Betaproteobacteria > Burkholderiales > Comamonadaceae > Rhodoferax > Rhodoferax sp. ZS1R25. The sequence continues at coordinate 54,292 of NZ_JBWMAZ010000001.1, forward strand.
TATGGGCCGGACTTCCGCCGTGCCATCGAGGAGCCGGTCGCGGGCGCAATTGCCATCGAGTCCCACATACCGCTGGTGATCACGGAGGGCAACTACTTGCTGTTGGAGGACGACGGCTGGGCTGGCGCACGTGCTTTGCTGGATGAGGTGTGGTACCTGGACGTGGAGCCCGAGCTGCGCCACGCGCGCCTGCTGGCGCGCCACATGCAGTTTGGCCGCAGCCGTGAAGAGGCGCTGGCCTGGATGGCGCAGACCGACGAACCCAATGCAAAACGCATTGAGGCAAGCCGACACCGGGCCGATTGGGTTATCGCGGAGGGCTAAACGCCCAAAAAGTTCAGCGGCGGTACAAAAACCACGATTTATTTACAAAAAAGATCGCAAATTCACCCGAATGGGGGATACCGCTTTCGGTTTGCAACGCCTAAAGTTCAACCCAGCTGCTGTCACAGTTCACAAGGATCGAAGAGAAACCACCAATAGGTTTCCTTCAACAGGTTCCAACGACGTCCCTTCGGGGACTTTACAAAGCCACCTTCGGGTGGCTTTTTTTTGTGCGCAGTTTTACGCCGCCAGCAAGCGCGGCATTTCCTGCAGCATACCCGTAACGGCTGGGAGCCTGAAAACGCTGACCGAATCCACCAAAGCAGTGGATTGGTGGCGCAAATCCATGGCCGAAGCCGCCATTTGCTCCACCAGGGCGGCGTTTTGCTGCGTCACCCGGTCCAGCTCGCCAATCGCCTCCCCCACCTGGGCCACACCGTCGCTTTGCGCCTGGCTGGCGGCGCTGATCTCGCCCACCAGATCGGTCACGTGCTGGATGGCGCTGACCACGTCGCCCATGGTGGCGCCCGCCTGGTCCACCAAGGCCGAGCCCTGCTGCACGCGCTGCATGCTCTCGTTGATGAGCTTTTTGATCTCTTTGGCGGCATCGGCACTGCTGCCCGCGAGCGAGCGCACCTCGCTGGCCACCACGGCAAAGCCGCGGCCATGTTCGCCGGCGCGTGCCGCCTCCACCGCTGCGTTCAGCGCCAGGATATTGGTTTGGAAGGCAATACCGTCGATGACGCTGATGATGTCGCCAATCTTTTTGGAGGACTGGTTGATGCCCTCCATGGTCTGGATCACCTGCGCCACGGTTTTGCCCCCGGCCATAGCCACCTCGGTGGCATTCAGGGCCAGCTGGTTGGCCTTTTTGGCGTTGTCGGCATTTTGGCGCACCGCGTCGTTCAGTGCCGCGGTAGACGCGGCCGTTTCTTCCAGCGAGCTGGCCTGGCGCTCCGTGCGCGCCGACAGGTCGTTGTTGCCCTGGGCGATCTCTGCGCTCACCGTCGCGACACCCTCGGAACCACTGCGCACCGTGGCCACCACCTGCACCACGCTCGCCTGCATGGCCTTCAGTGCGGCCAGCATCAGCGCGGTTTCGCTGCGGCCTTCGCATTCAATGTCCTTGCGCAGATCGCCCTCGGCCACATCGCGCGCGATCTCCACTGCGCGGTTGATCGGATGGGTAATGGCCTTGGTCATCAGCCAGGCCGCCACACTGCCCGCCACCAAGGCCAGCACCACGGTGACGAAGAACACAGCAATGCTGCCCTCGTAACGCTGGTTGGCCTCGGTGTACTGGCCCTCCACATGCTGCAACTGCAGCGCCATCAGCGTGTTCAGCTCTTTCACCACTGGGGTCACCATGTCGTCCAGGTTCAGCATGACCAGCGACACCTTGTAGCGGTCGCCCTTGTCCAGCGCCTCCACCAGCTCAGCCAGCGTGGGTTGGGCCTTCTCCAGCAGCGCGTTGATGCTGGCAATGCCCTTGCGCTCGTCCTCGGTCTGTGCGTGCGCGGTGTAGGTGGCCCACGCTGTGGCCGCCGCGGCCAGCCCCTGGCTGACCTTGGTGTGGGCGGCCTTGGGCTCCAGGCCGCCCAGTGCCACCTTGTTGGCGCTGTCCAGCACCTCTACTTTGTAGGTGTCGGCAATGCTGGTGAGCTGGCGCAGCGGGATCAGGCTGTCGGTGTAGATGGCGCGGATGGACTGGTTGGTGTTTTTGGCGATGAAGGCGCCAAACAGCGCCACCAGGGCCACCACGCCGATCAGGGCGCCAAACGAGAGGGCCAGCCGGGTGGCGATGCGGATGTTGTTGGCGTGCATGGGGGTCCTTCAATCGGCAAAGCGCACCAGCCGGGCCTGGAATTCCTCGACCTTGCTGTCATAGATGATTTCACCGCGGGCGTATTTCAGGCCCCAGGCGTAGTCGGCCAGTTGCTCGTAGCTGGAGCTGGACCACAGGTAGCTCGCGTCGTTGTCGCCAAACCAGCGCGCATTGACCGCGGGACCACTGCAGTTCAAGTCCACCAGGGTCAGTAGCTCGATATAGCTGGGCAGGCGCCAGCGTGACGCCGCGCCCTGCCCCGAAGAGGGGGGCGGGGTCATGGCCGCCTGCCAGCTCATCTTTTTGGCGGCCCCCGTGCACTGCTGGGCGGCAGCATCCCACTGCTTGCCAACCAGGCAGCGCTGCCACACCAAGTGCGAACCGGGGTCTTTGACCTCCGCCCCCTGGCTGCCCGCCACCTCCTGGTACAGCGTGTCGGGCTTCGTGGGCTTTTTGTCGCACTTGGCCCAGGCGGCCAGCGAAACAGTGCCTGTCAACACGGCGAGCGCGACGGTCGAAACAATTGGGTGGCGCATCATTTTTTCCCCCAGCAAAGTTGTGTGCCCGCTGCGACGTCCTTGCTTTCCACACCCGGCACGGCTGTGCGTGTGATCAGGTTGACGCCGGTGTCCACATAGCCCGTGGTGCGCCGCCCGGTGCGGGCGTACTCCACGCCGGCATTTACGCCTTTGGCCGCCATGCGCAGCGGGTACTGCTGCGAGGTGGCCGCAATATGGCCCAGCGCCACATCGGCCACGCCGCTGCAGCCGCCGTCGACCGACACCACCAGCACGCCCTGTGCCTTGCCGCGCGACACCAGCGCCTCATGGGCGCCGGCAGCGGCAGGCTCGTTGATGGTGTAGACCACGTTGATGTCGGGGTACTTTTGCAAGCAGGCTTGCATCGCCGCGCGCGCCTTGCCCTGGTCGGCAAAACTATCGGCCTGGCAGACCACGGCCTTGTCGGTGCCCAGCTCCAGGCTCACCGCGTCAGGCGCCGGCAGGCCAAACCCGCGCATAAAGCCGTTGTGCCGCTGCGCGCCCACCGGGTGGCCGGGAAACAGGTCCAGCGTCGCAATGCGCGCGGGCGTGGCGCCCAGCGCGGCCTTGGCGTATTGCCCAATCAGCACGCCAGCCTGGTAGTTGTCGGTGGCAAACAGCGCATCGGCCCCGTCAATCGGGCTGTCCAGCGCGATCACCTGCACGCCACTGGCCTGCACCTTTTTGATGGCCGGAATGACCGCATCGCCGTTGGAGGCGATCAGGATGGTCTTGACCCCGGCCAGCGCCATGCGGTGGATGGCAGCAATCTGGCTGGCGGTGTCACCGTCCTGCGTGCCCGCGGCCACCAGCAGGCGGGCGTCGAGCTTGCGGGCCTCGGCCTTGGCGCCCTCTTTCATCTTCACGAAGAAGGGGTTGGTGTCGGTTTTGGTGATGAGGCCGATGAGAACCGGGGTTTGCGGTTGGGCTGGTGCCGTTGCCAGCGCCAGAACGGCCAGCAGGCAGAGTGTTTTGTAGTGCATGTCTTTCCGTCCGAATACGGTTGCCAACGGGTCCCAAAGCACGCCGGCCTCGGGAATCTGCGGGAAAGTGTAGTTCGACGGAAAAGTAAATCAATAGGTTTTAATTAATACAAACCCTTAGATTGGCACAAAAACTGGCCCTCAAGAATGTCCGAGCATTTACCTATCTAAACAGGCTCTAGTCCCCGTAACCATTGCGCGAGAAGCTACAAATACGATAGCACTTTGGCCGGTGCAATGTCCACCAGGCAACGCGTGTGGCCCAGCGGGCACTCGCGGGCAAAGCACGGCGCACAGTCCAGCGGGGGCTGGTAGCTGGGGTCATTCTTGAGCCAGAGCACGGTAGCCCGCTCGCTGAGCGGAGGCGTGTGCAGCGGGCTGGACGAGCCAAACACCGCCACCTGTGGCACGCCAAAGGCGGCGGCCACGTGCATGAGGCCGGAGTCGTTGCTGACCATGGCTTTGGCCGAGGCAATCAGCGCAATCGCCTGGTCCAGCGTGGTTTTGCCCGCCTGGTCGCGGCAATGCCCGGGCTGCTTGGCGTTCACCGCACTGGCGATCTCAGCGCACACCTCGGCATCTTTGCCCGAACCCAGCAGCAGCACGGGCAGCGCCAATTGGCTTGCCAGCGCGGCAAAGTGGGCGGCCGGCCAGCGCTTGGCCGGGCCGTATTCAGCACCAGGTGCCAGCACATAAAAACCCTGGGCCAGCAGGCCCTGCGCGGCCAGCGCGCTATTTGCTGCGCCGGGAGCCAGTTGCAAATGGGGTTGGTCCGTGTCCAGACCCGCTTCACCGCTCAGTGCGGAGTAGAACGCCACCATGGGCGGGCGTTCGCCCTCGGGCGGATTCGGCAGGCGCTGGTTCAGCAGGCCCCAGCGGGTCTCGCCGGAATAGCCCACGCGCTTCGGCGTACCAGCCCACCAGGGGATCAGGGCGCTTTTGAGGGAGTTGGGGCAGACGTAGGCGGTGTCAAAACGGCCCTGCAGCGCCTTGGCCATTGCGCGGCGGGCGGTCCATTGCAGGCCACCGTGGGCAAACGGAAATTCAATGACCTCGGCCACCTGGGGCATGGCGCGGTACACCGGCGCCACCCAGGGCAAGGCCCCAACGGTGAGTCGCTCACCACGCGCCGCCAGGCGGCGCATGAGCGGCTCGGTCATCACCGCGTCCCCAATCCATTGGGGCGCGATGACCAGGGCGCTAGTGGCCACCGCCGAAGTGTTCGCCGTCTTTCAGCTTGTACACCGTGCCGCAATAGGGGCACTTGGCTTCACCGGTGTGCGCCACGTCCAGGTAGACCTTGGGGTGGGTGTTCCAGGTCTTCATGTCGGCCAGCGGGCTGGGGCAGAACACGCCGCCCTGGTGGTTCAGGTCTTTGGCCAGCAGTTCAATTTTTGCGTTTGTCATGGGTCTCAGACTTTCGTGAGCCAGTGGGCGTATTTCGGATTGCGGCCGTTGACGATGTCAAAGAACGCCGTCTGGATTTTTTCGGTGATCGGGCCGCGCGAGCCGCTGCCGAGTTCAATGCGGTCCAGCTCGCGGATAGGCGTCACTTCAGCAGCCGTGCCGGTGAAGAAGGCTTCGTCGGAGATGTACACCTCGTCACGCGTGATGCGCTTTTGCACGATCTCCAGGCCCAGGTCCTTGGCGATATGGAACACGGTGTTGCGGGTGATGCCGTTCAGCGCACCGGCCGAGAGGTCGGGCGTGTAGATCACGCCGTTCTTGATCACAAAAATGTTCTCACCCGCGCCTTCGGACACAAAGCCCGAGCTGTCCAGCAGCAGCGCTTCGTCGTAACCGTCGTCGGTGGCTTCCATGTTGGCCAGGATGGAATTGGTGTAGTTGCTCACCGCCTTGGCCTGCGTCATGGTGATGTTGACGTGGTGGCGGGTGTAGCTGCTGGTCTTCACGCGGATGCCGCGCTTCAGGCCTTCTTCGCCCAGGTAGGCGCCCCAGGGCCAGGCGGCCACCATCAGGTGGATGGTGTTGCCCTTGGGCGAGACGCCCAGTTTCTTGTCGCCGATCCAGGTCAGCGGGCGCAGGTAGCCGGACTCCAGCTTGTTCTCGCGGATCACGGCGCATTGCGCTTCGTTGACTTGCTCTTGGGTGAAGGGGATCTTCATGCGCAGGATCTTGGCGCTGTTGAACAGGCGCTCGGTGTGCTCCTGCAGGCGGAAGATGGCCGGGCCATTCACGGTGTTGTAGGCACGCACGCCCTCGAAAGCGCCGCAGCCGTAGTGCAGCGTGTGGCTCAGCACGTGGATCTTGGCGTCGCGCCACTCCACCATCTGGCCATCCATCCAGATTTTTCCGTCGCGGTCAGACATGGAGGAAGGAAGTACGCTCATCGTGGGTGTCCTTGTAAGGGGTGGGTCGCAAAGATTGCAAACCGTTGATTTTACGGTCGGGTTAGCTCCCAGCTTTGCAGCTTGCCGCCCAGAAACACGCACAGCACGCTGGCCTGCGAGCCATCGGTCCAGCGAAAGCGCTCGGGCTGCGTGTCTTGGGGCGACTCCAGCTGGCCCAGCGCACGCGTCATGGCCACCACGTGCAGCAGCGGCAGGCCAGGGCGCAGCTTGGAATGCAGCATGACGGCGCTGGCCACATAGCCGATGGGGCGGTTGGCCGCGCGCTTGAGCACCTGCAGCATGCGGGTGAAATGCAGCAGCTGCCACATGACCAGGGCGCCGAGTGCCAGCGCCAGGCCGGGCCAGCCCCAGGCGCGGTAACCCGCCACGGCCAGCGCAAGGCAGCCCAGGGGCAGCAGAATGGATTGAAAGTTCATACGCGGATTTTCGCAGCCCGCAGGCTCAGCGCGGCCGTGACCTACGGACACTGCAGATCAGAACGTTTCCCAGTCGTCGTCACCACCGGCGGGTGTCGTGGCTTTGGCGGGTTTGGGCGCGGCCACCTGCAAGGCAGGGCGTGGCTTGGGCGCCAGCGCTTTGGGTTTGGCCGCCAACGCGGGGGCAGCAGCGCGGGGAGCCAAGGCAGGCACGGGGCGCTTCAGGGCCGGGGCGATGCGCGGCGGCGCCTTGTGCGGCGCCCTGGGAATAGGGGCAGCCACGCGGGGCGCGGCCAGCTGGTGGTCCAGCTTGAAGGCCGCCACCACCTGGGCCAGGCGCTGGGCCTGGTCCTTCATGCTGCTGGCCGCTGCCGCGGACTGCTCCACCAGAGCGGCGTTTTGCTGTGTCATCTGGTCCAGCTGGCCCACGGCCAGGTTCACTTCGGCAATGCCGTCGGACTGTTCGGACGCGGCCGCGGTGATCTCGCCCATGATGTCGGTCACGCGCTGCACCGAGCTCACGATTTCGGTCATGGTCTGACCGGCCTGGGCCACCAGCGTGGCGCCACCGTCCACCTTCTCGACACTGGTGTTGATGAGGGTTTTGATTTCCTTGGCCGCATCCGCACTGCGGCCCGCCAGGCTGCGCACTTCGCTGGCCACCACGGCAAAGCCGCGGCCCTGTTCACCGGCCCGCGCAGCCTCTACCGCCGCATTCAGCGCCAGGATGTTGGTCTGGAAGGCGATGCCGTCGATCACGCTGATGATGTCGCTGATCTTGCGGGAGCTGGCGTTGATGTCGTCCATGGTGGAGACCACCTGGCTGACCACCGCACCGCCGCGCTGCGCCACCTGGGCGGCCGACGCGGCCAGCTGGTTGGCCTGGCGCGCCGATTCGGCGGACTGTTTCACCGTGGAGGTGAGCTGCTGCATGCTGGAGGCGGTCTTCTCCAGGTTGGAGGCAGTCTGCTCGGTGCGGTTGGCCAGGTCCTGGTTGCCGGTGGCGATTTCTTCGCTGGCCAGCGCAATGCTGTCGGTGCCACGGCGCACATCGGACACCAGGTGCACCAGCTGGTCCTGCATGTGTGCAATGGCACGCATCATCTCGCCAAACTCGTCGCCACGGTCTACAGGCACCTTCACACTCAAATCACCGGAAGCAATTTTTTCGGCCACGGCGATGGCGTCTTTTAGGGGTTGGCGAATCTGGCGGATCAGCACCAGCGTGCCCACCACCAGCAGCACCAGCAAGCACGCGACCAGACCCCGCGAGACCCAGGCATTGACTTCCCGCTCCGCCTGAAAACCTTCGTTCAAGATTGCGGTTTTGCCTTTTTGCAGATCGCTGAATTCCTGCAAGGACTTCACATACTTGTCGACTCCAGGCTGCAGGTTGGTCTTCAGTTCGGCAGCTGCTCCGGGCTGGTCGCCTGCGGTCTTGAGATCGCGAATCTTGGCCAAAGACACCAAGGCAACTTTGCGCTCTTCGCCAATGCGGTCAAACAGGGTTTTCTCCGCCGCGCTCAGGCCACTGGCTTCCACCTGCTTCTGAATCTCGGTGATGCGTGCGCTGGCCGTGGGGATTTGGGTTTTGAACAGCTCGTCTACCGCGGGGTCGGCGGTGGAGGCGGTTGCGATGATGCGGGTGAGCTGGGTTTCCACCTGGCCCGACCACTGCAGGGCCAAATTGATTTTCTCGTTCTGGGCCGCAAAAGCGGTGTCCGCGCGTGCCTGCAAGGCAGTGGAGCGGCCCGTAGCAAACATCAGAGTGAACACCAGCAAGGCCATCACAAGTGCGACGAAAACCCAGAGTTTTGCGCCCAAGGTCAGGTGGGTGGATTTCATGCAGAGTTCCCTCGTTGTTGCAGCCTTGCATCTTATCCACCCTGCCGCCCCCTGTGCAGGGAAATCCGCGGTGCGGACTCAGCCCAGCCCACGCACCACGTTCATGGCCTCCTCCACCCGGTCCACGGCGTGGATGGTCATGCCTTCGATGGGCTTCTTGGGTGCGTTGGCCTTGGGCACCACGGCCACGCTGAAGCCCAGTTTGGCGGCTTCTTTCAGGCGCTCCTGCCCGCGCGGCGCGGGGCGCACCTCGCCGGCCAGCCCCACTTCGCCAAACGCGATAAAGCCCTTGGGCAGCGGCTTGCCGCGCAAGGACGAGGTGATGGACAGCATGACCGCCAAGTCGGCTGCGGGCTCGCCAATGCGCACACCGCCCACAGCGTTGATGAACACGTCCTGGTCCATACACGCCACGCCGGCGTGGCGGTGCAGCACGGCCAGCAGCATGGCCAGGCGGTCTTTGTCGAGGCCCACCGACAAGCGGCGCGGCGACGGGCCACCACTGTCCACCAGTGCCTGGATCTCCACCAGCAGCGGGCGCGTGCCTTCCAGCGTCACCATCACGCAGCTGCCGGGCACGGGTTCGGCGTGCTGGCTCAGGAAGATGGCGCTGGGGTTGCTCACGCCCTTGAGGCCTTTTTCGGTCATGGCGAAGACGCCAATCTCGTTCACCGCGCCAAAGCGGTTCTTGATGGCGCGCACCAGGCGGAACTGGCTGTGCGTGTCGCCCTCGAAGTAGAGCACCGTGTCGACCATGTGCTCCAGCACGCGGGGGCCGGCCAAGGCGCCTTCTTTGGTGACGTGGCCGACCAGCACGATGGCCGTCCCACTGGCCTTGGCGGCGCGTGTCAGGTGGGCCGCGCACTCGCGCACCTGGGCCACCGAGCCCGGCGCGCTGGTGAGCTGTTCGGAATAGACGGTCTGGATGGAGTCAATCACCGCGACATCGGGGCGGTGGGCCTCGAGCGTGGCGAGGATTTTTTCGAGCTGGATTTCGGCCAGCACCCGCACCTGGCTGTGGTCCAGCCCCAGGCGGCGCGAGCGCAGCGCCACCTGCGCCCCGCTCTCTTCGCCGGTGACATACAAGGTGTTTTTGCCCGAGCGCTGCAGCGAATCCAGTGCCTGCAGCAAGAGCGTGGACTTGCCAATGCCGGGGTCTCCACCGATGAGCACCACACCGCCCTCCACCATGCCGCCGCCCAGCACGCGGTCCAGTTCCTCGTGGCCCGTAGGGGTGCGCTCCACGTCAGACGCCTCGATGTCGGACAGCACCGCCACCTCGGCCGTCTTGGCCAGCGAGGCAAAGCGGTTTTTGGCCGGCGCGTCGCTCTGCGCCACGGATTCGATCAGCGTGTTCCAGGCGTTGCAGTGCGGGCATTTGCCCAGCCATTTGGGGCTGGTGCCACCACATTCGTTGCAAGAGAAGACAGTTTTTTCTTTGGCCATGGCGGGATAATACTGTATATATTCACAGATACCAAGCAGCAACCCCGACTCAAATTGCTCCTGATTTAGGAGCTGCTCGCGCACTATCTACGGGGGCTAGAGGTTGTTTTCATGCCAAAACAATGGGCCAGGGGCTCCGGCCGCTAAACCCGGATCCGCTCTCGCGCTTGGCGCACTTTGTCGCCATTGATGGTGACGCGCACCTTCTCGAAGTTCACCGCGGTGGCGATGGCGTAGGCAGGCTCGGTGGCGGTGTTGTGCCCTACGTATTTGACGAGCGGCATACCGTCCTTGTCGAGAATGGGCACAACCCAGGGCGTATTGGCGCGCTCGCCGCGCTGCACCGACACCGCCGTCTCGCCATTGGCCAACTGCATATAACTGCCCGGCGGGTAAAACCCCACGGCCTGCGCCATGGCCGAGCTCACCCCCACGATTTCACCCTCGGCGCCCATGACCATGGACTTCACCGCCTTGACCGGCGCAAACGACATGCGTGTCTTGCGCGCCGCCATGCGTGCCACAAAGCCGTCGGCCAGGTGCAGCAAACGGCGACTGGCGAAGTTGCGCGCCATGGCCTTGGGCGAATCCGGGGCATGGTGCCAACGCACGATGTCCAGCACGTCGTCGTCATCCACCCCAAGGCCGACCAGAATGTCCACGCTGCGCCAGGGATGGTCGGCAATCAGCGTGCGCTGCTCCGGCGTCAAAGGCTCGCTCTGGCGTGTGAGCGAATCCTGCTCGCGCGCCATGCCAATGTTCATGGTCAGCGCGGCGCGACGCAGCGTCTGGCGCTGCAACGGGTCCAGTCCCAGTTTCTGTCCCGCCAGTTCACAGACCACACCACACAGCAGCGCATTGGTGGCGCAGTAACCCAGGCTGCTGTCGGCCAGCGCCTGGAACAGGCAAAACAGGCTGTCATCGACATCGGCCTGCAGCAGGGCCTGGCATTTGCGTTCCAGCCCGGCCAGGCGTGGCAGCGGGTTGATCCCCAGTCCACCCTGGTAGAGCACGCCGCGCAGCACTTCCTGAATATCCAGCCAGCCGCCACTGAACTGCTGCCCGACCACGTAGTCGCGCTCCAGAATGGTGCTGGGCATGGACGCGGTGGCAATGGTGAGGATGTCCACCCCATCGCGCAGCATCTGGTGCACCATGCGCTCATAGGCTTGTTGCCAGGCCATGCCCTCAACTGCCGTGGAGCAGGCTTCATGGTCATGCAACTTGTCGCGGTGTTGGGCGGACAAGATGGGTTGCCCCTTGCGCAGCAACAACTGGCCGGTGGTGCCACTCCATACGTCCACGGGCAAAGGTTTGCCCACCTCCAGCATGGAGATGGGAATAGGGATGGTATTTTTGTTCAATCGGCCACCACCACCGGCACGCGCGGCGCCAGCCCGCACATCAACTCGTAACCCACGGTGCCGGCACAAGCCGCCACCTCGTCAATCGACAACACCGCGCCATTGGCCGCGCGGCCCCAGAGCGTGACCTCGCTGCCCATGTGCGCCTCGGGCACAGGGTCCAGGTCCACGGTGATCATGTCCATGCTGACCCGGCCCACGGTGCGGGTGCGCACGCCGTCCACCAGCACAGGCGTGCCGGTGGGGCACAGGCGCGGGTAGCCATCGGCGTAGCCGCAGGCCACCACGCCAATGCGCATCGGCTTGTCGGCCACAAATGTAGAGCCGTATCCGACGCTAGCCCCCGTATTTATTGCGCGGGCAGCTATGATTTTTGCAGCAAGCGTCATGCTGGGCTGCAAATCCCACTGGGCGGCGGTGTGCTCGGGGTAGTCGGGTGCGCTGCCGTAGACCGCAATGCCGGGGCGCACCCAGTCAGACACCAGGCCCGGGGCGGAATGGCGCAGCGTGGCCGCGCTGTTGCTCACCGTGCGCTCGCCCGGCAGGTCATCGGTGGCGGCCTTGAAAACGGCCATCTGCGCAGCAATGCCCTTGGCGCCGTCGGCGTCGCTGAAGTGGGTCATCAGCGAAATCTCGTCCACCTGCGGCAGGGCGTTCAACCGCGTCCAGGCCGAGCGGTATTGCTCGGGCGCAAAGCCCAGGCGGTTCATGCCCGAGTTCATCTTGAGGAAGACCCGGTGCGGCTCGTTGGTCTTGTGGATGGCCAGCATGTTGATCTGCTCTTCGCAGTGCACTGTATGCCACAGGCCCAGACGGGAGCAAAGCTCTAGGTCGCGCTGGTCGAACACGCCCTCTAATAAGAGGATGGGGCCGCGCCAGCCCAGGTTGCGCACGCGCTGGGCCTCGTCCAGGTCCAGCAGGGCAATGCCATCGGCGCCGCGCAGGCCGTCAAACGCACGCTCGATGCCGTGGCCATAGGCATTGGCCTTGACCACCGCCCAGACCCGCGCATCGGGCGCGGCGCGGCGGGCGGTTTCCAGGTTGTGGCGCAGCGCCTGGGTGTGGATGGTGGCGTGTATGGGGCGTGGCATGGCAGTGGCAGAGAGAGGGAGTGCGAAGATTTTGACATTGGCCGCCGTGCTATAACCGCAGCACGTTTGGAGACCTACAACAATACCTGACGCATTAGCCACGCTAATGTGCCCTACTCCCCACCCATGAAACGCGGTTTTTACACCATCATGTCAGCGCAGTTTTTCAGCTCGCTGGCCGACAATGCTTTGTTTGTGGGTGCGGTGCAGTTGCTACGCAGTGCAGGCGCCCCCGAGTGGCAGCAAGCGGCGCTGGTGCCCATGTTTGCACTGTTTTATGTGGTGTTGGCGCCTTTTGTGGGCGCATTTGCCGATTCCATGCCCAAGGGCAAGGTGATGCTGATCAGCAATGGCATCAAGGTGGTGGGCTGCCTGATGATGTTGTTTGGCACGCACCCGCTCATGTCCTACGCCATCGTAGGCCTGGGCGCCGCGGCCTATTCGCCGGCCAAATACGGCATCCTGACCGAGTTGCTGCCCGCCTCCCAATTGGTCAAGGCCAATGGCTGGATCGAGGGGCTGACGATTTCTTCCATCATCCTGGGCGTGCTGCTGGGCGGCCAGCTGGTCAGCCCCGGCATTTCCACGGCACTGCTGTCGTTTGACTTTCCGCTGGTCAACACCAGCATCGACACCCCGCCCGAAGCTGCAATCTCGGTGCTGATCTTTGTCTACCTGGCCGCGGCCTGGTTCAACACCCGCATCCCATTGACTGGCGCCAGCATGCGTGCCTTGCCCAAGAACCTGCTAACGCTGTTGCCCGATTTCTGGAAATGCAACGCCAAACTGTGGAAAGACCGCCTGGGCCAAATCTCGCTGAGCACCACCACGCTGTTTTGGGGTGTGAGCGGCAATCTGCGCTACATCGTGCTGGCCTGGGCCTCGGCGGCGCTGGGCTACAGCGTCACGCAGGCGTCGGCGCTAGTGGGCGTGGTGGCCATAGGTACCGCCGCGGGGGCGGTAGCCGCCTCCATGCGCATGCGGTTGGAGCACGCCACCAATGTGATTCCCCTGGGCATTGCCATGGGCCTGCTGATTCTGTTCCTGAACTTCATCACCAATGTATGGGTGGCCGCGCCCTTCCTGATTTTGCTGGGTGGCCTGGGCGGCTTTTTGGTCGTACCCATGAATGCGCTACTGCAGCACCGTGGCCACAATCTGATGGGCGCGGGCCGCTCCATTGCCGTACAAAACTTCAACGAACAGGCCTGCATTTTGGGTCTGGGCGCGTTTTACAGCCTGTCCACCGGCATGGGCCTGTCGGCCTTTGGCGCCATCACCGTGTTTGGTGTGGTGGTGGCGGGCTTCATGTGGTGGATCAAACGCTGGCATGCGCGCAACTGCCGCGACCATGCTGCGGTGCTGGAGCACCTGCTGGCCATTGCCCGCAACGACAACCTGCACGGCTAGACGCTAGGCGCGCAAGCCGACCCGGGCGCTGAGTTCGGACGACTCTGGCGCGGCATATTCCACCCGATCCCGACCCAGCTGTTTGGCCACGTACAGGGCCCGGTCGGCGGCGGCATAAATACTGTCTACCGTGCCGTGCTGGTCGCGCACCAGACCGCTAACCCCAAAGCTGGCCGTCACCGGCACCCGCAGATCCTCAATCACCAGCGGCGCCGAACGCAACAGGGCGCGCAGCTTCTCGGCCACGGCCAGCGCGCCGTCGCGCGAGGTGTCGGGCAGCAACACGATGAACTCTTCGCCGCCCAAACGGGCCACCGTGTCGGTGATGCGGATGCCGCCGCGCAGCAGCGCTGCCACCTGCTTGAGCACGGCGTCACCGACGGGGTGACCATACTGGTCGTTGATTTTCTTGAAAAAATCCAGGTCCACCATGATGAGCTGGGTGTCGCAGGGCGCACGCGCCACGCGGGCCAGCTCCATATTCGCCATGCGCATGAATTCGCGGCGGTTGTACAGGCCGGTCAGCGTGTCGTGGTCCGCCAGAAAGGCCAACTCTTGCTGCTGTGCCATGAGCGCGGTATTGCTTCGGCTCAACTCTCGGCGCAACAACACCGCATGCGAATACTGGCTCCAAACCATGACGGAGGCCAGCAGCGCCAACCCTGGGGCGATGAAGGCAATGATGTTCAGACTGGGCAGGTGCAGTGGGTCAATGGGCGCACGGCCCAGCATGAAGGAGAACACCAGGCAAGTGCCCAAGTACAGTGGCACCGAGATGCCCGGACGCATGAGTCCGATCACACCGAACATGATGCAGATCATCATGAAACTGGACAACCCGGCACCTGCGTTGGCCACGAGATCAGCAATGGTGATGGTCGCCCCAAAATAGAAATAACCCGCGGAAACGGCGGTCTGCAGCACGACGGCGGAGACGGTGGCGCGTCTGGGATGCTTCAAGGTCATGTGGGCCAGCCCGCCGGTGACGACCACAAATACGCAAACAACGACGTGGGCCCACATCACGTTAGCGGCCCAGACCGCCATCTCCGGGTGGTCCGGCGGCGCCACATAGTGCAGCAGGAACAGCGCCAGCCCCGCATGCAGAGGGGCCGTCAGCACCGCCACCCAGCGATAGCGCCGCAACGACTCCAGCGTGCCCTCACCCTGCACCAGGTCGTATTCCTTTTTCTTGGACCGCATCCATTGCACACTTCGGTGGTACCAGGGTGTGTAGTTCACCGCGCCTCCTCTTTGCATGGAATCTTCCCAGCAAAATCCGACTCTTACAAGCGCTTTCTCTCCACCTGTTAAGGTGACATACCTCACATCTGCAAAGGATTCCGCCATGGCGACCGTGTACGACTTTGAAGCCCTGCAAATTTCCGGCAAGCCAGTCGCGTTGCGGCAGTTTGAGGGCAAGTCCCTGCTGATCGTGAACACGGCCAGCGCTTGCGGCTTCACGCCCCAGTTTGCCGGACTGGAGGAGTTGCACAAGACCTATGGCGACAAGGGCCTGGTGGTGCTGGGCTTTCCGTGCAACCAGTTCGGCGCGCAGGACAAGGGCAGCAACGACGAAATCTCCGAGTTCTGCCAGCTGAACTACGGCGTGAGCTTCCCCATGATGGCCAAGATCGACGTGAACGGCGGCGAGGCTCACCCGCTGTACCAATGGCTGGTCAAGGAGGCTCCAGGCTTTCTGGGAACCAAGGCCATCAAATGGAATTTCACCAAGTTCCTTATCGGCAAAGACGGCCAGGTGCTCAAGCGGTATGCGCCTACGGATACGCCAGCTAGTTTGGCCAAGGACATTGAGGCAGCGCTAGCCGCCTGACCGTATGCGTCGGCTGCTCGCGCTGCTCGGACTGTGCTGCGCCTGCACGGGCGCTCTGGCACAGGCGTTTCCTTTGGTGGACCCTGCCAAGGCCTTACAAGGGGCGGCCCTGTTGGCGCAGCTGCGCCAGGGCGGCTATGTGCTCTACATGCGGCATGCGGAAAGCGGCCCGCCCACCGAGCACTGCAAGCCTCAAAGCGGGCTGACCCCCGAGGGGGAAACACAGGCGCTGACTGTGGGCACGGCTATGCGTACGCTAAAAATTCCGGTGGGTGCGGTATGGAGCTCCCAAACATGCAGAACCGAGCACACCGCCCAGTTGCTGAACCTCGGCACAGTACAGACCACCCTAGACCTGAACCCTGCTGGTGGCGACCTCCAGGTCGAACGGGATGCGGCACGCACTCGGCTTCTGTTGGCTGCGCCAGCACCCGGCCAAAACACCGTGCTGGTGGCCCACGTGCAGTCCGCGCAACTGCCACAAGACCAAATGCAACTGGCATTTGCTGAGGTGATTGTGTTCCGCGCTGGCGTTCTGCAGCGCCCTGAACCCGTGGCCCGCATCTCGCTACAAGACTGGCAAACCCTGGTTTCAGCCGCCACGAACTGAAACCACCTCGGAAATTTCTCCCAAATACAACAAAAGCGCAGATCACTTCAGGCTTGGGTGCCAATTGCCCTTAGAGATCCAAAGGCAATTCGTTACACTGATTTTCTGTGATTTGTGCTAGCAGGCCGTCTCCTCCGCAGCCCACTACAAATTGCCTTGTCTGGGGCCGCTGTGCGCCCCGCCGTTTGGTCCATGGAAATGCCCGACATAGAGACTCCACGCCCGCCCTTTTTGTGGCAACCCGTAACGGGTCCCGCTATTGGCCTGACTGCTTGCACAAGGGTGGCCCGCGGCGTGTGGCGCTGGGCGGCTCGGTTGGCGGGGACAACTGTGCTGCTCGGGGCCTTAGGCTCCGCCAGCGCCTGGGGCCAATCGGTGACGGCAGGCTCCGGCCTCTACACCGGTGGCGCTGGTGGCTACACAGCCTGTACCAACTGCCACTCTGGTGCGGGTTCGTCCAGCGCGCACCTAATGGCATCCAATGCCTACAACTACCTGCACACCGAACTCTCGCCCGGCGGAAATATGTACGTCAACTTCGGTGGTGCGCCGGCTCTACCCACGCAGGCGCAGATCATGTCCCTGGCACTGTACATCGGACAGTTCAAGGCCCCATCGTTCACGGTCGCCAACGGCAGCGGCTCGCTGGCCATTGCCGTGCGGTCCGGCGCCCTGGCCACCAAAGACATCTACACGCTGCTGACCACCGGAACCGGCGGCGCAGCCCAAGACAGCGGTGGTCTCAATGTCACTGCAGCAGCCAGCCATGGCAGTGCTGCGGCCAATGCTCCGGTGGGTGCCACGACCACCATGCACTACAACTTCGACTACACGTCAACGGCCGGCTATACAGGTTCGGATTCGTTCGACGTCGAGGTGCGTAACCCCACAGGGAACGACACGCGCACCATCCAGATCACGGTGCTCGGCATCACCAGCGCGGCCACCGTCACAGGTTTCAAAGGACAGACCTATACCGCAGGCGCGCCGGTCTACACGGTCACATCCAACGACGGAACGGCTTCCAACTTCACGGCCACGGGCCTGCCTACCGGCCTGTCCATCGACAGCACCAACGGCAAGATCACCGGCACCACCACGGCCACGGGCTCCTTCTCGGTCACTATCGGTGCCCAGATCAACGGTTCCATCAACGACGGCACGGTAAGCAAAACGCTGACTATGGACATTGCGGGCATTACCAACGGCGCCACAGCCAGCTACACGCAAAACTCCGCGATCTCCACCTTCCAAATTACTACCTACCCGGCCAGCCCCAGCGCTTACGGGGTCACGGGCAGCCTGCCCAGCGGGCTGAGTTTCGCCAGCGGCTCGGGACAGATCAGCGGCACGCCGACCATAGCGGGTAGCTACCCGGTAACGCTGCAGGCCACCACAACGGCCGGTGCCGTGAGCCAGACGCTTACCATCAACGTGGCATCAGCCGGGGTGCCTGTGATCACTACCACGCCGTCACTCTCCGCCTCGCCTACTGTGTCCGTAGTCGGAACTGTAGGCACGGCCATCGCTGGCTACCAGATCAACGCGACCAACCCGCCGATCACAGCGGCCAGTTACACCGCAAGCGGGCTACCAACGGGCCTGGCGGTGAATGCCTCCACCGGAGCCATCACCGGCACACCCTCTGTCAGCGGTGACTACACCGTGGCACTGGGCGCGAGCAATGCTTCCGGCGCGGGCACATTGAATGTGATCATGCGCGTCCATGCCACCGCAGCACCCGTGATTAGCAGTGGTGCTACAGGCTCTGGCACCGTGGGTGCTGCGGGCACGGCCTACAGCATCACCACCAGTGGCACCAACGGCCCCATCACCAGCTACTCCGTCGTATCGGGTAGCCTGCCCGCGGGTCTGACCCTGAACACCAGTACCGGGGTGGTATCGGGCACGCCTACGGCCAGTGGCGTATCCACGGTGACACTGGGGGCCGTTAACTCGGGCGGGGTGACAGGCTCCCTCGCGGTGACCTTCACCATCACGCCCAATGCCGTGCCCGTGATCAGCAGCCCGACCAACGGCACCACCACGGCATTGGCGCTCGGCGCGGCCATGAGTCCGATCACCATCACGGCTAGCAACCCGCCGCTGACCGCGTTCGCACTCGCCAGCGGCACGCTACCAACAGGCGTGTCCTTGAACACCGGCACGGGCGTGATATCAGGGACACCCACCGTGCCGTCGGCCAGCAGTGCCGTCACGCTGACCGCCACCAATGCCGCAGGCACCAGCGCAGCAATCACCGTCAATTTTTCCGTGGGCGTTCCAACCCCCGCGGCTTGCACCCTGACGACCGCGGCCAACACCGCCGCAACGCTGAACCTCAGTACCTGCATGTTCCCGGCCCTGAGCCCCACGGGCATGTCGGTCTCCATGCAGCCGGCCCACGGCACGTTAACCATCAGTGGCGTCACCGCCACCTATACGCCAGCGGCCAACTTCTTCGGCACCGACTCTTTCTCGGCCATCGCCCATTTCACCGGCGGCGCCACCTCCACCGCCGGCATCGTGACGGTGACGGTGACGGGGCGCTCCGACCCCACACAAGACAAAGCCGTCGTTGGCACAGTGACCGCGCAGAACGAGGCCGCCCTGCGCTTCTCGCGCACGCAGATTGCTAACTATGGCCGCCACATGGAAGGCCTGCGCAGCCGCGGTACCGGCCTAGGTACCGGCCAGCCCACTGCGCGCTTTGGCGAGGCCACCGTGACCGCTCCTTCGGCGGCCAGAACCAGCGCCCAACTCAACAGTCTGGGCACCAACTCGGCCACCCAGCTGCCGGTGGGTACTGCTCCGGCCTCCCTGCCCGTGGCGTCGGCTGTCAGCCAAGTGGCCAATGACACCGGACTGAGCCAGAACCCGCTTTACGGGCTGGTCACTGGGCTGGTGCAAAACCAGTCGGTTGATCTGGGTCGGATGTCAGCAAGCCTGGGTGGCAATACCAATACCGGTGCCACCGCCCTGCCCGGCCCCAAGGTCTGGGTGGAGGGTGTGGTGAGCTTTGGCGCGCGTGACGCCAGCGGTGGCCTGAGCGGTTCGGACTTCAGCTCCAATGGTGTCAGCATGGGTGTGGACCTGGCCTGGGACGACAAGCTCACGGTGGGCATGGGCGTGGGCTATGCCCAAGACACCACCAACATTGGCACCGACGGCACCCGCAACGAATCCCGCGGCTATTCGCTGGCGGTCTATGCCAGCCGCCAAGTGGGTACCAAAGGCTTCCTGGAAGGCATGCTGGGCGTGGGCTCGGTAGACTTTGATTCCAAGCGCTATGTCACAGCGGCCAGCGCCTTTGCCAACGCCAACCGCAAGGGTTACCAGCTGTTCGGCTCGTTGGGTGGCGGGTTGGAGTTCCGTGACAAGACGAACATGATCTCGCCCTACGGTCGGTTGGATTTTTCGATGGACCAGCTCAATGAGGCCACCGAAACTGGCGCAGGTGCCTTTGCCCTGAACTACTACACGCAAACCAACACCGCGCTACAGGGCGTGCTGGGCCTGCGTGGCGAGAGCATCCACTCCACCCCGTTTGGCTGGGCCATTCCGCGCGCTCGCGTGGAAGTACGCCAGGACCTGCAAAACAAGAGCGAGGCCGCCATTTCTTATGCCGACCAGATCGGCGGCACGCGCTACTCCATCGCACCCTCGGGCAGCCTGCAAAGCGCCCTGGTATTCGGCATTGGCAGCGAGTTCCTGTTCCGCGATGGCTGGGCCTTCGGGGTGGACTACCAACTGACCCAGGTATCGGCCCAGGAATCCAGCTACGCGCTGCGACTCAAACTCGTCAAGGAATTGGGCGCCAAGGGCCTGCCCGACTTGCTCAAGGGCGTGGAGCTTGACTTCAATGACAGCAACGACATCCAGGTGGATGCGGGCTACATGTGGGATGACAACATTACCCGTTCAAAATTGAGCTCGGATATCCGGGGCGACAGCGTCTATACATTCAATGCGGGGCAAACCCGCTCCATTTCGATCAGTGGCACCAGCCGCCTGCTGCTCACCGGCAGCGTGGGGGGAGAACGCTTCCAGACGTACAACGGCCTCAGCAATATCAGTCTGACTGGGGAAGCGGTGTACCAGTACCGGGAATCCTCCGAATTCGATGCCCCCACCTTTGGACTGTTTGGTCGGGCCACGGCACTCAAACACCAATCCAGCCTGCGCGATGGTTACCGCTACGCGGTTGGCGCGTCAGTGTCGCAACCGCTGACTGATCGCATCAACGTGTTTGGTGCACTAGGCTACAACGGTCGAAGCGCCAACAGCACAGTGTTCCAAACGGCAGACACCTCGCTGCGCATGAACCTAGACTACGCTCTACGCAGCAATGCTACGCTGTACATGAGCGCGGAGTACCGGGATGGCGACATCGTGTCTACCGGCCGTTCGTCGCTGGAGAACGTGACCGTGGCCAAAGTGCTGGTACTGGACGACGCGTATGCGGGCGGCCAGTTCTTCAGCTACCGGTTTGGCGGCACCACGGTGCTGACCACACTGGGCTACAACGTGGGCTTGGGCGCACGCGACTCGATCGACATTGCCTGGCGCCGTGTCGAGTCCACCCCCGGCATGCGGCCGGCCTGGGCCACCTCGCCCAACAGCTACATCACCAACCAGCTGTCTGCCAGCTACCTGATGCGGTTCTAAGGAAGCGCTTGCCATGAAACTCTCTTCCTTTTTGACAACCGGTGCCGTTGCGGCAGTGCTGGCCTTGCTCTCCGCTTGCGGCGGGGGTGGCGGCGGCGGAGGCAGCTCGTCCAGCACCGCAAACACCGAAGGCCCAGCGGGGCCCAACAGCTTCTTGCTTTTCCCCAACCCGCAAAAGCAAGATGACTCCAGCCTGGAAGTCAATGCCGTGGCTTACGCCACGGGCTACTACCAGGCCGTCGACCCTGCCAACGAGCGCACCACACTTGCCGACTTCAAAACCAAAAACCAGTTCGGCACAGGTGGCAACGAGGTGAGCATCGTCATCGGCGACCAACGCGACTTGGGCTATGGCCGCAAGATGACGGGTCGCCAGAATGCGGATGGCAGCATTGCCTTCGTTGTCGAAAACTACCTGGTAGGTGGCTACGGCGCCTACACGCCGTTGAACGTGGAAGCCGCGGTTCGGAGTGAGGCTCGCTGGCACATTGGCACCAACGGCATTGAATTCAGCCCAGGGCCACTGGCTGGAACCAAGTTCGTCAAGTTCTACACCTTCGATCCCGTCACCCAACAGCGGCTTACCGTGGCCAATCTGGATGGCCGAGGCAGCAAGGCCATGCCCACCGTTTGCATCAGCTGCCACGGCGGCCGGGGTGACCCGCTCACGCCCACAGGCTTGTTCCCCAAATTGATGAACTCGGTGTCCGGTGAGCGCGGGGACATTGGTGCGCAAACCCATGCTTTCGAGCCGGCATCCTTTGATTTCTCCACCATCGGCGGCTATACCCGCGCCGTTCTGGAAGCGAACATCAAAACCTTGAACAAGATGGTGCTGTGCACCTATCCCATCCCTGCCAGCGAGACCGCCGGCACATTTGATGGATGCAGGCGCGCGGCCACTCAAAATGAATACCAGGGCACGGCAGCAGCGCACATCAAGCACATGTATGGCGGCAATAACCTGCCCAATGTGTTGAGCGAAACCACCAACACCTACAGTCCTGGGGATTGGCAAAGCTTGGGACGCGGAACGCTGTATTCCACGACCGTGTCCGAGTCATGCCGCGTGTGCCACAGCCTGCGAGGCACAGGCAACCAATCTGACATCGACTTTGAATCGTTCACCAAATTTGACGGCTTTGCGGATCGCATCAAGGCCCACGTGATTGACCGCGGCAACATGCCGTTGGCCAAACTGGTTTACGACAAGTTCTGGACGACCAGTGCCATGAACGCAGAGATGGCGACATACTTGACGGGCACGGCGTACAGCGCCGATGCCAGCAAGCAGCCCGGCCGCCCCGTGGCCGACCCTGGGCCAGACCGTGTGGTGAAGACGCTCACGCCCACGTTGTCTGCAGCCATGAGCTTGTACTCCAGCACTTACGCCTGGACCGTTACATCGGTACCGGGCGGGCAAACGGCCCTACTGTCTTCGTCCACCGCGAGCAACCCCACGCTGACCGTGAGCGCATCAGGAACGTACCAGGTGCAGCTGGTGACTGGCAATGGCAGCACCAGCAGTACGGCAAAAACGCTCACGCTGGTCGTGGATACAGCGCTGGCCTATGACCCCTCGCTGCTGCGCTTCTCGGACATCAAAGCCATTCTTCAGACCGGTGGTCAGGTCGCGGGCCAATGCACGCAATGCCACAAGTCGGGAGGCAATGGCACGGTGACACCGCCCATTTGGTACTCAGACATCGATCGCAATGGCGTGGGCGGCGTGGAGGTCACCAATGACAAGTCCACCGACGACAACCACTGGTTCTACAAAGAACTGCGCGGTCGCGTCAATTTCACAGACATTGCAGCCAGCCCCTTGCTGCGCAAGCCGTCCGGGAACCACCACAACGGCGGGCTGGTCACCGGCTTCAATGCAGCCCTCACGCCTGGTGCGGCGGGGCGGTCTGATTACGACAAGATCCTGGGCTGGATCCTGAACGGCGCACCCGAATAGCTCGGCAACTGCACCAACAAAAAAGGGAGCCAGAGGCTCCCTTTTTTCATAGCAGCATCAATAGCTGCGGCGCGGGCCGCTGTACGAATCTTTGGAGAACACGAACGGAGTTCTGCGCCCCACCAGAGTTTCGATCAAGGCAAGCTCCTGGTCGGTGTGGTTCACAAACGGGGCGTTGCGAATGTTCTTGCCGGTGCCGCCGTCCTTGACGATGTAGAGCGGGCGGTCGTGGTGCGACGCCACTACCTGTTCGCGGCTTTCGGGGTCGTCGTTGGCTTGCACCTCGGTCGCGCCGTAGCAGGTGCAGAAGTAGGTCTGCTCTGGGTCCGCCTCCACATAGAAGCCGGTGCCGCGAATGCCGATGGTGGAGGTGGAGGTGGTGACGCGCATGGGCGAGTTGCGCGACACCGACAGCAGCTTACCGGTGACCATGCGCAAGCCGCCAATGATGTAACCCGTCACCGAAGTATCGGCAGGTGCTTCAGCCGGGGCCTCAATCACCAGCTTGCTGTCACCACGCAGGATCATCGAGTGGGTGTTCACCACAAAGATGACTTCGCTGTTCTTGGCGGTCTCCAGCGTGTCGCCGGGCTTGATGGGGGTGCTCAGGGAGGCTGGCTTGTCGTTCACCTTCACATCGCCCGAGATGCCGTAGATGGACTGGCTTGGGGGCAGTTTGCTGGGCTTGCTGCCAAAGATGCTGAAACCCTGGGCCTGCGCCTGGGTGAATGCGCTGCCAAACACGCCGGCGGCCAGCGCCTGGATCAGCCATTGGCGGCGTGGATCGTCAATCTCGTCGGATGAATGCATGGGCTCCCCTGTACACCTTGTAATAACCCCAAGATTATGCGGCGAACGTGCCCGTTTAGGCCAGCAATGCAGCGTCCAACACCTCCACCCAGTGCCGCACCTTTGTTGCCGTGCCGCTTTGCAGGTGGGTGATGCAACCGATGTTGGCGCTGATGATCACCTCATCGGCCTGCGGCTGCAGGTTGTTCAGTTTGCGGTCGCGCAGCGGGTAGGCCAGCTCGGGCTGCAACACCGAGTAGGTACCGGCCGAGCCACAGCACAGGTGGGCCTCATTGGTCGCCACGCGCACGGCAAAGCCTAGCGCGGCCAAGTGCGTCTCCACGCCACCCTTGAGCTTTTGGCCGTGCTGCAGCGTGCAGGGTGGGTGGAATACCAAAGCTGGTTGGCCGGCCGCACCGTGAGCACCCAGCCGTTCGCGCAACGCGGGCATCAGGTCGGGCAGCATCTCGCTCAGGTCACGCGTGAGTGCGCTGATGCGCGCGGCCTTGGCGGCGTACAGCGGGTCATCGCGCAGGATGTGGCCGTACTCCTTGACGGTGACGCCGCAGCCTGAGGCATTCATCACCAACGCCTCCACGCCCTGCTCCATTCCCTGTTCCACATAGGGCCACCAGGCGTCGATGTTGGTGCGCATCTGGGCCATGCCGCCGTCCTGGTCGTTCAGGTGGAACTTCACGGCGCCGCAGCAACCCGCCTGGGGCGCCAGCAGCACTTGCACGCCGGCCGCGTCCAGCACGCGCGCCGTAGCGCTATTGATGTTGGGTGCCATGGCAGGCTGCACGCAGCCGGCCAGCATCAGCACCTTGCGCCCATGGCTGCGCGTGGGCCAAGCGCCGGCTTGCTGCGGCACAGGCACCTTGTTCTTCAGGCCCCGCGGCAGCAGCGGGCGTACCAGCTGGCCCAGCTGCATGGCCGGTGCGAACAGCTTGGAGGTCAGGCCTTCTTTCAGCACCCAGCGCAGCGCGCGCTCGCCCGCGGGGCGCGGCACCTTGGCGTCCACCAGCTTGCGGCCTATGTCCACCAGGTGGCCGTAGTCCACGCCGCTGGGGCAGGTGGTCTCGCAGTTGCGGCAGGTCAGGCAGCGGTCCAGGTGCAGCTGGGTGGCGCGGGTGGGCGTCTGGCCCTCCAGCACCTGCTTCATCAGGTAGATGCGACCGCGTGGGCCGTCCAACTCGTCCCCCAGCAGCTGGTAGGTGGGGCAGGTGGCCGTGCAGAAACCACAGTGCACACACTTGCGCAAAATGGCCTCGGCGGCCTGGCCGTCGGCAGTGTTTTGGTATTCGGGGGCGAGTTGGGTTTGCATGGAGCGAGCGGGGGCCTAAAGATCGGCGCAGAGGCGCCCCGGGTTGAACAGGCCCAGCGGATCAAACGCCGCCTTGAGCCTGCGGGTGATGGCATCTTTGGCCGGCTCTTTGGTTTCAAATTGGCATCCAGCCCTCGTGGAATCTGTGCGGGCAGCTACAAAAACAGTAGCATTTCCCGCTGCATGGCGGGCTACTGCCTGCAGCTGGACACCGGCCTGGAGCGGTGCCCAGAGCCAGCGCAAGCCGCCGTGCCACTCCACCAGCTGCGGCCAGGGCAAGTCCAGCACGGGGGCCGTGGGCGCGACAGACAGGCGCCACAGCACCAGGTCGGGCGCAGGGGGCGCGAAGAACGGCAAACGTTGGTCGCGGCACAGCGCCCAGTCGGCAGCGGCCTGGGCCGTGTCCATGCGTTGGCCGGGCACGTCCATCCGCATTTTCTGGCTGGCCGCTTCTACCGCGGCGACCGCGCCACGCAGGCGCACAAACAGCAGGTCTTGCCCACCACCGGGCGCCGTATCGTCATGCACCCAACAGCTGGCGTTCAGAGGAAGTGGCTGGCCGCCCCAGCGGTGCAACTGCTCCAGCGCGGTGACTTGGTCCAGACCAAACACCAGCGTGGCCTCGGCTGGGGCCACAGGCAATACCTTGAGCGAGACCTGGGTCATCACGCCCAGTGTGCCCATGGCACCCACCATGAGGCGCGAAACGTCGTAGCCCGCCACATTCTTCATGACCTGGCCACCGAAGGTGAGGTGCTCGCCCTGGCCGTTGATGCACTGCAGGCCCAGCACATAGTCACGTACGCTGCCCAAACTGGCGCGCGCCGGGCCGGCCAGGCCGCTGGCCACCAAACCACCGACGGTGGCGGGCGACGGTGTGTCGACACCGCTGGACCAGACGAAATGCGGAGGTTCAAACGGCAGGCATTGGTCCTTTTCGGCCAACGCGGCTTCCAGCTCTACCAGCGGAGTACCGGCAGCCACGGTGACCACCAGTTCGCTGGGCGCGTAATCCAGAATGCCTTTGTGGTCCCGCGTGTCCAGCAACTGCGCGGGCTGGATGCTGCCGACAAAGTCTTTGCTGCCCCCGCCGCGGATCTGCAGCGGGGTGTGCTCGGCCACGGCCGTGCGGACCTGGTCCAACAAATGGGTAAGGGCAGGAGTGTCGGGCATGGCGCCGATGGTAAGGCGCGGCCCTGCCAACGGGCGTGAATTTTTTGGCGCCTGCGCCACCAAAAATTTGGTGGCCAGGCACTAGCACTTAGTCGACGAAGAAGTTGACGGGCAGGCCCGGCACGTCCACCCGCATGGAGAACACAGCACCCGAGAGTGGCATGGCCGCCAGCTCGGCCGCGCTGCGGCCATGGCGCGCAGTGGTCACATATAAGGTCTTGAGGTCTTCACCACCAAAGCAGGGCATGGTGGGAGACTGCGCGGGCACGGGGTATTCTGCCAAGAGCGTGCCATCGGGTGCGAACTTGCAAATGCGCCGGCCTTCGAACATGGCCGCGTAGTAATTGCCCTGCACGTCCACCGCCGCGCCGTCGGGGCGGCCTGCGTAGCTGGTGGTTTCAAAGGTCCAGTCCGCTGGCTTGGGCGCGCACTGCTGGAAGCTGCGCTGCCCGTCCAGGGTGTTGGTCTGCAGGTCATAGTCCCAGGCGTGCACCACATGGTTGGGCGTGTCGGACCAGTAAATGGTCTGGTTGTCCGGGCTCCAGGCCAGGCCGTTGCCCGTGAGGGCCCCGGCTGCGTGCTGCACCACCTCGGGCACGCCACGGCGGCAGTCGATGGAGAACAGCGCTGCCGCGCGGCGGGCCTTGGGCTCGTCAATCGTGCCCACCCAGAAGCGGCCCAGCGCGTCGCACTTGCCGTCGTTGGCGCGTACCACGGCCGTGTCATATGGCAGCGTGACGATGTGCTCCAGCGCCCCACCCCACTCGCGCGCACGGAACACGCCGTGGCGCAGCGCGATGACCAGACCGCCGGACGCGGAAGGCGCAATGCAGCCGGGTTCGGTGGGCATGTCCCAGGCCTGCACGCTGCCCATGTAGACATTGGCCCGCAGCAGCTTTTTGCCGGGAATGTCGACCCAGTACAGCTGTTGCTCGGTCGGGTGCCAGAACGGCGACTCTCCGAGTTCGAACGTGTCTTGACTCAGGGCTTGCCAGCTCATAACGCACGCTCCACGTCGATCCGCATTTCGCAGGAATAGGTGTGGCCAGGTTGCAGCACCACCACGCCCAGGTCCCCTCCGGCAGCGCCGGTCTGGGCCATCAGGTTCAGCGCGTTGTTCACATGACTGACCGGCTCCACCGCAATGTTGTCGCGCTGCGGGTTGGTGTAGACCACCAAGCGGCTCAGCGCTGACGACACGCGCACGCGCAGCACGCTGTCGTGCAGCGTCAGCACGCCGCCCCAGCCGTCAAAGCAATGGTCCACGGTGAGCGATTCCAGCGTCTGGTGCAGGCCGGGGTGGGCCTCGCGGTGGGTGGGGAGTTTGTCCGACCCCATCTCCCAGCGGCCTGTAGCCGAGAACTGCACCACCGTGCCCAGGCGTTTGGGAAAGTAGGGATGCCAGCCCAGGCCCACGGGCGCGGCCACGGGCGACTGGTTGGTGATGGAAAGCGTCATCTCCAGCGCACCCGCCTCCAGCTTGAAGGCCTGGGAGCAGTCAAAGTCAAACGGCCAGGACGCATCAGCCTTGTGCTCGAACGACAGCAGCGCAAATTGTTCGGTGGACTCCAGCACCGCCCAGGGCCGCTGCCATCCCACACCGTGGATGGTGTGCGGCTCGGGCTCGAAATTTTTGATCAAGGGATGGCTGGTGCCCGCCCATTGCAGCTGGCCGTGGCCAATGCGGTTGGAGAACGGCACCAGCGGGTAGCTGGCCGACTGGCGCACCGTCTGCATCTGGTCGCCAGGCAGAGAGGTCAGCACCGGGTCTGAGCCCAGCCAGAGGCCGGCAATGCTGCCGCCCAGTTCGGGTTTGATGTCGCACAGCAGGTCGCCGTGGCGCAGAGTGAGTGTGGAATTCATGGCGGCATTGTGCACCGGCAGGTACCAAAAAAACGGCCCAGCGGGACCGGAATCCTGCTGGGCCGAAGTCTCAAGAAGAATTGAAACTGGTTCGTAACCGAATCCTGAGGATTAGCGGCTGTAAGCGGTTTCGCCGTGGGACGTGATGTCCAGGCCTTCGCGTTCGTCTTCTTCGCTGACACGCAGACCGATGGTCAGGTCCACCAGCTTGAAGGCGATCACGGATACCACGCCGGACCACACGATGGTGATCAGCACAGCCTTGGTCTGGATCCACACTTGCGAAGCGATGGAGTAGTCAGCGGCCGTGATGCCAGTCGCTGTCACCCAGTCAGCCACGAAACCGGGGCCACCCAGGGAAGGCGAGTTGAACACGCCGGTCAGCAGCGCACCCAAGATACCGCCCACGCCGTGCACGCCAAACACGTCCAGCGTGTCGTCAGCGCCCAGCATTTTCTTCAGACCCGTCACACCCCACAGACAGATGAAGCCAGCCAGCAGACCGATGATCAAAGCACCACCGATACCGACGTTGCCGGCAGCAGGTGTGATGGCAACCAGACCCGCCACAGCACCGGAGGCAGCACCGAGCATGGAGGCCTTGCCTTTGTGCAGGGCTTCACCCAGAGACCAGGACAACACGGCAGCAGCAGTGGCGGCGAAAGTGTTGATGAAGGCCAGAGCAGCGAAACCATTGGCTTCCAGAGCGGAGCCGGCGTTGAAACCGAACCAACCCACCCACAGCAGAGAAGCACCGACCATGGTCAATGTCAGGCTGTGAGGCGCCATGGCTTCCTTGCCGTAACCAATGCGCTTGCCCACCATGAACGCGCCGACCAAGCCAGCCACAGCAGCGTTGATGTGCACCACGGTACCGCCTGCGAAGTCCAGCGCGCCGGATTGCCAGATGTAACCGGCAGTGGCATTGACCTTGTCCACCACGTCTTTGCTGGTGTATGCATCAGGGCCGGCCCAGAACCACACCATGTGGGCGATGGGAGCGTAAGAGAAGGTGAACCACAGCACCATGAACATCAGCACCGCAGCGAACTTGATACGTTCGGCAAA
The DNA here is from genome assembly GCF_056521335.1 of Rhodoferax sp. ZS1R25. Taxonomy (NCBI): domain Bacteria; kingdom Pseudomonadati; phylum Pseudomonadota; class Betaproteobacteria; order Burkholderiales; family Comamonadaceae; genus Rhodoferax; species Rhodoferax sp. ZS1R25. The sequence continues at coordinate 83,199 of NZ_JBWMAZ010000001.1, forward strand.
GGCGCCAACGATCAGGCAGCAGGTGATACCGGCGAAGGTCGCCTGGAACGCGGCAAACACGATCTCAGGAATGACCACGCCCTTGCTGAAGGTCGCCGCGTTGGCAAAGGTGCCAGCCGCGTTGTCCCAAATGCCCTTCATGAACAGGCGATCCAGTCCACCGAAGTAGGCGTTGCCTTCCGTGAAGGCCAGGCTGTAACCGTAGATGAACCACAGCACCACGATCAACGAGAACGTGACCATGACCTGCATCAGCACGGACAGCATGTTTTTGCTGCGCACCAGGCCACCGTAGAACAAGGCCAGGCCAGGAACCGTCATCAAGATCACCAGCAGGGTGGAGACCATCATCCAGGATGTGTCGCCCTTGTTGGGCACAGGAGCGGGGGCAGCCTCTGCAGCAGCAGGCGCGGCGGCTGCAGCGGCGGGGGCCGCAGCTGCGTCAGCAGGTTTGGCTTCTGCAGCGGGTGCAGCAGCAACAGGTGCGTCGGCGGGTTTGGCGTCTTCGGCCAGGGCGAACGACCCGGCTGTCAGCAGGCTCAGGCCCAGGGCCAGGGAAGCAAGCAGTTTTTTCATGTTGTTGGCTCTCTTTCGGGTTACAGCGCTTCTTTGCCGGTTTCGCCGGTACGAATGCGCACAACCTGTTCCAGGTTGTAGACAAAAATCTTGCCGTCGCCGATCTTGCCGGTGCGGGCAGCACCTTCGATGGCTTCGATCACGCGGTCCACCAAAGCGTCGTCAATCGCCGCTTCGATCTTCACCTTGGGCAGAAAGTCCACCACGTATTCCGCACCGCGGTACAGCTCTGTGTGGCCTTTTTGACGTCCGAAGCCTTTGACTTCGGTGACGGTAATACCTTGCACACCAATGCCAGACAAGGCTTCTCGCACCTCATCGAGCTTGAACGGTTTAATGATGGCCGTTACGAGTTTCATGTGTTCACCTCAGCTTGATAACAGTTGAATACAGACACCGGGTCTGGCTGGTCTGCTTCTCCACGGGTCTGGAGATAACACCCCTAAAGCAGAAGCCATGCCAAGTTAAAAAGCCCTGTATTTCGCAAGGCTACGCCCCAAGCAGCGTGGACTGGAGTAACATAACTGTACATAAATACAGCATGCACTTAACTGGTGCAATCTGTGCGCATGCACTGCCTTGCGGCGCACCGTTTTGGGAGCATAGGGCTATGAGCTTGTCTTTGGTGCAGAGTCGTGCTCTGCTGGGGCTGGAAGCAGCCAAGGTCACCGTCGAAGTGCATCTGGCCAACGGCTTGCCCAGCTTCAGCCTGGTCGGCCTGGCCGACGTGGAGGTGAAAGAGGCCCGCGAGCGGGTGCGCTGCGCCATCCAGAACAGCGGGCTGGAATTCCCCCATAACAAGCGAATCACCGTCAATTTGGCCCCCGCCGACCTGCCCAAGGACTCTGGACGGCTGGATTTGCCGATTGCGCTGGGTATTTTGGCGGCCAGCGGGCAGATCGACGGCGCCGCGTTGGCGCAGTATGAGTTTGCCGGGGAGCTGTCTTTGTCGGGTGCCTTGCGTCCGGTGCGTGGTGCTTTGGCCATGGCGCTGGCCTTGCGCACCGCCCAAGTCAGCACCCGTTTGGTGCTCCCCCCCGACAGCGCCGAAGAAGCCGCGCTGGTGCCGGACTCCCATGTGGTGCGGGCGCGACATTTGCTGGACGTGGTGCGCCACTTTGCACCGCCCCCTGCGCCCGGCGGCGCCGAGATCGCCCCCACCCCCGAAGACCCGGACGGCTGGGTGCGCGTGCTCGGCAACCCACCCGGTTTGCGTCTGCGCGGCGCCGACATGGCCGACGTGAAAGGCCAAGCCGGCGCCAAGCGCGCGCTGGAAATTGCGGCGGCGGGCGGGCATTCACTGCTTTTGGTGGGGCCACCGGGGTCTGGCAAGTCCATGCTGGCGCAGCGCTTTGCCGGGTTGCTGCCCGACATGAACACCGACGAAGCACTGCAGAGCGCGGCCATTGGCAGCCTGTGCGGTCGCTTTGATCTGGAGCGTTGGGGGCAGCGCCCTACCTGCAGCCCGCACCACTCGGCCAGTGCGGTGGCTCTGGTGGGAGGCGGGTCACCTCCGCGCCCGGGAGAAATTTCTCTGGCCCACCACGGTGTTCTTTTTCTAGATGAATTTCCAGAATTTGCAAGGGCCGCTTTGGAGGCCCTGCGCGAACCGCTGGAGACTGGCAGCATCACGATTGCCCGCGCCGCACGCCGCGCCGAGTTCCCTGCGCGCTTCCAGCTGGTAGCCGCCATGAACCCCTGCCCCTGTGGTTACCAGGGCTCACCCACGCACAGCTGTCGTTGTACGCCGGACCAGGTGCACCTGTGGGTTTTCATAGTTACTGCGCCTTGATCAAGGTTACTGAGCCAAATTGTGCGAAGTTAATGAGCCTTTCCATGGACGTTGAGCCTGTGGAATACCTCACGGCTCATCAACTGCGGGGTTTAGACCAAGACCAAACCGATTGCGAACTTCATCGCTCATGTAGAGATCGTTAAGCCTGCGGTATGTGATGGCCTCAGTTTTTATAGCCTTGACCTTGTGGAAGCGAATCGAGCCACTGATGACAGCAAGCTTTTCATGCGGCTCAAAGACTACTGGTGGCTTGTCTTTGAAGACCAGATCCATTTCATTTTGCGGTTCGTACTGCTTGGGACTGATGACACTGGCCTCAGGAAACAAGACCAAGTTGCTGCCCTGCTCGCCTGTCTGCACGGATGGAAAGACCAAGCCATCAACTTGCTTGCCAAAACGAAGCCTTAGGTACTCGAAGACAACCTGTGTGGACAGATGACCATACTGGGTACGTCTCTACCTCACCCATGGGAACGATGATTCCACATCGTGCCACCATTGACATTGAACCTTCGCGATGGAACTTGATAGCTGCGCTGCATCGTTTGTCTCTTTACCCGGAGGAGGATCTTGAGTTCCACACCTTGCAGGCAGACATGACTTTTCTTTCAGTCTCTACTCCAATAGAGAACAGTCGCTGGATACTAAATGCCTGCGCCAGCAAGGCAGTGAAAGGCCCTCGATTCATGCTCTGCCCGGCTTGCTTGGTGACAGACGAGATCCCGTATTGGAGAGCTCACTGGCGACTTTCCGTTTCTACTGTTTGCAGCAAGCATAAGACGCTGCTCTTGGATGTTTGCCCCTGGTGCCACGAGCCTTTCACCATAAATGGAAGTAGAAAGGCCGCACTTACCGAGTGCGCGTCTTGCCAATCCTGCCTGTTAGGGGTTACGCCCAAGGCAACAAAGGTGAAGAAAGGGGTCTGGCTACGAGGTGGATCCTCGAGCAACAGTGCAATTGTTTTTCCAGTTCCGCTCAGTCACAGCCATCTTTGGTGGGATGGAGTGCGTGTTCTTCTGGCCGTCTTCTCCAGGCCCAAAATTTCGAAGAAACTGCAGGACCTTGATCTACCCAGACCCACCAAACTAGTTCTTCAGCAGCTTGCCGAGGGTGGCTACGGCGTACCTGGTGGGCAAGTTGGGGAGTTCGTTTTCATTGAAAGCGAAGACTATGCAGTTCTCGGCCGCATAACCGAAGTCGGACTCCCAGATGGTGAACGTCTCAAAGCTGAGCCGGCTTTGGGACAAGCACCAGATCCGCACCCAATTGGAATCGTGCGGCTGCTGACTACTGGCAGCCTGGCAAAGTTGATTAAAGCCACGCGAAAATTTAGAACGGTGTGTCGTCGTCCATATCTTCGAATCGCTGCGGTACAGGTCTCGACCCGCGGGCCCCAGCTGCGCCTTCCGAACTGTGCGCCGGAGCCGTCCCTGCTGAAGAGTCAAAATTTGCTTGGTCTAATGCGGCCTTAAGTGCCGCTTCAACTGCATCAATACGCTCTTTGCAAACGTTGTAGGCCGCAACGGACTCAGTGACTATTTTCAACAAATCGTCAATGTTCGGCTCATCCTGATTTCGTAAGGTTTCAGCGTGCTCCTGGAGCACACCATAAGCTTCACGGAAACTAGCTGTCATTTAATTTTCCTCCCTTGTCGTCTGTACTTGCGCGATGATGGCACCGTCCCAAAATTGCATTTTGACTGTGGATGCTTGACTTGCTTGCAGTTTAGAAGTGATGGGCTCACCCTCTTTAGTGCGCGCAATTGCGAAACCACGCTTAAGCGTTTTTTCAGGCCCCTGACCTGCAACTTCACGCATTAAGGCCTGAGAACTACGCTTTGCTTGCCGTAAGGAGCCCTCGGAGCGCTCTACTAGACGGTGCATTTGCTCTCGGACGGCTGAGTCCCAAGCTCTTACTGAGGCGCCAGTGCGATCTAGTACCGCATTTGCCGCCACGGTTGAATTTGCCCGTGCTTCGCCGAGCGCTGACAGGGCAAACGAACGGATACTCGACATGAGTTGAGGTGTTTTTTGCGCTGCCCACGCCAGATGATCTACAGCGGTTGAGCGGACCTCCGTCAGCAACGATAGACCATTCCGTGAGCTCATATTGACCATGCGCACCGAAGCGAGGCTAATTTTGTTCATCCCTTGCGCGCTTCCGTGACGCGCACGGGCAATTTCGGCGTTTGCGCTGGTCCCGACTTGAACAACATCTCTCTGTATGCTTGTTCTAGCTTCACGGATAGATCTATCAGCATGAGCAAAAATCTCATGAGCTGCCAAACCGGCTTCTCTCGTCCGTCGTGCGATCTTCTGCTCAATTCCCGCAATCACTTTGCTGGGTGTATCAAAACAAGCATTCGCGACCTCATCCGGCAGGGTCGAATCTCGCTCATGTCCTATGCCCGTAAACACGGGGATGTCTTGCATACAAATGAATCTCACCAGCTCATAGTCATTCAACCAAGCAAGATCGTTGGTCGCACCACCACCGCGACTGATCACAATCACGTCCGGTCGGGAAGCTCTCCCCATTCGTGCCAACCCACTGCTAATTGCCTCTACGATCTCCTTTGATGCGCCATCCCCTTGAAACCGGCTATATGCGTATACAAAGTCACAAACACCAAACTCACTTAGGCGTTTTGCCTCTTTCTGGAAGTCCCCGAGGCCGGCACCGTCTTCTGGGGCGATCACCAATACCGATTGGAAGTCCCAAGGTGAAGTCAATCGCTTGTTCTTTTCAAGAAGTCCTTCTTGCTGAAGTCGAACCCGAATCTCTCTCTTTCGAGCCTCAAGATCTCCCAAGGTGTACTCTGGATCAATGGCATCAATATCAAGGCTAAATCCGTACTGCGCCTTGAAAACTGGCCGAGCTCGAATCAACAGCTTGATACCTGCGCCGATGACAACGCCGGTCTCCCTCTCAAAGACAGGAAGTATGCCGCCCCCTCATATCACCCGAATGGGGGATGTACAGAGGCGTGCCGCAAGATCAAAAATCGACTTTTTCTCCTGCCTATGCTGAGACTTGCCCTCGCGATCGCAACTTTATTGATCTTTGCCGCATGCGCTTCAAAGCCGCAACAGCCGAATCCTGCTTACGATCAACAGGGCTCAACTGGATCAGATGTATGCAAATACGAGGCTGAGCATGCCACGGCGGATGGTGCAGTCATGGAGTCTGGCTACTACTGCACGCCCTTTTTAGCATCGAAATCCGCTGGCTCTTCAGGCTACATATCAAGTCCTGGCTGCAGTTTTGTGGCGTCTTATGTAAGGCGCGACGGCACTTCCGTTGGCCCTTTCTTACGTTGCAAGACCCCGGCGGCTGTATCCACGTACCGCGTAGCCATAGGAGAGTCAAGCCCCGCGCCTTGTGTGAGTTCCTATTGCGGCCCGGTCCAAGTTCGTGGGTACTACAGGAAAGACGGGACTTACGTCCGCCCCTACACACGTCGACGGTAACTTCCTACTCTGCGGATGCCATGTTCAGTAACTATGAGTAGTTTGTAGGTTTTTCGCACCAACTATGCTCAGGGCAGTGAACTGCCGTTTCATAGTTGTTGCACAGATCGTTGATTTTGTTGGGGATAAATGTCCAGCAACTTTGAGTACCTACAGCACCGCTACCAGTCCAAACTCAGCGGCCCGCTGATGGACCGCATTGACCTGCACATAGAAGTACCCGCCCTGCCCGCCCGCGAGCTGCTGGACAGCCCCGCTGGCGAATCCACCGACAGCATCCGCACGCGCTGCAGCACTGCACGCGCATTGGCGGTGGAGCGCCAAGGCGTGCCCAACCAGGCACTGAACGGCCAGGACATTGACACCCACACGCAGCTCGATGCGGCCGCCACCAAATTTCTGCAGGCCGCCGCGGCCCAGTTGGGTTGGTCAGCGCGCAGCACCCATCGCACCCTGAAGATTGCCCGCACCATTGCCGATCTGGCGGGTGCCAGCCAGACCGGGTTGGCCCATGTGGCCGAGGCCATGCAGTACCGCCGGGTGCTGCGAGCAAGCACCTGAATTTGTCGATCTTGCTACATTTTTGATAGCTATCCGCGCATATAGCACGGGGGCTAGAACCCGGTTTGGCTATCGGTCCGCCAGCGGAACACCCTGCTGGCGCAAATAGGTTTGCACCTCTTTGCTCACCGGGCCCACCGCGCGGGCTTTGTCGGCCATCTCACCGGCCGCGGTGGTTTGACCCAACGCAGCCAGAGAAACGGAAGCACCCAGCAGCCAACGCTGCTCGTTGGGCCGGGACTGTAGGGCCGTGGTGTAAGCCTGCACGCTGTCCTGGTGGCGCCCCAGGCGTTGCGCCGCATTGGCGCGCAGTGCCCAGAGTTCGGGCTGATTCGCCATCAGAGGCTCCAGCCGGGTCAGCAGGTCCCACACCGCACTGGCGCGGCCTTCGGCCAGCTCCATGCGGGCCAGTTCGCGCAGCATGGACACCAGGGTTTGGCTGTTCGCGGCACTGGCGTTGGTTTGCGCGGCGCGCTCGGCGGCAGCCACGGCGTCTTGTAAGAGCGCAATCGCGTTGTCACGCGCGCCGCTGTTCCACAGCGCCTGCGCCTGCGCCAGGGTCTCGCGTGCGGCCTGCTGTTGGCGCTGGGCCAGACCTGCAGCATCGGCGGCGGGGAGCGCTGGCGTCAAGGTTGCCACGGGCGGTGTCGCAGCCGCAGCGGCGGGCGACTTCTTCGGCGCTTCCACCACGGCGACCGCAGGAGTCGGTGGTGACGTCTTGGCCGGCGGTACCACTGCCGCCTTGGTCGGGGCCGTGCTGATGGCCTCTGCCGCTTGGGTCGCGCTGCTGGACAACGTAGTCTCCATTCGCAAACCTGACGGTGGCAAAACCGCTGGCGGTGGTGGCGGTGCTTCCACAACCTCTTCGGGCACAGCCGGCAATGGGGGCGCGGCGACCACTGGCAGGGGCGGCGTCACGGGTGGAGCTACAACCACGGCTGGGGGCGAAGGAGGTGCAGACACCACGGTCTGCATTTGCTGCCACTGCCACCATCCGGCCCCGGTGGCGACCAGCACCAATAGCAGCACCCAGCCCCAGCGTGCACCTCGGCGCGTGCCAAGCCTGTGCAAAGGTACGCTAGCCACACCTTGCTGGCGCAAGGCGTCCACAGCGCCAGGCGCGCCTGCCGCATCGGCGGGCGATTGGCGGTGGTCCAGATCCCGGAGCATTTTGTTGATCACACTCATGGGGCTTCCCCTTGTCCCTGGCGCCATGGCGGCAGCACAAGCGATAGCGCCCGGCGCCACCACGGCATGCGCGCTACTACGCCCGGGGTATCGCGCGTGGCCAGGCGCACATGGGCGCGGGTGACGCGGTGTGTGTCTTCGCCATACGCCAACATCAGGCACTTGTGGGCCAGGATGTTCACCAACCGTGGCACGCCACCGCTGGCTTGCGCAATGGCACGCGCAGCGGCGGGGGTGAACAGCGCCGTATCCGTATTGGCATTCAATGCGGCGTGGCGCAGGCGGTGCACCAGGTAAGCCGGCACGCGCTGCTTTTGCATGGGCCCCAGGTATTCGCTGAAGGTGATGCGCTGCAGCAGCTGGCGAATTTCCGGGCGCGCCAGCTTGTCGTCCAGGTCCGGCTGGCCCAGCAACACCAGTTGCAGCAACTTGCGCTTCTCGGTCTCCAGGTTGGAGAGCAGGCGCAGGCTTTCGACCGTGCGCATGGGAATGGCCTGGGCCTCGTCAATGCACACCACCACGCGCCGCCCCTGGGCCGCATGCTCCAACAGGCACTGGTTGAGCGCCGCCATGATCTGGTGCCGGTGCGGTGGCGTGGCAATGGTGAGCCGCAGCTCAGTCACCAGCGCCAGCAGCAAGTCGTCGGGCCCCATGTTCGGGTTGGGTATGTAGGCAGTCACGCACTCGCCCTGCAAGGTCTTGAGCAACTGGCGGCACAGCACCGTCTTGCCGCAGCCCAACTCGCCCACCACTTTCAAGAACCCCTCTCCGCTGCGCAGCGCCACCAACAACATGTTGAGCGAAGCCTGCGCGCCCTCATGGGCAAAAAAGAAGTCCGTATCCGGCGTGATCGAAAACGGGGCCTCTCGCAGTGAAAAGTGCCCCAAGTACATTATTTGGCCGAGCCGCCGTCGATCTGGATCACCCGGGCGCGGGCGGCATCCATGTCGTCCAGAGAGGCGCGGGCCCGGCGGGCCTGAGCCTCCCAGTCGGCAGCGGTGCGGATGATGGTGGGTTTGATCAGCACAATCACTTCCTTCTTGCGGCCCTGGCTAGCGCGGTTGCCAAATAGCGCGCCCAAGCCCGGCATGCTGGTGGTGCCTGGAAGGCCCGATGCATTGCGGCTGGATTCCAGCTGCATCAGCCCACCAATGGCCACAATGGTGCCATCCTGGATGCGTACCAGCGTGTCGGTTTCGTTCACACTGCTAGAGGCCAGAGGCAGGCGGAAGTTGCCCACACTGCCCAGGTCCACCTGCTTGGTCTTTTCCGTCACCGAGGTCAGCGAAGGATGCACATGCAGGGTGACGTTCACACCGTCGTCAATCTGCGGGGTTACATCCAACGAAATGCCCGAAAAGAACGGGGTCAGCGTGATCGTCGGCAGGGTAGTGCTGGTGCTGGTAGTGCTGGTGCTGCCGGTGTTCGTGGTACCGCCAGTTACCCCGGTCACAAAGAATTCATCCGATCCGACCTTGAGCACAGCTTTTTGGTTGTTCAGCGTGGCCACACGGGGGCTGGACAAAGTTTGCACATCCCCCTGCGTTTCCAGAAAGCCCAGCACTGCGCCAAACTGGCTGGTGGCCAAGGCCAGGCCAAACAGGCCGCCGCCTGTCGCTATCGCCGGGAACGCGACGGCACCATTGATGGTGGTCGTACCTTGCACAAATGGATTGGTACTGGTAACACCACTGCCAATTACGCCAGCTGCTGCTTGACCATTCACGTCGCTACCGAATGCGCCCCAGTTCACACCACTCTGGTAGCCATCGCGTAGTTCCACTTCCACCACTTTGGCCTCCAGCATAACCTGGCGCTCCACCGATGCCTGCGTAGCTTTGAGGAACTTGTCGACTTGGCGCAATTCTTCAGGCATGGCACGCACCGCCAAAATACCGGCCTGCGGGCTGGACACCACGCTGCGGCCCTCTCCACTGCCCACCAGGCTCTTGATGGCACCCGTCATCTCCCCCCAGAAGTCGGAGCGCGATGTGGTGGACACCCTGCTGTTTTCCAGCTGCGTGGCAGTAGTCCCCGTGGAGTTGGATCCTGAAGCACCGGTGCCGGTACTGGTGCTTTGGGTTGCACCCGACGATACACGCAGCTCGCTGTTACCCGTGCGCTGTGAGGTGGGGTAATTGATCGTGAACACCCGCGTCTGCAATGTGGGGGCGTAGACCGTGATGCGGCGGCCTTCGATCTTGAAATCGTAACCATACACATCGCGAATGGCCTCTAGCGCCTCGGTAACCGTCACACCGCGCAGGGTGACCGACAAGGTGCCCGCGACATCGGGGTGCATCAGCATGCTGTAGCGGGTATCGGCGACGATGGCGAGGAACACCTCGCGCGCCTGCGCGTTGTTCACCAGCAAGTCCAGACGCGGCTCCGGTGGCAGGGCGACGGCCGGCGGCGCAGGTTCTGCCAGCGCATCGCTCACCTTTTGGGGCACGCCCCCTGCAGGTTTGACTAACTCGGGCGGCAGCTCCGCACGCACTGCGGCGCTGACATCGGGGGTGCGCAGCGGGCGGTCGTTGGCGCAGCCCGCTAGCAGAAAGGCCCCCAACAACAGAATATAGGGTGCGTTGTCCACGGGGCCACGCCAAAGACAGTGCGAGGGTGCGAGTAGCTGTTTCATGGATCTAGACTTCACGGTTGGCCTCCCAGGCAGGGAGCGGCGGAACGGGCTGTAGAGGGAGGAGGTGTGGTGCCAGATGCCACGGCGCGAGCGGGGGCGCGAACCACTTTGTCCGAGCGCTTCTTGCGTGCCACTGGGGCGCAAACGGGCGTGCTCTTGGCCACGCTGCGCTGGATGCCGCTAAATCGCGATACCTGGGTGAGTTGCTTGCCATCGCGCAACCAGATCTCAGTTTCCGTGACACGCTCCAGCGTTGCGGTACCCACTTTTTGCCCCACGGCCACCAAACGAGTACCTACAACGAGAAACGGTTTGCCGTTTTGCACGATCACGGTGGTGCTTTGCGTAGGCGCTGTGCTGCTGGATGAGCCCGACATTCCCACAGCATCTGCAGGCGCCAATGTGGGGTCTCGGGCCTCTTGCGCCATCGCCGCGCACACTGCCATCTGCAGGCAAACACCCACCACAATTCCCAGATACTGGCACTGGCGCATCGTCATGGCTGCACCTCCAGCACGTAGACCTGCAGGGTCAGCTCTGGTGGCTGCTTTTCGCTGCGTAATTGCATCAAGCCCCAACGCAGATTCGGCAAGGCCTGCTCCAGACTTTTGACATATTTCACCAGTTCGGCATAGGGGCCGGTTACCTTCAACTCCACCCCACGCCGCGCCACTCCGGGGACGGCAGCTGTGTCATTTCCTGCCGCTACGTCAGGCTTCAGTGTTGCGGTCGACACTAGGACCAAGTCGTCTCGACGCCGCAAGAACTCTACGAGCACTGGCTCCAAGGATGGGCTGCCACTGCCCGACTCTGTACTGATATTTTGTTTGGTCGTTTGTAGCTGCAACTGCAGCTGCGCCAATTCGGCACGGGCCGGTTTGTTGACATCCACAGGCGTGGGGGTAGCCTGTAACTCCGCCCGCAAACGTTGCACCTCAGTACTTTGGGTCCCAACCTGGCGCGTCAGTTTGGTGTGCGCATCCATGGCCGGAGAGAGCCACAACACGTCTGCCAGCGCCAAACAAGTGACGATCAGCGAAAAAAACAAGACCCCGCGCTCACGCAGACTCAACGCATCAATACGGGCCGCTTGTTGCAACCACCACGCTTTCATGGCGTCCTCCCATTGGCGGACGGTGCAGCAGGAGCGAGTGGCTGTGCACTAACCAGGTTGAACGACCAGGCCTCCCGGCCTGCCGGTGCTGCGGCTCCGGCGACCACGGAATTTGCCAGACGCGCGTTTTGCACCTTGACCGTAGCGAGCTTCAAACCTTGCATCAATGGGCTTGCCCCTAGTCGGCCCACCCAGTCGTTCAGGGCAGACGGTTCCAGGGTGTAACCCGTCACCTCTAACCGGCTGCTGTCTGCATCCACGCCCGTGACCCAGACCTGCGCAGGGATACTGCGAGACACCAAAATCAGACGGTCTGAATGGGCTGCGCCAGGCACCATACGGCCTTGCTGCAAGGCCTTCAACACTTTCTCCTGTGTCAACATTTGAACTCGCAGATCTTGCAATTGTGTTTGCAAGGCGGGGTCCAGCGGGGCGGCACTGGCTGCATTCGCGGCCATCGCAGCCTTCAGGCGGTCCATTTCCTGCCGTTGGGTTTCCATGACCTGCCGCAATCCATTTGAGGCCTGCTCGAGGCTCCAAACCCACGTACCGCACAGGCCGCCACCTACGACAACAAACACTGCCAGCGCCTGCACCATGGTCTGCGCCGAAAAATAGCGCTTGGGCTTGAGCAGGATCGGCGTGCAGAGATTGATTTGCTGGGGCATGGTGCGCTCAGAACTTACGGTCTTCGGTGCGAAGCAGCACACCAACCAGAGGTAAACAGTAGGTCGCATCCGCTCCATCGGCCGCGTTCAAGCCGGAGAAATGGGGCGTCATATCCAGCACCCCCACTGTTTGCCCAATCTCGCGGGTGAGCCAAGCAGCAAGCTCTTCTGACCGCTCCCCAGCAAAAACCCGCAAACCGGCCAATGGCAACTGGCTCCAAGTTCGATCCCACAAATCCAGTGACCGCTGCACCTCCACCAAGAATCGCTGGGTTCGCTCCGTGTCGGCCTGACCAGCACCGGCGGATGCGGCTACGCTGCCACGCGCATCGGAATAGTCGTTGCCATGGGCCACACCACCGACACTGTAGTCGGGCACGTACTCACTCACGGGCATATAGCCTTCCGTCTCAGCAACCACCTCACTCTGACTCCAGGCCATCGAGAGAAAACCCTCGGGCAATTCAAGGCGACGCGTGTAATACAGCTCCTCGTTAGCACTGATGGTCAACATCGCTTGCTTGCCATCGCACAGCAACAAAGCCGCAGTCGCCCGGTCAAGCCGCCCCTCATGTCGGGCCAACACACTTTGCAAATTGCGTTGCGCTGTTTCCTGCACGTCAATCACGCTGACATCCCAATCCAAGGCATCCGCCAACGCAATGGCTTCGCGCACCAAGACGCTTTTGGCGGCGATCACAAACAAGTGCGCCTGCCCCTTCTCATTGCCATCGCCCAGCTGCATCACGTCAAGCGTAATGTCGTCCAGATGCACGTCCACCAACTCCCGCACTTGGTACCGTGCCGCCGAACGCAGCTCCTCCGGGGGTACCGAGGGGGCATCAATTTGCAGGAATTGGTACTGCTCCGGACGCAGCATGATGTGGGTGCGCATGCCTTTGAGGCCCAGGCCCTGGAGCCGGCGCACCAGATCATCACGGTTGTCTCCCACCTGCCGCTCTACACCTGTGCGTACGATAGTGTGGCCTTTTGCGTTGGGACGTGCCAGCACATAGGCTAGGGCTTGGTCAGCCCACGAAACAATGAGCAGGTCGCCAGAAGACTTGCGTTTCCAGGGCCAGCGCATGGTTAGCGGGCCCGTCCTGGAAGCACGCTGGCAGTGCAGAGGGTCGGTGCGTCAATCATGTACGGCGGCTGGCAAAGTGGTTTGCTCTCATTTTAATAGCTGATGGTGCAATCATGACAGCCTTTTGAGGTAGTTTTCACTCTATTGGCAAATCCAAAATCCGGTGGTCAATAGTTTTCCCGCAAATAAATCAAAGGACTGCGGTAAATACCAAAGGTGGCACGACCTCCTATATTGGGCCCAAACCAGGGCCGATTGGCGGCCGTGGCAGCACTGGACGTGGCGGCTACACAGGTATTTCCGCTACCTGTACCCGTTACATTGACTGCCAGATCGACACTTCCACTGTTGCCCGTCCCCGGCTTGGTGAGCGTGAACCCTGCCAATTTTCCATTTGCCAATGTTTGGGTGCCCGTCGGCGTCATGTGGGTCTCGCACGCTGCCAGGTTGCCAGTGAAGTTGGACATAACGATGCTGCTCATGGGCAGGGTTGTGCAGCTGTCATCCGTATTGGTCGCGTAGTAAATGCCGTTCCAGTACTGCGCCTCCAAGGACATCGGAAGCGCCAACAACTCAGACCCATACGCGTTTTGCATGCGCAAGCGGCCATAGCGTAGGCGCACATTGCTGCCAACAGCAGTGGCCGACGCACTAGCTTCCCCATCCGTAGGGGTCGCGCTTACGGTAATCAGCAAGTCAGCGGAAGCGTTAGTGGGGCGGCCAATTTGGTGACGTGCAGTGACGGCAGCCACACCATCGACCCAAGTACCTGTGGGAGCCGTTGCACTGGCTTGCAAAGCCGAACCTGCGGGCAACACGGTCGCACTAAAGGCGTAATTTGCATGCGTCGTCGGCACAAATTTAGCAAAGACGCCTCGGTAGTTTTGGGTCGTCGCATTTGCCGAATTTTGCGCTGCCATAGTAAATGCAGTCGCAAAGCCATCTTGGCCAAAGTACGTAAACGGGACCGCTGGCGCAGCAGCCGCACAAAATGGCGTTACAACAGGCGCAGTTAATGTGAAATGGTCCGGATAAAACCGGCCCAGAGACACAGTACTGCGATTGCCAATGTCGCAGCCATACTTGCCTCCAGATAGAACATCCGACAGGTTGGCCCCTCCCGTTGTACTGGTAACGCAATCGCCGGCAGCTCTGTCCACCGCAGTGAAACTGCTGTCAATAAACGCACCGGGGGCCAAATACAGGTATCCGACCTCGCTGTAGGTGGCATTCGCAGCACTCGCGTTGGCGACCAAAGAACCTGGTGTCAGAGTTCCGATTACCCCCCCCGTTTGCTGAGTTGTGTCTTGCGTTGTGGTTTGCGCAGTGAGTTTGGTACTGTCTAGCGTCCAGGTTCCACCATAACTCGAACTAACGTTGGTGGTGGCACTCAAACCGAAAATTGCCCCCGCTTTGAAGGACGGTGAAGCGGTCGCGGAAGGGGGCGTGGCTAACGCAGTGGTATTTAACTGCCCAGCAGCCGGACGAATGGCGAAGTTGTCCGTGGAACACGCGGGTGCGGATGCTCCAACTCGCATCCGTACGCGAACATTGGGCGCCGCCGCGTTGTAGGTAAATGAAACGGGCTTGCGGCCGCCATCTGCTCCGGCAAAGGTAATGCTAGTCGCAGTATTTAACCCCGTCCCGCTAGGGCAGGCCACACTAGAGGTATCTACCAAATCAACGTCTACGGCACCGGTGAAACCGGTATTGATCGTGGTGCTACTGCTAAGGGCAAGCACATCCACACTGAAAGCAGTACTGGCCAGCTTGGTGAAGAGCCTCGTCTGTGGTGCCGCATTCGTCTCCACCGCATCAAATGTGCATGAAGCATTGGCAAAATTCATCGTGCAGGTTTCACTGGCGCCGTTAAAACACCGCGTAGCTGAAGCGGGAAGCGGCGAAGCGCTGACCGTGCCCAACGTGACATCGCCAGGCGTTCCATTGCTCAACTGTCGGCTGCCAATACCACCAGAGAATGTGAAGGTATTGCTCCCCACCCAACCAGCAGGCGACAACTGAACCGTGACAGCCCCTGTATACAGCGTGGAACAACTGGCATTCAAACAAGCCTTCACCGTTACGGCCTCTGGGGTACATATCGATGCTGCGCCATCATGTTCAATTTGAATATGATCGTAAGTCCCCGAGCAGGAGCGACCGAGCGTCATGTCCGCCTGAACCTCTGCTGCGGACAATTCTTTAGCATACAGCTTCACTTCATCAATATTGCCTTTGAAGTTGCGTGCAGTGAGTACTGCGCAAGATCCCGTTGCCACATCCCCTCCGATATAGAAATTGCAAGGGTTTGAACTGAGAGTCCCTTTCCAATTGTTGGTGTTCGCGTCCTGTACGCCATTGATATAAATGCGCTGACGCCCTCCTGTGGGAGAAGAGTCAAACGTGATGGCTACATGGGTCCATTGGTTGAGCGGAATGGTGGCTGCACTGGTCAACGAAGGGCCGCCCCACCACCAGTACAGCTTGCCAGTGGAGTTCAGGTGAAATTCGTAGTTCTGGTCGTTTGAAAGAATGGATGAGAGGTCGCTGCTGTAGCTTGTGGGATAGATCCAGGCCGACGCGGACAACGTGGTCGTGTAGCTAAATTGTGCGCTGGAGGCAACCTGCACTACCGCATTGCCGTCAAAACTTGCCGCGTTGCAAAACCCCCCAATAACCGAGGAGAACTGGGAAGCAATAGTCGAGGTCGGCGCTATTTCATTGGTCGTTGTAGGCGATGTTGTAGTGATACGACGCCCGTGCAAACCGGTGCCTCCACTGTCCAACACTTCACCCGCAGCACCTGTCCAGGAACCCACGGGCTCATCCATACGAAAGTGAGTTACCGCGTTCGCCAATACCAGCACAGAAGCAGTGGCCGTGGTGAAGCCAGTGGATGCAACCGAATTGGTCAAGGTTCCCTGCTGCGACAGGCCTACGGCCAAAGTCATCGTCGCGCTACTGTTGGCAGGAAGGACTGGCGTGGTCCAAGTGACGACTTGTCCTGCGACGGCAACTGAACCGCCGGACACGACGTGTGAGCCGTAACTCATTCCCGTAGGAAGCGTGTCGGTTACAGTTTTACTGGCAAAAGCAATCGCAGTTGAGTTTGAAAAGGTGATGGTAAATGTGACTACGTCCCCCACGGACGCCGAGGCCGCACTGGCCACTTTGCTCAAGGCCGGAAGCGTAGTGAAAGTGGCATCCGCGCCATTGACAGTACCGGTGCTGTTCGTCCCCTTGACCCGGTAATGATAAGTGGACCCGGCCGCCAGACCGGTGACGGCAACCGACACGGCCACCGAGCTTGCATTGGCGGCAACCGGGCTTTGCGTCGCTGTCACGCTACTGCCATACGCCGTGGTCAATCCGTACTCAAACACCACCGTAGTAGTAGCACTGTCACTGGTGACCGTACCGTTCAAGGTAGCACCCAGAGCTGAAACAAGCGTTGCGGGGTTGGTGGCAACTGTGGGCAGAGCTACATAAGTAATGATTATTTTGCCCGCCGCACCCGCGCCACCCGCACGATCATTCCCATTGGTAGCATTGCCGCCACATCCGCCGCCGCCAGCCACCACGGCGGCATTGGCACAGTTTGCTCCCGTGCCACCGGCTACGCCTGCGGCCCCGGCGCCACCGCCGGTTGCAGTACCCGTACCACCAGTATTGCCAGTGGCGTTACCTCCCGCCCCACTACTGCCCGCCCCGCCGCCGCCAGCTCCGCCGGCCCCACCGGCAGCGCCAGCAGAACCATTGCCGCCGGCAAAAACAGTGTCCCCAATCCCGCTCGTAGTAGTGCCAGCTCCGGCTGCTCCACCAGAATTGTTGGCTGAGGCCAGCCCCCCCCCGGCTCCGCCCATGGCAACAAGACTAGTCCCGGCAAAAGTGGTGGCAACGCCCCCACTCCCATCAGTAGTGCCCCCCCCTGCTCCGCCCCCCCCCACCACAATCGCATAAACGTTTCCCGGCGTCACCCCCACTACCTTCTTCGCATATTGACCGCCTGCACCTCCACCGCCTTTGGCGGGATTACCCGTTGCCGCCCCTCCCCCTCCGCCGCCGCCCCATGCCTCCACAGTTGCTGAAGTCACTCCTGTGGGCGCGGTCCAATTCCCGGAAGCCAAAAAAGTCACCGTCGCGGCGCTGGACAGCAAGCTGGTGGTAATGCTTAGAAACACCAGCAACACGTAGGCCAAACGCAGGAAAAAGCGATTGTTCATGATGAGTTCATCCGATACTTAAGGGACTGAAATTTCCATGGATGCGGATACGCTGCGTTCAACGGTAGAAACACCTGCCCCCTGGCTAGCCCGTACCTCCAGTCTATAAATCACCACTGTCGCTCCAGCTTCGCTATAGGTGGCTTTAACACAGCCGATTGCCACTGCAAATCCGTCAATCGTGAATGGGGATGGAGGTGTTGGGCAACTTGCAGAAGATGCCGTCAAACTCGCAATACTCCATGCAAGACCTGCACGCGCCGCCCAATATGCTCTCGAGCCTTGCACATCCTGTGCAGAGGTGATCTGCTGCGTATTTGAAAACGTCACCATAAAGCCGCCCAAGGCGGCCAGAATCACCACTAAAAAAATGGCTGCAATGGCTGCAAATCCACGCTGGGGCAACGGGACGGAGTTCATGGCGTATTGTTTACATGTACCTCGTGATACAGGCTCACAGTTTCGTTGTTGGATGTCATGTTGATGCCTATCTGCACCAAGGCATTGCGCTGCAAGTCACTGCCGTTGTAGACAAAGGAGCATGACGATACGTTGCTGGCTAGAATAGGGCCTGTCGATGGACAAGCACTGGTGAAGTTAGCCGAAGTGACCGTCCTGCGCAATGTATTGTCAGAGGCACATACATACGCCACCACCTTTTCATCTAAAGGGATCACGTGAAACCGGTGGCTTCCAGATTCCAATGGAAATTGCTTGGCAGTAATCTTGATCACGGTCTCTGTACCGTCGGTCACGCCAGTGACGGTCGATGTGTTGTCACCAACATACGCATCGGACCCAGTAATTCCCAGGTTGTAGACCGCAATCACGTCATTGATCCGGATCTGTTGATCTGTAGGCCAAGCAGTATTGCTCCCCAGCATATTGAATTGACTATCTGGGGCGGTGAAGTCAAGGGCAGTGCCGTCTCCCGCTGTGCTGTCGGCCGCTCTGTACCGTCCCCCGGTGCGCGTGGGAATGAACTCCAAGCACTGCGCATTGGGTACGCGAATACTATTCGGCAGGGCCTTTCGAATATCCCTGGACATGCGACGCACCGCCGTATCCGCGATATCGGTCAGCGCCGCGCGACGTCCGCTGTCAAAGTAAGCATTAATGGGCGCTCGCATAAACACCGCCACCACCCCTCCAATAACCCCCATGATGACGATGACCATCACCAACTCGATGAGGGTGAAGCCACGCTGTGTGCAGATGTGTGAACGCATGGTCAATAGTTGGTGCGATAGCCAGTCATCGTGACGGACTCGGCACCTTTGGCAACCGTCACGGTGATTTTTTTGGCTGCGATGGACAAGGTGGTGGAGTCTGCTGCAACGGTGATGGCAATGGTGTAGCCACTCAGCTCAGTAGGTAGAGAAAACAAGGTTTGAGTTTTCCCGTTGAAATCGTCCACATCGTCCATGGTGTCACGGGTGGTTTCATTGCCTTGAGTTCCGTCGGGGTCGTCATACGCCTTTTGCAGAACCTCCTCCATGACAGAGTCAGCCAGCGCAATCGCCTGCTTGCGTACCATGGGGTCGGCACTGGACTTCACCACCGTGTTCATCACCGACAAAATGCCGGCCAGGCCCGCTCCCACCACCACTATAAAGATGATCAGTTCAATCAAGGTGAAACCGATTTGTTGCCGCTTATTCATGCACAAACCCTGTAGCGGGCTCAATCGTGATGGTCTTGGCGACGTCGGTCACCTGAAGCACCTGGGTTGTCGTCATCGCCACACCACCGGTCGTTAGTGGTTGGCCCAACCCATCGAATACAAAGTCCGTCGGCAATGCGCTAAATGCCACGGTACCTCGGGCAGTCAACCCTGCTTCTCCAGAAGGACCCAATAACGTGGCGGTGCAGGTTGTTATTGCCTCGGCAGACGCAATTTTCAACGCGATACCATTGGCCGACAAGTCCACGCACACCGTGCGCCTTTGGGCAATGGCGGTCTTTTGCGCATACCGCAGGTACGCCAGCGACTGGTCATGAAACCCACGGGCATAAAAATCGCCTGTGTTCAACATCCGGGGGACTGCATATACCGCCAGCACACCCAGCAGCACAATAACCATGATCAGTTCCACCAGCGTGAAGCCACGCGCACCGCATGTTGCGGCCCTACTAGCGAAGGGATACTGAGGTCGCTGTTGCATGAATGGTTTACATTTGCTATTTTTTTAGGAGCTAATTGCACCCTATTCACAAGGGTTGGGGCATTTCCAATTGCAAAGATCCGCGCCATCAACTCTGTCTGAGCTTACCAAGAATATGACTTTGCCGAAGGCCAAAAAACCCGCATCTAGTCACCTTCTCCTCGCTTTTACAGCTCCCCCAGAGCATGTGGTCGCCTGGATTCTGGCCACTATGCTTGCCTTGGTGCCCGCAGCAGGGATTCCGAGTGAACTGGTACTGCAAGACACCTTGAAGTCGATCCTCGTTGCCGGCGGCACGCTGATGGCGGCGATGACCTGGATTTTCATGATGTATCAGCAACAGTGCAAGACCGGCAAGGGGCCAGCTTTGCGTTGGCATGGCTTGCTGGCGTTTCCCACGGTGTTGGGCCTATACGCGCTGGGTAGCATGCTGTGGTCACACACCTATCTAGCAGCAGTGGAGGCCGCCCGATGGGCTGTATTGGGACTGCTGCTCTGGATAACCCTGAACATCGCTCGGCGCGCAACCCTATCCATGCTGGTATGGGGTATCCATGCGGGCGCACTGGGCGCAAGTGTGTGGGCCGCAGCGCAGTTCTGGGGAGACCTTGCCTGGTTTCCACAAGCCGCACCTCCCGCGTCCACCTTCGTCAACCGCAATTTCTTTGCCGAATACCTCGTTTGCACCTTTCCTTTCTCAGTGTTGGCCTTGGTGCAATTGCGGAGCACCCACTGGCGCCAGTTGATGACCTTATCGTTGGCATTCAATATCGTGGTCTTGATGATGACCGGCACCCGCTCGGCACTGCTAGCGCTCTGGGTATTGACGCCACTGCTGTCATGGATGGTTTGGCGCTACCACGACGCCCTAGCCATCCGGCGATGGAGCGTTGGGTCAAAACTATCCGTCGTACTGGTATTCGCCTTGGCCGTGTTCGTATTGGGAAGCCTACCTAGCCAGAGCGTCCGCATTCAACAAGAAGGCAGTGGCGACACGGCTCTTCAGCGCGGTGTGCTTCGCACCGCGTCCCTCGCGCGAGCCACCGAGTACACGGCAGGGTCGTTTTCCGTACGCGCAAGCATGTGGAAGTCGACAGCACGCATGCTGATGGATCGCCCCTGGACTGGCGTAGGGGCGGGGGCATGGGAAGTTCATATTCCGCTTTACCAAGGCTGGAACAATTCAGTAGAAACTGATTTCTACGCGCACAACGAATACCTGCAACTGCTGAGTGAATATGGAGTGATCATTGGTGGCGGTTGTTTGGCAGTTCTACTGGCTTACCTTCTGATGTGTGTGCAAAACACATTGCAGTGGGGTCGAAACGGAGTGGCAGGTCGCAAGGCTGCGTTCAATGGGTTCGCCCTGAGCAGCATTTTGGCTTTACTGATCGTCAGCAACGCAGGTTTTCCCTGGCGGCTTGCAAGCACAGGCGCGCTTTGGATGGTGGTATTGGGCATGCTCGCATGCACTATTCCCCTATCCCATCGGAACAAGAAGGCAAAGAGGCGCCAACAACCTGTCGGTCCGTTGGCGCTGCGACTGGGTGCGGTTGCGCTACTACTAACGAGTGCGTTGACTGCAGTCATCAGTTGGGAAGCGATACAGGCTGAGCGTTTAATCGTTGGAAGCATCCACGCCACCAACGCCTTGCAGAGAAATACGAACATGCCGGTGGAGGAACGAGAAGCTGAGCACACCCGGGCACTTGCCATGCTCCAGCAGGGCGTTGCGATAAACCCGCACTACCGGAAACTCACCTCTCTCGCAGCAGACCAAATGGCCGCAAGTGGTGACCGTGCCGGCGCCTTGTGGGCACTTCAGTCGGTGGCCACATCACGCCCTAATGTGCCGGACATCCAGGCTAACTTGACCATTCTTTATACAGAACGCGGACAACAGGAGCAGGCAACGGAGGCGCTAAAACAACTCCAACGCCTGCAACCAGACGCTCCGCGCACACGTGCACTGGGCGTTCTCCTGCAGCGGCGCGCAGGGCACGACGAGGAAGCCGCAACGATATTGCGCACCTATTTCGCCAAAGGTTTGCTGGAATACGATCTGGTCCAGTTTGCCCTGGCTATCGGTCTCGAACACCAAGATGAATCCCTGGCGGTGCAGGCCTTTAGCTACTGGGCGAAAGGCTGGCCGGAAGAAAGAAAGCAACAGGCGGCACTGCTCGCGTCCGCACCCTCATTGCGTGCTGCAGTCAAAGTCCATGGGCCAGCCATTGCTGGCACCCAAAACAAAAGCCAGTGAAGTTGCCCTCACTGGCTTTTGCAGAAGTCGTGTGTGCACGACTAGCTTGAGAAACCGGTCAAGGAACCGCGATAGCGGTGAAAGCTGCCGTGACCGCAGTGCCGCCAGAAGGGGTCAGGGTCAGTACGCAAGCATTCGAGGTACCTGCAGTAGTTACAAAGGTCCCGGCGGCGGAATAAGTACCGCCGCTGGTTGGGAATGCACTACCTTGCAAGGTACGGCTGGCGTTGGTGCATGAGTCCACTGTCACCTTGGAAGAGCTGGAGTTGTTGCCCGAATAAACAGCATAGTTGATGGCGGTGCCTGAGGATAGAGCCCCTGCCACGCCCGCCACAGCCGCACTCCGCGCGTCCGATGACAAATCCACAAACTTGGGAATTGCGACGGCGGCAAGAATGCCCAAGATTACGATGACCATCACCAACTCAATCAGCGTAAAGCCGCGTTGTACTTGTTTCATGTTGTCCGCCTTTCGTTTGAAAAAACTTCTTGCTCCGTCCTGAAACGGGCTCCAACGTCCTATGGATAGACGCATTGCAATTTAATTCTATTGCAATGAACTATTGTTGTGCATCAAGTTTGGGGGCTAAGTACGTGATCTGCATCACCATTTACCCTTATTTCGTGGTTTTGTTACATCTGCCTTAATCCACCACTTGGCCCATCCACACGTAAGACAGTTGCGGGGTGATCTGCAAGGGTCCCGGGGGCTTGCTGACTTGGAACCAGAGGGCTTGTGCTCCCGGGGGCGATTCCAACCTATTTGTTTCCATCGGGTGGTAGCCCACGCATGCACAGGCAGGGTCAAACACCCAATTGCCTCCCGGCAATGCGGCCAGCACTTCGGCGTCGGCCAACCCTGCGTAATTGGCAGGCAGTGCGGCCAACGCCAAAAACGGGTTGCGTTGGGCCAGCGCTGCGGATGGCTCCGCTTTGCTGCGATTTCCGGCCACCGCTGTCTCTAGATGCGCGACCACAAGTGCTGTGCGCAGGGCGCCCAGGGTCCTTTTGATTTGTGCCAATTCGGCTTGGCCGCGCACGTCACGCAGCTGCCACACAAAGACAGTGGCCATCACCAACACCAGCAAGACGAGTACACCCCATTCCGCCAACCGCCCACCCCACACAGGTGACGGCTGTGCGGCGGGCCGCAGCGCAGCCATAGCCTATCCGCCGCCCTTACCCATGGCAGCCTGGCCCATGTTCCACAGTGGCAAAAACACGCCAAGCGCCAACAGCAGCACCAGCACGCCAATCACCGCCAGCAAAATCGGCTCAATGGAGGCGGAGAGGCCCTTGATGCTGTAGTCGGTGTCGCGCTCATACATGGCGGCGATTTCAAACAACAGGTTATCCAACTCGCCGGTTTCTTCGCCCACATTGATCATTTGCAGCACCACCGGCGTGAACACCCCAGTGGCCGCCGCGCAGCGCGAGATGCTTTCACCGCGTTCAATGCCGTCGCGCATTTGCTCAATACGGCTGCCAATGAAGGCGTTGTCCACGGTTTGTGCCACCACAGTCAGCGCCTGCACCAAGGGCACGCCGCTTTGGCTGGACAGCGCAAAACTGCGGGCAAACCGCGCTAACGTCGCTTTCAGGATGATGTCACCAATGATGGGCAGCTTGAGCTTGCGCGAGTCCCAGCGATAACGCCCTTCAGGCGTGCGCACATAGGCCCGCACCGCCACAGTCCCCACAAACACCAGCGCCAGCAGCAGAGGCCACCAGGCAATCATCCAGCCAGAAAATGCCAGCAGACCGCGGGTGATCAGGGGCAGCTGGGTGTTGAACCCCGCAAACACCTTGGCAAACACCGGGATAACAAACACGTTCAGGATCACGATGGCGATCGCCATCGCAATCATCACAAACGTGGGATACCGCGTGGCTTGCTTGATGCGCTCCCGCACATCGCGTTCAAATTCCATGTGCTCGGTCAGCCGCAAAAACACCTCGGTCAGCCGCCCGGTCATCTCGCCGACGCGGATCATAGAAATGTAGAACCCACCAAACAGCGCGCCGTGGCGCGCCAAGGCAGCGGACAGCTCCCGCCCCTGGTCCAAGCTGGCGCGTATGTCTTTCAGCATGTCCACCATGGCCGGCTTGGTGGCCGAGGCTTCCAGCCCCGCAAAGGCGCGCAAGATGGGCACCCCCGCCTTGTTCAGCGTGTACATCTGGCGCGAGAAGATCAACAAGTCTTCCACCACGACGGGTTTCCGGTTCAGCCGCGCCAGAAGCCCTTCGGTGGATTTTTCGACCTTGGCCTCGGCCAGCGCGATGTGCACCGGCGCCACCCCAATCGACAAAAGTTGGTCGGCCACGCCGCCTTCCGTCAACGCCTCCAACTGGCCAGTGACGGCTTCGCCCCGATTGTTGCGGCCGCGCCAGGTGTAGACCGCCATCAGGCAGCCTCAGGATCTAAGTCGTCGTCGGCATCAAAGCCAATACGCAGCGCCTCCGCCAGCGAGGTGCGCCCTTGGCGCACCATTTCCAGCGCATGGTGAGCCATGGTGCGGCCCTTCATGCGCTCACGCGCAGCGCGCATGAAGTTCGCAGGGTCTGAGTGGGAGGCGGCATGGGTCAATACGGCATCCATCTCCAACAGCTCATAAACCCCCTGCCGACCGGTGTAGCCCGTGCCATTGCACGATGAACACCCCAGCCCGCGCTTGGGGGTCAACGTGGTGCCGGGCGCCAGCATGGTGTCTAGCCAAGATTGCTCCTGCGGTGTGGGGGCATGCGGCGCCGAGCATTCGGGGCAGTTCATGCGCACCAAACGCTGGGCAATCACAGCCTGCAACGAGGTGGCCACCATAAACGGCGGCACGCCCATGTCGAGCAAACGGAACGGCGTGCTGATGGCGTCGCGCGTGTGCAAGGTAGAGAGCACCAGGTGCCCGGTGATGGCAGCGCGCAGACCAATTTCTGCAGTTTCCGCGTCGCGCATTTCCCCCACCAGAATCACGTCCGGGTCCTGGCGCAGGCAGGCGCGTAGCACACGGGCAAAGGTCAGCTCGATCTTGTCGTTCACCTGCACCTGGGTGATGGCGGGCAGGCGGTATTCCACTGGGTCTTCCACTGTGATGACCTTGAGCTCGGCCGCATTGATTTCGGCCAGCGCGGCGTACAGCGTGGTGGTCTTGCCAGAACCCGTGGGCCCGGTGACCAGCACCATGCCCGAGCTGCGCGAGAGCACTTCGCGAAAGCGCTTCAGCATGTCCGGTGGCATGCCGATGGTGTCCAGCCGCCGCATGCCGGCGCCCTGGTTCAACAGCCGCATGACCGCGGACTCACCGTAGGTAGTCGGCAGCGTGGAGAGCCGCACATCGATGGTGTTGTCCTTCAGGCGCACGCTGAAGCGACCGTCCTGCGGCAGGCGCTTTTCGGAAATATCCAACCCGGCCATGAGCTTCAGGCGCTGGGCCAGCGCACCGCCAATGCGTTTGTCCGCCTGGGTCTGCGTTTGCAATACGCCGTCCACGCGCACGCGGATTTGCAGAAATCCTTCTTGCGGCTCGATGTGCACGTCCGACGCGCCCACCTGCGTGGCATCTTCAAACAAGGACTGCAGCAGGCGCACTACGGGCGCGCCCTCAATGCCCACGGTGGCGGTCAGCTCGCCAAAGTCCACCGCGTCGCCCAAGTCTTTTTCCAAGGCACGGGCCAGTCCGCTGATTTCCTCGGTGCGGCGGTACAACCGGTCAAATGCCAGTGCCAGCTGGCTCTCCGGCACCGCGGCGATGCCAATATTGCGCTTGAGCAGGCGGGTCAGTTCGTCGTAGGCAAACAAATCCAGCGGGTCGCCCAGTGCCACCAACAGGCTATCGCCCTTGTCTTCCAACACCAGCGCGCGAAAGCGCCGGGCCGCGCTCTCGGGCAGCAGCTTGGTGACTTCCGCACGAAACGGAAACGTCTTCAGGTTCACAAAGGGGATGCGGAGCTGGCGGGCCAGGCCGTTGGCCAGCAACTCTTCGGTGATGACACCGGTTTCAATCAACAGGCGCCCTACCTTTTTGCCGGTGGTGCGCTGCAGCTCCAAGGTTTGTTGGAGCTGCTCTTGGGAAATCAGGCGCTGCTGGACCAGCACATCGCCCAACCGCAGTTTTTCAGGGCGGCCTGGGGGCGGAGGCGGGCGAGGCCCGTCGGGCGCACCGGGCGTTGCCGTTGCCATATTCATGCGCTATTCCTTTTGCGGTTTGCAAAAATAATAGCACGCAAGGCAATTTCAAAGGGGGCGAACCACGCGGGAAGCGCTCCTGGTCAGGCGGCGGGTGCCGGTTCGGTGGCCGGGCTGATGCTATTGCCCTCCACCTTCACCCGGGCGCCCACGGTGGCAGGGTTGCTCTGTTCGATGGAGCGCACCGAACCGTCTTCCATGCGAACGTCGACCCGGTAGACCAGGTCTTTTTTCATCTTCTTCTCTACGGTGTTGCCGGCCCAGCCGCCACCCAAGACACCGGCGATGGTGGCCAGCGCCTTGCCGTCACCCCCACCAAACTGGTTGCCCACCAAACCACCGAGTACCGCCCCGGCCACGGCCCCCGCACCACTGGGCTTGGCTTCACGCTCCACCGGGGTAACAGACTCCACCGTGCCGCACACCGCGCAAAGGGCCTTGTGCGGGGTACTGGAAGCCACGGGCACACCTGCTCCGGTGGGTGCAGTGTCCATGACTTCCCATGGCTCGCTGGCCGGGGGCTTGGCCGCCACGGTGCTGTGCGCCTTGGCACTGGCGGACTGGAATTTCACTATCTTTTTAGGAGCTACTGGCGCAGGTTTTACGGGGGCTTCCGCCACTATTTCTTCATTTTTGGCCAGCTCCGGCTCCAACACCGACGCGACGGTGGCCACGGGTGTCAGCGGCGTGGTCGGAGCGACCTCTTCGGCGCTCTGGCGATTCACCTGCACAAGGGCGGCGCCCAAAGCCAATGTGGTCGCGCCGAGGGCCGCAATGATGGCCCACAGCATCCGGTGGGCGGCGGGTTGCGGCACGCCGGGAATGGTGACGGTACTCATGGTTTTCCTCCAGCAAAAGGGGCTTGTTGCCTGTTAAGCCAAAGGTACACACCGCGACCGGCTGCGGCGTGTCTGATTTGTAACATCGGGTAAAGCCAGCGTCTTGGGCCGGCACCAACTGCTTACAAATTAGGCGCCAGCAGGCGCTGCAGCTCGGCCTGGTTCAGGTTGCGGCGCTGGGCCAGGTCCTGCACTTGGTCGTCGCTGATCTTGCCCACGTTGAAGTACGTGGCGTCCGGGTGGCCAATGTAGAAGCCGCTGACGCTGGCCGCCGGTGTCATGGCCAGGCTTTCGGTCACCGCCATGCCGATCTCCTCGCACTGCAGCAGGTCGAACATGTCTTTCTTGACACTATGGTCAGGGCAGGCCGGGTAGCCCGGTGCGGGGCGGATGCCCTTGTACTTCTCGGCAATCAGGTCCTCGTTGCTCAGTGCCTCGTCGGCCGCGTAGCCCCACAGGTCGGTGCGCACGCGGTGGTGGAGGGCCTCGGCAAAGGCTTCGGCCAATCGGTCGGCAATCGACTTGAGCATGATGGCCGAGTAGTCATCCAGGTCGTCCAGGAAGTATTTTTCCTTCTTGTCCACGCCAATGCCCGCGGTTACCGCGAACAGACCCGCGTAGTCGGCCTTCACCCCCTTGGGTGCCACAAAGTCGGCCAGGCAGCGGCTGGGGCGCATCACGCCGTCAATCTCCTGCTTCTCGGTCTGCTGGCGCAGGCCGTACCAGGTCATGGCGACCTCAGAGCGAGTCTCATCCGTATAGAACTCGATGTCGTCGTCGTTCACCGTGTTGGCCGGGTACAGGGCCACCACGGCATTGGCCGTCAGCCAACGGCCTTCGATCAGGCGCTTGAGCATGCGCTGGCCGTCGGCGTAGACGCGCACGGCCTCGGTGCCCACCACCTCGTCCTTCAGGATGGCCGGGAAGGGGCCTGCCAGATCCCAGGTCTGGAAGAAGGGGCCCCAGTCGATGTACTTGGCCAACTCGCCCAGGTCAAAGTTCTTGAAAACGCGGCGGCCAATGAACTTCGGCACCGTGGGCTGGTGGGCTGCCCAGTCGATCGGCGTCTTGTTGGCACGTGCCTTGGCCAGCGGCCACATGGGCGTCTGCTTCTTGTTGGCGTGCTGGTGGCGCACCTTGTCGTAATCGGAATTGAGTTCGTCGATGTACTTGGTGGCGCTCTCGCTCAACAGGCTTTGCGCCACGCTCACGCTGCGCGAGGCGTCGGGCACATAGACCACGGGGCCTTCGTAGTGCGGCGAAATCTTCACGGCCGTGTGCACGCGGCTGGTGGTAGCGCCGCCAATGAGCAGCGGGATTTTCTTGATGCGGAAGTAGTCGTCCTTCTGCATCTCGCCAGCCACGTACTGCATCTCTTCCAGGCTGGGCGTGATCAGGCCAGACAGGCCAATGATGTCCGCGCCTTCGATCTTGGCGCGCGCCAGAATCTCGTGGCAGGGCACCATCACGCCCATGTTGACCACGTCAAAGTTGTTGCACTGCAGAACCACGGTGACGATGTTCTTGCCAATGTCGTGCACATCGCCTTTGACCGTGGCAATCACGATCTTGCCCTTGGCCTTGGCTTCGCCACCGGCCTCCACCATCGCCAGCTTTTCTGCTTCGATGTAGGGCAACAAGTGCGCCACGGCGCTCTTCATCACGCGTGCGCTTTTCACCACCTGGGGCAGAAACATCTTGCCTTGACCAAACAGGTCGCCCACGACGTTCATGCCGTCCATGAGTGGGCCTTCAATCACGTGCAGCGGGCGGCCGCCCTTGGCCAGCACGTCCTGGTAGGCCTCTTCGGTGTCCACGGTAATGAAATCGGTGATGCCGTGGACCAGCGCGTGGCTCAGGCGCTGGCCCACCGACGCAGGCGCCTCCGGCGTGCCTCGCCATTCCAGCTTCTTGCTTTCGTCCTTGGCGCCGCTCTTGGCGGTCTCGGCAATCTCCACCAGGCGCTCACCCGAGTCGGGGCGGCGGTTCAGCACCACGTCTTCCACGCGCTCGCGCAGTGCGGGCTCCAGGTCGTCGTACACGCCCACCATGCCAGCGTTGACGATGCCCATGTCCATGCCCGCCTGGATGGCGTGGTACAGGAACACGGTGTGGATGGCCTCACGCACCGGATCGTTACCGCGGAAGCTGAACGACACGTTGCTCACCCCGCCCGATACCTTGGCGCCGGGCAGGTTCTGCTTGATCCATCGCGTGGCATTGATGAAGTCCACCGCGTAGTTGTTGTGCTCTTCGATGCCGGTGGCGATGGCGAAGATGTTCGGGTCGAAGATGATGTCTTCGGGCGGAAAGTCCACCTCGTCCACCAGGATGCGGTAGGCGCGTTCGCAAATCTCCACCTTGCGCTCGTAGGTGTCGGCTTGGCCCTTTTCATCAAACGCCATGACCACGGCGGCCGCGCCATAGCGGCGCAGCAGTTTGGCCTGGTGCTTGAAGGCGTCCACGCCCTCTTTCATGCTGATGGAGTTCACCACCGCCTTGCCTTGCACGCAGCGCAACCCGGCCTCAATGACGCTCCACTTGGAGCTGTCGATCATGATGGGCACGCGGGAAATATCGGGCTCGGAGGCGATCAGGTTCAGGAAGCGCACCATGGCGGCCTGGCTGTCCAGCATGGCCTCGTCCATGTTGATGTCGATGATCTGGGCGCCGTTTTCCACCTGCTGGCGCGCCACAGCCAGGGCTTCCTCGAATTGACCATTCAGGATCATGCGGGCAAAGGCCTTGGAACCGGTGACGTTGGTGCGCTCGCCGATGTTGACGAAGAGCGAACTCGCATCGACCCGGATGGGCTCCAGACCGGAGAGCATCATGGGCGCTACATTTTTCATAGCTTCTTGCGCAGTGTTGGCGGGGGCTTGGGGCATAAAAGACCTGTAATTGTGAGTGTGGCGGCCTAGACCGCTTCCCAGCGGCCACTGCGCTGCGAGGCAAACAGTGCGTCGATGATGCGCATGTTCTGGATGGCGTCTTCCACGCCGTAATGCAGGGGCTGCTCGCCGCGGATGGCCAGCGAGAACGCATCGCCTTCCAGGCTGTACTGGTCGCAGGCGGCAAGGGTCTCCGTCACCGCACCGGCACCGCCCAGCTGTTTGCCGCCGTCGACGAATATGCGCGTTTCTTGGCCCTGGGGCGCGTTGAACGGAATCTCGATCTCCACGCGCTGCTCGGTCCCCATGACGTGTACGCGCTGGTAGGGCGCGGACTGGGTGGACACCGTGAAGTCCAGGTGCCGGCCACCGCCAAAATCCAACAACGCGCTGAAAGTCCGGTCCACGCCAAAGTCGGGGTCCATGTCGGCCAGCGCCATCACGCGCACCGGCTCGGCGCCAAACAAAAAGCGCCCCGCCACGATGGGGTAGCAGCCAATGTCAAACAGCGCCCCCCCACCCGTGCCGGGTTGGTTGCGGATGTTGTCGGCATTGCGGTTGAAGTACGAGAACCACACCTGCACAGTGCGCACCTCGCCCAGGGCGCCGCTCTGCACCAGCTCGCGCGTGCGCAGCCATTGCGGGTGAAAGCGCACCATGAAGGCTTCCATGATGTGCACCTTGCCCGCCACTTCGCGCAGCTGCGCCGCTTCGTTCGCGTTCAGCGCAATCGGCTTCTCGCACAGCACATGCTTGCCGGCGCGCGCCGCAGCCAGCGTCATGGGCACATGCAGGTCATTGGGCAAGGGGTTGTAGATCGCCTCGATGGCCGGGTCGGCCAGCAACTCTTCGTACGAACCATAGGCCTTGGGAATACCCAATTTGTCCGCCGCAGCCTGCGCGCTAGGCAGGCTGCGCGAGGCAATCGCCTGCACATCGCACCACTGGCTGCGCATGAGCGCTGGCGTGACCTTCTCCATGCCGATCTTGGCGGTGCTCAACACGCCCCAGGTGACTTTTTTCATCTCAGGCTGCCTCTTTGTAGAAGAAATTGCGCTGCACACTGCGTGCAGCAATGGGGTTCACCGCATGGGCGATGGCGCCAATGTGATCGGGCGTGGTGCCGCAGCAGCCACCCACGATGTTGACCAAGCCCTCTTCCGCAAACTCGCGCACCAGGCGGCTGGTCACGTCGGGGGTCTCGTCAAAGCCGGTGTCGCTCATGGGGTTGGGCAGGCCCGCGTTGGGGTAGCAGCTGATGAAGGTGTCGGGCGCGACCTTGTTCAGCTCCTGGATATAGGGACGCATCAGCGCCGCACCGAGTGCGCAGTTCAGGCCAATGGCCAGCGGCTGCGCGTGGCGCACGCTATGCCAGAAAGCGGTCACCGTCTGACCACTCAAGATGCGGCCCGACGCGTCGGTCACCGTGCCGCTGATGATGATGGGCAGGCGCTGGCCGCTGGCTTCGAAGTACTCGTCCACGGCAAACAGCGCGGCCTTGGCGTTCAGCGTGTCGAAAATGGTTTCCACCAGAATCACATCGCTGCCGCCCTCCACCAGCGCCTTGGTCTGGTCGTAGTAGGCGGCGCGCAATTCTTCAAACGTCACGTTGCGCGCGCCGGGGTCGTTCACGTCGGGGCTGATGCTGGCGGTCTTGGGCGTGGGGCCCAGGGCGCCGGCCACGAAGCGGGGCTTGTCGGGGGTGCTGTATTTGTCACAGGCGGCGCGGGCCAGCTTGGCGGACACCAGGTTCATCTCGATGGCCAGATCGGCCATGTCGTAGTCGGCCTGGGCCACGGTGGTGGCTCCGAAAGTATTGGTCTCAATCAGGTCGGCACCCGCGGCCAGGTAGCGCTCGTGGATGTCGCTGATCACGTCAGGCCGGGTCAGGCTCAGCAACTCGTTGTTGCCTTTGACGTCTTTGTGGAAGTCCTTGAAGCGGTCGCCCTGGCTGCCGGGGCCGGAGTAGCCCTCGCCACGGTACTGCGCCTCGCCCAGCTTGAAGCGCTGGATCATGGTGCCCATGGCGCCGTCCAAAATGGCGATGCGCTTCTCCAGAATGCCTGGCAGGGCTTGTGCGCGGGTGTAGGTGATGGGCTTCATGGTGCGGCTCACTGTGTGGTTTTAAACAAGTGAGCGCAGTTGGGAGTCCCAAGCCTGACCGGTGGCCTGCCTGTATTGAAGGCAGGCGCCAGCTGCAGCGCCCCTTGGGATTTGATTATTTTAATTCACAACGCAGCGGCCGTGAAGGCCAAATGGTCTTAGGCCTGGCCCAGGTGCAGCGCCAGCAAGGCGTCCAGCGGCATGGGGTGCCCCACCGCATACCCCTGGGCGTAGTGCACGCCAAAGCCACGCAGCAGTTCCAGAATGGCCGGGCTCTCGACAAACTCGGCCACGGTTTTCTTGCCCATGAGGCAGCCAATCTCGTGAATAGACTTCACCATGGCCAGGCTAATGGCGTCGGTGGCAATGTCGCGCACAAACTGGCCGTCGATCTTGAGCTCGTCCACGGGCAGGTTGCGCAAATAGGCGAAGGACGACAGGCCGCTGCCAAAGTCGTCCAGCGAGAGCCTGCAGCCCAGTTGGCGCAGGGTGTCAATGAAATGCTTGGCGGTGTGCAGGTTGCTGATGGCTGCGGTCTCGGTGATCTCAAAGCACAGCTTGCGGCATGGCAAGGGCGTGTGGGCCAGCGTGTCCAGCACAAAGGCCATGAACACCTCGTCCCCCAGCGACTGGCCCGACAGGTTGATCGAGCACTGGTCGATATGGTCCTGGTGCGCCACCATCCACTGCAGCGCATGCGTCACCACCCAGCGGTCTACGCGCGCGGCCAGGTGGTAGCGCTCCACCGCGGGCATGAACTGGCCCGGGAGCACCAGCGCACCCGCCTCGTCCCGCATACGCAGCAAAAATTCGCAGTGCAGCCCTACGGCCGGGCCGGGGTTCACCGGCACGATGGGCTGGCCATACAGCACAAAGCGGTCTTCTTGCAGCGCATGCTCGATGCGGCTCACCCACTCCATCACGCCATAGCGCTGCGCCAACGCCGGGTCATCACTCGCATACACATGGATGCGGCCACGGCCCGAATCCTTGGCGACGTAGCAGGCGCTGTCGGCGGCCTGCAAGAGCGCGCCCACGCTTTCACTCTGCGCGTCCAGCATCACCATGCC
Source organism: Rhodoferax sp. ZS1R25 (assembly GCF_056521335.1). Lineage (NCBI taxonomy): Bacteria > Pseudomonadati > Pseudomonadota > Betaproteobacteria > Burkholderiales > Comamonadaceae > Rhodoferax > Rhodoferax sp. ZS1R25. The sequence goes on from NZ_JBWMAZ010000001.1 coordinate 116,028, forward strand.
CACGCTCACGCCTACGCCAAAACTCTGGTCGCGCCACACAAAGCGGTAGGCCGCCAGGCTCAGCTGCAGGCGCTCGGCCACGCGCAGGGCCTGGGCCACGGTCTGGTGGGTCAGGATGATGCCGAACTCGTCGCCACCGATGCGGCACAGGTGGTCTTCTTCGCGCAACACCTCGGAAAACAGCTGGGCCACCTGGCGTAACAGCTCGTCGCCCGCGGTGTGGCCGCAGGTATCGTTGACCACCTTGAATTCGTCCAGATCCAGGTAGCAGACCACGTGGCGCTGGTCCTGGTCGCGCGTGCGGTCAAAACACTCGGCCAGCGCCTGCTCAAAGGCGCGGCGGTTACCCAGGCCGGTCAGTTCGTCGTGCGTGGCCTGAAAGGCCATCTCCTGGTTCAGGCGGCGCTGCTCCGTCACATCGCGAAACACCAGCACCGCGCCCTGTACCTCACCGTCCGCATCCCGGATGGGCGACACCGCCGCCTCCACCAGCAGGCTGCCCTCCAGACGGTGCGCCAGGCTGAGCTGCGGGTAGCGGTGGGTTTCCGCCGCCGCAATCGCCTCGGCCACCAGGTCGATGCCGGCGACACCCCCTCCCATGTCGCCCAGGCGAAACACAGTCTGGTAGGGGCGCCCCACGGCGCCAGCCAGCGTCCAGCCGGTGAGCGCTTCGGCCACCGGGTTGATATAGAGCAGCTCGCCGTCGGCGTTGGTGGTGATCACCGCGTCGCTGATGGAGTGCAGGGTGACCTGCAGGCGTTCTTTCTCTTGGTACAGCGCGTCTTCGGCAAATTTGCGTGCCTGCATGAAGCGCACCCGGTCCAGTGCCACGGCCACATGGCTGGCCAGCGCCTGCATAAAGTCGAGCTGCCAATCGACCGGGGGGCGCACGCCCTCCACATCACCAAAAGTGCCGATGCCAATCACGCCCAAACGCTCATCGGCCAGCAGCAAGGGAACGTTGATGATGGTGCGATTGAGCAGCTGGGCCACCACCTCTTTGTTGGTGCGCAGGTCTGTGCGGGCATCCTCCACCACCACCACGTGGTCGGCCGCCATGATTTCTTCCAGCATGCGGTCGCCCGCAATGGGGATGTCCATGGTCTGCGCCTTGGTATGCAGTTGCCGGTAGTCCGCATCGGAAGTGACCTGACTGATGACGGACACAAATCCGGGCCGGTCGCCCATCAGGGCCAGCCACGCGTGGGCATAGCCCAACACATCCTCCACCACAGGTGCCACGGCGGCCAAAATGTCCGGCAGGGTCCAGGCGCGCTCCAGCCGTTTGCACAACTGCAACAAGGCCTTGGTTTGCGACTGCGTGTCGAGCACGATGGGCGGGGCAATCATGGGTTCAAGTGTAGCGACAGGCTTGCCCGACAATAGGGGAATCACCCTTAGCCCGACGCCACACGCTGGCGACCACCGGGTTTTGAATGTTTTAGTGCCCTAGCCCCCGTAACCACTGCGCCGCGAGCTCCCATTTTGATAGCAGACACTTCCACCTCCAGCACCACTCTGGACGCTTGCAGCGACATTCTGCGCACCGTGTTCGGCTACGACGCCTTCCGTGGCCCGCAGCAGGCCATCGTGGAACACGTGGCAGATGGCGGCGATGCGCTGGTGCTCATGCCCACGGGCGGCGGCAAAAGCCTGTGCTACCAAGTTCCCGCCATCGTCCGCCAACAAGCAGGGCTGGGCGCCACGTTGGTAATTTCGCCGCTGATCGCGCTGATGCACGACCAGGTGGGTGCGCTGCACGAGGCGGGTGTCAGCGCCGCCTTCCTGAACTCCACCCTCAGCGGCGACGAGGCCTACCAGATCGAGCAGCAACTGCTGCGCGGCGAGATCACCCTGCTTTATGCCGCGCCAGAGCGGGTCAACAATGCGCGCTTTCTGGCGCTGCTGGATTCGCTATTCGAGCGCGGCAAGCTGAGCCTGTTTGCCATCGACGAAGCACATTGCGTAAGCCAGTGGGGCCACGACTTCCGGCCCGATTACCGCAACCTCACGGTGCTGCACGAGCGCTACCCCGGTATTCCCCGCATTGCGCTGACCGCCACGGCCGACGACCTGACGCGCGCCGACATTCTGGAGCGCCTGCAGCTGGAAGACGCGCGCGCCTTCGTCAGCAGCTTTGACCGCCCCAATATCCGCTACACCATCGTCGAGAAGAAAGATTCCACGCTGCAGCTGCTGCGCTTTATCGAGCGCGAGCATGAGGGCGAGGCCGGCATCGTCTACTGCCAGAGCCGCAAAAAGGTGGAAGACATGGCCCAAACGCTGGTGGACGCGGGCATCAAGGCCCTGCCCTACCACGCCGGTCTGGACGCAAAAGTGCGCCAGACCCACCAGGACCGGTTTTTGCGCGAGGAAGGCATCGTCATGGTGGCCACCATCGCGTTTGGCATGGGCATCGACAAACCCGACGTGCGCTTTGTGGCCCACCGCGACATGCCCAAGAACATCGAGGGCTACTACCAGGAGACCGGCCGCGCCGGGCGCGACGGCCTAGCCGCCGACGCCTGGATGGCCTATGGCCTGCAAGACGTGGTGAACCAGCGCCGCATGATTGACGAAAGCCCGGCCAGCGAAGAATTCAAACAGGTGATGCGCGGCAAGCTCGACGCCCTGCTCGGCCTGGCCGAAGCAACCGACTGCCGCCGCGTGCGCCTTTTGGGCTACTTTGGCGAAGCCAGCCAGCCTTGCGGCAATTGCGACAACTGCCTGAACCCGCCTGCCGTGTGGGACGGCACCGATGCCGCACGCAAGCTGCTGTCCACCATCTACCGCATCCAGCAAATGAGTGCGGTGAGCTTTGGCGCGGGGCATTTGATGGACATCGTGCGTGGCAAAACGACGGAAAAAGTGACCCAGTACGGCCACGCCAACCTGAGCACCTTTGGTGTGGGCGCAGATTTTTCGGAACTTCAGCTGCGTGGCGTGCTGCGCCAGCTGATTGCCATGGGCGCCGTGGCCGTGGATGCCCAGGCGTTTAACACCCTGCAGCTCACCGCCGAATCCCGTGCGGTGCTCAAAGGCGAGGTGCCGGTGATGTTGCGGGAATCGGTGTCGGCCCCGGCCGACCGCAAGAGCCGGCGCAACCCGCGCCTGGGTGCGGTGGTCAAGGCGCCCATCAACCTGGACAGCGAAGGTCTGCTGCGCTACTCGGCCCTGAAGGCCTGGCGGGCCGAGGTGGCCAAGGAGCACAACCTGCCCGCCTATGTGATTTTTCACGATGCTACGCTGGCGGCCATTGCGCAGCGGGCACCCCAGAGCCTGGATGACTTGCAGGGCATCAGCGGCATAGGCGCCAAAAAGCTGGAAGCCTATGCCAGCGATGTGCTGCGGGTGGTGGCGCTGGAATAAAGAGGCCAGCACCGGGGCATGAGCCCAGGGCCGGCCCAGCGCAAGGGCTTAGTGGCGGCGGAAACCGCTCTCGTACGCCATGGCGGCGCCGGACATGGTGTTTTCCAGGCGCTCGATTGCTCGCATGTGGCGGGCCGAGCAGCTGGCGTCAGCCGCTTTGGCACGGTGGTGCTGCATCAGAGCCTGAAACTTGGTGCGGCAGGCTTCGAGCGCGCCGGCGAAGTTCAGAGCAATGTACGCCGAGTGGTCCGCGTGGGTTTGGCGGTATTCGCCAGACCAGTAGTCAAACAGCTGCCACTTGTAAGTACCTTTTTCAGGTACCTGAATCGTATCTCTGTGCATATATACAGTGCAAAGGTAGAGAAATAAGTACTGGCCACCAGTCAATGTTCCAACGAACTGGGGAAATTCAGTACCCGCCTGTGCCTATTACGCACGAGCGTATCGGCTGGTTGACAGGTGGAACAAAAAAATTACAGAGGAGTTACGGCAAGAAGCCCATGCCCCGGTGCTCTCGCACCTCGGGCTTGATGCGGTGCTCGGCCTCCAGCTGCTCCAGGAACTCTTCCGGGCTCAGATTGGCGTCCAGAATCATGGCCTGGCGCTTGACCGCCGCAAAGTCCCCCAGGCACAGCTGGTCCAGCCCGGCCAGGCGACTGGCCAGGGCCGGCGTCAGGCGTTGGGCATCCCCCGCGCAGGCTTCCGTTACAAACACGGTGACCCGCTGCGCCGCAGACAGGGGCTTGAACTGGATCTTGAAGGTGAAGCGCCGCAGCGCGGCCTGGTCAATCCGGTCCATGAGGTTGGTGGTGCAGACAAAAATGCCCCGAAACCGCTCCATCCCCTGCAGCATTTCATTCACCTCGGTCACCTCGTAGCTGCGCTGGGCGCCGCGCCGGTCCTGCAGAAAACTGTCGGCCTCGTCCAGCAGCAAGATCGCGCCCTCAGACTCCGCCTCGCGGAACATGGCGGCCATGTTGTGCTCGGTTTCCCCGATGTACTTGCTCATCAGGTCGCTGGCCTGACGCATCAGGAGCGGCTTGTTCAGCGCCTGGGCCAGGTGCTCCGCCAGCGCCGTCTTGCCCGTGCCAGGCGGTCCGTAGAAACACAGCGTGCCATGGCCCCGGGTGTGCAGGGCCTGGACAATGCGCGGCACCTCGAAGCGCGATTCCACGTGGAGGTGGCTTAGCTGGTACTGGCTTAGAGCGGTGGGCACAGCCGCCACCGCGGCCGGGTTGCCCAGCGCGAGATCGGCATTTTTGAGCTGGCGTTCAATCAGGGCCTCCAGCCCTGCAGAATCCGCCTCGGCCACGGGGTGCGCAGCCTCCGGGCTGCGGGCCAGGCCTGCAAAACGCACCGCGGTGCGGATTTGCGCTGGGGTGAGACCCTTGCGGCTGGTAAGCCGGGCCACAAACGCATCGGACACCTGCACGCCTTCCAGCGTCTTGCGCACCAAGCCTTCGCGTGCGCCGGGCGGTGGCGATTTCAGCTCCAGGTGGTAGGCAAAGCGGCGGCGAAACGCGGGGTCGATCTGCTCGATGCGGTTGGTTACCCACAGCGTGGGCACCACGTTGGACTCCAATATCTGGTTCACCCAGGCCTTGCCGCTCACACTGCCACTGGCCGGCGCGGCCGAGGCATCGGCCCGCGCAATCAAATGGGCCGCCTCGTTGGACAGCGGGGGGAACACATCTTCCACCTCGTCAAACAGCAACGCCGCCTGGGCGCTGCCTTTCAGGAATACCTGGGCGATCTGCAGCGAGCGATAGCGGTCGCGCCCGCTCAGCGAATTGCCGTCGCGGTCGGCATATTCCACCTCAAACAGTTCTAGCCCCGCATGCTGCGCCACCACCTTGGCCAGCTCGGTCTTGCCGGTGCCAGGCGGGCCATACAGCAGCACGTTGATGCCCACCTCCTTGCGCGCCACGGCGTTGGCCAGCAGGTTGCACATGACGGAAGCGTCTTCGCTGACGAAATTGAAGTCTTGCAGGCACAGCGTGCTTTTGGTGGAAAGCCGGGTGAACACTGCCATCAGCTCGGCTTGGTCACGGTAATGGCGCATCAACACCGGGGGCAGCTTCTCGCTGACCTTCATCAAATCGGCCAGGTCGGTGATGTTGTGCTCGGAAATCAGGTTCTCCACCAAGCCAATGCGCTCCAGGCGCGAGCCGGCCCGCAGCGCCTCGCCCAGCTCCTGCGCGCTCACGCCGGCCACCTCGGCAATGGCGGCATAGGCTTCGGGCGCGTTGTTCACCTTGAACTCGACCAGGATGCTGCGCATGTCGCGCTGGTAGCGTGCCAGCGTGCCGTACAGCAGCAGTGCGCGCTCGGCCTTGTTGAGCTGCAGCAAACCGGCCAGCGCATTGATGTTTTTTTCCACCAGCGTGGATTGCTTTTTGAGCGCATGGCTCAGCCACTCGCCGGTGACCGACAGCACGGTGATGAGGTCTTTGGGCTGGTCCTTGGCGTATTCATCCAGAAAGAAAAACACCGTGGCTTCGTCGTAGGGGCCGCACCAGACGCCGTAGCGGGCCAGAAACTCGCTGGCATCCAGCGCTTCATGGCCGCGCCAGAGCTCGTTGCCTTGGCAGCGGCGCGCGAGAAACTCGCGCAAGCGACCTAGCACGGACACTGGCCAGACCAGATGGCGCCCGGCCAGCCCCACCACGCCATTGAAATCGCGGCGCACATTGAAACTGGCCCCCTGGCGCGCTGCAAGGGTGAGCACAAAGTGTGAGCACATCAAATCCAACACCGGCGCTTCTTGCAGGCCCGGCGAGGGAATGAGATGCCCACCTAGGGGCTGGAACAGCGAACGCTTGGCCATCAACCGCCTCCAGCACAGCGACGTGCTGAAATGACGATAGCGCAGTCCGGGCCAAGATGGAAGCCTTGGGCAGAAATTTCCACGCGTCAGCTCCAGGCTCGTCTGCGCGGCGCCTTGTGGGTAAAATTCAGGCTCCCCTAACGAAGAACACAAGGATTGCCCATGTCTGCACCAGACAACCACTCTGACGACCACGCTGCCGATCCCGTGGACGCTGTAGTCCCCATGATGCCTATCGTGCTCCCCCTCGTGGGCGGCGTGCTGATGTTCTTGTTGGCTTTCATCGCCGTGTCCATGGCCTGATAGCGTTTCCGCCCGGGCCGCGCTGCGCATTCCGGGCCTGCCATGTCGGCACTGCGCCCGCATGGCCTGTCTTTCTCAGCCCCTGCCGCGCCGCGGGCCGCTGCCTCCCCCCGATTTCCTCTCCTCTGATTGCCTCAGTTCAGGCATCCGTGCACGTGTTCGCACGCCATCTGGCACAGACTCCGGCCGAAACATTGTGCATATTTCAATGCAAATTAGGCATAGTTATTTCGTGTAATCACCATGTAACTCCAGTACGCGTTCTTAGAATTCGGCATGGGCGCTTCAGATCTCGGTCTGAACCACCCCTGTCAGCCGTCTTCTCAAAGTTCGTGGCGCCCTGTTCTCTGCCCTTGGTTTTGAAAAGACGATTTTCAAACTTAGGAGCTATTTCATGAACGCACCCGTGATGCAGGGCCTGGCCCTCAACACCCCCAGTTACGTCAAGAACGCCAAACTCATCGCGTGGGTCGCCGACATGGTGGTCCTGTGCAAGCCGAAGGACGTCTACTGGTGCGATGGCTCCGAAGAGGAATACCAGCGCCTGTGCCAGCAGTTGGTCAACGCCGGCACCTTCAAAAAGCTCAACCCCGCCAAGCGCCCCAACAGCTTTCTGGCCTGCTCCGACCCCAGCGACGTGGCCCGCGTAGAAGACCGCACCTACATCTGCTCCGAGAAAAAGGAAAACGCCGGCCCCACCAACAACTGGATGGCCCCAGCCGAGATGCGCGCTCTGCTGCAAACCGGCAAGGATGGCAACCAAGCCTTGTTTGACGGCTGCATGAAGGGGCGCACCATGTACGTGGTGCCGTTCTCCATGGGTCCGCTGGGCTCGCACATCGCGCACATCGGCATTGAACTGTCTGACAGCGCCTACGTGGCGGTGAACCAGCGCATCATGACCCGCATGGGCAAGGCTGTGTATGACGTATTGGGTATGGAGGGTGCGTTCGTGCCCTGCGTACACACCGTGGGGGCGCCGTTGGAAGCGGGCCAAGCCGATGTGAAGTGGCCCTGTAATACAACAAAATACATCGTGCACTACCCCGAGACGCGCGAAATCTGGAGCTACGGCTCCGGCTACGGCGGCAACGCGCTGCTGGGCAAGAAGTGTTTTGCCCTGCGTATTGCCTCCAACATGGGCCGCGACCAAGGCTGGCTGGCCGAACACATGCTGATTCTGGGCGTGACGAACCCTGAGGGCAAGAAGTACCACGTGGCCGCTGCTTTCCCCAGCGCCTGCGGCAAGACCAACTTCTCCATGCTGGTGCCTCCCACTGGTTTTGAGGGCTGGAAGGTCACCACGATTGGTGACGACATCGCCTGGATCAAGCCCGGCACCGACGGCAAGCTATACGCCATCAACCCCGAAGCGGGTTACTTCGGCGTGGCCCCCGGCACCAACTTTCACACCAACCCCAATTGCATGGCCAGCCTGGACAAGAACGTGATCTTCACGAACGTGGCCCTGACCGATGACGGCGACGTGTGGTGGGAAGGCATGGAGAAAGACACGGGCGGCCTGCCCGAGCACCTGATTGACTGGCAAGGCAAGAACTGGACGCCCGCGATTGCCAAGGAGACGGGCGCCAAGGCCGCCCACCCCAATGCCCGCTTTACCGTCGCTGCCGGCAACAACCCCGCACTGGACAGCCAGTGGGATGACGCCAATGGTGTGCCGATTGACGCCTTCATCTTCGGTGGCCGCCGCTCCACCACCGTGCCGCTGGTGACCGAGGCCCGCAGCTGGACCGAGGGCGTCTACATGGCCGCCACCATGGGTTCTGAGACCACCGCCGCGGCTGTAGGCCAACAAGGCGTGGTGCGCCGCGACCCGTTCGCCATGCTGCCCTTCATGGGCTACAACATGAGCGACTACTTCCAGCACTGGCTGAACATCGGCGCCAAGCTGGCCAGCTCCGGCGCCAAGCAACCCAAAATCTTCACGACCAACTGGTTCCGCAAGGGTGAGGACGGCAAGTTCGTCTGGCCCGGCTACGGTGAAAATATGCGCGTGCTGAAGTGGATGATCGACCGTCTGGAGGGCAAGGCCACCGGCACCGAGACCGGCTTTGGCGTCGCGCCCCAGTATTCTGAAATCAACTGGACCGGCCTGGACTTCAGCCAAGCCCAGTTTGACTCCGTCACCAGCCTGAACAAAGCCGACTGGAAGGCTGAATTTGCCTTGCACACCGAGCTGTTTACCCAGCTGGCCTACCATTTGCCGAAGGAACTCGAAGAGACCCAAGCCCAACTGGCGCAGCGTTTGGCTGCCTGAAGGGCGAACCAAGAAAGACGGGCCAGTCGGTACCCCGACCAGGCCCCGAAACGAAAAAAGCCACCGAACCGGTGGCTTTTTTTATGGCGCGGTGAAGCTTAGGCTTCGTTGCGGCTGCGCATGACAGCGTGTTGCAGCTCAGCCATGATGCGGGGGTCGCGGTGGGCGTATTCCCACATTTTTTCTTCCATGCTGCGTTCTTGTGCAGCACGCACCCAGCGCGTGATCACGGCGGAAGCGAAGGAAGACACCTTGCGCAAGGGAGGCGCCAGCAGGGCCAGTGCAGCAAATGCCACGGTCCACAGGGCAACCCAGCCAGCCAACAGGTGGCCGTCGGCCCAGGTGTCGATTACTTGGTCAGCCACCACCAACAGGGCGGCCAGCACAGCAGCCAGCAACATGCCAGCCAGGGTACGGGAACCTTCGGTCTTGCCGGATGTGCGGACGGAAACAGACTGCGCCACGGGGGCAGAGGCAAAATAGGTAGAAGAGAGTACTTGTGTCATGGTCAACTCCTTGAAAAGGTTGATGCTCACTGGGGTTAAATCTTTCGGATGGATGAATCATAGGGTTTTCCCTCATGCGACTCAACTTTTGGTTGGTGATGTTTAGTATTCACCAAAGTTATGATTGACCATGGCCACCCCACCGCTCAACCTGCGTACCTTTGACCTGAACCTGCTGAAGGTGTTTGACACCGTGATGGCGGAGCGCAGCCTGACCAAGGCCGCAGAGCAGCTGGCGCTGACCCAGCCCGCAGTAAGCAATGCGCTGCGCCGCCTGCGCGATGCGCTGGGTGACGAGCTGCTGGTGCGCAAAGGCCGCACGCTGGAGCCCACGCCGCGCGGCCAGGAACTCTGGCCCGCCGTGCGGGAAACCCTGCAAAGGTTGCAAACCTCCCTGGCGCCCAGCGTGTTTGAGCCGGCCACGGCCACCACCACGTTTGTGCTCACCATGGCCGATGCCACCGCGGCCGAGCTGATGCCCGACCTGGTGGAGGTGCTGGCACGCGAGGCCCCCGGCGTGTCGCTGCGTGTGGTGCCGCTGACCACACGCGATCCGCGCCGCGTGCTCGACGAGGGCGCCGCCGACCTGGCCATCGGCCACTTCCCGGCCGTGCTGACGGACCTCACCGCGCGCGCGCAGGCGGGTGCGGCCGAGTCCTTCCGTCACCACCGCCTGTTTGTGGGCGACTATGTGTGCGTGATGCGCAAGGACCACCCGCTCACCAAGGGCACGCTCACGCTGGACCGGTTCTGCGAGGCCAGCCACATGCTGGTGAGCTTCTCGGGCCGCGCGTTTGGCTTCATCGACGAATCGCTGGGCAGCCTCCAACGCACGCGCCGCGTGGTGCTGACTGTGAACCAGTTTTTCACCGCCGGGCGCGTGGTGGTGCACTCGGACCTGCTGACCGTGCTGCCGCGCCACTTTGTCAACGTGACCGGCTATGCCGACCAGTTGGTGATCCGCGAACTGCCCTTTACCGTGCCGCCGATCCAGGTAGACGCCCTGTGGCACCAGCGCCTGGACGCGGCCGCCCCCCACGCCTGGCTGCGTCAACAAATTACCTTGCTGAGCGACCGCCTGTTTTCTGCATGAAGATCCAACTGCTGTCTGACCTGCACCTGGAGGTGCATCCCCACTGGGTACCCACCCCCACGCCCGGCGCCGACCTGCTGGTGCTGGCGGGCGACGTGGGCTCGTACCAAACCGGCTCGCAGTTGACGGACGACGACTTTGGCCTGGCCCGCTTTTCCCCGCTGCAGGGCTGGCCCACGCCCGTGGTGTTTGTGCCCGGCAACCACGAGTACGACAGCTTTGACTTCGACGATGCCCATGCCCGCCTGCGCGCCACCTGCGAGCGGCTGGGCATTCTCTGGTTGGAGCGTGAAACGCTGGTGATGGAGGGCGTGCGCCTGCTGGGTACCACGCTGTGGACCGACTTTGACGCGCTGGCCATGCACGCCCCCGAGGCGCAGCAGCTCAAGGCACGCGACAAGGCCTTTCGCGCCGCCAACTACTACCTGAAGAAGACCCTGACCACGCGCGATGGCGAGCCCTGGTTGGCCGAGGGCGTGCGTGCCCAGGCGCTGGTCTGCCAAGCCTGGCTGCGCGAAGCGCTGGCCACGCCGTTTGACGGGCCCACCGTAGCCATCACCCACTTTGCGCCCAGCCTGCACAGCGCCGACCCGCGCTATGGCCTGGTGCCCGGCACGGCTGGCTTTTGCAATGCGCTGGATGAGCTGCTGCCGCAAGCGCAGCTTTGGCTGCACGGCCACCTGCACGCGCCCAGCGACTACACCGTGGGTAACTGCCGTGTGGTGGCCAACCCGTTGGGTTATGCGCGCAAGAACGAGCAGGTGGGCTACCGACCCGATCTTCTGATTGAAATTGGCCGCTAGCCCCCGCAACCATTGCACCAATAGCTATCAAATTCATAGTGATTGATTTTCATAACGCCGGGTCTGCGGCCACACGCAGAAAGCTGGCAAAACGCGGCACGCCCTTGTCCGTCACACCACGGTAGCGGAACGTGACCCAACTGCCCACGGGCGGCGGGTCTTGGCGCTGGGCATCGCTAAAGCCCGTACCCAGCTTGAAGCGCTTGGCAGCTTGGCCCTCGGCAGCCGGTTGCTCCAGCCACAGCGCGCCCAGACGCCCCGTGTGCTTGCCGGTGCCGGCCACATGGCCGACCACGCGCGCCTCGGCATCGTCAAAGGGTTTGAACTTGCGCAGGTCGTCGCTGCGCTGGGCCACATAGTGGGCACCGCCCCGGTGCAGCACCAGGCCCTCACCACCAGCGCGCACAGTCTCGGTCAGCCGCGCTTGCAGTGCCCGCACGGTGGTGGCGGGTGTTTGCTCCACGGCCTGCACCCAGGCCTGGCCCAGTTGCGCCACGCGCGCCCGCAACACCGGCAGGCGCTCATCAAACGTGCCGCGCTGTGCGGGCAGGTCAAACACCATGAAGCGCACTGCGCGCCAAGCGGCGTCATCCGGCGTTTGCTGGCGCACCGTGGACACGGCCTGGCTGAACTGGCCACGCCCGGCCCACAACTCGCCCTCCATGGCGGTAGCGGGCCAACCGGTGGTAAACCACGCCGGCGCAGCAATCGGATGGCCCGCACGCGTGAGCAGGCGCTGGCCATCCCAATAGCCGCGCACGCCGTCGTACTTCTCGCTGACCCAGAAGCCGGTCGGGTCGCTATGGCCGTCGTAGGACTTGGCCAGCATCAGCGGCGGTGCGGTGCTGCCACGGGCCGCGGGGGCCACCCATGGCAAGGCCAAGACGCCCAGAGCGCAGACGATGTGGCGACGGCGCAGATCCATCGGTGATGACATAGCGATTCCTCCCTCTATTTTTATAACGTTTGATGTAGCACAGACAGCTGCCAAAAGACCGCACTACATTGGCGTTTTTACACCGAGGAGTGGGTCCATGAAGATCTTATTGGCCGTAGACGGCAGCAGCTACAGCAAAAAAATGCTCGCCTACCTGAGTACCCACGAGGCCCTGCTCTCGGCGGACCACGACTACACCGTATTCACCGCCGCCAACGCCCTGCCCGCGCGGGCCCGCAGCATGGTGGGCAAAGACACGGTGGAAAGCTACTACGCAGAAGAGAGCGAGAAGGTGTTGGCACCGATTGCCAAGTTTTTACTGCGCCACGGCATAGACGCCAAGACCAGCTGGAAAGTGGGCCCCGTCGGCACCCTGATTGCCAAGACAGCCGACAGTGGCAAGTTTGACCTGCTGGTCATGGGCACCCATGGCCACAGCGCGCTGGCCAACCTGGTGATGGGCTCCGTCACCACCGAGGTACTGGCCCACTGCAAGGTGCCAGTGCTGCTGGTGCGCTAAAGCGGAGCAGGTGGGTCTGCAGGCGTGGGCATGGCAGGCGCGAGGTCCACGCCGCTCAACCGCGCGACATACTCGGGGAGCATGGGGAGGTACGCCTCCGCTCCGCCAGTGGCCAGCGCCATGGCAAACGAGTTTTTCACGGCGTTGCCCAGGCTGTTGGAAATACCGGCAGCGTCGGCCATGGACTCCAGGTAGCGCAGGTCCTTGAAGGCATTTTTCAGCGTGAACTTGTGCGCCTCCCGGTTGCCTTCCAGCGTGTAGCCCATGAAGGTTTGATAGAAGCCGCAGTCCATGCGGCCGTTGCGCAGGACCGCATCCACCCGGTGCGGGCCAATGCCCACGGACTGTGCCAGCGTCAGCGCCTCGGAATACAAAGCCGCGTACCCCAGAGAGATGAAGTTGTTGACCAGCTTCATACGGTGTCCATCGCCCGGTCCACCGATGTGGACAATGCGCGCGGCCCAGGTGGCCAGGATGGGGCGAATGCGCTCCATCGTTGCGGCATCTGCGCCCACCATGGTGTCCAGCGTGCCTTCCCAGGCCTCTTTGGGGGTGCGGCTCAGGGGTGCGTCCACCAGCGTCACGCCGATGGCGGCCAGCTCAGCCGCCAGTGCCACCGTAGAGGTCGGGTCCGAGGTGGAGCAATCCACCACCACCGATCCCGAGCGCAAGCCCTTCGCCAGCCCCTGCGGGCCGCGCACGATGGCCTCCACATCCGGGGAGCCGGTCACGCACAGAAACACCACAGTGGCGCGTTCCGCCACCGCCTGCGGCGTGTCTACCCGCCCAGCGCCACGCTGCAACAAGTCGTCCAGCGCCGCCGAGGGCTTGCGGGCACACACGGTCAGGGCATAGCCCTTGTCCACAATATTCTTGGCCATGCCATGGCCCATGAGGCCCAGGCCGATGAAGCCGATGGTGTCGCGTGAATGCTCCATGTGGGCTTACCAGCGCTGGTGCACCAGCGGCTTGGCGTAGCGTGCGTACACGTCGGCCAGTGCCTGCATGGTGGCGTCGCTCAGCGGCGGCAAGTCCGCAGCGGCCACGTTGTCGGCCACCTGGGCGGGGTTCTTGCCACCGGGGATGGTGCACGTCACGGCCGGGTGCATCTGGATCCAGCGCAGCGCCATTTGCGCCATGCTCTGGCCCGCGGGCACGAGTGGGCGCATGGCCTCCACGGCTTCCAGACCGACGTTGTAATCCAGCCCCGAAAACGTCTCGCCCTTGTCGAAGGCGGCGCCTTCGCGGTTGAAGCCGCGGTGGTCGTCCGCACCAAAGGTGCTTTGCGCGGTCATCTTGCCGCTGAGCAAGCCGCTGGACAGCGGCAGGCGCGCCAGGATGCCCACGCCGCGCTTTTGCGTCTGCTCAAACAGCAGATCGGCCGGGCGCTGCCGGAACAGGTTGTAAATGATCTGCACGCTCTGTACGCCGGGGTATTCGATGGCCTTGAGCGCCTCTTCCACCTTCTCTACGCTCACACCATAGTGGCGCAGCTTGCCGGCTTGCACCAGGTCGTCCAGCACGCCAAACACTTCGGGCATGTAGAACACCTCGGTGGGCGGGCAGTGCAGCTGCAGCAGGTCAATGGCTTCGGTGTTCAGGTTTTGCAGGCTGCGCTCGACAAACGCCGTCAGGTTGGCGCGCGTGAAGCCCGCGGCCACATGCGGGTCGAGCCGGCGGCCAGCCTTGGTGGCCACGTAAAACGGCTCGCTGCGCTCCTTGCGCAGGCGCGCCAGCAGGCGTTCGCTGCGGCCATCGCCATACACATCGGCGGTGTCAAAGAAGTTCACGCCCAGGTCGAGGGCGCGGTGCAGCGCGGCCATGGAGTCGTTGTCGTCCACCGCGCCCCAGGTGCCACCAATGGCCCAGGCGCCGAAGCTCACGGTTGAAATGTTCCAGCCAGTACGGCCTAGGGGACGGTATTGCATGTAAGGTTCCAGTTGAGTTTGCTATGTTTTCAGGAGCTGCTTGCGCAATGGATACGGGGGCCAGAGGCCTATTTTGCGTGCAATGTCAGGCCAGCTTGAATACCGCCACCATCTGCACCAAGCCCGTGGCCTGGCTTTTCAGGCCGCTGGCCGCAGCGGCCATTTGTTCCACCAGTGCGGCATTTTGCTGCGTGGTGCGGTCCATTTCGGCCACCGCCTCACCCACCTGCCGCACGCCGTCATTCTGCTCTGCGCTGGCGGCGCTGATCTCGCCCATGATGTCAGACGCGCGGCGGATGGCGCTGACCACCTCCGTCATCGTGGCACCGGCCTGGTCTACCAGCGCCGAGCCGGCGTCCACGCGTTCCACACTTGTGCTGATCAGCTGTTTGATTTCCTTGGCGGCCTCGGCGCTGCGGCCAGCCAGTGACCGCACCTCTGACGCGACCACCGCAAAGCCACGTCCCTGCTCACCGGCGCGCGCCGCCTCCACGGCCGCATTCAGCGCCAGGATGTTGGTCTGGAACGCAATGCCGTCGATGACGCTGATGATGTCGCCGATCTTGCGGCTGGCCTCGTTGATGCCTCGCATGGTCTGCACCACCTGGTGCACCACCTCACCGCCCCGGGTGGCCACGGTCGAGGCCGTCATCGCCAACTGGTTGGCCTGCTGCACATTCCCCGCATTGCGGGTGACCGTAGCGCTCAGGTCTTCCATGGAAGCGGCCGTTTCTTCCAGAATGCTGGCCTGCTGCTCGGTGCGGTGCGACAGGTCGTGGTTGCCGGCCTCAATCTCCTTGGACGCCAGCTCCACCTGCATGGCCGCGTCGCGCACCTCGGTCACCAGGCGGCTCAGGTTGGTGGACACATCGGACAGTGCGCGCACCGTATGGCCCGCCACGTCGTGCGGCTCCACGTCAGAGCGCAGCGTCAGGTTGCCGCGTTCCAAAGCGGCGGCAATGGCGCCGCCCTGGCGCAGCAGCTGCGTGAGGTAGCGGCTGCAGAGCCAGCTGATCAACGTGGACAACAGCACGGACAGCACCACACACCCGACGATCAACCGGGTATTCAGGGTGGCCAGGGCATCGCCTTTTTCCAACGACTGCTGGGCTGCATTGGCCTCGCGGCTCAGCAAAATGCTCACCTTGTCCGCAGCGACACGGTGCGCATCGTTGAGCATGGACAGCGCATTGCCGGCCGCAGTGGCATCGCCCGCGGGCACGGCAAACACCTTGTCGTAGCTGGCGCGGTAAGCAGCCACGGCATCAGTGATGGCTTGCAGGTCATCCGCCAGTTCGCTCTCCGCAGAGTCCGGCGCAGGGGTGCCCACAGCCTGGGTGGCCGCGGCGATAGTTTTTTCAAACTCCACCAGCTTGCCGCCCAACCGGGTCTTCATGGAGTCCAGGATAGGGGCGTCGCGTTGCAGGGCTAACGCGGCCACCACCTGGGTCGCACCCAGCTGCAACTCTTGAAGGGCCGATTCGTAGCGATGCGCCTGGTCGATGTTGACCATGCCCTTGTCGGCCACCTGGTGCAGCTCGCGCGACAGACCGCTGTTGGCAAACCAGGCGATGCCCGAGATCACCAGCAGACAGAGGGTCGCGAACGCAGGCGGCAACCCAATCTTGGCACCCAGCGGCAAACGCAGAAACCAGAGAACGGGCAAACGCATGGTTATTTCTTCCTGGCTTCAAACACACGCTGCAGCACGCAGAACACAAACAGCAGTGCACCAATCACGATGCGCGTCCACCAGGAACTGAGTGACCCATCAAACATGATGAGGGTTTGGATGATCCCCAATGTCAACACACCAAACAGGGTGCCCAACATGTACCCCACACCGCCACTCAGCAAAGTGCCACCGATGACCACGGCCGCAATCGCATCAAGCTCCAGGCCCACGGCATGCAAGCCATAACCCGACAGCATGTAGAAGGTGAAAACGACGCCCCCCAAGGCAGCACAGAACCCGCTCAGCGCATATACCGCCACATTGGTGCGTGCCACGGGAAGCCCCATCAGCACCGCCGAGTGCTCGGAACCACCAATGGCGTACACGGTGCGGCCAAACTGGGTGCAGTGCGCCAGGAACACAGCCACAGCCAACACCACCAGCGCCAGGATGGCACTGATGGACAGCATGGGGCCGTCCGCCCACAAGTGGATCCGCGTTTGCGCCAGCACCGTATAGGCTGCGTCGGTGATGCTGATCGAATCAATGCTGATCAGGTAGCACAACCCACGCGCCAAGAACATGCCCGCCAACGTGACAATGAAGGGCTGCAGGCGAAAACGTTGAATGAGCCAGCCCATAAAGGCACCAAAGAGCGCTCCCATGCACAGCACCAGCGGTATGGCCACCGCAAGATGCCAGTGCCAATGCTCCACCAGCTTCGCCAGCACGATAGTGCTGAGTGCCACCACCGAACCCACCGAGAGATCGATGCCCCCGGACAGAATGACAAAGGTCATACCCACCGCAACGACAACCAAAAACGCGTTGTCGACGAGCAGGTTCAAAAACACCTGTGCCGAAAAAAATCCGTTGTAGGACAACGAACCAAACGCTGACATCACAGCGAACAGCGACACGGTAGCCGCCAAGGGAATGTATTTGGTCGCCAATTTCATGCTTTGCTCCCTGCGCTGGGGCGCATCACCCATCCGCGCACAGCGCGGCGAAATTCCGCCGACTGCATCAACATGACGACAAACACGACGGCGGCCTTCACCACGAGGTTGATTTCAGGCGGTACGCCAATGGAATAAATCGTAGAGGTCAGTGTCTGAATGATCAGTGCCCCAATCAGGCTGCCGGCCAGGCTGAATCGCCCGCCGGTCAGCAGAGTGCCGCCCAACGTCACCGCCAGAATGGCATCAAGCTCCAACAAGTTGCCCGCGTTATTGCCGTCCGCACTCTTCACGTTGGAGCTGATGATGAGGCCCGCAATGCCCGCCGTCAGGCCGCAAAACGCGTACACGCAGATGCTGATCAACCGTTCACGCACACCGGCCAGCCGCGCAGCCGCAGGATTGATACCGATGGCCTGGATGAAAAGACCCAGCGCTGTGCGGGTAACCGCCAAATGCATTACCACGTACACAAACCCGGCAATGAACAAGGCAAACGGCAGACCCCACAGATAACCACTGCCGATGAAAAAATAGGGTGCGTAGTACACGGTGACGATTTGTCCGTCCGTCAGGAGCTGGGCCACACCGCGACCCGCCACCATCAGGATCAGCGTCGCGATGATGGGCTGCAGGCCAATTTTGGCGACCAACACGCCATTCCACAGCCCGCAGGCGAGCGCCGTGAGCAGTGCACACCCAATCGCCAACCACATCGGAAAGCGGCTGACATGCTGGGCCACACCATCGGTAATCACCAGTTTTCCGCCCACCATCAATGCCGCTACCGCCGCACTGATCGCCACCGTGGCGCCCACCGAAATGTCGATGCCCCGTGTGGCGATGACCAGGGTCATGCCCAGCGCTACCAGCATCAACGGCGAGGCACGGTTCAAGATATCGATGACACTGCCGTAAAGGTGACCGTCACGCCATTGCAGCATCCAGAAGCCGGGATTCAGACTGGCATTCACCATCAAAATCAGGGTCAAGGTGACCAGCGGCCACAGCAGGTGGTGCGTCTGCACCCGTTGCACCCAAGAGGGTTGATCGACTGTGCTCATGCTTGCCCCGCAATCATGGCGTAGACCGCATGGTCATCGGTTCCACCGGGCAACTCGCCCACTTTCGCACGGTCGCGCATCACCACGATGCGATCTGACAGGCGCACCACTTCTTCCATTTCTGAAGAGATAAACAACACGGCCATTCCCTCTTTTGCCAACACCAATATTTCGTTCATGATTTCCTGCTTGGCCGCAATGTCAATGCCGCGAGTAGGTTCGTCCAGAATCAACAAGCTGGGCTTGGTCGCCAACCAGCGGCCCAACACTGCCTTTTGCTGGTTGCCCCCCGAGAGCTGGCCCATTGGGGTTTCGATATTGCTGGTTTTGATGCCCAGGGTCTTGACGTAGTACTCCGCCATTTCGACTTGCTTGGCCCGCGAAATACAGGGCCACAGCCCTTGTCGTGCCTGCAGTGCGAGCGCGATGTTTTCGCGCACCGAGAGTTCACCGATGATGCCCTCGGCCTTGCGGTCCTCGGGGCACAAACCCAAGCCCAAACGAATCGCCTCTGCGGGCGAATCCATTTTTACCGGGCTACCGTTGATGACGAGTTCGCCGGCATCGCTTTGGTCCAACCCAAACAACACGCGCGCCAGTTCCGTTCGGCCTGAGCCCAACAAGCCGCCCAAGCCCACCACCTCACCGCGGTGCAGCGTCAGGTCCAGCGGCTTGACACTGCCCGCACGGGCAAGGCCCCGCGCTTGCAGTACCACGGGCTGCTCTTTTTTCACATCAGCGCTAGCGCCGGCCGCTTGTGCAGGATTGGCCACCATCTCGCGCCCGACCATCGCAGCGATCAGTGCGTTGTGACCCAACTCGGCTGCGGGGTACTCGCCCACCAGCTCGCCATTGCGCAGCACGGTGATGCGATCGCACAGGGCATAGACCTGGTCCAGAAAGTGGGTGACAAACAAAATCGCCATGCCCTGGTCGCGCAGCTGGCGCAGCACGCCGTAGAGGCGCTCCACCTCTTCGTCGTCCAGACTCGATGTGGGTTCGTCCAAGATCAATACTTGTGCCGAGATGCTCAGGCCACGGGCAATCGCCACCATCTGCTGCACCGCTACGGAGTAGCTGGCGAGCGTCTGCGTGACATCAATATCCAAATTGAGCCGTGCCAACAGCACACGCGCTTCGCGTTGCATACGCGCCCAGTCGATGCCCCAGGCACCAGCCAGCCCCTTGCGCGGGTAGCGGCCAGCAAAAATGTTCTCCGCCACCGACAGGTTGGGGCAGAGATTGACTTCTTGGTACACGGTGCTGATGCCCAGGCGCTGGGCGTCCAGCGTGGAAGTGGCGCGAATGGACTTGCCACCCAAGCGCATATCACCCTGGTCGGCCGGGTACACACCCGTCAGCACTTTGATCAGGGTGGACTTGCCAGCCCCGTTTTGCCCCATCAGGGCATGCACTTCGCCCGCAAAGAGACGCAGATTCACACCCGAGAGGGCCCGCACGGTGCCAAATTGTTTGGCCACGCCAGAGAGCTCCAACACCGGGGTGGCCGCGCCGGGGGCCTGTTGTGTGTGTGTCATGGTGTCTTGTAAAAAAGGCCCGCAGCCAGAAGCCGCGGGCCAAACCTTAGTGACCTAAAAGCGAAACAGGGATCAGTATTGGCGGCTTGGGAACTCTTTGGCCGCAGTTTCCATGGGGTACACACCATCTTTGCCAATCAGGCTGCGAGGCACGGTCTTGCCAGCTGCGAGGTCTTTGGCGGTCGACATGACCAGAGGTCCGAGCAAGGGGCTGCATTCCACAGTGACATTCAGCTTGCCAGCGATCATGGCTTCGAAAGCGCCCTTCACACCGTCCACCGAGATCACCAAGATGTCCTTGGCGGGCTTGAAACCAGCTTCCTCAATGGCCTGGATCGCACCAATGCCCATATCGTCGTTGTGTGCGTAGAGCACATTGATCTTCTTGCCTTCAGCCTTCAGGAAGGCTTCCATGACTTCCTTGCCCTTGGCGCGGGTGAAGTCACCGGTTTGCGAGCGGATGATCTTGATACGCGGCTCGGCCTTGATGGCAGCTTCAAAGCCCTTCTTGCGGTCAATCGCTGGCGCGGAGCCCACGGTGCCTTGCAATTCGACGACATTGATATCGCCCTTCATGGTCTTGGCGCGCTCAACCAGCCACTGACCGGCCATTTCGCCTTCCTTGACGAAGTCAAAGCCGATGTGCGTTGCGTACAAGGAGGTGTCTTTGGAGTCCACCGAACGGTCCATCAAGATCAGAGGAATCTTGGCATCCTTGATTTCCTTCAGCACAGTGTCCCAGCCGGATTCAACGACGGGTGTCAGCGCGATCACGTCCACCTTTTGGGCGATGAAGGAGCGCAGAGCCTTGATTTGGTTTTCTTGCTTTTGCTGAGCGTCCGAGAACTTCAGCTCAATGCCGGCAGCAGCGGCAGCAGTTTTCATGGAGTTGGTGTTGGCAGTGCGCCATTCGCTCTCAGCACCAATTTGGCTGAAACCGACCACAATTTTCTTTTGTGCGAATGCGCTCATGGGGGCGGCCACGGCGAAGGAAGCGGCCAGCAGCGAGGCCAGCAGGGTACGGCGATTGTTTGTCATGGGTGTCTCCTCTTTGTGTCTATCAGTGGATAAGGGTGTTCAACCCCCTGCGGTCTCGACAACGATTTCACGCCGTCGGTTACGTCAAGAAGTGGGCGGATGATACGTATCAAAAACACGCAGAACCAATAGAGTTTTAGGTATTACTCATACTGAATTTCAAATTCAGGAAAACCCTAGGTACCGCGAAATCCCTTGTAAATCCGAATTTTTGGCCAAATCGGGCGCTGCGAATCTTCGTCTTGATACATATCCAATTGGATATGCCAGGCGGCCATATTTTGATTTTTGTTTATGGCGGAACCGCCGTAGCATCCTGCACGTTTTCGAACCCACGAACGGCGCCTCCGCGCCCCTGAAAGTGCCCATGTCTTCTGCCCCCCACACCATCCACTGGCTACACCACGCTGGCCAACGCCTGGGCTTGCTGCCCGCCCTGGGTGGCAGCGTGGCCGCCTGGCAGCGCACGGCAGCGCAGGGCGTGGTGGACCTGTGGCGCCCCTGGGATGGCGCGGGCAACGACCTCTACACCACGGCGTCTTTTCCGCTCGTGCCCTGGTCCAACCGCATTGGCCATGGCGGCTTTGCGCACCACGGCGTGACCTACCCCATGCGCCCCAACCGCGCGGGCGAGGCCTACCCCATCCACGGCAACGGCTGGCTGCAGCCCTGGGAGATTCGCCAGCCCACGGCCGATGCGCTGGAGATGGTGCTGGAGTCCGCCCACTTTGACGGCAGCCCCTACCACTACCGCGCGCTGCAGCGCTTTGTGCTGCGCGACGACGGCATGGACCAGCTGTTGGAAGTGACCCACCTGGGTCCCGGCAGCCTGCCCTATGGCCTGGGCCAGCACCCCGCGTTTGTGCGCACGCCGCAAGCGCAGCTGCAAGCCGCCGTGCAAGGCGTGTGGCTCAGTGGGGACGACCCCATGCCCACCGCCCACAGCACCGAATTTCCCCCCAGCTGGGACCCGCGCACCGGCATGCCGGTGAATGGCAGCCTGATCGACAACGCCTACACGGGGTGGAGCGGCCAGGCCCATATCGACTGGCCCGAGCATGGCCTGCGCCTGCACATGCGCGACCCCGCGGTGCTGGCACGCGGCGTGGACGACGGGTTTTGCCTGCTGTACCGCCCGCCCCAGGGATCGCACTTCTGCTTCGAACCAGTGACCCACCCCATCGACGCCTTCCATGTGGACGGCCAGCCGGGCCTGCAAGTGCTCAGCACCGGGCAGACGCTGAGCCAGCGCGTGGAATGGCGCTTCGAGGCGCTGAATTGAAGCCCTGAACTAGACCGCTATGGTTTCAGGAGCTGCCTGCGCATGCCCCACGGGGGCTAGCGGGCATTCAGGCCGTCAAAGCAGGTGGACAACACGAGGTCGATGATCTCTTCGTCGGTGTGCAGTTCGCTCATCTTGAGGAACTCCAGCACCGGGTCGCAGGCACGCGCGTACAGCGTGTAGAGCACGGCAATGGCCGGGAGCTTCGGGTTGATCACGCCCTGCGCCTGGGCCGCCTCGATCCAGCCGCCCAGCCGGTCGCTCACGTCCATCAGGCCGTCCATGTAGGCGCGGTTGTTCATCAACGTGGCGCGCAGCGTGGAGTTTTGGCTGGGCAGCGAGGGCATTTCTCCGCCCAGCTTCAAACCCATGGTCCAGCGCACCACCGCGCGCAGCTTGTCCAGGGGGCTCAGCGCCAGTAGCACGGTGTCCAGAAAGGCTTGGGCTTGGCCCATCAGGTGGGCCATGGCCGCAGCGGCCAGGTCTTCCTTGCTGGGAAAGTGCTTGTACAGGCTGGCCTTGGCAATGCCCACCTGGGCCGCCACCTCGTCCACCGTCATGGCTTCAAAGCCTTTTTCGGCCAGCAACTGGTTCACCGCGCGGATGATGGCGTCTTCCCGCGCCTGCAGCATCTGCTGTTTGAAGGAAATTTTGACGGGGGCGACGGTGTTCATGGCCCCATTCTATTCACGGCCGTCAAAGCGTGGAGGGGTCGGCCAATTTGTGACTGGCTAGTTTTTGCTGTCCAGCAGGCGGGCCGCGGCCTGCGACAGCGCGTTGGTCAGCCGGTCTATCACCTCAGAGTTGAGGTTCCAGCAGTGCCAGTACAGGTTCACCGGCAGGGTGACCGTGGGCACCAGGTTCACCAGCTGCCCGCTGTCGATGAGGCCACGCACCAATAGCTCGGGCACCACGCTGGCGCCCCAGCCAGCCAGCACGGCGCGCACCATGCCCTCAGAGCTGGGCACAAAGCGCTGGCCCACCGACACACGGCGCAGGCTCAGCGCCTTGCCCACGAACTCTGACGGCAAATCGTCTTTGCGGTTGAAGGCTACAAACGGGATGCTGCGGAAGTTGTGCGGCGTCAGGCCCTGCGGGCAGTGGGCCTGCGCATAGTCCTGGCTCACCACCGCCACGTAGTGCATGGCGCCCAGTGGCAGCACCTTGCAGCCGCGCAGCGCCTGCTTCAGCGTGGTCACGCAGCCCAGCACCTGGCCTTCGCGCAGCCATTCGTGGGTGAAATCCTGGTCATCGGTGATGATTTCCAGTGGCAGCCCGGCGTGCACCAGCGGGTCCAGCGCCGAGAGCGCCCAGGTGGCAATGCTGTCGGCGTTCACGGCGATGGAGATGCGCTCGTCCTCGCGCACCGCACCGGTATTGGGCGCCAGCTCTTTCAGGTCGCCCTCCAGGTCGGCCCGCAGCAGGCGCATTTGCATGGCGTGTTTGATCAGCAGGCGCCCCGCGCTGGTGGCCTTGACCGGGCGGCTGCGCACCAGCAGCACGGTGCCCACCTGGGCTTCCAGCGCGCGCAGGCGCTGGGAAACGGCCGACTGGGTGATGGACAGGCGCACGGCGGCGCGCTCGAAACCGCCCTCTTCCACAATGGCGGCCAGGCATTCCAGGGCATCGGTGTCAAAAGTTCGCATGGGCGAGATTATTAGCGCACCTAATGTTTTCGCAAACACTTTCATTTCGCTTTTGCAGGCGCGCCCCTTGCATCACACTGGCACCATGAAAATTATTGTTCTCGGCGCCGGCACCATCGGCATTTGCACCGCCTGGCATTTGCTGGAGCTGGGCCACGAGGTGACCGTGGTGGAGCGCCAACCCGACGCCGCCATGGAAACCAGCTTTGCC
Source organism: Rhodoferax sp. ZS1R25 (assembly GCF_056521335.1). Taxonomy (NCBI): domain Bacteria; kingdom Pseudomonadati; phylum Pseudomonadota; class Betaproteobacteria; order Burkholderiales; family Comamonadaceae; genus Rhodoferax; species Rhodoferax sp. ZS1R25. The sequence goes on from NZ_JBWMAZ010000001.1 coordinate 140,005, forward strand.
AACGGCGCGCAGATCTCGGTGAGCTACTGCGAGCCCTGGGCCAACAAGGAGGCCCCCCTGAAAGCCCTGAAGTGGATGCTGAGCAAGGAAGCACCCCTGCTGTTCCGCCCGCAAAACCCCTTTGGCCCGGGCCTGCACCAGTACACCTGGGGCCTGAAGTTCCTGGCCAACTGCAACGACACGGCCTTTGAGCGCAATGTGCAGCAGCTCGTCGCCCTGGGCGCCTACAGCCACGCGGCCCTCAAAGACGTGGTGGCCGCCACCGGCATTGAATACAACCGGCTAGAGCGCGGCATTGCCCACTACTACTGCGACCAACAATCCTTTGACACCGCGGGCGACGCCGCTGCGCTCATGCGCAAGTACGGCGTGAACCGCCAGGTCATCAGCAAGGAAGCGCTGCTGAAGATCGAGCCCGCGTTCACATCCTTTGCCAACCACATCGTGGGCGGCACCATCACCCCCAGCGACGAGTCGGGCGACTGCCGCGTGTTCACCCAGGAGCTGGCCAAGCTGTGCGCGGCACGTGGGGCCGAGTTTCTGTACGAGCACAGCGTGGAGGGATTGAACGTCAGCATTGGCGCTATCAAATCCGTAGCTGTTCGCGCACTGTCTACGGGGGCCAGAGGCCGAAATGTTGCCGGATCGCTGCACACGCTGAAGGCCGACCATATTGTGGTGGCCGCGGGCTCGTACACCGCGCCACTGCTGCGCACCGTGGGTGTTGACCTGCCCATTTATCCGGGCAAGGGCTACAGCGCCACCTTCAAGATCCTCAAACCGGAGCTGGCACCCCTGGTCTCCACCATCGACGATTCCAAGAAGATCGCCATCAGCCGCCTGGGCGACCAGCTGCGCGTGGCCGGCACCATCGAAGTAGGCGGCTTCGACCTGTCACTGGACACCCCAGTCGCCCAGGCCCGCTGCAACATGCTGGCGCGCCGCATCGAAGAAGTGCTGCCCGGCGTGTGCGACACCCGCAGTGAGGCCGAAGGCGGCCAGCCCAACTACTGGACCGGCCTGCGCCCCGCCACCCCGACCAACATCCCCTACATCGGCCAAAGCCCGGTGCGCGGGTTGTGGGTCAATGCTGGGCATGGCACGCTGGGCTGGACGCACGGCGCGGGGTCGGGCAAGGCGATTGCCGAGCTGATCCACGGCGAGAAGCCGGAGATGGATTTCAGGTTTTACGGCATGTAAATCTGGGTGGAGCTACGGTGTTGGGGGGATCAGCGGGGTAGCGTTCTGCTCCGCGTCCCCCTGGCCGCTGCGCGGCCCTGGGCGGGGGACACGAGCGCAAGCGTCCACCCCATGCGCCCGCATCAAACACTCCTGAAACGCCCGCGTCGCCCGGCTCGGCTGCGGTGACTTGCGCGTGATGGCAAAAAACTGGCAGGCGTAGTTGAGCAGATCCGGCCGTACGGCCTGCATGAGGCCGCGACGCACAAAGCTTTCGGCATAGTGGTCGGGCAGAAAGCCTAAGAACTGGCCCGAGAGGATCAGCGTGGCAATCGACTCCTGGTCGAAGCCCGTGGCGCGGCGCGGCAGGCGCATGCGCTGGCTCAGCTCCATGTTGGGCGAGTGGTAGCCCAACCCGGCGAATTCGTGGCGCTGCAGCGTGTCCCAGTCCAGGGCGCTGTGGTCGGCATTCCACAGCGCGTGGCGCGTGCCGCAGTAGAGCAGCATGGCTTCGTCAAACAGCGGGGTGTAGTCCAGCACGTCGGAGCTGCGGTGGCCAGGGATGATGCCCACGTGGAACTGGCCGTCGAGCACGCCACGCTCAATCGCTGTGAGCGTGGCTACGTGCAAGTTCAACCCTACATCGGGGGCCTCTGCATGAAAGTGAGCGATGGCTTCGGCGATGTGGCTTGCGGGGTTGCTGGCGGTTTTGTCGAACACCGCTACTTGCAGTTGCCCGCCCATGCGCTGGTGAATTTCGTCCACGCTGCTGCGAAACGCATCGGTAGCGGCCAGCAGCTGGCTGGTCTGGGCGTAGATTTTTTCACCCTCGGGCGTCAGCGCAAAGCCAGCCCGGCCGCGCCGGCACAGGGTCAGGCCCAGCCGGGTTTCCAGATCTTTGATGTGGCGGCTGACGGTGGAAGTGCCTATATTGAGTTCCAGCTCGGCCGCGGCCATGCCTCCGCAGTCGACCACGGCCTTGAACACGCGCAGCAGGCGCAAGTCCATGTCGCCAATTTGACCCAGGACGGCCTTGTTTTTTACTTTCATTATTTGGCAAGTAAATAGTGATATTTGTGACTTTATAAGAGTAACAGAGCTGCCCACAATGCACCATCGCCCCACCAGGCTTATCCACCCCACCCACTGGAGTTCCCCATGAAACTCAATGACACCAACAGCCCCGCCACCGGTGAAGCCATCACCAGCGCATCCCCCTTCCCCATGAGTCGCGAATGGATGGAGTCGCACTGGATGGCCTTCACCGGCAACCGCGATTTCAAAGCCAATCCGCGCATGATGGTCGGCGCCCAGGGCGCCTACTTCACCGACTCCAACGGCAAGAAGATTTTTGACGGCCTGTCGGGCCTGTGGTGCGCGGGCCTGGGCCATGGCCGCCGCGAAATCACCGAGGCGGTGAGCAAGCAAATGGCGACCATGGACTACTCGCCCGCCTTCCAGTTTGGCCACCCGCTGTCGTTTGAGCTGGCCAACAAGATTGTGGAATTGACCCCCGAAGGCTTGGACTATGTGTTCTACACCGGCTCCGGCTCCGAATCGGCCGACACGGCGCTCAAAATGGCCCGCGCCTACTGGCGCGCCAAAGGCATGGGCACCAAGACCCGCCTGATCGGCCGCGAAAAGGGTTACCACGGTGTGAACTTCGGTGGCATCTCGGTGGGCGGCCTACCCGCCAACCGCAAGACCTTCGGCCAGGGCATTGAGGCCGACCACCTGGCCCACACTCAGCTGGCGTCCAACGCCTTCAGCAAGGGCCTGCCTGAAAAAGGCGGTGACATGGCCGACGAGCTGTTGCGCCTGATCGCCCTGCACGACGCGTCCAACATTGCCGCCGTGATCGTGGAGCCCATGTCCGGCTCGGCCGGCATCGTGGTGCCGCCCGTGGGCTACCTGCAGCGCCTGCGCGAGATCTGCACCCAGAACAACATCCTGCTGATTTTTGATGAAGTGATCACCGGCTTTGGCCGGCTGGGCGCTTACACCGGCGCGGCCTACTTTGGCGTGGTGCCCGACATCCTGAACGCTGCGAAGCAGATCACCAACGGCGCGCAGCCTTTGGGCGTGACGGTGGCCAAGAAAGAGATCTACGACACTTTCATGGCGCAGGGCGGCCCGGACTACATGCTGGAATTCCCCCACGGCTACACCTACTCCGCCCACCCCGTGGCCTGCGCTGCCGGTATTGCGGCGCTGGACATTCTGGTCAAAGAAAACATGGTGGAGCGCGTGGCGGCCCTGGCCCCTTACTTTGAGAAGGCGGTGCACAGCCTGCGCGGCACCAAGCACATCACCGACATCCGCAACCTCGGTTTGTCGGCCGGCTTCACGCTGGCCGCCTTTCCAGGTGAGCCCGCCAAGCGGCCCTACGAGGTGGCCATGCGCTGCCTGGACAAGGGCGTTTACGTGCGCTACGCCGGCGACTGCATTGCGCTGGCGCCCCCCTTCATCACCACCGAGGCCGAGATCGACAGCCTGGTCAACGCGCTGGGTGAAGCCATCCACGAAACTGCGTAAGCAGCCGCGTCTACTATTAAATTCATAGCTGCCAGCGCACGCTCCACGGGGGCTGACAGCCCATTTTCTTTATAAAGCACCCATGTCCCAACTCCCTACTGTCGGCCACCTCATTGGCGGCAAACTCACCACCACCGGCGAGCGCACGCAAGACGTCTTCAACCCCGCCACCGGCCGCGCCGAAAAGCGCGTGCTGCTGGCCTCCAAGACTACGGTGGAAGATGCCATTGCCAACGCGCAAGCCGCCTTCCCTGCCTGGCGCAACACACCGCCCCTGAAGCGCGCCCGCGTGATGGGCAACCTGAAGGTGCTGCTGGAAAAACACGCCGAAGAACTCTGCGTCCTCATCACCGCGGAGCACGGCAAGGTGCTGAGCGACGCGCTGGGCGAGTTGCAACGCGGCATTGAAAACGTGGAGTACGCGAGTTACGCGCCCGAGCTGCTCAAAGGCGAGCACAGCAAGAACGTGGGCCCGGCCATCGACAGCTGGTCCGAATTCCAGGCGCTGGGCGTGACCGCGGGCATCACGCCCTTCAACTTCCCCGCCATGGTGCCGCTGTGGATGTGGCCCATGGCCGTGGCCTGTGGCAACACCTTCATCCTGAAGCCTTCGGAGCGCGACCCCAGCAGTACGCTGCGCATTGCCGAGCTGGCTCTGGAAGCCGGCCTGCCACCCGGCGTGCTCAACGTGGTGAACGGCGACAAGGAAGCCGTGGACACCCTGCTGACCGACCCGCGCGTGAAGGCTGTGAGCTTTGTGGGCTCCACGCCCATTGCTGAATACATCTACGCCACCGGCTGCGCACACGGCAAGCGTGTACAGGCGCTGGGCGGCGCCAAAAACCACGCCGTGGTCATGCCCGATGCCGATGTGGCCAATGCGGTCAGTGCGCTCATGGGCGCAGCCTATGGCTCGTGCGGCGAGCGCTGCATGGCGATTCCGCTGGTGGTGGCAGTGGGCGATGCCACGGCGGACGCCGTGATTGCTGGCCTGAAGGTTGAGATCGCCAAGATGAAGGTAGGCCCCGGCACCGCCCCCGGCATGGACATGGGCCCGCTGGTGACCAAGCCGCACTTCGAGAAGGTGAAAGGCTATGTGGACCAGGGTGTGAAAGAAGGCGCCACGCTGGTGGTGGACGGCCGCGGCCTCACAGTGTCCGGCCATGAAGACGGCTACTACCTGGGCCCCTGCCTGTTTGACAACGTCAAGCCTGGCATGGTGATCTACCAGGAAGAGATTTTTGGCCCCGTGCTGGGCGTGGTGCGCGTGAAGACGCTGCAAGAGGCCATGGACCTGATCGATGCGCACGAGTACGGCAACGGCACCTGCATCTTCACGCGCGATGGGGAAGCAGCCCGTTACTTCACCGACAACATCCTGGTTGGCATGGTGGGCGTCAACGTGCCCCTGCCCGTACCCGTGGCCTACCACTCGTTCGGTGGCTGGAAGCGCAGCCTGTTTGGCGACCTGCACGCCTACGGCCCGGACGCGGTGCGTTTCTACACCAAGCGCAAGACGATCACGCAGCGCTGGCCGAGTGCGGGCGTGCGCGAAGGTGCGGTGTTCAGCTTCCCCAGCAGCCGCTGACAGCAGGCATACAAAACAAAAGGGCTTGCCGATCGGCAAGCCCTTTTACAAAAAAACCGAAGAAACTCAGGCGACTTCGGACACTTTCTTCATACGGCGGCGTGCAATGGTGCCCACCAGCCCCAAGCCAGCCAGCAGCATGGCGTAGGACTCGGGTTCCGGAACGGGCGTAATGGTGTAGTTGGCAGCTACCAGCGAAACACCAGGCAGCTGTCCGCCTGTCACGTAGCCGGAGGCTTTCACAATGTAGTTGCCAATAGCAACATTCTTGAAGGAGAAGCCTGCTGCGGTGGGATCCAAATCGCCCGCCAAAGCACCCACGCTTCCGCTTGTAAAGGTCACCGAGCCCAGTGTCAGGGTGATGGGACCGTAGGCGACAGAGCTTGCACCAAAGAAGTTGCCCACCAGATCAGACAGGCTGGCAATGTAGATGCTTCCGACCTCGAGATCAGAAAACGAGGCACCCGCAGGTGGCGCATAAATGGTCCCTGTTGCCGCGTTGGCACCGATGGACGCTGTAGCAAGCACTGCAGCCACTGCTGTGGTGCCGAGAATGGACTTGAATTTCATGGAATACCCCCGTTGTGTTGAAGACGCAATGCCAGTATTAACCCTGTGCTGCATTGCAGCAATAGCTCATATGGACTAGGCAGCGCTTTGAGGGGCAGTTCTGAACAAAGAAAGGGCTTGCATATGCAAGCCCTTGCTTTAGAGAGCGAGAAAAGCTCAGGCAGCCGTCTTGCGAATGCGACGCTTCGCCACCGTACCAATCAGCCCCAAGCCGGCCAGCAACAGTGCATAGGACTCAGGCTCAGGCACTGCACTGACCAAGCCGTTGGTGGCGTAGACCGTACCCACAGAGGTATTTGGCGCGCCGATGCTGGTACCCGCGACCTTCAAGGTGTAAGCCTTGCCGCCCACCAAATTGAAGGACGTAGTTTTCAGGTCACTGAAAATCGCGATCTGATTTCCGCCCAGAACAGAACCATTGACGCTGATCAGGGAAGTTGCACCGTCCCACAAGGAGAAGGTCAACCCGGAAAACTGAAATGCAGCACCGGACACGCGCAACAGCAAAGTATTGGCTGCATCAGGTGTCACAAAAAATGACTCCGTGAAAGAGCCATTGCTGCCCTCATGGAATGTCACAGACGTATTGGCCGCTTGGGCACTGACTGCGGCACCCAAAATCAAAGTTGTAGCGAGTGCTTGAACGTATTTTTTCATGATGGCTCCCTTTTTACTTGGCTTTGCGACCGCGAGCGATAAAACCCATGAGGCCCAAACCTGCCAACAGGAGGGCATAGGATTCAGGCTCGGGCACAGGTGCCAAGGTGACGGTGTAATTGGCGAAATCACCCGATCCGCTCAATTTGAACCAGTAGTTAAGGCCTGGTGCTAAGGTGAACGAGCTGCTATAGCTAGCCACATCAAACCCATTGACACTTCCGTTGAGAGGCAAGGAGTAAACGGGGGAAGAATTGGAGCCAACGCCAATGCTGAAATTGGTGATGAGGCCAGTACCGGCAAAGTCCACACCAAGGTAAGAACCACTCACGCCCGTAAAGTTTGCAGGCAACGTGAAGGTGTACAGGTCGTCAAACGACCCGCTCACATCGACCGTATTGGTGTAGGTATCCGTCAGGGACCCAATCAAAAAGGGAGTTGCGTGTGCGGCAAAAGCGGAGGCGGCAATCGTCACAGCGATGGCGGCCTTTTTCAGAATGGATAGATTCACAAATTGCTCCCGTATGTAGACTCCGAGTAGTTTCGTAAATTTATTGCAGCGCAACAATAGTCCGATGGGACTACTGGGGCAAGGTTTTTGGCTTCTTATGACAATTGCGCACATGAATGCTCAAAAAAACACCCGTTTGTCGCTGCTGGACCTGGTGGCTGTGCGCGAGGGCGGCACGGTAGCCGAGGCGCTGCAGATTGCCCTGCGCACCGCGCAACACGCTGAAAAGCTGGGCTTTAGCCGCTACTGGCTGGCCGAACACCACAATATGCCGGGCATTGCCAGCTCGGCCACGGCCGTGCTGGTGGGCCACATTGCGGGTGGCACCGAGCGCATCCGCGTGGGGTCTGGCGGCATCATGCTGCCCAACCATGCGCCGCTGGTAGTGGCCGAGGCCTTTGGCACGCTGGCCGAGCTGTACCCCGGCCGCATCGACCTGGGCCTGGGCCGCGCGCCCGGCACGGACCAGGCCACCATGCGCGCCCTGCGCCGCAGCAAGGTGGAGAGCGAGGAAGACTTTCCGCGCGATGTCATCGAGCTGCAAACCCTGCTGGGGCCCCTGCAGCCGGGGCAAAAGCTGGTGGCCATGCCCGGTGCGGACACCAACGTGCCGATCTGGTTGCTCGGCTCCAGTTTGTACTCCGCCCAGCTGGCCGCCCACATGGGCCTGCCCTATGCCTTTGCCTCGCACTTTGCGCCGCGGTTTCTGCACCAGGCGGTGGACCTGTACCGCAGCCTGTTCAAACCCTCGGCCACGCTGGCCAAGCCCTATGTGATGGTGGGTGTGCCGCTGGTGGCCGCGCCTACAGACGACGAGGCCGAGCTACTGGCCAGCAGCATTTACCAGCGTGTACTGGGCATCCTGACCGGGCAACGCAAGGCCTTGCCCGCGCCGGTGCCGAACTTCTTGGCCCAGTGCCCGGGCGATGCACGTGCCGCGATTGCCGACTTTCTGGGCGAAGCCGTGATTGGTGGGCCCGACACGGTGCGCGACGGCCTGGTTGCCATGGCGCAGGCCACGCAGGCGGACGAACTGATGCTGGTCTGCGATGTGTACGACCCCGCGCTGCGCCTGCGCTCGCTGGACATTGCGGCCCAGGCACTCAAGGATGCGCAGGCCGACGCGGCTAGGGGCGCCGCGCTGGCAACGGAATAAATTCGGTCTCGCCCGGCACGGTGGGGAAGCGCTGGGCCTCCCAGTCGTCCTGTGCCTGCACGATGCGCTCCTTGCGGCTGGAGACAAAGTTCCACACCATGTGGCGGTGCCCCAGCGGCGCACCGCCCAACACCATCACCCGGGTCGTCTCACGGGCGCACAGCGTGGGTGTGCTGCCTTCGGGCAACACCAGCATCTCACCGGGCTCCAGCAGTTCGCCGTCGACCTCCAGCGGGCCGTCCACACTGTAGATGCCACGTTCCTGCGCCGCATCGGGGATGGTGATCAGGGCGCCAGCTTCAAGTTCCAGCGCCAAATACAGCGTGGGCGATAGCGTCGCCACCGGCGAGGTGGTGCCAAACGCGGTACCGATGAGCACACGCACCGTAGCACCGGGCAGTTGCACTTCGGGGATCGCGCTGCCCGGTGTGTGGGCGAATGACGGCGCATCGTCTTCATGCTCAGCCGGCAATGCCGACCAGAGCTGAAAGCCATGGCTGCGACGGGTGACGCTGCGCAAATCATCCGGCGTGCGCTCGGAGTGCGCGATGCCACGGCCTGCGGTCATCCAGTTGATGGCGCCGGGCTCAATGCGCTGCACCACGCCTGTGGAGTCGCGGTGCATCATGGCACCCTCTAACAAATAAGTCACGGTGGCCAAGCCGATATGGGGGTGTGGGCGCACATCGTGGTTGTCGGTGGGCTGTGCGGTCACCGGCCCGAAGTGGTCAAAGAACACAAAGGGGCCAATGGCCTGGCGTTGCATGGCGGGCAGCACGCGCCGCACGGTGAAGCCGCCGCCCAGATCGTGGGCGCGGGGGGTGATGCGTTCCGTCATGGTCATCCTTGCTGTTTGTGGGATGCAGGCATCCTACCAATCCTGGGGGGGGGATGGACGCGGTTTTGTCACACCGTGGCTGCTACAGTCTTTGGTTCAGCTATGGACCAAATCTTCCTACATTCCCTGCGAAAGACGACCGCGCGTTGGCGTGCCGAAGATGCCTTGGTGGCAGACGACGCCACGGGTGTCAATCTGTTCCGTCTGCGCATGCTGTGGCCCGTGGCTGCCGTATTCAACGGGCTGTTCCTCATCGGATTCCTGTGGCGCCTGCTGGGTGCATCGCTCCCACCGGCCGTGGCGGAGTGGAACCTGCGGCTCATCTGGGCCCACACATTCATTGTCAGTGCCGCGCTGGCACTGGGCTGGTTGGTGCACCGGGCCGGGCAAACCCGCCACGCACGCATGGCCAGCGGGCTGGCCACGGGCAATGCCGTGCTCATCATGCTGATCGGCCTCATTCTGGTGGCGGTGGACCAGCCCATCACGCCCAACATCACCGCCTACCTGCTCGCGTGTCTGGTGGCGGGCGGTGCAGTCTACCTGCGGCCGCGCGTGGCAGGGGCGGTGTATGTCCTGTCCTACCTGGTCTTTTTCAAGGTGATGGGATGGACCCAGCTCAACCCCGAGCTGGTGCTGTCCAACCGCATCAACGGGTTTGCGGCCTGCGTTCTGGGTTGCCTGTGCTCCTGCTTCATGTGGCGCCAGTTCTGCACCATCACCCTGCAACAGCGGCAGCTGGAAAAAGCCAACGCCGAGCTCAGCCAGAAGCAGCGGGATCTGGAGCGCCTGACGCGGCAGGACGGCCTGACCGGCCTGTTCAACCGCAACACCTTTGTGGAACTGAGCCGGCGCGAGCTGGACCGTGCCCAGCGCCAGGGCAGCTCCACCACCATCCTGCTGCTGGACCTGGACCACTTCAAACGCATCAACGACACCTGGGGCCACCCCGCGGGCGACGCCGTGCTGCGCCATGTGGCCACGCTGGCCAGCACCACCGTGCGCAGCACCGACCTGGTGGGCCGCCTGGGGGGCGAGGAATTCATCGTGCTGCTGCCCAACACCTCGGCCGAGGCTGGGCGCAAGCTGGCCGAAAAGCTGCGCTACCGGCTGGAAAGCACGCCCGTGCAGTGGGAGAAGACCACCATCGCGGTCACCGCCAGCTTTGGCCTGGCCAACACCACGGTGGAAGAGAAACGCGACTTCGACACGCTCTACACCGAGGCAGACAAGGCCCTGTACCTGGCCAAGCAACGGGGCAGGAACAGAGTCGTTTAGCCAGGGCGGGGGATAATCGGGGGCTACACCGGATCCTTATGGCACTTATTACCCTTCTCGACGCCCAGCTGGCATTTGGGCACGTCCCGCTTCTCGACCACGCTGACTTTTCCCTTGAAACCCAGGAGCGCGTGGGCCTGATTGGCCGCAATGGCGCGGGCAAATCCTCCATGCTCAAGATTTTGGGCGGCATGGAGCGGCCGGATGACGGCACGCTGCAGGTGCAGGGCGGTACGCGTATCTCCTACGTGGCCCAAGAGCCGCAGCTCGACGGCGATGCTACGGTTTTCATAGCTGTTCGCACAGGTCTGGAGCGGGTTATTGGCCTGATTGAAGAGTATTGCCTGGGCCACGGCGACCTGGACGCGATGCAAAGCGAGATCGAAACCCTGGACGGCTGGAACTGGGAGCAACGCGTCAACGAAACCCTGCAGCGCCTGCACCTGAACCCCGATGCCGTGGTGAGCACCTTGTCCGGCGGAACCAAGAAGCGCGTGGCCCTGGCCCAGGCCTTGGTTGCCCAGCCCGACGTGCTGCTGCTCGACGAGCCGACCAACCACCTGGATTTGGACTCCATCGAATGGCTGGAAGGCCTGCTGGTCGACTTCAAGGGCTCCATCATCACCATCACCCACGACCGTTCGTTCCTGGACAACGTGGCGACCCGCATCGTTGAACTGGACCGCGGCAAGCTGATGAGCTACCCCGGCAACTTTGCGGCCTACCTACTGCAGAAGGAAGAGCAGCTGGCGCAAGAGGCTGTGATCAACGCCAAGGCCGACAAGTTGCTGGCGCAAGAAGAAGTGTGGATTCGCAAGGGCGTGGAAGCCCGCCGCACGCGTGCCACGGCGCGCATCGTGCGCCTGGACGAGCTGCGCAGCAAACGCGAAGCCCGCCGCGATGTGGTCGGCAGCGTCAACATGGATGTGAACACCGGCGACAAGAGCGGCAAGCTGGTGGCCGAGCTCACCCACGTCAGCAAGACCTTTGGCGACCGCAAGATCGTCGACGACTTCACCGCCACCATTTTGCGCGGCGACAAAATTGGCCTGCTGGGTCCGAACGGTGCCGGCAAGACCACGCTCTTGAAATTGATCCTGGGCGATCACAAGGCTGACCCGGCACCTGCCAATTCTCCCAAGCCCGAACCCGGCCATAGCCCCTGGGGCACCGTGCGCCAGGGTGCGAACATCACCGTGGCCTACTTCGACCAGATGCGCAATGCGCTGGACCTGGACGCGACGCTGGAAGACTTCATCAGCCCTGGCTCCGAGTGGATCGAGATTGGCAACCAGAAGAAACACCGCAAGAGCTACCTGGGCGATTTCCTGTTCTCGCCGGCCCGTGCCACGTCGCCGGTTCGCAGCTTGAGCGGTGGCGAGCGCAACCGCCTGTTGCTGGCCCGCCTGTTTGCCCGCCCCGCCAACGTGCTGGTGCTGGACGAGCCGACCAATGACTTGGACATCGACACACTGGAATTGTTGGAAGACCTGCTGCAGAACTACGACGGCACGGTGTTCCTGGTCAGCCATGACCGGACCTTCCTTGACAACGTGGTGACCAGCACGATTGCCTACGAGGGTGATGCCAAGTGGCGCGAATACGAAGGTGGTGTGAGCGACTGGCTGATCCAGACCAAACGCGCCAACGCCATTAACGCGGCGCAAGGTAAAACCACGGCCAAGCCCTTTAATTACGAGCGCGAGCAGCTACAAAAACAGGAGCAAGCTAGCACCCAGGTCAGTGCCCAGGCCCCCGTGGCGCCCGCCCCCGCCAAGGCCAAGAAGCTCAGCTTCAAGGAACAGCGCGAGCTGGATGCCTTGCCCGAGCAGATTGCCGCGCTGGAAGCCGAGCAAAAGGACATCACCGAGGCCCTGGCCGACGGCAGCCTGTACGCCAGTGATAACGCGCGTGCCATTGCCCTGTCAGAGCGCAATGCGCAGATTGACGAGGAACTGATGAACGCGCTGGAGCGTTGGGAAGTGCTGGGCAAGGCCTGAAGCTGTTTCAGCGCCAGGGTCGGTTACACCACCTTGGCCGCCCGCAGTGCGGCAATGGCCGCGGCGTCCAGCCCCAGCCCCGCCAGCACTTCGTCGGTGTGTTCACCCAGCGCGGGTGGCGCATGACGCAGCTGCACGGGCGCGTCCGCCAGGCGCAGCGGGCTGGCCACGGTTGCTATGCTTTCAATAGCTGTTTGCGCAGTGGCGACGGGGGCTAGCGCCTGTTTTTGCACCAAACCCCGGGCCTGCACCTGCGCATCGGCAAAGGCCTGGTCCATGGTGTTGATGGGGCCGCAGGGCACGGCGCGGTGCTCCAACAAGGCAATCCACTCGGCCGTCGTGCGTGTGCGCGTGACCTCGCTCATGAGCGGGATCAGCGTGGTGCGGTGGGCCACGCGTTCGGTGTTGGTGCCAAAGCGCGGGTCCTGCGCCCACTCGGGGTGGCCAGCCGCCGCACTGAAACGGGCGAACTGCCCGTCGTTGCCCACGGCCAGCAGCATGGCGCCGTCCGCCGTGGGGAAGTCCTGGTAGGGCACCAGGCTGGGGTGGGCGTTGCCCATGCGCTGCGGCACCTTGCCGGTGTTCAAGAAGCCCGCCGCCTGGTTGGCCAAAATGGCCATGCCCACGTCCAAGAGCGCCATGTCGATGTGCTGGCCTTGCCCCGTGCGGTGGCGCATTTCCACCGCGGCGAGGATGGCGCTGGTGGCGTAGATGCCGGTGAACACATCGGTGATCGCCACCCCCGCGCGCTGCGGGCCGCCCCCGGGCTCGCCATCGGGCCGGCCGGTGATGCTCATCATGCCGCTCATGGCCTGCACCATGAGGTCGTAGCCCGCGCGTTCGGCGTAGGGGCCGGTCTGTCCAAAGCCGGTGATCGAGCAGTAGATCAGGCGTGGGTTCAGGTCCTTCAGGCTCGCGTAGTCCAGCCCGTAGTGCGCCAGGCCGCCCACCTTGAAGTTCTCCACCAGGATGTCGCTCTGCAGCGCCATCTGGCGAATCAGCGCCTGGCCCTGCGGCTTGGCGATGTCGATGGTGATGGAGCGTTTGTTGCGGTTGCAGGCCGTGAAGTAGCTGGCGTGCGCCGTGTCGTGGCCGCGTGCGTCTTGCAAAAACGGAGGCCCCCAGTGGCGCGTGTCATCACCCACCTCGGGCCGTTCCACCTTGACCACATCGGCCCCCAGGTCGGCCAGCATTTGCGTGCACCAGGGTCCGGCCAGCACGCGGGACAGGTCCAGCACCTTGAGGTGGCCCAAAGCACCAGGGGTGGCGCCGGGAATGGGAGCAGACGGGGTGGTCATGGTTGGGAATCCGGGTTGCGGTAGGACACAAAGGCAAAGGCGCGGCTGTCGGGCGCCCAGCAGGGTACGTTGAGGGTACCTTGTCCGCCGTAGAAGGGCTCGGTCAGCTCCGCCAGTGCGCCGCTGTGCAAGTCCAGCAGCATCAGCTGCACGGTTTGGCCAAACGGGTGGCCCGCCCCCTGGTCCTGCAGGTAGCGCAGGAACAGCAGGTGCTGGCCGTCGGGCGAAGGATGCGGAAACCAGTCGGAGCCACTAGACTGCACCAGCTGCTGCGGATTGCCACCATCGGCGTCCATGCGCCAGATCTGCATCTTGCCGGCACGGAAGGCGTTGAAGTAGAGATAGCGGCCGCAGGGCGAGTAGTCGGGCCCGTCGTCCAGCCCGGCGCCAAAGCTCAGCTGCTTCTCTTCTCGGGTCTGCAGGTCCAGCTGGTAGATCTTGTAGTCGGCATGCGCGGCGCGCCCGGCCACAAAGGCCAGCATGCGCCCGTCGGGCGACCAGCCATGCCAGTACGACGGCGCCTGCGCGGTCACCCGCTCGGGCGTGCCACCGGCCAGCGGCAGCAGGCTGAGGATGGAATCCCCCTCCTCGGTGTCGTGGTGGCTGATGACCAGCGTCTGCCCGTCGGGCGAGATGCCGTGGTCGTTGTTACAGCGCCGCGCCCAGCCGGTGTCGATGAGCGCTGGCACAGGCTGGTCCAGCGGTACGCGGTACAGCAAGCCATCGCCGTTGACCACCAGAAACTGCCCGTCGCGGCTCCAGTTGGGCGCCTCCAGGTGGCGCGGTGCGCTCAAAAGGATACGGCGCTGGCGCTGCGCCAGGTCATAAATTTCCAGCGTGCTGTGCACAGGGGCCATGGGGTGCTCGCTTCAAAAACAGGAGCGGCCAGCGCCCTGTTTTCGGGGGCTACAGGCCTATTTGCTTAATAACTTTGTGCCAGATGCCGCACCCGCAGGGTGTTCAGGTCCAGCGCCTCGGCCCCCAGCCAGCGCAACTCGCGCACCTGGCCGGGCAGCAGGGTGAGGGCATTGTCCTCAAAACGGCCGGCCGCGGGGGTCTCCAGCCAGACAAAAAAGCTGGTCTGCGGGCTTTGCAGGCGCACGGTGTGGCTGTCCACCAGCGTGACCGTTACCGGGGCGGCGTCCATCGGCGTGTCCTTGTAGGGGCGCACCAGGTGGTCGCGGCAGCCGGTGTGCTGGCCGCTCGCGGTGGTCCAGCGGATCTGCACAAACTCGTCCGCACCTACCTGGGCGTCGTCCTGCACGGTCAGCGTTTGCGCGGCCTCGTGCGTCAGCGCCACGGCGCCGCTCCACAGCGTGCGCGCGGTGCCCGTGTGCACGTGGACTGCCACCACTTGCACCTGCAGGGCTTGGGACACAGGCTCGTCGCTCACCGCCACCACCGCAAAACGACCTTCGCCATCCTGCGGCACGGCCACCACGCTCACCGGCGCGTAGAAGTTACGGGCCAGGTACTGCAGCACCTTCCAGCGGCCGCCGTACTCGATGCTGGACCACGAGGCCACGGGCCAGGTGTCGTTGAGCTGCCAGTAGAGCGTGCCCATGCAGCGCGGTTTCAGCGAGCGCCAGGAGTCGATCGCAGTCTGCATGGCCAGCCCCTGCTGAATTTGCGAGACGTAGGTGAGTTGGTCAAAGTCGCGCGGGAAGCGGAAGTAGCGCGTCAGCGTTTCCACAATGCGCGCATTGCCCCCCTTGTTGCGCTGGTGCACCTCCATCACGCGGGAGGACACATTGCGGTCTGCCGGCTCGGTAAAGCTCTCCACGGTGTACGACGACGGAAAGGACTGGAAACCAAATTCGCTGGCAAAGCGTGGCTTGACGGTGCGGTAGTGCTCGAAGGGCTTGGCAGAGTGCCATACGTCCCAGAAGTGCAGGTCGCCGCGCGTGTCGCAGTGCCAGCCGTCCGCAAAGTCCAGCTCGCCCAACGAGGGTGATGAGGGCCAGAATCGGCGCGCGGGGTCGTGCTCTTCCACGGCCTCGCCCAGTAGGCGGTTCAGGCGGTCGTAGTTCACCAGGTAGCGGTCGCGGTTGGCCTTGGCGGCCTCGTACCAGCCCAGGGCGCCAATGATTTCATTGTCGCCACACCACAGCGCCACGCTGGCGCGGTGCTGCAGGCGGCGTACCTGGTAGGCGGCCTCCTGCTTCACCTCGGCCAGGAAGTCGCGCGTGGACGGGTAGTGCATGCAGGAGAACATGAAGTCCTGCCAGACCATGAGGCCCAGCTCGTCGCACAGGTCGTAGAAGAACTCGGTTTCGTAGTTGCCACCGCCCCAGACGCGAATCATGTTCATGTGGGCATCGCGTGCCGACTGCAGCAGCGGGCGCACTGCGGCTTCGGTGATGCGGCCCGGCAGCGCGTCGGCCGGAATCCAGTTCGCGCCCTTGGCAAACACGTCGCGGCCATTCACGCGCAGCTTCATGGTGGTGCCCACGGCATCGGGCTCGGTCACCAGCTCCACGGTGCGCAGGCCAATGCGGCGCGTGTGCACCACGCCGTCCAGCACCACCTCCAGCGGGTACAGCGCCTGATCGCCCTGCCCGGCGGGCCACCACAGGCGCGGGGCCTTCACCACAAAGGTCTCGCGGTGCTGCGTCTGGCCCGCGGCCAGGGTGACTTGGGTCACCCGTTCTTCGCCGTTGAAGCGCACGACCACATTTGCCACGCCGGCCTGGACCACGTGGGCGTTGACCTCCACCACCACTTCCACGCCCTGGGCACCATGGGTCTGGTGCACGGCAATGTGGTCCACCTGCGCCACGGGCACGCATTGCAGCTGCACCTCGCCATACAGGCCCAGCGGCATGAGGCTCAGGTTCCAGTCCCAGCCCGCAGCGCACTGGGTTTTGCGCAGCAGGTTGATGGGTGCGTGGCGGTCGCCCTGAAAGTCCCAGGGCAGGGGGAAGCGGTGTTCGTCGTGGCGTTTGTTCGCCTCGGCAAAGGCATCGTGCAGCACGATCTGTAACTCATTGGCGCCGCTGCGTAACTGGGCTGTCACGTCCAGCCGGTGGCGGCGGAACTGGTTTTCCAGCGCGGCCACCTTTTCGCCATTGATAAAGACGCTGGCCAGGCAGTCCACCTGGTCCAGGGTCAGCACCCAGCGGCCCACTGCGTCGGCGGGCACTTCAAACGTACGGCGCAACGTCCAGTCACGGTGGGCCACCCACTGCACCACGTGTTCGTTGGCACCAAAGTAGGGGTCCGGGATGGCGCCGTGGACGAGTAGCGCCGAATGGACGTCGCCGGGAATGGTGATCTCACAGGCGTGGCCACCCGCGGCGTCTTGCAGTTGCCAGCGGCCTGCCAAGTCCAGGGTGTGTACGGCGCAGTGCTGCGGGGAGCCCGCCTGGGGAGTGTCAGAACGTGTCATGGTGTGTTTTTCTGGGGTCGGATAGTCCGAATGACTATAAAACTAAAACGTTTTCGTAGTCAATAACAAGCAAGTTACGAGGGTAATCCAGCATTGGCATGCCTTGGAATTTCTTGGAATATGCGATTAATATTCCGTTAATGATTCCATTCGATTACCTCACAAGCTCTCATATACGATAACGTTTTCGGAAAACCTTTCTGCTTTTTAACCATGGTTTCGCTCAAACACCGCCCCACCCTCAAAAGCCTTGCGCTGGGCTTGGGCCTGTCGGTGTCCACCGTGTCCAAGGCGCTAAAGGGGGCCTCCGACGTCGGCGCCCAGACCATCGCGACCGTGCGTCAGGCTGCCAAGGCCGCGGGGTACGAGCCCGACCTGCGCGGCGTCAAGCTGCGCACCGGCCGCACCTTCCTGCTGTACTACCAAAAGGCCGTGGCCCCCATGCAGGATGTGCCCGATGCCATCGTGGCGGCCCAGATCGAAACCATTGCCAGCTGCCTCGCAAGCACGCCCTACCAGTTGCAAATCGTTCCCTGGAACACGGCCACCGAGGACCCGTTGCCCGCCATCCGCCGTATCGTCGAAGGCCGGCTGGCCGATGGCATCGTGCTGGACACCACACAACCGCAGGACCCGCGCGTGCGCTACCTGCTGGAGCACAACTTCCCGTTTGTCACTTTCGGCCGCACCGAGCTGGTGTCTGAACACCCCTATGTGGACGCCGACAACGAGCAAGCCGCCTTTGTGGCCACACAGTACCTGATTGAGCGCGGCCACCGGCGTATTGCCCTGATCAGCCCGCCGCTGGCCTACACCTACGCGTTGCAGCGTCGGCGCGGCTACTGGGCCGCGCTGCAGCAGGCCGGGCTTCCCGCTGACCCTGCCCTGCTGTGCGAAGGCGGGCAAGACGCCCGCCTGGCGCGCACCATGGCCCGGCAGTTGGCCAGTGCGGCGGACGCCCCCACGGGGTTTGTCTGCGCCAATGAGGTGGCCACGCTGGGTGTGATGGCCGGCCTGCGCGATGCTGGCCGCACGCCAGGGAAGGATGTGGAGCTGGTATCCCGTGACGGCGCCTATATCAGCGACTACCTGTTCCCCCCGTTGCCCACGCTATTCCTGGACATTCGCACCGTGGCCAGCACCCTGTGCGACTTCCTGCTGCGCCGTATCCAGGGCGAAGCCGCTGAAACCCTGCAACGCGTTTTGCCATGTGAACTGCGTTACGTGGAGTTACTAAGGGTTAGTTCGGATGAGCTTCCCTACCGGAAGGTGCTCAAATTCAGCTCCACCGCGGAACCGGTTCCAAATTCTGCTGCCCAAGGGAAAAAACGCCCGGCCAGCACCGATTCCGCGCATTAACACCGGAGCCCATTCGACCATGTCAAGCATCCAGACCAGCCCCGCCCCCACTGCGTCCGCGCTGGCCGCGCAAGTAGCGCCCCCTTCTGCGTCCCTTATGTCCCGCCCCGAATTCGTCTGGGGGGTTGCCACGGCGTCCTACCAAATCGAAGGCGCCATCGCCGAAGACGGCCGCCTGCCCAGCATCTGGGACACCTTCTCCGCCACCCCCGGCAAAGTTCTGCACGGCGACACCGGTGACGGCGCCTGCGACCACTACCACCGCTGGGCCGAAGACGTGGACCTGATCGAGTCGCTGGGCGTGGACGCCTACCGCCTCTCCATCGCCTGGCCCCGCGTCATGCATGCCGACGGCACGCCCAACCGCAAGGGTCTGGACTTTTACAAGCGCCTGCTCCAGCGCCTGGCCGACAAGGGCATCCAGCGCTTTGTCACCCTCTACCACTGGGACCTGCCCCAGCACCTGGAAGACCGTGGCGGCTGGTTGAACCGCGACACCGCCTACCGTTTTGCCGAATACGCCGACCTGGTCAGCCGTGAATTCAAGGGCCTGGTCACCGGCTGGGCCACGCTGAACGAACCCTGGTGCTCCGCCTACCTGGGCTATGGCAATGGCCACCACGCCCCCGGCCTGTCCAATGGCCGCTACGCCACCCAGGCCTTGCACCACCTGCTGCTGGCCCATGGCCTGGCACTGCCCGTCCTGCAAGCCAACGACCCCGCTGCCAAACGCGGCATCGTTGCCAACGTGGGCCGCGGCACCACCGACAGCAGCAAAGAAGCCGACATCACCGCCGCACGCCGCTACGAAGTGCAGCACAACGACTGGATCCTGCAGCCGCTGCTCAAGGGCAGCTACCCCGAAGAGCTGTTCAAGCTCTGGCCCGGCACAGAACCCCTGGTGCTGGACGGCGACATGGAGATCATCAGCCGCCCCCTGGACTTCCTGGGCATCAACTACTACTTCCGCTGCAATTTGCACAGCGATGGTGGAACCGGTTTTGTCGACGTTCCACTCGAAGGCGTGGAACGCACCCAGATGGGCTGGGAGGTCTACCCCCAGGGCCTGGAAGAGCTGCTGTGCCGCTTCAAAGACCAGTACGACCGCCTGCCTCCCATCTACATCACCGAAAACGGCATGGCCTCGGATGACCAAGTCATCAACGGTGAAGTGGTGGACGAGCAGCGCATGCGCTTCATGAAGTCCCACTTTGCGGCGGTGAGCCGCGCGATCGACGCCGGTGTGGACGTGCGGGGCTACTTTGCGTGGTCCCTGATGGACAACTTCGAATGGGCCTTCGGCTATGAGCGCCGATTTGGCATCGTGCATGTGGATTACAAAACCCAAGTCCGGACGCTGAAGCACAGCGCCCAGGCTTTCAAAGCGTTCCTGGCCCTCCGTAGGGGGTCTTGATCCGGACCAGCTGATCAATAGCGTTCATCTGGCCGAGTTTTAAACGGGCATGTTGCCCAACATCAGAGGAGACGAGAATGAGTATTTGGAAAAAACATGCCCTGGCAGCTTGCGTAGCCACCATGGGTCTGGTGGGCGTTGCACACGCTCAAAAAGCTGAAGTGATTCACTGGTGGACTTCCGGTGGTGAAGCTGCCGCTATCAAGGAATTCGCAGCGGCCTACACCAAGGCTGGCGGCACTTGGGTGGACACCCCCATTGCTGGCGGCGGCGGCGCAGCAGCCCGTACCGTGATCATTAACCGCACCATCGGTGGCGATCCCCCGATGACTGCCCAGTTCAACTACGGCAAGCAATACGAAGAAATCATCAAGGAAGGTCTGCTGAACAACCTCGATGACGTGGCTGCCAAGGGCAACTGGGACAAGATCCTGCCCGAGAAGATCAAGAGCCAGGTGAAGGTGAACGGCCACTACTACGCTGTGCCCGTGAACTTGCACAACGAAAACTGGATCTGGTACAACAAGGCCGTGTTGGCCAAAGCCGGCGTGACCAAAGACCCAGCAAACCTGGATGAAATCTTTGCTGCCATGGACAAGGTCAAGGCCACGGGCGTGACCGCACTGGCACTGGGTGGACAAGGCTGGCAAGAAAACATCGCTTTCCGCTCCATCCTGATCGCCACCGGCGGCAAGGACCTGTACCTGAAGACCTTGAAAAACAAGGACGTGTCCGGCCCCGGCTTCCTCAAGGCTGTGGAAAACTTCAAGAAGCTGAAGTCCTACATCGATCCAGGTTCTCCTGGCCGCGATTGGAACTTGGCCACCGGCATGGTGATCGACGGCAAGGCTGGCTTCCAGCTGATGGGTGACTGGGCCAAGGGCGAGTTCATCAACGCCAACAAGACCGCCGGCAAGGAATTCGGTTGCTTCATGGCTGGTGGCGCCAATAGCCCTTACTCCATTGGTGGCGACGTGTTCGTGTTCCCACGCAACAAGGCTGCGGGCAGTGCTGAAACCCAGAAGAAACTGGCTGAGATGATGATCTCTCCAGCGATTCAAGTGGCGTTCAACAACAAGAAGGGCTCCATCCCCATCCGTACAGACGTTGACCTGAGTGGTGTGGACATCTGCGCTGCGGGTGGTGTGAAGGCCGTGAAAGAAAACCGTCTGATCGAAGGCATTGACGACCTGCTGTCGCCTGACGTCAAGGGTGCATTTGAAGACGCCATCAGCAAGTTCTGGAACTCCAACCAGTCCGCTGAAGACGCCGTCAAGTCCGTTGCAGCGGCTCTGAAGCTGTAAGGTGCCTGTGATCGGGGCGCTGCACACTGGCGTGCAATGACCCCGATCTTTTCCTTTTTCGATAAAGTTCGGCCGGGTGGGCAGTGTTTGCCTGGCTGAACTGTTGCTTGACTAGAGATTTACACCATGGCACGAAGTTCACGCCCACGACGCATCAACCTGGCTTTGAATGCCGCCCTGTTGCCGCTGGCCATTACCACCCTGTTGGCCTACATTGGCTCAGTGCTGTGGAGTATCCGGATTTCGTTTTCCACGTCCAGAATGCTGCCCAAGGACGACTGGGCCGGCTTCGCGCAATTCGAACGCTTATTCAATACCGACCGCTGGATGGTGTCCCTGCAGCACATGGGCATTCTCGCCGTGGTCTACATCGGCGGCGTCATCGTGCTGGGCACCTTGATGGCCATCTTCATTGACCAGCGCGTCAAGGCCGAAAGCTGGTTCCGCACGATTTTTCTGTACCCCTTCGCCATGAGCTTTGTGGTCACCGGCTTGATCTGGCAATGGCTGTTCAACCCCGGTCTGGGCTTGCAGCACGCCTTTCGCGAGTTGGGATGGGAATCCTTCACCTTTGACTGGACCACCCGGCAAGACCTAGTGATCTACGCGGTTGGCGTGGCCATGGTCTGGCAAGGCTCTGGCACCACCATGGCCATCATCCTGGCCGCCCTGCGCGGCGTGGACGAAGAGCAATGGAAAGCCGCCCAGCTCGAAGGCGTATCCAAGCCCCGCTATTACTTCAGCATCGTGCTGCCGCAAATTGGCCCTGCCTTTGCCACCTCCTTTGTGCTGCTGGCGGTAGCGCTGGTTCGGACCTTCGACATCGTGGCCATCATGACCCACGGTGGCCCAGGTGACGCCAGCGAGGTGCCCGCCAAGTTCATCATTGACCATTTGTTTGAACGCAACAACATTGCCTTGGCGTCGGCCGCTTCTGTGGTCATGCTGATCACGGTGTTCACCGTGCTGACACCGATGCTGTACTGGCGCTCCAAAGTCCAGGCCCGCCTGAACGCAGGCCATTGACGCCGGCCAACGAAAGACCACTCTCCATGAATTCAACCGTCTCTCTGCCGCCCAAGGCGGCACGTCCCCGCCGCAGTGCCTTCACGCCTGCCCGCCTGGGGGTATATGCCTTCCTGATCAGCGTATCCGCCTTTTTTCTGCTGCCCCTGTACGTGATGGTCATCACGTCCCTCAAAACCGGGCCTGAAGTCCGCGAGGCCCTCCTCTTCGCCTGGCCCCGTGATCCCCAGTTCGGCAACTGGGTGGAAGCCTGGTCCACCGCCTGTATCTCTGTGGCCTGCGAAGGTATCCAGGGCGGCTTTTGGAACTCGGTGCGGCTAGCCGTACCCGCAACGATCCTGTCCGTATTTCTGGGGGCCCTCAACGGCTACGCCCTCAGCTTCTGGCGCTCCAAGTGGGGCGACCTGCTGTTCGCGATCTTGATGCTCGGTGCGTTCGTGCCCTTCCAGGTCATGATCTATCCGCTGGTGTCCTGGTTCCGCATGGGGGGCTTCTACAACACCTACTGGGCCATTTTGCTGGTGCACTGCATCTTCGGCATGCCTGTGCTGACCTTGCTGTTTCGCAACTACTACGTCTCGGTTCCGCAAGAGTTGTTCAAGGCAGCGCGCATTGATGGCGGCGGTTTCTGGCGCATCTTTTTGCAGCTGATGTTGCCCATGGCCACACCCATGTTGATCGTGGCAACCATCCTGCAAGTGACCGGCATCTGGAACGACTACCTGTTCGGCCTGATCTTCGCGGGCAAGGACAACTACCCGATGACGGTGCAACTCAACAACCTGGTGAACACCACGTTTGGCGAGCGCCGCTACCACATCGATATGGCGGCCACCATCCTGACGTCGCTGGTACCCCTGGCCATCTACTTCTTCTCTGGCCGCTGGTTCGTCCGTGGCATTGCCGCCGGCGCCGTCAAGGGCTGACCTTCTCTTCCATTCCACCAAAATAAAGAACTCATCATGGCCAGCGTCCATATCAAAGATCTCGATATCGTCTTGGGGGGCAACAGCATCCTCAAATCCATGAACCTGGAAGTCAAGGAAGGCGAATTCCTCGTACTGCTTGGCCCCTCGGGCTGTGGCAAGTCCACCCTGCTGCACTCGGTTGCCGGCTTTTACGACGTCAACGATGGCCAGATCATCATTGGCGACAAAGACGTCACCTGGGCCGATCCCAAGGACCGCGACATCGGCATGGTGTTTCAGTCTTACGCGCTCTACCCCACCATGAACGTGGAACGCAATATGTCCTTCGGGCTGCGCGTGGCACGTGTGGACAAGGCAGAAATTGAAAAACGCGTGAACCGCGCTGCCGAGATGCTGCAGCTCAAAGACCTGCTCAAGCGCCGCCCCTCGCAGCTCTCCGGGGGTCAGCGTCAGCGCGTGGCGATTGGCCGAGCCTTGGTGCGCGACGCCAAGGTGTTTTTGTTTGACGAGCCCCTGTCGAACCTGGACGCCAAGCTGCGCGCCGAACTGCGCCGTGAACTCAAGGAACTGCACCAGAACCTGAGCGCCACGATGATTTACGTGACCCACGACCAGGTCGAGGCCATGACCCTGGCCGACCGCATCGCGGTGATGCGCTTTGGCAAGATCCAACAGATCGACACGCCTGCCATGGTCTATGGCCAGCCTACCAACGTGTTTGTGGCGGGCTTCTTGGGCTCCCCCAGCATGAACTTCATCAAGGGCAGCCTGGATGTCGCAGGTGGCCGCACCACCGTGCGCGCCGGCGACTTTGCCTTGGACGTGTCAGCCTACCCTTTCAAGGCCGCCTCGCAGCATGGTCAGGACGTCATCTTGGGTATCCGCCCCGAGCACATCCAGCTCGTGTCTGACGGCACTGCGGGTGCAGTCACCGGCAAGGTCAAACTGGTCGAGCCCATGGGTGCCCACCAGATCCTGTGGGTGGATTGCCATGGCCAGACGCTCAGCATCCATACCGAAAGTTCCACGCAGTACCAGGTCGGCGGCGCCCTGAACCTGTCTGTGGACTGCGCCCGTGCGTCCATCTTCCAGGGTGACGGAGAGAGCCGCCTGTAAGGGCAGTAAGGGACATCCACCGCACACGCGATGGCAACCATCAAAGACGTCGCCAAACTGGCTCAGGTTGGCGTAGGTACCGCGTCCCGCGCCATTTCTGGCCGCGGTGGCGTGTCCCCTGACGCCTTGGGCCGGGTGCAAAAGGCCATCCAGCAACTGGGCTTTCGCCCGTCCAATGTGGCGCGCGCGCTGTCGCTCAAAAGTCTGGGCATGCTGGGCGTGTATGTGCCCTTGTTTGAAGGCTCGTTCTACTCTCCCATCCTGCAGGCGATTGACCGCGAACTGCGTGCGGTAGACCGGCACATGGTGGCCGCCAACGCCTGCGGCCAGGGTGACGAGCGGCAGAAGGCGCTGCAAGGCGTGGACTTCCTGATGCAGCGCCAGTGCGATGGCGTGTTCATTCTCAGCAACGACTTGCTGGAGAGCGATCTGGCCGACCTGTACCGGCGCCATCCGCGCCTGGTCTTGCTCAACCGCAACAGCCCAACGCTGGGCGCGCACGCCTTCAGCGCCGACCACGAACATGCGGGGCGCCTGGCCGCCATGGCCCTGCTGTCCCATGGGCACCGCGAGATTGCCGTCATTCAGGGCCACCGCGATGCCCCCGACAACCACGACCGCATGCGCGGTTTCCATGCAGAACTGGCACGGCATGGCGTACAGGTCAGGCCCCAGCATCTGGTGGACGGCACCTTCAGCTTTGTGTCTGGCTACGCGGGTGCAGAGCAGTTGCTGTCGCAGCACGACCAAAGTTACACCGCCGTGTTCTGCGCCAACGATGTGATGGCCATGGCCGCAATTTCGCGCTTTCTGCAGGCGGGTCGCAAGGTGCCGCATGATGTGTCCGTGGTCGGTTACGACGACACCGACATTGCGGCCTACACCGCGCCGACGCTAACCACGGTGCGCATTCCGATGGACAAGGTCACCACCAATGCCTGCCGCTTTTTGCTGAACATGTGCTACGCGCTGAACTTGCCGGTGGAGCGCGACTTTGCGGCCCACGTGGTGTGGCGCGCATCGGTCGGCCCCGGGCCGCACCGGCCGCTGGACTTGACCACGGTAGTCCGCGGCTGAGCACCCCATGACCCTGGCACTTGGCATAGTGGGCGTCGGGAATATCTTCCCGGCCTACCTGCGCACCCTGCAGCGCAGTCGGCAATTCCGCCTCGTGGGCTTAGCCGATGGCGGCTCCGGAGCAAACGCGCAGCGCCGGGCCCAGGAGTTTGGCCTGCGCGCCATGTCACTGGATGCGCTGCTGGAGAGCGAGGCCGACATCATCCTCAGCCTGACGCCACCCGTGGCCCACCATGCCATCGGCATGCGGGCGCTGCAGGCGGGCAAACATTTCTACACCGAGAAACCACTGGCTGCCACGTTTGCCGAGGGGCAAGAACTGGCGGCACTGGCCGCCCGGCAGCAGCTGCGCCTGGGCAGCGCGCCCGACACGTTTTTTGGCGCTGCGGCGCAGACGGTGCGTGCGTTGGTCGACGCAGGCACCGTCGGGCGCATTCGCCACGGTACGGCCCATTTCATGGCGGCCGGACCCGACGAATGGCACCCCAGCCCCGCGTTCTTCTACCAGCCTGGCGCAGGACCGTTGCTGGATGTGGGCGTGTACTACCTCACGCATCTGGTGCATCACTTGGGTCCGGTGGCGCAGGTCAGCGGCACGGCCCACACCACCCACACCGAGCGGCGGATTGCCTCGGGCCCCAATGCCGGCAAAACGCTGCGCGTGGAAGTGCCCACCCACATCGTCACCCAGCTCGCATTTACCAGCGGTACCCAGGTGGTGCTGACCAGCAGCTTCGACGTCTGGAAGCACGCCCACCAGCCCATGGAGTTCTATGGAGATGAGGGCAGCATCCTGTTGCCCGACCCCAACCGCTTCGGCGGCACCGTCAAGTCGGCCCAGCGCGAAGGCCCGTGGCTGCGCGCCATTGGCAAGCGCCCTTACACCACCAATGTGCGCGGTGTGGGGCTCATCGACATGGCTCAATCCATGCAGGCCGGACGGCCCCACCGCTGTAGCGCAGAACTGGCGCTGCATGTGCTGGAAGTCATGGAGCGCGCTCTCGATGCTGCACACGCCGGCCAAACCTTGCAACTCACCACCACCTGCGAACGGCCAGCACCGCTCATTGCGGCGCTGTAGCCCGTCCCCTCAATAACCCCCATGAAATTTCCATCCCACTTCCACTTCGGCGCCTCCACCTCGGCCTACCAAATTGAAGGCGCCGTCAACGAGGACGGCCGCCTGCCCAGCATTTGGGACGAGTTTGCCCACAAGAGCGGGCGTATCAAGGACGGCAGCAATGGTGATGTGGCCTGTGACCACTACCACCGCTGGCGCGAGGATGTGGACCTGATCCACGCGCTGGGCCACAACGCCTACCGTTTCTCGATTGCCTGGCCGCGCGTGATACCCCAGGGCCGCGGTGCCGTGAATGCCAAGGGCCTGGACTTTTACGACCGCCTGGTGGACCGCCTGCTGGAAAACGGCATTGCGCCCTATGCCACGCTCTACCACTGGGATCTGCCCATGGGCCTGCACACCCAAGGCGGATGGCTGAACCGCGACACCTGCCACGCCTTTGCCGACTACGCTGCCGTCGTGGCCCATCGCCTGGGCGACCGTGTCTATGGCTACGCCACCTTCAATGAACCCCGCTGCTCCGCCACCGTGGGCTACCTCGAAGGCCGCCACGCGCCCGGCGAGATGGACCAGGCCAAGGCCCTGCAGGTCGCCCACCACCTGATGCTGGCCCATGGCTTGGGCATGCAGGCCCTGCGCGCCAACACCAGCAAAGCCCGACTAGGCGTAGTGCTGGACGTGAAGCCGTATCACACGGCGGATGACACCGCCGCCTCCCGCCAGGCAGCGCACAACGCCTACGGTGTGTTCAACCGCTGGTTCATGGACCCGATGTTTCTGGGCCACTACCCGCAAGACATCTGGAACGGATATGGCGCCGCCGTGCCCGTGGTGCACGAAGGCGACCTGGCCACCATCTGCCAGCCCATTGATTCCTTGGGCATCAACTATTACTCGCGCGGCCATGTGGAGCACAGCGATGCCAAGGCGTTCCCCCATGCGGCCGAAGTGCGCTGCGCCACGTCTGCGTTCTCGGACATGGGCTGGGAGATCTGGCCCGACGGCCTGCGCGAGATGCTGGTACGCATCCACCAAGACTACCGCGTGCCCGACATCTACATTGCCGAGAACGGCACCGCCATGGACGATGTGCTGGAGAACGGCCAGGTGCATGACCCGGTACGGCGCGACTACCTCCAGTCCCACATTGCCGCTGTGGCCCAGGCGCGCGAGGCCGGAGTGCCGATCAGTGCCTACCTGGCCTGGTCACTGCTGGACAACTACGAGTGGGGCCACGGCTACACGCGCCGCTTTGGCATTTGCTATGTGGACTACGCCACACAGCAGCGCATTCCCAAAAGCAGCGCGCTGTGGCTGCGCGACTTCATCGCACAGCAACCTGCCCGCTAGGCAGTGGGCGGCGCCTGCGTGGTCTGGCGCACCATGAACTGCAACGGTGGCACCTGCACGGCCTCACTGGGGTAGCCCATCATCTCCAGCAAGGTGTGGGCCGCGTACAGGCCCACTTCGTACACCGGTTGGCGCACGCTGGTCAGCGGCGGCGTTGTATAGCTGCACAGGGGCAGGTCGTCAAAGCCCACCAGCGATACGTCTTCGGGCACGCGAATTCCGCGCTGGTACAGCGCCAGGCGCGCACCGACAGCCGACTCGTCATTGGCACAAAAGATCGCGGTGAACGGCTCGCCGCTGTCCAGCAACTTTTGTGCGGCCAGGTAGCCGCCTTGGTCCGTGAAGTTGCCCCGC
This sequence comes from Rhodoferax sp. ZS1R25, assembly GCF_056521335.1. Lineage (NCBI taxonomy): Bacteria > Pseudomonadati > Pseudomonadota > Betaproteobacteria > Burkholderiales > Comamonadaceae > Rhodoferax > Rhodoferax sp. ZS1R25. Next base: position 168,013 of record NZ_JBWMAZ010000001.1, read on the forward strand.
ACCACGCAGCGCGGGTTGGGTACCACGCCGGCTTCTTCGTGCGCCTGCAAATAGCCCAGGTAGCGCTGCCGCGCATCGGGCCGATCTTCGGCACCCGCCATGTGGGCAATGCGCGTGTGGCCCAGGGCCAGCAGGTGCTGTGTGGCCAGGTAGCCACCCCGCTTCTGGTCCAGGTTGATGGAGCGCACGTTCGGGCCTTCCAGCTGCCGCTCGGTGATAACCACAGGGCGCTGTTGTGACACGGCCAACACCTCGCTGTCGGCAATGTTGCCGGTCAGGATGATGAGGCCATCCACACGCCGTGAGGCCAGCAGCTTCAGACTGGCCACGTCGGCCTCGGCGTTCCAGTGGCCGCTCACGATGATGGGGGAATGGCCACTGTTCTGCAGGCCCATCTCGATGCCCTTGAGGGCGCGGGAATAAAACTGGCTTTCAATCGCCTGCGTGAGCACGCCCACCGTCATGGTGATGCCGGTCTTCAGGCTGCGTGCAAACAGATTGGGTTTGAAATGGAGGCGGCGAATGGCCTCTTCCACCGCCTCGCGTTTCTCTGGCGCTACCTTGGCTGTGCCGTTCAGAATGCGCGACACCGTGCTGGCTGACACCCCTGCCGCGCGCGCCACATCGACCAGGGTGACTGGCCCGGTGGGTGTGGGTGTGTCTGTGGGGGATGCCATTACCCCAACGAGTTTATGCGATGCCCCTGCGCTGCGGCAGGCCAGAAACCTCAGTTGGCGAAGGCGGCAATGCCGGTCTGCGCGCGGCCCAAAATCAGTGCGTGGATGTCGTGCGTGCCCTCGTAGGTGTTCACCACTTCCAGGTTCACCAGGTGGCGCGCCACACCAAACTCGTCGCTGATGCCGTTGCCGCCCATCATGTCGCGCGCCAGGCGCGCAATGTCCAGCGCCTTGCCGCAGCTGTTGCGCTTCAGGATGGAGGTAATCTCCACCGACGCTGTGCCTTCGTCCTTCATGCGACCCAGGCGCAGGCAGCCCTGCAAGCCCAATGCAATTTCGGTTTGCATGTCGGCCAGCTTCTTCTGGATCAGCTGGTTGGCCGCGAGGGGGCGACCAAACTGCTTGCGGTCCATCGTGTACTGGCGCGAGCGGAACCAGCAGTCTTCGGCCGCACCCAGCGCACCCCAGGCGATGCCGTAGCGTGCGCTGTTCAGGCAGGTGAAGGGGCCTTTGAGGCCCTGCACCTCAGGGAAGGCGTTGTCTTCGGGGCAGAACACACCGTCCATCACGATCTCACCGGTGATGGATGCGCGCAGGCCCACCTTGCCGTGGATGGCGGGGGCACTCAAGCCAGCCATGCCTTTTTCCAGCACAAAACCGCGGATGGGGCCGACCTTGCCACCCTCGCTCACCTCTTTGGCCCAGACCACAAACACGTCGGCAATGGGGCTGTTGCTGATCCACATCTTGCTGCCACTCAGCTTGTAGCCGCCCGCCACTTTGTGGGCGCGTGTGGCCATGCTGCCGGGGTCGGAACCGTGGTCAGGTTCGGTCAGCCCAAAGCAGCCGATGTATTCGCCCGTGGCCAGCTTGGGCAGGTACTTCTGTTTTTGTGCCTCGGTGCCAAATTCAAAGATGGGCACCATCACCAGACTGCTCTGCACACTCATCATGCTGCGGTAGCCGCTGTCCACGCGCTCCACTTCGCGCGCAATCAGGCCGTAGGCCACGTAGTTCAGGCCGGGACCGCCGTACTGCTCGGGAATCGTCGGGCCCAGCAGACCGAGTTCGCCCATCTCCCGAAAGATCGCGGGATCGGTGCTGCCTTCACGGAAAGCCTGGGTCACACGCGGCAACAGCTTGTCCTGACAGTAGGCCGCCGCGGCATCGCGCACCATGCGCTCGTCGTCGCTGAGCTGGCTGTCCAGCAAAAAGGGGTCTTGCCAGTTGAATGCGGCGTGCGGCATGAGAGGGCTCCAAGCGGTAATCGGGATGGCTATGGTAGCCCGTGAGCCCCGTTCACACAATCAAGGCTTTTGCACCCAGGTATGCGTGCGTTGCATTTTTAATCCTCCTGTGCGCATGGCTTTAACCAAGACATCCAATCGACTATCTTGCGATTCACGCATGCCTATGCCATAGTGTGTTTTTGTTTCGGGGCTTCTTGCCATGGGTCACACCACCTCCGCCACCGCGCCCGGCACGCGCCCACCGGTGACCATTTTTGGGCCGGATTTTCCCTTCGCGTTTGACGACTGGATTGCCCACCCTGCGGGCCTGGGCCAGTTGCCCGCCGCGCGCCTGGGCGAAGAAGTGGCCATTGTGGGCGCCGGCATGGCGGGCATGGTCGCGGCCTACGAACTTATGAAGCTGGGTCTCAAGCCGGTGATCTACGAGGCCTCCAAAATGGGTGGCCGCCTGCGCTCGCAAATTTTTGAGGGCACAAAAGCCACCGTGGCGGAGCTGGGGGGCATGCGCTTTCCGGTCTCGGGCACGGCCTTCTACCACTACGTCCATCAACTGGGCCTGCAGACGCGCCCCTTCCCCAACCCGCTGACACCCGCATCGGGTAGCACGGTGATTGATCTGGAGGGCGAGACGCACTACGCCCAATCGCTGGCCGACCTGCCCGCCGTGTTCCGCGAGGTGGCCGAGGCCTGGACCCAGGCGCTGGAAGACGATGCCCGCTTTGCCGACATGCAGGACGCCATTCGCACACGCGATGTGCCCACACTCAAACGCCTGTGGAACACGCTGGTGCCGCTGTGGGACGACCGCACGTTTTACGACTTCATTGCCAGTTCCCAAGCGTTTTCCAGTTTGTCGTTCCGGCACCGCGAGGTCTTTGGCCAGGTTGGCTTTGGCACGGGCGGTTGGGACTCGGACTTCCCCAACTCCATGCTTGAAATCTTGCGCGTGGTGCTGACCAACTGCGACGATGCGCAACGCCTCATTGTGGGCGGTGCGGACCAGGTGCCGCACGGGCTGTGGCGCCACGCGCCGACCCAGCTGGCGCACTGGCCGCATGGCACTACGCTGGAAAGCCTGCACGCCGGAGCTACGCGCGCCGGGGTGGCCAGCATTGCACGCGCCGCAGATGGCCGCCTGGCCGTGACCGACTGCTGGGGCGACACACGCCACTACAGCGCCGTGTTGACCACCTGCCAAAGCTGGCTGCTGACCACGCAGATTGCGGTGGAGGAGTCGCTGTTCTCGCAAAAGATGTGGATGGCGCTGGACCGCACGCGCTACATGCAATCCAGCAAAACCTTTGTGATGGTGGACCGCCCGTTCTGGAAAGACAAAGACCCCGAGACCGGCCGCGATGTGATGAGCATGACGCTGACCGACCGGCTCACGCGTGGCACCTACCTGTTTGACAACGGCCCAGACCAGCCTGCGGTGATCTGCCTGTCGTACGCCTGGATGGGCGACGCGCTCAAGATGCTGCCGCAGTCACCTGAGAAGCGCGTGAAGCTTGCCCTGCAGGCACTCAAGAAGATCTACCCCAAGGTGGACATTGCCGGCCACATCATTGGCGACCCCATTTGCGTGTCGTGGGAGGCCGACCCGTTTTTTCTGGGTGCCTTCAAGGGTGCGCTGCCCGGTCACTATCGCTACAACCAGCGCATGTATGCGCACTTCATGCAGGACGCGTTTCCCGCCGAACAGAAAGGCCTGTTCATTGCCGGCGACGATGTGTCATGGACGCCCGCTTGGGTGGAGGGCGCGGTGCAAACCTCGCTGAACGCGGTGTGGGGCATCGTCCACCACCTGGGTGGCCACACCCACGCCAGCAACCCCGGCCCCGGCGACGTGTTTCCCACGCTGGGCCCCATGGCCCTGCCGGACTGAACGCCATGCGCACGCCCCTGACCCTGGCCCTGTTGCAATGCGCACCCGCGCCGCTCGACGTGGAGGGGAACCTGCTGCGCCTGGACCGGGCCGCGGAACAAGCCGCCGCAGCCGGCGCGCAAGTGCTGGTGTGCCCCGAGATGTTTGTCACCGGCTACGCCATCGGGGCGACGGCAGTGCAGCAGTTGGCCCAGCCATCCGACGGCGCCTGGGCCCAGGCCGTGTCCGCCAGCGCACAACGCCATGGCGTAGCCGTGGTCTATGGCTACCCAGAGCGGGACGCGGGCGGCGCGGTGTTCAACACCGCGCAGTGGATCAGCGCGCAAGGCCAGCGCTGCCTGAACTACCGCAAGACCTATTTGTTTGGCGCGTTGGACCGGGGCCAGTTTGCAGCCGGCACACCGGGCGCCGCCACTTTTGCGCTGCAGGGTTGGACCATTGGCCTGCTGATTTGCTACGACGTGGAGTTTCCCGAGACCACGCGCCGCCTGGCACTCGCCGGAGCCGACCTGATCGTGGTGCCCACGGCCAATATGCCGGAGTTCGACTTTGTGGCCCAGTCCCTGGTGCCCGTGCGCGCGTATGAGAACCAGCTGTATGTGGCCTATGCCAATTACATAGGTGCCGAGGGCGATGTGCGCTACGGCGGCCTGAGCCTGCTGGCCGCGCCCGATGGCCAGGTCGTGGCTCAGGCGGACCGGCAGGCTACTCTGCTCATTGCCACGCTGGACGATGCACGCCTGACCGCCGCCCGCGCGGCGGCGCACCACGTGCGCGACGCCGCAGCACTGCACCCGACCCACGCACCCTGACGCCTGCCCATGCGCCGCAAAATCCCCGCCACACAGGCCCTGCTGTGCTTTGACGCAGCCGCCCGCCACGAAAGCTTTACCCGCGCCGCGCAAGAGCTGGCGCTTACGCAAAGCGCCGTGTCGCGCCAGATCACCGCGCTGGAGGAGCTGGTGGGCACGCCGCTGTTTCGCCGCACGCGCCATGGCGTGGCGCTGACCACGGCCGGCGCACGCTACGCCCAGCAGGTGGCGCTGCGCCTGCGCGGCCTGGAGCAGGACACGCTAGACCTCATGTCCACCCAGGGGCGGGGCGGCACGGTGCAGCTGGCCAGCGTGCCCACGTTTGCAGCGCGCTGGTTGATCCCGCGCCTGCAGGCCTTCAACACGCTGCACCCGGACACCACGGTGCACATCGAAACCCGCACCCGTCCTTTCCTGTTTGCCGATACCCCGTTTGACGCGGCCATCTTTGCGGGCACCGAGGCCCAGGTGCAGCACTGGGCTGGCGCGCGCGGGGTGCCGCTGATGGTGGAAGAAGTGGTGGCTGTCTGCAGCCCTGCGCTGCTGGGCGGCCGCAAGAGCCTGGGCGCCCGCGCGCTGGCGGCACTGCCCCTGCTGCAGCAAAGCACCCGGCCTGACAGCTGGCAGGCCTGGTTTGCCGCGCAGGGGGTGGATGCGCCGCTGGCCCTCTCCGGTCCACGCTACGAGCAGTTTTCCATGACCACCGCCGCCGCCGCCCAGGGCATGGGAGTGGCGCTGGTGCCGCGCTTGTTGATAGAGACCGAGCTGGCACGTGGCGAACTGGTGCTGGCCCACGCCGCGTCGCTGCCCGGCGCGCGCCACTACTACCTGGTGTTGCCCGAAGGCAGCGACGACAAACCCGCCTTGCAGAGCTTCAGCGCCTGGCTGCAGCACGCGAGCCAGAGCTAGCCAGCGCTCAGGGCTGGCGCACGATGACCGGCTGGATCTGGAACAGCTGCTCGGCGTTCGCATCCACCGTCACCTTGACCCAATGCAGGCTGGGGCTACCGAATGTTTGCAAGCGGGTCAGGTTGGGCAAGAGCTTGGTGGGGGAATACAGCGGCTTGTCCACCTTGTAGAAGTGGGTGTCGCCATGCACCAGCAGGACCTGACCGGCAAAGCCCTCGGTCTGCTTCACGATGTGCGCCATGAAGTTGCGGTAGCCGCTGTACTGGGGCAGTTGGCTTTCATCCACGTCCTCGGTCTCTGGCAAGTCGAACCCGGGGTCGGCCTGGATGACCAGCACCACGCCCAACGCGCCCTTGGCCTTGGCTTGCTCGAAGGTTTGTTGCAACCACAGCACATTGGCGGAGTCGCGCTCGAGGTATTCGGCATTGGCGGCATCGCACTGGGTAGCGTTGCGCGCGCTCTTGCTGAGGCACTCTTTCTCGCTCAGGATCACGTTGTTGTTGCTGCCCGGCACGTTCAGCCCTGCAAACACCACGGGGCCTTGGCTAAAGCGGGTGTTCTCCACGTACTTTTCACCCTGCCTGCCCTGGTGCTCCAGCGGCATGGTGGTCTGGCCCAGGCTGGCAGTGCTGGGGAACATCACCCGGCGCAGGTGGCCCAGGCGCTCCAGCGCGTCATAGCCGCCGTTGTTGCTGCGGTGGCAGTCGGTCCATTCGTTGTCACCGGGCACATAAACCACAGGCTTTTTCATACTGCCAAACATCGCCAATGCATCGGTGTAGATGTCATCGGTGCATTTGGAGCTGCCATCTTTGATGTCACCGTCGTAGACAGAAAACGCCACGTCCGAGGCATTGATGCTGGCCAGCACGGCCGGCAGCTTGGCGTCGTCGCCCGCCTTTTTGTAGGGCATATCGCCCCACAGACCAAAGGTGTAGCTGGAGCGGCTGGCGCCGGGGGCCGTGGCGCAGGCCGTCAGGCTGAGGGCGATGGCAAGGGTGGTGAGTGAGCGCAGCAGCATGTAGACGTCCCCATGGGGCAAAAAGACGCACTGTCGTCGCGTCGCATGACAAAGGTGTGACAGTGGCGTGTCACCGCCAAGCCGAGAAACTTGGCATTTGGCATATTTCGCACACCCGTGCTAATATTCGCCACATGGACGCCAAGACCCACAAAAGTGAACTGACCCGTGCCGCCATCGTGGACGCGGCGCTGCGTCTGGCCGCGGACGAAAGCCTGGAGGCGATCAACCTGCAGGTCGTGGCGGACCGCACGGGCTTGTCCAAGAGCGGCGTGTTCTCCCGTGTGGGTTCGCGCGAGGCGCTGCAAAAGGCCGTCATCGAAGAGTACGGCCGCCGCTTTCTGGCCGATGTGTTTGTGCCCGCCATGCAGGCGCCCAAGGGCTTGCCGCGGCTGGACAGCATTGCGCAGCGCTGGATTTCCCGCGTGCACAAAGTGGAGGTAGAGACGGGTTGCCTCTACACCGCGGGCGCCTTTGAGCTGGACGACCGCGAGGGCGAGCTGCGCGAGACGCTGCTGCAAGAGGTGATCCGCTGGCGCGCAGCGCTGCGGCGCAGCGTACTGCAGGCCGTCGACGCCGGCCACCTGCGCCCGGACACCGACCCCGGCCAGCTGGTGTCCGAACTCAACGGCACCATCATGGTTCTGCTGCACGACGTCCGCTTTCTGCGCGACCCCCATGCCGCCCAGCGCGCCGAGGCCACCTGGCAGCGCATCCTGGCCAGCTACCGCACCTGAGGTTTTCACTATGCCCACCCGTTCCCTTGGTCCGAGTCAATTTCGCACAATCGTGCGAAGAAAGGAAATCCCATGCTGATCTTTGCCCTGTTTGTTGCCGCCATCGCCGCGGTGCTCTACCTTGGCCTGCGCCTGTGCAGGCTGTTTGACGGATTGCCCCGCAGCAATGCGGACTGGATTCATTACTGACCCGAAATGGAGCCCACCATGTCGACTGCTACCACCACCACGGCCCTGCAAGCCACCTCTGACTTTTACGCCAGCAACCCCGCCACCCGCGTGCTGCGCCTGGCCATGGGCACATCCCAGCGGCTCTGGCCGGCCCTGGGCCTGCGCCTGGCCTACCGCCTGTTTGGCACACCGCTGCCGCCGCGCTGGCTGCGCCGCGACCGCCCCTGGCCCGGCGCCTGGACGCAGGAGCGCTGGGCGTTTGAGCAGGCCAGCCTGACCTTGCACCACCCCACACCCGCCAAAGACGCACCAGCTGAAGGCGCGTGCGTGCTGTTGGTGCATGGTTGGGGCGGCCATGCGGGCCAAATGCTGCCGCTGGCGCAGGCCCTGATGGCCCAGGGTCTGCGCCCCGTGCTGCTGGATTTACCCGCCCACGGCAAGAGCGCAGGCCGGGTGAGCAACCTGCCGCAGTTTGCCCGTGCCATTGAATACACCCTGGCCCGCCTGGCCCAGCAGGGGCAGGCCGTGCACGGCGTGGTGGCGCATTCGCTGGCGGCCAACGCACTGGCATTTGCCGCGGCGCGGGGGCTGCCCACCCAGCGCGTGGTGCTGCTGGCGCCACCGGCCTCGCCACGCGAATACACCCGCCTGTTTGCCCAGGTGTTTGGCCTGCACGAAGCCATGCGCGCCGCCCTGCAGCGCCGTATTGAGTCACGCGAGGGCATGCTCATGGCCCAGTTTGAACCGCAGGCTAGCGGCCCCGGCGTGACCCAGCCCACCCTGGTGGTGCATGACCACGGCGACCGCATCAACCACTTTGCCGACGGTGCCGCCTTTGCCGAGGCCATTCGCGGCGCCCGGCTGCTAGCCACCGACGGCCTGGGCCACACCCGGCTGCTGCGCGATGCCCAGGTGATGCAGGCCGTGGCCGACTTTTTGGCCTGAGCGACCTGACGGGCCGCACCCCTCCGGTGCCGGGGTTGCGGGCAAACCCTAGTTACAGCGTGGCACGTGGATTGCTAGCATGCAACCCATGACTTGACCAAACGGTCAGTTTTTTAAGGAGTTGCCAGCGTGTCCACCCCCTCTTCATCCTTCACCGACGTGCGTGCAGGCCGCCTCAGCACTGAGGAATACGTCCAGCGCTTTGCCGACGCCACCCCGCGCTTTACCAATACCCAGGCCCTGCTGGAAGCTGAGCGCTGCCTGTATTGCTATGACGCGCCCTGCGCCACGGCCTGCCCCACCAGCATTGATGTGCCTTCCTTCATCAAGCGCATTGCCGATGGCAACCTGCGCGGCTCGGCCAAGGCGATTCTGGAGAGCAACCCCTTGGGCGGCATGTGCGCCCGCGTCTGCCCCACCGAGAACCTGTGCGAGGCGGTCTGCGTGCGCAACACGCAGGAAGACCGCCCGGTCGCCATTGGCCGCCTGCAGCGCCACGCCGTGGACGCACTGATGGAGAGCGACAAGCCGCAGATCTTTACCCGCGCCCCAGCCACCGGCAAAAAAGTAGCCGTGGTGGGCGCTGGCCCCGCAGGCCTGGCCTGTGCCTACACGCTGGCGCGTGAGGGCCATGACGTGGTGGTGTTTGACGCCAAGCCCAAGGCTGGGGGCTTGAACGAATACGGCCTGGCCAGCTACAAGACGCCTGGCGACTTTGCCCAGCGCGAAGTGCAGTGGCTGCTGGACATTGGCGGCATCACCATCCAGACCGGCTGGAAGCTGGAAACCGTGGCGCAGCTGGAAGCGCTGCGCAAGGACTACGCCGCCGTATTCTTGGGCATGGGCCTGGCCACCACGCACCAGCTTGGCGTGCCCGGCGAAGACCTGGACGGCGTGCAAGATGCGGTGGACTTCATTGCCACACTGCGCCAGACCGAAGACAAAGCCACGCTGCCCGTGGGCCGCCGCGTGGTGGTGATTGGTGGCGGCATGACCGCGGTGGACGCCGCGGTGCAAAGCAAGCTGCTGGGTGCCAAGGTGGTGCACATGGTGTACCGCCGCGGGCGCGATGCCATGGGTGCATCGCAGGCCGAGCAAGACTGGGCGCAGACCAATGGCGTGGTGCTGCACCAATGGCTCTCACCCGTAGAAATTGTGGGCCGCGACGGCCATGTGGCTGGCGTGCGCTTTGCCGACCAGGCCCTGGTGGGCGGCAAGCTGCAGCCCACGGGCCGCGAGATCACCTTTGAGGCCGACACCGTGCTCAAAGCCATTGGCCAGAAGCTGGGCAACCCCGTGCTGACTGAGAGCGGCCTGACGCTGAACGGCGGAAAGATCGCCACCGATGACGCGGGCACCACCAACCTGAAGGGCGTGTGGGCCGGCGGCGACTGCCGTGCCGGCGGGCTGGACCTGACCGTGGAAGCCGTGGAGCACGGCCAGCGCTCCGCCAAAGCCATCCACGCCTACATCTCGGCCTGAGCGGCCATCTTCAAGAACACCGGAGTCCCACCATGGCCAATCTCGCAACCACTTTCGCCGGCATCAAAAGCCCCAACCCCTTCTGGCTCGCATCCGCCCCGCCCACCGACAAGGCCTACAACGTCAACCGCGCGTTTGAAGCCGGCTGGGGCGGCGTGGTCTGGAAGACGCTGGGCGAAGCCGGCCCCCCGGTCGTCAACGTCAACGGCCCGCGCTACGGCGCCCTGCTCTCGCCGGACCGCCGCCTCATGGGCTTTAACAACATCGAGCTGATCACCGACCGCGATTTGGAACTGAACCTGCGCGAGATCACCGAGGTGAAACGCAACTGGGCCGACCGCGCCATGATCGTCTCGCTGATGGTGCCGTGTGAAGAGAAAAGCTGGAAGGCTATTCTGCCGCGCGTGGAAGACACGGGGGCTGACGGCATCGAGCTGAACTTTGGCTGCCCGCATGGCATGAGCGAGCGCGGCATGGGCGCCGCCGTGGGCCAGGTGCCCGAGTACATCCAGATGGTGACGGAGTGGTGCAAGCAGTACAGCAAGCTGCCCGTCATCGTGAAGCTCACGCCCAACATCACCGACATCCGCAACCCCGCCCGCGCCGCCAAAAAAGGTGGGGCCGACGCGGTGTCGCTCATCAACACCATCAACTCCATCATGGGCGTGGACCCCTACACACTGACCATGTCGCCCTCCACCGGCGGCAAGGGCAGCCACGGCGGCTACTGCGGCCCGGCCGTGAAGCCCATTGCGCTGAACATGGTGGCCGAGATTGCGCGTGACCCGCAGACGGCCGGTATCCCCATCAGCGGCATCGGCGGCATTGGCAACTGGCGCGACGCGCTGGACTTCATCGCGCTGGGCAGTGGCACCGTGCAGGTGTGTACCGCCGCCATGGTCTACGGCTTCAAGATCGTGCAGGAGATGAGCGACGGCCTGTCCAACTACATGGACGAGATGGGCTTCACCAGCGTGGACCAGATCGTCGGCAAGGCCGTGCCCACCGTGAGCGACTGGCGCTACCTGAACCTGAACCACATCACCAAGGCCGTGATCAACCAGGACAGTTGCATCCAGTGCGGCCGCTGCCACATTGCCTGCGAAGACACCAGCCACCAGGCCATCACCTTCATGAAAGACGGCAAGCGCCACTTCGAGGTGAAGGAAGACGAATGCGTGGGCTGCAACCTGTGCGTGACCGTGTGCCCCGTGCCAGACACCATCACCCTGCGCGATGTGCCGGCTGGCGAAAAAGACTTGCGCACCGGCCTGCAAGTGAGCGATAAACATGCGGACTGGACCACCCACCCCAACAACCCCATACGCCAGGCTGCCTGAGCCAGGGTTTAGGCATCAAATCGACCTCCAGCCCCCGTATCCATTGCGCAAACAGCTACTAATTTAGGAGCATTTATGACGAGCATTCTGATCAAAGGCGGCACGGTAGTGAACGCCGACCGGTCTTTCCGGGCCGATGTGTTGACGCAAGACGGCAAGATCGTCGCCGTGGGCGAAAACCTGACGGCCCCAGCTGGCGCCACCACCGTGGACGCGGGCGGCCAGTACGTCATGCCCGGCGGCATTGACCCGCACACCCACATGCAGCTGCCGTTCATGGGTACCACCACCATGGACGACTTCTACACCGGCACGGCTGCGGGCCTGGCCGGTGGCAACACCACCATCATCGACTTCGTCATCCCTGACCCGCAAGAAAACATCCTGGACGCCTACCGCAAGTGGCGCGGCTGGGCCGAGAAGTCCGCGTCGGACTATTCCTTCCACGTCGCCATCACCTGGTGGAGCGAGCAGGTGCGCCAGGACATGGGCACGCTGGTGAAGGAAGAAGGCATCAACAGCTTCAAGCACTTCATGGCCTACAAGAACGCCATCATGTGCGACGACGAAACGCTGGTGAACAGCTTCAAGCGTTCGCTGGAGCTGGGCGCCATGCCCACCGTGCATGCTGAGAACGGCGAGCTAGTCTACCTGCTGCAGAAAACCGTGGCCGAGATGGGCATCAAAGGCCCCGAAGGCCACCCGCTGTCCCGCCCGCCCATGGTGGAAGCCGAAGCCGCCAACCGCGCCATCGCCATTGCCGATGTGCTGAACGTGCCGATCTACGTGGTGCACGTGAGCTGTGTGGAAGCGGCCGAGGCGATTGCCCGCGCCCGCGCACGCGGCCAGCGCGTGTATGGCGAGGTGCTGGCGGGCCACCTGGTGCTGGACGACAGCGTCTACCGCCACCCCGACTTTGCGACCGCTGCCGCCCACGTGATGAGCCCGCCCTTCCGCCCCAAGGGCAATAGCGAATTCTTGTGGCGCGGCCTGCAAAGCGGCAACCTGCACACCACGGCTACCGACCACTGCACCTTCTGCGCCGCGCAAAAGGCCGCGGGCAAAGACGATTTCTCCAAGATCCCCAACGGCTGCGGCGGCGTGGAAGAGCGCCTGGCCGTGATCTGGGACGAAGGCGTGAACACCGGCCGCCTGACGCCGTCGGAGTTTGTGGCCGTCACGTCCACCAACACCGCCAAGCTGTTCAACATCTACCCGCAAAAGGGCAGTGTGTCCGTGGGCGCCGATGCCGACCTGGTGGTGTGGGACCCCGCAGGCACCAAAACCCTGTCGGCCAAGACGCAGCACAGCAAGGGCGACTTCAATATCTTTGAAGGCCGCACCGTCAAGGGCATCCCCAGCCACACCGTGAGCCAGGGTGAGCTGGTGTTCGTGCAGGGCGACCTGCGCGCTGTGAAGGGCAAGGGCCGCTACATCAAGCGCCCCGCCTTCAACGACAACTTTGCCGCCAACAAGCTGCGGGCCGACACGCTGGCCCCCACCGCCGTCAAACGCCAAGCCTGAGGACACCACCATGACCACCGCAACTGCCACCGACATCGACAAAGTCCGCATCAACGGCGAGCGCCTCTGGGCTTCGCTGATGGAGCTGGCCAAAATTGGCGCCACACCCAAGGGCGGCGTGTGCCGCCTGACGCTGACCGACCTGGACAAACAGGGCCGTGACCTGGTCCTTGGCTGGGCCAAGGACGCCGGCATGACCATCACCATCGACAAGATCGGCAACGGCTTCATGCGCCGCGCCGGGCGCAACAACAGCCTGCCCCCCATCATGACCGGCAGCCACATCGACACCCAGCCCACGGGCGGCAAGTTCGACGGCAACTACGGCGTGCTGGCCGGCATTGAAGTGGTGCGCACGCTGAACGACCTGGGCATTGAGACCGAAGCGCCCATCGAAGTGGCCTTCTGGACCAACGAAGAAGGCAGCCGCTTTGTGCCGGTGATGATGGGCTCGGGCGTGTTCGCCAAGGCCTTCACGCTGGAGCATGCGTATGCGGCCACGGACACTGAAGGCAAGAGCGTGAAAGGCGAGCTGGAACGCATTGGCTACATCGGCACGCAAGAGCCCGGCGACCATCCGATTGGCGCGTACTTTGAAACGCACATCGAACAAGGCCCCGTGCTGGAAGACAACGACGTGACCATTGGCGTGGTCAGCGGCGTGCTGGGCATCCGCTGGTTTGATTGCACCGTGACCGGCATGGAAGCCCACGCCGGCCCCACACCCATGGCGCTACGCAAGGACGCGCTGCTGGCTGCCACCCGCATCATGCAAGACGTGGTGGCCGCGGCACACCGCCACCCGCCGCACGGCCGTGGCACCGTGGGCATGGTCCAGGTGTTCCCCAACAGCCGCAACGTCATCCCCGGCCGCGTGAAGTTCAGCATCGACCTTCGCAACGCCACCGACGCGCTGGTGGACCAGATGGCCGACGAGGTGAAAGCTTTTGCCGCCAAGGTGGGCCAGGAGCACGGCGTGGACGTGAAGATCGAAATGGTGTCCAGCTACAACGCCATCGCCTTCCACGAGAACTGCGTAGACGCCGTGGGCCGCGCCGCCAAGAAGCTGGGCTACTCCAACATGCCCGCCGTCTCAGGCGCTGGCCACGACGCCGTCTACATGGCCAAGCTGGCCCCCGCCGGCATGATCTTCATCCCCTGCAAAGACGGCATCAGCCACAACGAGATTGAAGACGCCAAGCCGGAGCACATCACCGCGGGGTGCAATGTGTTGCTGCATGCGATGTTGGAGAGGGCTGGGGTGGTTTGACTGGCCATCGGGGGAGAGATATGAGGGCTATTGGCCTCTAGCCTCCCGTATTCATTGCGCACACAGCTCCTGATTTGATAGCAAATCAGGAGCTTTTTTATTTTGTAGAAGCTAGTCCTAATTGATCGAATGCGAGCTCCTCGGAATGAGGTCTCTTGAAAACTGCCCAGTAGAATTGTTTCTGGGATAGGCAGGGTCAAACTACGCCTATCTCATAGGGATGCGAAACAACTAAAGAGAACCATATGAAACTATTGGCTTTTCAAATAACGAATTTCCGCTCGATCGCGCATTCGGATTGGATTCCCTTTTCTGCTGACGGAATCACCGTTTTAGTCGGCCAGAATGAAAGTGGAAAGACATCCGTACTGGATGCTTTGCATTGCGGACTCTCAAACGCGACACCAACAGTTGATGATTTCAGAACAAGCGCACCACTTCCCCACGTGAATCTTCGCGTTGAAATCAACGCAACAGAGATCATTGGTGGTTTTTCAGAGCTTTCCTTAGAAGAGTCAGAGATTATTTCAACGTATGTGAAGCTGAAATCCAGCATCATCGAAATCAGCATCTCATGGAGGCGCACCGCGACCGCATCAGGTTTTACATACGAAGCGGAAGCAGATTGTCACGATGACTTACTCAAATCGTTGCTAGAAGAAAATCAAGCGAAGGAAAAATTTGTGCCACCGCAAGTCCCAGTTGTTGAAACTGCAACGGCGATTAGCGAAGAGGAAGAGGAAGAGGAGGAGGAGGAAGACCCACCACTGTCTTCTCAGCTCATTGCAGATGTCATCTGGGCCGCCATTCCAATAGCTGTCCCATTTAACGAAGAAACGGGGCGCCTGCCAAACACCGTTGATATTGATGACAAGGGTGAGCCGACAGGACCGGGGGCTAGGGCTGCGGCGAATTTTCTTGCAATCGCGGACGTGAATTTGCCTGAACTATTGAAGGACGATAAACGCGCACGCGAAAACAAACTAAATAAGGCTAACTCTCGGGTTAGCCAGGATTTCAATGCATTTTGGAGTCAAACAATCGGCAAGGAAGGAAAGCTTTCGCTGAAATGTGACATTGATAACTACCCTGCCACCACGGCCAATAAAGCGGGTAAAGCACATCTGGTATTTTGGATTTGCGATGGCAACACTCAGCTTTACCCCAAACAACGGAGCCAAGGAGTTCGATGGTTCGTTTCCTTCTACCTGCAACTAAAGGCCTCGGAAAAAACCGGGAACAAGCGAGTTTTTTTATTGGATGAACCTGGTGCTAATCTTCATTCCAAGGCGCAAGGCGACGTACTAAAGTTAATCAACAAATTGGGGAAAGACACATCGACTGTCGTTTACACAACGCACAGTCCGCAGATGATTGAGTACTCAAAGCTATTCCGGGTTCATGCCGTACAAAGGGATGGGGACCTTGAAGATAGCCCGACCACAATTATTGACGCGCACAGATTGGGTGCGGCCACCACCGACACCCTCTCCCCTGTGCTAGCAGCTATGGGCGCAGATCTTTCTCAACATCAAGTCGTCAAAAAGAAAAACAACGTCCTGTTGGAAGAGATGAGCGGGTACTACTACCTGACAGCATTTTGGAAACTGACAGGCTCAAAAAGGGTTGCGCACTTTATTGCTGCTACGGGAGTAAACAAGATTGAAGTACTGGCCAATATGTTCAGAGGCTGGGGACTGGACTTCGTTGTGGCAATTGATGATGACAAACAAGGTCGAGAAGTTTTCAAAAATCTTAAGAAGGAGCACTTTGGAGATGTAGAAGAGATTGCAAAGAAGAAACTTCTCAAACTACCCCATGGAACTGGAATTGAAGACACCTTTTCGATTGAGGATTTCAAGAAATACGTCCTTGAGGATGACTCCACCGCAATTGCGACCTCAGTTACAGATTTTTTGAAAACTGCTGGGAGATCAAAACCGGTATTGGCTTTTCACTTTGCGCTCGCAGTTGAGAAAGAAGCGATCAAGATGGCCAACTTGTCTCCTGAGACACGAACACGAGTTGAAGCAACCGTAAAAGCAATCGAGGAAATGCTCGCTGAGGAAACATGACTTAACGGACGTCGAATGTTGATCCATGCGTGGGACACGGCATCTCGCGCAGTTCACGCGAGGAGGAACAAACGGCACAAAGACCAACTGGGGAGGGCTTGCGCTGTGGACTGGGCACCCCTAATGTGCGACCAGAAGCCTCGACCAATCTCACCAGCTCTTCAACTTCTCCAGCAACCCCGCCTTCACATCCTCATCCGCAAAACTAGCCTCTATAGAAGTCCGCGCCACCGCCCGTGTCACTTCATCCGTCCACCCAAACGCCTGCCGACACAGCGCGTACTCCCCCACCAAACTCGCCCCCAGCAGCGCCGGGTCATCGGTGTTGACGGAGACACGCACACCCGCCAGCCGCAGCCGTTCGATGGGATGCGCCTCGATAGACGGATACACGCCCAGCACCAGATTCGACGTGGGGCACACGCCCAGCGGAATCTGCCGGTCCGCCAGCATCTGCACCAGCGCTGGGTCTTCGATGGCGCGCACGCCGTGGTCGATGCGGTCGGCGCCCAGTAGCTCCACCGCGTCCCACACGCCTTCGGGGCCACTGGATTCGCCCGCATGCACGGTGCGGCGCAGGCCGACACTGCCCGCCTTGCGAAAGGCCTCTGCAAACCGGGGGCCGGTGCGGCCGGCGGTGGCTTCGTTGCCGTCTACCGACAGTGCCACCACGCGCGGGTGACGCAGGGTGGTTAAGGTGTCCACCAGTTCGATGGCCTCGTCTGCCGACTGCGTGCGCAGCAGGCTGACGCACAGGCCCACGCCGAGCAGGCCGTCTTGCTCCGCTGCGGTAAAGCCCGCGTGGATGGCATCGAGCATGGGGCCCAGGCGGCCGTGCCAGGCGTGCCAGTGCGTGGGGTTGAAGATGACGTCGGCATAGCCGGTGCCGTTGGCGGCCAGCCGCTGGCTGAGGCCGTAGCTCAGCTCCACCAGGCGGTCTTGCGTGCGGGCCAGGCTGCAGGCCAGATCCAGGAAGCCCAGAAAGTCCGCCAGGCCCGAGAACTTGAACAAATCCTCTTGCGGACGGGGCAAGGCCACGCCTTCGGTCTTGGCCCACTGCGCGATCAGCGCGGCTTCAAAGCAGCCTTCCAGGTGCAGGTGGACTTCGGCCTTGGGCAGGGCTTTGAGGCGTGCCGCCTCTGCAGGCGCGATGGGCGCGCTCACTTGGCGGCTGCCAGGCAATGCGCGACGACGGCGTTGGCGTGGCCATGGCCCATGCCGTGTTCGGCCTTGAGCCAGTTGACGATCTCCATGTGCTTCTTGCCCTGCTGCTGGTGCACCAGCGCAAACCAGTGGTCCATGGGGTGGCCGTAGGTCTTCTCGATGGAAGGGAAATACGACGCGGGGCCTTTGACTTTCTCGGGTACTGCCATGGTGAACTCCTGGGATGGGGAACGCTAAGCAGATTCTATTTTTACCTACGCCCCTCAGACTTCAAAGTACCCTGGCCCATCCAAATCCTCCAGCAGGCCTGGCCGTGCTGGCGCCCAGCCCAGCACCTCGCGCGTGTGCTGGCTCGATACGCGGTTGTCGATGGTTGCAAAGTGGGCGAACCAGCCAAAGTGCTCGGCCGCTTGCTCTGGGGTCTTGGCGACCAGCGGCAGGTTCAGACCACGGCCGATAGCGGCGGCAATGTCTTTGAATGGCACGCCCGCTTCTGCGGCACCGTGGTAGCGGGCACCTGCCACGCCCTTCTCCAGCACCAGGCGGTACAGCTGCGCGGCATCCAAGCGGTGCACGGCGGGCCAATGGTTTTGGCCCTCGCCCACATAGGCAGAAGCGCCTTGGCCGCGTGCCATGCCGATCAGCAGCGGCACAAAGCCGTGGTCACCCGCCCCATGCACGGAAGGGGGCAAGCGCACGACGCAGACATGTACACCGCGCGCCGTCAGCGCCGCGGCGGCCTCTTCAGACGCCACGCGGGGGATGGCCGCAGCGTCTGCGACAAGGGCATCGCTCTCCATCCCCAGACGGCCCGATGGCAACAGCGCCGTGCCCGAGGTGATGACCAGGGGGCGTTGGCTTCCTACCAATGCAGAGCCCAAGGCCTCGATAACCCTGCGGTCGGCTTCGCAGTTGGCCTTGAACTGAGAGAAGTCGTGGTTGAAGGCGGTGTGGATGACGCCATCTGCCTGCGCAGCGCCGCTGCGCAGACTGTCCAAGTCTTCAAGGTCACCCCGGTGCACGTCGGCACCGGCAGCCTTGAGCGACGCAGCGCCCGCGTCTGAACGCGCCAGCCCCAGCACCTGGTGTCCTGCACCCAACAATTCTTGAACAATGGCAGACCCGATAAAGCCGGTGGCACCGGTCACAAAAACACGCATGGCGATTTCTCCTGATTGAACCGGGCGGCGACCCCCTTGGTCGTCGCCATGGGAGAAATGTAGGCACTGGGGCCAATACGGTCTATGCTGCAAAGTCTTGTTTTCCATTGCAATCGTCCAACGCACTTTTCAGGCGCTGTCTATCTCTATGGATCCTCTTTCTGATGTTTTGTCGTTGCTGCAACCGCGCAGCCATGTGTCCGCAGGTTTTGATGCGGGGGGCGATTGGTCGATTGCCTTCACCGGCAACGTGGGCATCAAGTGCTATGCGGTGGCGTCGGGCGAATGCTGGTTGGCGGTCGAGGGCGTGGCCGAGCCCGTGCAACTGAAGGCCGGGGACTGCTTTCTGCTGCCCAGTGGGCGGCCTTTTCGCTTGGCCAGCGACCTTGCGCTGGCACCGATGGATTCGACCACCGTGTTTCCGCCCGCCCAGGCGGGCGGCGTGGTGCGATGGAATGGCGGTGGCTCGGTGTTTTTGGTGGGCAGCCGCTTCACGCTGGCCGGCCAGCATGCGGACATGCTGCTGGGCATGTTGCCGCCCATCGTGCACATCCGCAAGACGCAGGAGCAGGCGGCGCTGCGCTGGTCCATCGAACGCATGATGCAGGAGCTGCATGCGGAGCAAGCGGGTAGCTATCTGATGGCGCAGCACCTGGCCCACATGATGCTGGTGCAGGCCCTGCGCGTGCACATGGTCCGTGGCATGGAGGGTGGCGTGGGCTGGTTGTTTGCGCTGGCGGACAAGCAGATCGGCGCGGCCCTGCGCGCCATGCATGCCGACCCTGCCCGCAGCTGGAGCCTGCAAGACCTGGCGCAGCAGGCTTGCATGTCGCGCTCGGCTTTTGCACACAAGTTCAAGACCACGGTGGGCGTGTCGGCAATGGACTACCTGACGCGCTGGCGCATGCTGCTGGCCGCCGACCGGCTGGCGCGCACCCCAGAGCCGCTGTCGGCCATTGCGCTGTCGCTGGGGTACGAGTCCGAGAGCGCCTTTGGCACCGCGTTCAAACGCGTGATGGGCAGCTCGCCGCGGCAGTATGGCCGCTTGGTGGTGGGCTAATCCTTGTGCTTGCCCGAAGCGCCGATGGCGGACGACACACTCAGGCTCAGGACGACCAGTGGCAAGGCGACCCCAAACGCCCATTGAATGCCAAAGTGTTGCGCCACAAAGCCCAGCAAAGGCGGCGCCAGCAGGAAGGACACGAACGCGGTTTGCGCCAGGGCCGCCACGTTCACATTCGATGGCCGGTCGGTGCGCTGCGCGGCGGCAGACATGGCCAGCGGGAAGATGGCACTGCTGCCCACACCCATGAGCGCAAAGCCCAGCAACGAGAGCGCGGGATTTAACGCCAGGTACACCAGCACACAGCCCACGGCCAGCACGCTCAACAGGCAGCGCGCCACCAGCACGGGGCTGTGCCGCTCGACAAACCGATCCGCCACATAGCGGGTGAATGCCTGCGCCGCTGCCCCGGTGGCCACGGCCACCCCACCCATGAAGGGCGTGGCGTTGAAGATGTCGCGCATGTAGATGGCAGACCAGTCAAAGCCCGCACCCTCCAGCACCATGGCCGGCAGGGTGACCAGCACCAGCAACAAGATGGCGCCGCTGGGCACCGAGAACTTGGGGGCTGGAACATCCGCATGCTGCTGGTCCGCTTCGCGCTGCGGGGCCACCTCAAACTTACCCAGCAGCGCGGTGGTCAACACACACGAGATCAGCACCACCACCAGCAGGTGAGCCAGCGGCGACACCTCCAGGTAGGCCATCAGCGAGCCCAGCGCAGCGGCGCTGAAAAAGCCAATGCTCCAGAACGCGTGGGAGCGGTTCATGATGCGGCGGCCCGTGGCGTGCTCGGCCCGGTCGGCTTCCAGGTTGACGGCCACTTCAATCGCCCCCAGCATCAGGCCGGCCGGGAACAGGCTGACAAACATCCAGGCCGGCGAACTGGCCACGGCGGCCAGCGCGTAGAACACCGGCAACACGGGCAACAGGTAGAGGAACACGCGACGGTGCCCGGCCCGCTCGACCAGGGGCCCGCCAAAGGTCAGCGACACCAGGGTGCCCGCCGCCACGCCGATCAGGGCCAGCCCCAGCGCGCCCTCCCCCACACCCATGCTGCGCTGGATTTCTGCCAGCCGCGGAAAAAAGCCACCTATGCAAAACGCATAGAGAAAAAAGCTGGCAAACACGCGGCGGTGCATGGGCATGTTCAGCCCCAGTTTCCAACTCAACGAAGTGGGGTGTTGTGTGTTTGCCTCTGTCATATTGGTCTTTCTGTGTTGTACCGAAAAGGGACAATGAACGTCCCGACTACTGAACCTGATGCCCCGCCTACTCTGCCCACACTGCCTGCGGCCGCAGACCACCTGCATCTGCCGCTTTGTCACGCCCACCGCGCCGGCCTGTGAGGTGCTCATCCTCCAGCACCCGCTGGAGGCACACCACGCCAAGAACAGCGCGCGCCTGCTGCACCTAAGCCTGCCCGGCAGCCGCCTGGTGGTGGGCGAGGTGTTTGACGACGCCAGCCTGCACGCGCTGCTGTCCGACACCCACACCACCCTGCTGCTCTACCCGCCCACACCGTACGAACACCACACGCCGCCTACGTCACTGGACCCCGCGGCGCTGCACGATCCGGCCCGCCTGCGGCTGGTGGTGCTGGACGCCACCTGGCGCAAGAGCCGCAAGATGCTGCACCAAAGCCCTGCCCTGCAGCGCTTGCCGCGGTTGGCCCTGACCGATGCGCCCACCGGCCGCTACGCAATCCGCAAGGCCCATGCGCCCGGGCAGCTGTCTACGCTGGAGGCCACCTGCGCGGCGCTGGCGCAGCTGGAAGGCAACGCCGCACGCTGGCAGCCGCTGCTGGCAGCGTTTGACGGGTTTGTGGCGCAGCAGCAGGGTTTGGTGCCAAACTAGGCGCTAGCCCCCGTCAACACTGCGCCAACAGCTCCTGATTTAGGAGCAAAACTAACCGTGCCAGTCGCCCGTCAGCACCACGGTGTGGTTGGCAAAGGCGTCATCCGCCGTGGTGCCCAGGTGCAGGCCAAAGCTGCCGGCCTCGGCGGTCCAGCGCTTGTGCGGTACGTCGTAGAACGCAAAGGCGCGCATGGCCAGCGTGAGTTTGGCGGTGCCGCTGGCGCCTGCAGCCAGGTGCAGCTTGGCAAAGGCCTTGAGCTCGCGCCCAGGGCGGGCCACGCTGGCCTCTGCGTCGCTCACATACAGCTGCACCACGGCCTGGCCGGCGCGCGTGCCAGTGTTGCGCACGTCCACCTCCAGCGTGATGCTGTCGCCAGGGCCAAAGCTGGCGGGCACGCCGCGCACGGGGCCATAGTCAAACGTGGTGTACGAGAGGCCGTGGCCGAACGGGAACTGCACGGCCAGCTGCTTCTGCTGGTAGTGGCGGTAGCCGATGAACACGTCTTCGCCATAGCGCACATGGCCGTCCACGCCGGGGTACTGCGCGGGGTCACCAAAGGCCACGGTGTCTTCCAGGCGCAGCGGCCAGGTTTGGGGCAGGCGGCCACCGGGCTCGGCGGTGCCCAGCAGCACATCGGCAATGGCGTTGCCGCACTCCTGGCCGGGGTACCAGGCCTGCAGCACGGCGGGCACGCTGGCCAGCCAGGGCGTGGTCACCGGCGAGCCGGTTTGCAACACCACCACGGTGCGCGGGTTGGCCGCAGCCACTTGGGCGATGAGCGCGTTCTGGTGGTGTGGCAGGGTGATGCTGGTGCGGTCCAGGCCCTCGTTGTCCCACTCGGCATTCAGGCCGGCAAACACCACGGCCACATCGGCGTTGCGCGCGGCCTCTACGGCGGCGGCAATGTCCGTGGCGTCCAGCACGCGGCCGGCGCCTATGCGCAGCGCGCGGAAGTTCACCTCCTCGTAGCCCGCAGAGCTGTACTCCACGGTGAGGTCGCACACCTCGCCGGCCCGCAGGTGGCGGGTGTGGCGCACTTCCTCGCAGCCAAAGGTGAAGTAGGGCTCGCCGCGGCTCCAGGTGCTCCAGGCGTCGATCACCGGCGTGCCGTTGATGGAGGCGCGGCTCAGGCCCGCGCTGATGAGCGAGAACTGGTGCTCGCCTGCGGCCGTGGCCACAAAGCGCAGCGTGGCACGGGCCGAGAACTTGCCCGCCTGCACGCCATCTGGCAAATGGCCGGCCCAGATCTGTTCGGTGTTTTCCACCGTCTGGGTGCAGACCACGGGGCCGCTGAGGTCGGTGCTGTTGAAAAACTCCATCTGCATGGGCGTCTTCAGCACGGGCACCCAGCGGTGGATGTCGGCCCCGGCGTGGTGGGTGAAGGTGGCGTTGGGCCACTGGGCGCGCAGCGCGTCCAGCGGGGCCACGCGGTAGTGCGCGTTGACGGTGGCACTGCCCCCGCCCATGATTTGCGGCACCACGGCGGGCTGGCCAATCACCGCCACGCGGCGGGCCGTGTCGGCCACCAGCGGCAGGGTGTGGTTGTCGTTCTTCAGCAGCACGGCACCTTCGGCACCCAGGGTGCGGATGAGCTGGCGGTGGGCGGGCACGTCGTCGGCGCGCTCGGGCGGAATCACCGGGTCGGCAAAGCTGCCCACGCGTTGCATGAGCAGCAGCACGCGGCGGGCGCAGTCGCGCACGGCCTGGGCGGGCAGGCGGCCGGCGTTCACGGCGTCCACCAGCTTGTGCCCGCGCTCGCGCGTGGGGCCGGGCATTTCCAGGTCGGTACCGGCCAGCACGCCCTGCACGGTGTCGTGCACGGCAAACCAGTCGGTCATCACCAGGCCGTCAAAGCCCCACTCCTCGCGCAGCACGTCGTTCACCAGGCGGCGGTGGTCGGCGGCAAAGGTGCCGTCGATGCGGTTGTAAGACGTCATCACGGCCCACACACCGGCCTCTTTGACGGCGCGCTCAAACGGCAGCAGGTACAGCTCGCGCAGCGCGCGCTCGGGGATGTCCGAGCTCATGGACATGCGCTGGTACTCGCTCTCGTTGCCCACAAAGTGCTTGATGGTGGCCGACACGCCAGTGCTTTGTACGCCACGCACATAGGCCACGGCCATCTCGGACGACAACCAGGGGTCTTCCGAATGGCACTCGAAGTTGCGGCCGTTGAGCGTGGTGCGCTGCAGGTTCACCGTGGGGGCCAGCAACACGCGGGCGCCCTTGATCTTGGTTTCTTCGCCCAGCGCCACGCCGGTTTGCTGGATCAGCGCGGGGTTCCAGGTGGCGGCCAGCGCAATGCCAGCCGGAAAGCAGGCAGTGCTGGGGCCGTCTTTGAAAATGCCGCCACGCGCGCCGTTCGGGCCGTCACTCACCTTCACCGCGGGCACGCCCAGGCGGGGAATGGGGGCGGTGGTCCAGTGGTCCACACCGGTGAGCAGCAGCATCTGCTCCTCCAGCGTCATTTGGTCCAGCAGGGTGTTGAAGGTGTTGGCGGTCATGGTTGTCTCTCTATGGTTTAGTTTTTGCGCATGAACTTGAAAATCAGGATCCAGAAGCTCAGGATCAGCGATGCCACGGGGAACTGCAGCGCGGTGGGCATGAAGTAAATGACCAGCACGCCCGGGCCCCACACACACCACACGGCGATCATCACGGGCAGGAAGCGCTGGATCAGAAAATCGGGGGTGAAGAAGCGCCGCAGGGAGGCGGTGGTGAAGCCTTCGTCCTTCCAGAGGAAGACGGCGACCATGAAGAAGTTGGAGACCGGCGAATACACGAACTGGTCGAACAGCATCTTTCTGACGATGGTGGCCGCATCGTTGCCGCTGCCAAACAGGCTGACCTGCACGGCGTACAGCATCTGCACCGACATGCCAATGAAGCCAAACACCACGAAGGAAAAGGCCATGTCGCGGACGATGGTGTGCGGCACAGGCTGGCGCAGCACGGCCCAGGCCAGCAGCTCAGGCACCAGCACGGCAAACGCCGCGTAGGTGAAGAACGACCCCGTGTAGCCCCAGGCCTGCTTGAACGCACCCCACTGCGTGAGCCCGCTTTGCACGGCCGGGCTCCCGGCGTAGGCGATGAGCAGCAGCACCAGCCCGCTCCAGAGCACCAGCCCGGGTTTGATGTTGGCCAGTACGGCGGTGCGAACCTGGTGCAGCGCGGTGGGGGTGGCCGTGCCCGCCATCAGGCGGCGCCCACCGCTGCGGCCGTGCGCTCTGCCAGCGCCAGCTCGGCCAGCTTCAGGGCACCGTCAAAGCTGCGCGCGCCACCGATGAACAGGTTCAGGTGGCAAAACACGCTGTCGGCCACACCGCTCACCGCGGCCAGCTCGGCGTCGCGCAGGCCGGCCCAGCTTTCGGGCAGGTCCATGCGGGCGGTGAACGAGCCGGCTTCCACCGGCACGGTCTTGATCTGGTACTGGTTGCCGTCCGAGTCGGGGTAGATGACAAACATCACGTCGGGCATTTCGTTCACCACCACATGCGTCCAGGGCATGCCGCCCTCTTGCAGGTGCAGCACACGGCCGCCCAGCAGGCGCGGCGCGTTGCGCACGGTGTCCATGGCGCGCAGCTGCGCCACTTTCTTGCTGATGGCGTGGTCCAAAAACTTGCGCGTGATGGCAATGGCTTCACGGAAACGCGTTTCCAGCAGCTGCGCCTTGGCGGTGTGGTTCAGGCCTTGCTCTTCCAGCCAATGGGTGTTGAGTTGGGCGATGAGGCTGGACAGGCCAAAGATGCCGGGCGACACGTCGCCCTGGCCGGTGTCCACAATGTCCAGGTACTGCACCAGCGAATGGTCGATGGAGTTGACCACGCTGGCCACGGCGGCCTCGTCCAGCGTGTGGCCGTGGGTGCCGGCCCAGGCTTTGACGTAGGCCGTGCCAAAGGCCGACCACACCAGGCCCGCGCTGGCGTAGCCCACGCCGGGCACGGTGGCGCCGTCTACCTCACGCGCGGGGCGCGCGCCGTCAAAGCCGCGCTGGTGGTGGTCAAAACGGCCCTTGGTGGCGTCCCAGGTGCCGCCGACATCGACCACAAAGTCGGCGGTTTCAATCAGCTCTTGCTTGCGGGTGCGGATGAGGGTGTGCGATGGGAACACGCCCATCAGAATGCCTACGCCAAATACGTCGTCGGCGTGGAAGGTGCCACTGTGCGTGGCGATGGTCGTCGTGGTGGTTGTGTCGGTCATGGGGGAATTTTAGGGTGAAACACCCCTCTAGCCCCCAAACCACTTGCGCCACCAGCTACTGATTTAATAGCAAAAAACCTGGGTAAATGTCACTGTTGCGGGCAGTGTTCCTGTCAGCGCAGCTTGAACACCGACACCGCGTGCACCAGCTCGCGGGCCTGGCCGCTGAGGCTGCTGGCGGCGGCGGCCATTTCTTCCACCAAGGCGGCGTTTTGCTGGGTGGCCTGGTCCATCTGGGTGACAGCCTCGCCCACCTGCGACACGCCAGCGCTCTGCTCGCTGCTGGCGGCGCTGATCTCGCCCATGATGTCGGTCACGCGGCGGATGCTGGTGACCACCTCGTTCATGGTATTGCCCGCCTTGTCCACCAGCGCAGTGCCCTGGTCCACACGGGTCACGCTGTCGTTGATCAGGGTTTTGATTTCCTTGGCGGCCTCGGCACTGCGGCCCGCCAGGCTGCGCACCTCAGACGCCACCACGGCAAAGCCGCGGCCTTGTTCGCCGGCCCGCGCGGCTTCCACGGCCGCATTCAGCGCCAGGATGTTGGTCTGGAAGGCAATGCCATCGATGACGTTGATGATGTCGGCAATGCGCTTGGAGCTGTCGCTGATGCCCTTCATGGTGTCCACCACCTGCGACACCACGGTGCCACCCTCCATCGCCACGGTGGAGGCGCTTTGTGCCAACTGGTTGGCCTGGCGGGCGTTGTCGGCGTTGGCTTTGACGGTGGACGACAGCTCTTCCATGCTGGCGGCGGTTTCTTCCAGCGCGCTGGCCTGGCTTTCGGTGCGTGCGCTCAGGTCCTGGTTGCCCTGGGCGATCTCTGCACTCGCGGTGGCCACCGACTCGGACCCCGTGCGCACGGTGGACACCACGTTGATCAGGCCGTCCTGCATGGAGGACAGGGTTTGCAGCAGCTGGGCGATTTCGTCCTTGCCCTGCGTATGGATGGGGCGCGACAGGTCGCCTTCGGCCACCGCGCGGGCGGTTTCCATGGCCTGGGCCAGCGGGCCCGTGACGCTGCGGCTGATGACCATGCCCAGCCCCACGCCCATCAGCACGCACAGCACGATCAGGCCCAGTGTCACGTTGCGGCTGCGTTCGTACAGCACGGTGTTGTCGTCGGACACGTGGCGCGCATTGGCCTCAAACACCTGGGTCAGGTCGGTCATGGCCACCCCCACCTTGATGCTGGGCTGCACCACGCTGCCCCCCAAAAACTGCAGCACGGGGGAGTCGAGTTGCATCTCGGTGCTGGAGATCAGCTTGAGGATTTCTTCGAGTGCCTGCTGGTCGGCCTTCCAGGCCTCGTCCACCTTTGCAAAGGCGGCCAGGGTTTCGGGGTCGCTGGCTTTGCTGCGTGCCTCCTTCATGAGCTCCAGGCTCTTGGTACGCCCCAGCTCGATGCGTTTGAGCGCACTGGTCCGGCCCTCCATATTGGTGGCGATGATGGCGTCGCGCAGGGCCACCACGGCGGCATAGCGCTGCACGTTCGCCTCTTTGACCAACGAGAGACTCACGGTTTGTTTCTCGTAGAGGGCGGTGTCGGCGTCGTTCAGCACGCCCATGTTGCGGATGGCGAACAGGCCCAGGGCAGCGCCAATGAGGGACACCAGGATGAAGGCCAGTACCAGCTTGGTCGAGATTTTGTAATTGGAGAGAGACAAGGCGTCACCTTTCTGGTGGGTGGGTTCTGGGCAGGCAGCGCGAAGGCGCAGAGGATTTTATCGACCAGAAACTCAAAAAAGATAGCGCTATTTAGCGCTGGGCAGCCTGCGGCTGCGGGTAGCGCTGCACCAGCCAGTAGTACAAAACAATACCCAGCAGCAGGCTGGCAGCTGCCGTTTCCAGGGACAGGGCAAAGCCCTGCGCCGTGCTGCTGCTGTGCGCCAGCAGCAGGGCCACCCAGGGCGGCCCGGCAATCTGCCCCAGGCCATACACCGCGGTCAACAGGCCAATGAAAGCCGAGGCCCCGTGCGGGCGCAGGCGCCGCACCTCTTGCATGGCGAACAGGGTGATGGCGGTGAACGGCAGGCCAATCAGCAAGCTGCCCAGCGCAAAGCCGAACAGGCTAGGCCACCACACGCCCAGCAAAATGCCACTGGCCTGCAGCGCGTAGCAGGCCATGAGCAGGTGGCGCCGGTCCCACTGCGTGGGCAGCCGGATGGTGAGCAGCGCGCCCAGCCCCACGCCCACACCAAACAATGGCCAAAACAGGTCCAGCCACAAAGAGTCCGGCAGGGCTTGGCGCGCGATGACGGGCAAAAAGGTGGCCGTGACGATGTAACCAAACCCGGCCAGCCCATAGGCCAGCGCCAGCACGGTCATGGCGCTGTTGCCCGATGCGTCTGACGCCACCGCGGACGGCGCGACCGTGGGCACCACGCCCTGCAGCTGCGGCCACAGCAAGGTGGTGAGCACCAGGGCCAGTGCGGCCATGGTCATCCAGCCGGTGGCGGCGGTGAGCCCTGTGGCTACCATGGCCGTGGCGGCCAGGCCGCTCACCGCAATGCCCAGCCCCGGCCCCACATAGATCACGCCTGCCAGCTGCGGCGCACCCAGCGCCGCCAGCCGCGCCAGGCACCAGCCCGAGGTGTAAACAAACACCAGCGCACTGGCAATGCCGGCCAGCAAGCGCCACAGCGGCCAGGCCAAGGGCCAGTGCAGCGCCATGCCCAGGGTCAGCAGCACGGTGAGCGCCAGCCCCAGACGCATGGCCTTGGTATGCACCACGGGCCGCAGGGCGGGCCAGCGTGACCAGGCCCAGGGCTGCAGTGCGCAGGCCATGGCGCCCAGCCAGTAGCCGATGTAGTTGGCCGTGGCCAGCCAGCTGGCGCCAGGCAGGTCAATCACGCCGTCGTGCAGCATCATGGGCAGCAGCGGCGTGAAGGCAAACCGGCCAATGCCCATGGCGACCGCCAGGGACACCAGGCCGGCCAGGGCAATGGCAATCGGTTTCTGTGTACGCATGCACCCATTGTGCAGACACGCAGACGCAACTACGCCCCCAGGCCATTACCGGCGCTGGGGGCGTAGGCGGGTCAGGGTGAATTACTTGGGCAACAGCACCTTGTCAATCACGTGGATCACGCCATTGGACTGGTACACGTCCGCAATGGTCACGGTGGCGGTGCCACCTTTTTCATCGGTCAGCATCACTTTGGAACCGCTGGCCTTGGCGGTCAGCGTGCCGCCGCTCACGGTCTTGATGGTGGCCATGCCCTTGCCGTCCATGATCATCTTGGTCAGTGCCGCAGCGTCCCACTTGCCGGCCACCACGTGGTAGGTCAGGATGGTGGTGAGCGTGCCCTTGTTCTCAGGCTTCAGCAGGGTCTCTACCGTGCCAGCGGGCAGCGCGGTGAAAGCTGCATTGGTGGGGGCGAACACGGTGAAGGGGCCGGGGCCTTTCAGGGTTTCGACCAGGCCTGCGGCCTTGACGGCGGCCACCAGCGTGGTGTGGTCTTTGGAGTTGACGGCGTTGTCAATGATGTCCTTGGAGGCCAGCATGGGCGCGCCGCCCACCATGACGTCGGCCATGGCGGCCACGGACACGGCGGACATGACGAGGGCCAGGCTGAAGGAAGCGAGCTTGCGGGTGGTGAATGCAGATGCCATGGAAATACTCCTGTTGGGGGTTGGTAACAAAAGCCGAAATGTCGCGGCTGTACTGAATACGCGGCCCCGTGGAGATTGGATTCAACTAAATTACGCTGTCGTTACAGACTGAAACAAGGAAATGACCATGGACTTTTTACTCGACCCCAATGTCTGGATTGCATTCGGGATGCTCACGGCCCTGGAGATCGTGCTGGGCATCGACAACATCATCTTCATCTCGATTCTGGTGGGCCGCCTGCCACCCGAGCTGCGCGACAAGGCACGCCGCCTGGGCCTGGGCTTTGCCATGGTCTCGCGCCTGTTGCTGCTGTTCTCGCTGAGCTGGGTGATGGGGCTGACCTCTGACCTGTTCACGATTGCCAGCCACGGCTTCAGCGGGCGCGACCTGGTGCTGCTGCTGGGCGGTGTGTTCTTGCTCTACAAGGCATCGCACGAAATCTTTGTGGAAGTGGAAGCGCGCGACCAGCACGCCCCCGCTGCCGCCGACTCGGCTGCCGTCAAGGCCGCGGGCACCCGGCTGTTCTGGGCCATCATCGGCCAGATCGCCATCATCGACATCGTGTTCTCGCTGGACTCGGTCATCACCGCCGTCGGCATGGTGGACCAGATCAGCGTGATGGTGGCCGCGGTGATTGCCTCGGTGGGCGTGATGCTGGTGGCGGCCAAGCCGATTGGTGAGTTTGTGGACAAGCACCCCTCCGTGAAGGTGCTGGCCCTGGCCTTTTTGGTGATGGTGGGCATGGCCCTGACCGCCGAGGCCTTTGACCAGCACATACCCAAGGGCTACATCTACGCCGCCATGGCCTTTTCGCTGGGGGTGGAAGCGCTCAACATTCGTGCGCGCAGCAAGCGCCTGGCGCGCAAGGCCTAACTAGTGCCGCCCCGACACCATCGACAGCAGCAGCACGACCGCAATGGCCAGCAAGACCGACACGCTTTTCCAGAACACCAGCGGGTTGCGCTCGATGAGGGGTGGGCGGGTGCGTTGCAAAAATTCCTGGTTGGGGTGGCGCAGGTCGTACAGAAACTCTGAGAGCTCGGCGTAGCGCTTGGCGGGGTTGGGGTGCACGGCTTTGCGCAGCACGCTGTCGATCCACGCGGGGATCTCGCGGTCGTCGTCCAGCACCGAGTGGTACTGAAGCTGGTTTTGCGCCGACCGCGTGCGGGCCCGCGCGACCTGGGCGCCATAGGGCAGACGCCCGGTGAGCAGGTGGTAGGTGAGCACGCCCAGCGAAAAAATGTCGGAGCGCGCGGTGCCACTCTCGCCCAGAAAGTACTCGGGCGCGGCGTATTGCACGGTGCCCAGCAAATCCTGCTCGCCACCGGGCAGGGGCGCGGCCTCGGCCAACCCGGCCACACGGGTGGAGCCAAAGTCGATGATCTTGGCGGTGCCGGTGCCATCGATCATGATGTTGTCGGGCCGCAGGTCCTGGTGCAGCATTTCCAGCCGGTGGAAGGCCTGCAGGCCCTTGCCGATTTGCTCCACCAGGCCGCGCACGGCTTCCAGTGTGGGCTTGGGGTTGTCGGTCATCCACTGCGCCAGAGTTTGCCCGTCGATGAACTCGGTCACCACGTACACATAGTGGCGCTGGCGGGTTTGCAGACAGGGCTTGAGCACATGCGCGCTGTCGATGCGCCGCGCCACCCACTCTTCAGTCAGAAAGCGCTCCACATACGCGGCGCTGGTCTGCAGGTCGATCGATGGGGTTTTGACCACCACGGGACTGTTGGTCTCGCGGTCGATGGCCAGGTAGATGTGGCTGCGAAAACTGCCGTGCAGCTCACGCACGATGGTGAAGCCATCAAAGTCTTGCCGCGGCGTGAGGATGGGCGGGAACGGAAGGCCCGAGAGGGCACGCACCATCTCGTTCACCGCCTGATGCGGTAGCGCGTCCACCCGCACGATCTGCACCGTGAGGTTGTCGGGGCTGCCTCTTTGCAGCGCCGCGTCCGCCAGCGCGTGGGCCGCATGGTCCAGGTCGGCGGCATGCGTCTGCAGCAGCTCGGTCAGCACATGCGTCGGCAGGTGTTCGTACACGCCATCCGTGGCCAGCACAAACACATCGCCCACTTCCACCGGCAGGGCCTGGTAGTCCAGCTCCAGCTGCGCGCCCATGCCCAAAGCGCGGGCCAGGTAACTCTGCCCGTTGGCCACCCACACGCGGTGGTCTTGTGTGAGCTGCTCCAGCGTGCCAGCGCGCAGGCGGTAGATGCGGGAGTCGCCCACATGGAACAGGTGGGCCGTGGTGGACTTGAGCACCAGCGCGCTCAGCGTGCAGACGTAGCCCTTGTCGCGCTCGTAGCGGTAGGGGCTTTGCTGCGTCTGCGCGTGCAGCCATGCATTGGTGGCGCTGAGGATGCGCTCCGCAGACGTCTTGACCGACCAGGCCTCGGAGGTGCAGTAGTAGTCCTCCAGAAAGCTGGTGACCGCCGCCTGGCTGGCCACCTGGCTGACTGCACTGCTGCTGATGCCGTCGGCCAGGGCCATGGCAATGCCCTTGGAGCTGAGGTGGGGCTCCTTGGGAACGACCAGACCATGGAAGTCCTGGTTGGTGTCCTTGCGGCCCTTGTCCGAGTACTGCCCTGCCGAGATCTGGAGTGCGTGGGCCAAGACCTGTCCGTCTTAACCGCGCTTGGGGGCGGTCTTCAGGTGGGTGGCGTACAGCGTGAGGCCGGTGAACGACAAGCCGCCCACCAGGTTGCCCAACACGGTGGGGATTTCGTTCCAGAGCAGGTAGTCCATGAGTGTGAAGTGTGCACCCAGCAGCAGACCGGAGGGGAATAGGAACATGTTGACGATGGAGTGCTCGAAGGTCATGTAGAAGAACACCATGATAGGCATCCACATGGCGATGACCTTGCCACTGACGGTGGTAGAGATCATGGCACCGACCACGCCGGTGGAGACCATCCAGTTGCACAGCATGCCCCGCACAAACAGCGTCAACATGCCAGCGGCACCGTACTGTGCGTAGCCCAGCGTGCGGTTCTCACCGATGACGCCAATGGCTTTGCCCACCGCGTTGGGTTCGGTCGAGAAGCCAAAGGTGGTGACGATGGCCATGGCCAGGGCAACAGTGAAGGCGCCACCGAAGTTGCCGACAAACACCAAGCCCCAGTTGCGCAACACGCCGCCCACGGTCACACCGGGGCGCTTGTCGATGAGCGCCAGGGGCGCCAGCACGAACACACCCGTCAACAGGTCAAAGCCCAGCAAATACAAGATGCAGAAGCCCACAGGGAACAGCACGGCGCCGGCCAGCGGCTGGCCGGTGTTCACGTTGATGGTGACGGCAAACCAGGCAGCCAGACACAGGATGGCGCCGGCCATGTAGGCCCGCACCAGCGTGTCACGCGTGGACATGAAGACCTTGGACTCGCCCGCGTCCACCATCTTGGTCACAAATTCCGAAGGCACTAAATAAGCCATGAGAGATTTCCTTAAATCCAACGTTGCAAAAAAAAACGGCGTCCACTTCTGCACTCCCTGGGGGAGATGTGAAGTGGACGCCGTTGTCCGATTCCGTCACATTTGCAGCACGTACCGTGCCAGCGGAAATTCGCGGCAAACCCCGTGTTTTCTACGGGTTTACGCGGAGATGTGGAGGAGCGTTTGCTTCAAGTTGGTGCAAGGCGGGGTGCAGGCGGGGCTTTTCTGGTGCCACTGACCAACACGATGCCCAGCAGCACCGGCACCGCGCCAACCAGAAAGCTGGCCTCAATGGGTTCGTCCAGCAGCCAGGCCCCCAGCACGATGCCGAACAGCGGCGTCATGAACGAGAACACGCCCAGGCGCGACGCCAGGTAGCGGCGCAGCAACCAGAACCAGACCAGAAAGCTGGCAAACGACACCACCAGCGTGTGGAACGCCAAGGCAGCCCAAACGCGGGGGATGGGGTTGAAGTGGGCCTGGCCCGTGGACAGCGCCACCACCAGCAACAGCACAAACGCGCACACCAGTTGGTACAGCAGGGTTTGCGTGACGGGCGCGCTGGAGAGGCGCGAGCAGCGCACCACCATGGTGGTGGCGCCCCAGGCCATGCCACCCATCAGGCCCAGCACATCGCCCAGCAGCATGTTGCCGGGTGCCGCCGCCGACGGCTGGCTGCGGCCGAAGAAGGCAATCGACAGCCCGCCAAAGGCCATCGCAATGCCCAGCCACTGCACAGCCCCCAGGCGCTCAGCCGGCAGGCGCCAGTGCAGACCCAGCGCGGCAAAGATGGGTGCGGTGTACAAGAACACCACCATGTGCGAGGCGCTGGTGTGGCGCAGGCCCTCGCCCACCAGCAAAAACTCCAGCGCAAACAGCGAGCCCACCACCAGGCCTGGGCGCCAGTTGCCATCGCGCAAGCCCCAGTTCTCGCCGCGCGCCAGCATGAGCAGCGCCACCAGCGCCGCGGCGGCACCGGAACGCAGCGCAATGAGGAAGATGGGGGCAATATCGCCGGCTGTGGCTTTGAGGGCCACTTGCTGGAGGGCCCACAGCACGCACAGCACCAGCATGCAGCCAATGGCTTGGGAATCGAGGGGTTTGCGGGTGTCCATGCATTGATTATTGAATTGACGGCTTTCATTGATATAGTGAAAACCAGACAAGCCATACGCCGAAGCCGACAAACGCCGACGACCCCGCCGCCATGCCCATCCTCAAGCCCAAACTGGAGATTCCGCTTTCCAGCGCCAACCTGCCCTCGCCCATCATGTTTCGCAGCGCAGTGGCGCCGGCCGAAGGCATTTACCCGCTGCACCAGCACGCCTGGGGCGAGTTTGTGTATTCGTTCAGTGGCGTGATGGAGGTGAAGGTGGCCGACCACCACTACCTGGCACCACCGCAGTACGGCGTGTGGCTGCCGCCCAACCTCAAGCATGTGGGGCTGAACCGCTACGAGGCGCACCACTGCTCCCTCTATATCGGCCCCGCGCTGTGCCACCTGCTGCCTGCCACGCCCTGCGCACTGACGGTGAGCCCGCTGGTGCGTGCGCTCATGGAACACCTGCGCCAGCAGCTGCCCGGCCCTACGGTCAGTGCGCAACAGGCGCGCCTGCTGCAGGTGCTGCTGGACCAGCTGGTGCAGGCGCCGCGCGCGGGCAGTTACCTGCCGACCTCGGAAGACCCGCTGCTGAGCGCGGTGCTGCGCATGCTGGAGGCCAACCCCGGGGACAACCGCTCGTTGCCCGAACTGGCAAACGCCGCCCACACCACCGAGCGCACGCTGATGCGCCGCTGCCAGCGCGACCTGGGCATGTCGCTGGCGGAGTGGCGCCAGCGGCTGCGCGTGGTGCGCGCCATGCCCTTGCTGGAAGCCGGCCAGACCGTGGAAACGATTGCGCTGGACTTGGGCTATGGCAGCGCTTCGGCCTTCATCAGCATGTTCAAAAAACTCATGGGCACCACGCCCGACGAGTACCGCAAAGACGCGCTGACCGTGCAGCGCTAGCACCCGCTGGTTTGGCATTTCCCCACTTCTGAACCAGAATGCCTTAAGAAGAGCACCACAGCCTCTCTGAGGAGACAACATCAGTGGACACCGTTGGAACCACCCAGGCCGATGACAAGGCCCGGATCGTGGTGCATTTGGCTGCGGACGCGATGAGCGCCGCCCTGGACCTGAGCCCCTCCGCCGATGGCCGCAACGCCACCCTGGAAGAAGTGATGGCCGCGCTGGCGGAGGCCGGCATTCGCTATGGGCTGGACCACGACGCCGTGCTCGCGGCCTGCACCCAGGGGCAGGCAGCACAGGTGGTGGTGGCCCGCGGCACTGCCCCGATCCATGGGGTGGACGCAATCTTTGAAGCGCTGTCGCTGGACGCGTCCGTGCGCGCACCCAAGATCGACGCGCAGGGCCTGGTGGACTACCGGGAGTTCAGCGGCATCTGCCTGGTGACGCAGGGCGCGCCCCTGATGCGGCGCACACCTGCCAGCTGGGGCAGCGAGGGGCACACCATCACCGGCACCCCTCTGCCCTCGGTGCCCGGCAAAGACCTGCCATTTGCCGACGGACTGACAGGCGCCGCGGTGTCACCCGACGACCCCTACCTGCTGTGCGCCACGATTCAGGGGCAGCCCGTGCTGGTGGCGCAGGGCGTGCAGGTGGAGCCGGTGCTGCGCGTGGCGGAGGTGAATCTGGCCACCGGCAATATTTACTTCGATGGCAGCGTGCAGGTAGACGGTGATGTGATGCACAGCATGAAGGTGCAGGCCACGGGCGACGTGTCGGTGGGCGGCACCGTGGAGGGCGGATCGGTGGAGAGCGGCGGCAATGTGCTGGTGGGCGGCGGGATCATTGCGCAGGGCCAGGTGGTCAGCGGTGGGGGTGTGACCGCGCGGTTTACCCAGTCCGCCAAGGTAAAAGCCGAGACGGCCATCGTGCTGCACGACATGGCACTGGAATCCGAACTGCAGGCAGGCAGCCACATCGTGATTGGGGAGAAAACACCGCAGAAGGGCAAGCTGGTCGGCGGCAAGACCGCGGCCATGATGCTGGTGCGCGTGCCCACGTTGGGCTCACCCAAGTCCGGCACCACCACCGTGAACGTGGGTGCCAATCCCGAGCTGGAGCAACGCTACCAGGCGCTGCAGGAGCGCATCGATAAGGAAAAGGCCAACGAAGACAACCTGTCCAAGCTGGTGGCGCACTTGACCCAAACGGGGGACCCCAAGGCCATGCTGCCGCGGGTCAAGGCCTCATGGCAGCAGGCCACACAAACCTGGGCCAAGTCCCTGGTCGAGCAGACCGAGCTGGATGCGCTGCTGGCCATCACGCGCAACGCCAAGGTGCAGGTGATGCAGGGCACCCTGGGCGCGGTGGAGCTGGCGTTTGGCAAACGCAAAACCACGCTGCACAAGGAGTTTGCTGCCGGAGAGTTTTCGGTAGGGCCGGAGAACAAGATCCAATTCACCGACGCTGGCGGCCAGGCCTACCCCATCAGCTAGGGTCCAGGCTCACGCGTCAGGCAGCGGCTGCATGCGCCGGGGCGCCGCCAAAGCGGCTCTCGGCTTGCTTGCGAAACTCGGAGGGTGTCATGCCCTTGAGCTCCAGAAAACGGCGGTTGAAGTTGGCCACGTTGTTGAAGCCCACGTCGTAGCAAATATTCGTTACATAGTGGTCCGAGCTCATGAGCAGCTGGCAGGCGCGGTTGATGCGCACACGGTTCACAAAGTCGGTGTAGGTGTTGCCCGTGGCACGGCGGAAGAAGCGCGAGAAGCGGCTCTCGCTCATGGCCAACTCGGAGGCCACCTCAGCCGCGGTTTGCGAGTGCGAGGGGTTCTCGGTGATGCGGTTCACGATGGTGTTGATCTGGTCCAGCTCGGCGTCGTTTTCCACGCCACGCATTTGCACGTTGGAGAGCAAGCGGTAGTCGGTGCAGCGCGCCAGGTCGCTGGCCAGGTCGCAAAAAGCCGCCACCCGCTTGAGCCCGCGCGAGGACTTCACGGCATGCCAGTGCGACGCGGCGGTCTCGGCCATGCCAAAGAATTCGATACCGTGGCGTGCGCGCTCCAGCAGCGGCAGCACTTCAGAAAATTCGGGGATGGCGTGGCAGGCTTGTTCCAATGGCTCATGGCGGAACTGGATGACCAGGTCGCGCTGGGGCACGCCTTCGTCGGGCAAATCCAGCGAGATCCAGTTGTGCGGCAGGCGGGGCCCGCACAGCACCAAATGGCCAGGCTCAAAGGGACCGATCCAGTCGCCCACAAAGGCTTTGCCCGAGGTGGCGGTGATCAGGTGCAGTTCGTACTCGTCGTGGCAGTGCCAGCGCGCCAACGGCGTGGGGTAGCCATGGTCCAGGCAACGGATGAAGCCCACCTCGTCGGTCGGCTCGTAGCCTAGCGATGGATTGCGGTTGTAGTCTGCCTCCAGCTCAGGGGCCCGGCGGCGATTGGCCTGGCTCCCTGGCTGCGCATGCGATGGATGGGTAGCGACCATGGCAACTTCCCTCTAATGGATTCAAGATCTCACATTACCAGCTTTTGACTTTATTCAGCCCAAATGGTTTTTCACAAAGAGCTGCACCCGCGCATGGCCGACCCGCAGCGCATCGAGCAGCTGCGGGCGTGAGGCCAGTGGGCCCCACAGCACCGGGTCAGCGGCAAACGCAGCCACCGGGTCGGCCGATGCGCAGATAGCGTGAGCAGCTGCCGGGTCCATGGCCTGGTCCTGGTAGGTGTAGGCAATTTCGCCCTTGTGCCAGCGCTGCAAGTAGGCCAAAAACAGGGCGGGCAACATGGCCACGCTGGCAATGGATTCGCCACGTGCCAGACGTTCGCGGATGGTGGGCACGATGAAGCCAGGAATCTTGGAATACCCGTCCATGGCCACGCGTTGGTTGGTGTCGCAAATGGCGGGGTTGCTAAAACGGTCCAGCACCACATCGCGGTATTTGCGCAGATCCAGCGGGCTGGGGTTCTCAGGCGTGTCCAGCACGGGGATGGTGTCGTCGGTCACGTAGTCGTAGGCGATGCGGCGGATCACCGAGTCTTGCGTGCCTTCGTGGATGTACTCGTAGCCCACCAGCGTGCCGGCCCAGGCGATGCAGCTGTGGGTAGCGTTGAGCAGGCGGATCTTGGCTTCTTCAAACGCATCCACCGAGGCCACCATTTCCACGCCCACCTTCTCCCATTCCGGGCGGCCAGCAATGAAGTTTTCTTCGATCACCCATTGGATGAAGCTCTCGCCCATGAGGGCAGCCCGGTCATCCCAGCCGGTGGCGGCCTTGACGCGCTCGGCCACGTCGGGCGTGGGGCGCGGGGTGATGCGGTCCACCATGGCATTGGGGCTGCTGGTGTGCTGCTCCACCCAGGCTTTGAGTTCAGCGTCGCCCAGTGCATCGATGAACTGCAGCAGGCCCGCACGCGAGCGCTCGCCGTTGTGGCGCAGGTTGTCACAGTTCATCAGCGTCACGGGGCCCGCACCGTTGTGCAGGCGCGCGCGCAGGATGCTGACCAGACCACCGTAGATGGTGTGGCCGGCGCCGCCTTGCTTGACCGTTTCCAGGTCCGCACGCAGGTCGGCAAAGGCCGTCCAGTCCAGCTGGTTTTTGGCGTCCAGGTAATAGCCGGCTTCGGTCACCGTGAAAGAGATGATGCGTGTGGCCGGGTCGGCACCGGCAGCAATCAAGGGGGCCAGATCGTCCTGGTAGGGGATGACCTTCTGGATGGACTCGATGCGGGTGTAGCTGCGCTCACCCTGGGGCGTCACGGTTTCCAGCGTGTAGGCACCGCCCTGCGCTTGCAGGGCCGCCATGGTGTCCGCCATGTCCGGACGCAGGTTGCCACCGGTGATGGCCCAGCGCGTGTCGCCCTGCTGGCGCAATTCGTGGACATAGAGCGCTTGGTGTGCGCGGTGGAACGAACCCAGTCCGAGGTGAAGAATCGTATACATGGTCAGGCGTGGAAAAGGTTAACTCTCAAAATCACTCAAAGGTCAAACTGGGTGGGCATCATCACGACGTCCCGGATGGTCATGCCGCGGGGGCGCGTCAGCATGAACAGCACCACGTTGGCCACCTCAGACGCCTCCAGCAAACTGCCTTTGGCCTTGGCCTCTTCCAGTTTTTCGGCAGGCCAGTCCGCCAGCAGCGAGGTGATGACGGGCCCTGGCGAGATGGAGCCCACGCGGATGCCATGCTTGAACACCTGGCGGCGCACGGTCTGCACAAAGCAGTTGATCGCCCATTTGGACGAGGCGTACACCGGCTCCCACGGGGTGGGAAAGTGGGCCGCCAGCGAGCTGGTGACGATGATGTCGCCCACGCCGCGCTCAATCATGTGGGGCAGCACGTTGTGCACGTTCTTCATGACCACATTCACGTTCAGGTTGAGCATGCGGTCGATGGCGTCGGGATCGGAATCCACCAGATCACCGCCCACGTACAAACCTGCGTTGGCATGGAAGACATCGAGCCGGCCGGCAAGTGCCAGTACCCGCGCCAGCAGCGTGGCGCACTGCTTGGCGTCCAGCAGGTCCAGCACCAGCGGCAGGGCTTGGGGCCCCAGCTCTGCGCAGGCCCTGGCCAGCGCGGCCTCGTCGCGGTCCACCAAGACGACGCGTGCACCCGCCTCCACCATCGCGCGCGCGCTGGCCAGACCGATGCCAGAAGCGGCGCCGGTCACGGCGGCCACCTGGCCTTGCAAAGGGGTTGTTGTGGGGGTGTTCATGGCGTTCAGCAGTGGGGTTCGGATCAGTGCTTGCCAGCTGCCACCACGCGGCCATTGGCATCAAACAAGTGGGCCGAGTCGCCGTCGATCTGCACGCCCACGACCGAGCCCACTTGCAGCTCGGTGCGCGTGTTCAGGCGGGACACCAACTGGGCGCCGCTGTCGGTACTCACATAAATCAGGGTCTCGGCGCCCAGGGCTTCAATGAGCTCTACCTTGGCTTGCACCTGGCCCTGGCCCACACCCACCAACGTGAGGTTCTCCGGACGCAGGCCAATGGCGCCCAGGGCGGGCACGGCGAAGCCGGCCACCGTGGCGACTTGGGGCAGCTTGGCGGCCTCGATCACGTTCATCTGCGGGGTGCCGATGAATTGCGCCACAAACTGGTTGGCGGGGCGGTCGTACAGCTCCAGCGGGGTGCCGACCTGTTCGATGTTGCCGTCGCGCAGCACCACCACACGGTCGGCCAGAGTCATGGCTTCCACCTGGTCGTGCGTCACATAGATGGTGGTGGCGCCCAGGTCGCGGTGCAGCTTGGCGATCTCAATGCGGGTCTGGCCGCGCAGTGCCGCGTCCAGGTTGGAGAGTGGCTCGTCGAACAAAAACACCTTGGGCGCACGCACGATGGCACGGCCAATGGCCACACGCTGGCGCTGGCCGCCGGACAGCTCTTTGGGCGTGCGCTCCAGGTAGGCGGTGAGGTTCAGGATCTTGGCCGCGCGGTCTACCTTTTCCTTGATGATGGCGGGGTCCACATTGGCGAGCTTGAGCGCAAAGCTCATGTTCTCGAACACGCTCATGTGGGGGTAGAGGGCGTAGCTCTGGAACACCATGGCCAGGTCGCGTTTGCTGGAAGGCAGGTGGGTGATGTCGCGGCCGTCCAGGTGCAGGCTGCCGCTGTCGATGGCTTCCAGGCCCGCGATCAGGCGCAACAGCGTGGACTTGCCGCAGCCCGAGGGGCCCACAAACACCACGAATTCGCCGGGCTGGATGTCCAGGTCGATGCCCTTGATAACACGGTGTTCGCCAAACAGTTTTTCAACGCCGCTGAGTTTGAGGTAAGACATGAGAGAGGTCTCCGCTTGGTTATTGGTTTACTTGACGGCGCCGAAGGTCAGGCCTTGCACCAGTTGTTTTTGGCTGAACCAGCCGAACACCACGATGGGGCCGATGGCCATGAAGGACGCGGCAGACAGCTTGGCCCAGAACAGGCCCTCGGGGCTGGAGTACGAGGCAATCAGCGTGGCCAGCGTGCCGGCCTTGGCGGCGCTCAGGTTGAGCGACCAGAAGGCTTCGTTCCAGCTCAGCACCAGCGTGAGCAGGCCGGTGGAGGCCAGGCCGCCCATGGTGAGCGGCAACAGCACGTGGCGAAACTCTTGCCACAGCGTGGCACCGTCCATGCGCGAGGCTTCCAGAATCTCGGCCGGGATCTCCTTCAGGTAGGAGTACAGCATCCACACCATGATGGGCAGGTTGGACAGCGTGAACACGATGACCAGGCCGGTGCGCGTATCCAGCAAGCCGCTGGTCTGCGCCATCACATACACAGGCACCAGGGCACCCACGGCGGGCATCATCTTGGTGGAGAGCATCCACATCAGGATGTCCTTGGTGTACTTGCCCTTGAAGAAGGCCATGGCGTAGGCCGCAGGAAACGCGAGCGCCAGCCCCAGGATGGTGGAGGCCACACTGGTGATGAAGGAGTTTTGCGCATACAACATGTAGTCGCTGCGCTCCTGCACGATCTCGAAGTTCTCCAACGTGGGCGTGAAGAACACAAGGGGCGGCACCGAGATGGCCTGCAACTCGGTCTTGAAGGCGGTGAGTACCAGCCAGCCTAGCGGGAAGAACAGCACGAAGGTCACGGCCCAGGCACTCAAGGTGCGCAGCCAGTGCAACCACGGAAAGCTTTTGTGTTGTGTCATGGGGGTGCTCACTTGTCCAGGTTTTTGCCGACCATGCGGATCAGGAAGACCGCAGCGATGTTGGCCAGCACCACGGCGAACATGGCGCCCGCAGAGGCCACACCGGCATCAAAGTTCAGCAGCGCCTGCTTGAAGATCAGGAAGGCCACGTTGGTACTCGCGTCGCCCGGGCCGCCACCGGTGGTGGTGTAGATCTCGGCGAAGACGCTGAGCAAGAAGATCATTTCAATCATCACCACGATGGCCACCGAACGGGCCAGGTGCGGCAGGTATAGGTAGCGCAGCTGTTGCAGGTAGTTGGCGCCGTCCATGCGCGAGGCCTCTAACTGCTCGCGGTTCATGCTCTGCAGCGAGGTGATGAAGATCAGCGTGGCAAACGGTAACCACTGCCAGGACACGATGATGATGACGCTGAACAACGGGAAGTCGGTCAGCCAGTCCACCGGCGTGGCGCCAAAGAAATGCCAGACCTGGGCCAGCACGCCGTAGATCGGGTTCATCATCATGTGCTTCCACAGCAGCGCATTGACCGTGGGCATGACGAAGAACGGAGAAATCAGCAGGATGCGCACCAGACCACGGCCCAGAAACGGTTCGTCGATCAGCAGGGCCACCAGGGTGCCGCCAATCACGGTGATCAGGATCACACTGCCCAGCAACAACAGCGTATTCATGACGGCCGTGCCAAAGGACGGATCGGTCATGAAGTAGATGTAGTTTTCCAGACCTACGAAGCCCACTTTGTCGGGCTGCATCAGGTTGTAATGGATGACCGAGAAATACAGGGTCATCACCAGCGGCACGATCATCCACAGAAACAGGGATACAACGGCCGGTGCCATCAGGGCACGGGGAATAAAGCGACTCATACAACGACCTCGCGGGAAAAAGGGCGCGCGGGAGAGCCCCGCGCGCCTGAAAGTCCACCAACCGGAGAGGAGGGTTTACTTGTAGTAGCCCGCCTTCTTCATTTCGCGGTCAGCCGCGGCTTGAGAGGCTTTGAGGGCATCGTCTACAGACTTCTTGCCAGCCAGTGCCGCGCTCATTTCCTGGCCCACGGTGGCGCCGATGGCCTGGAACTCAGGGATGGCCGCGAACTGCACGCCAACGTACGGGCTCTTGGGCAAGGTGCTGTCGTTCGGGTTGGCCGAGTCGATCGCAGCTTTTTCAGCAGCGGCAAACTTGGCGGCCTTCAGGAACTCAGGGTTGGCGTAGGTGCTCTTGCGGGTACCGGTAGGCACGTGGGCCCAGCCATTGGTCTTGGCCACCAGCTCGATGTATTCCTTGGAAGTCGCCCAAGTCACAAACTTCGTGGCAGCGTCCACTTTCTTGGAGCCCGATGGAATGG
This sequence comes from Rhodoferax sp. ZS1R25, assembly GCF_056521335.1. Classification (NCBI taxonomy): domain Bacteria; kingdom Pseudomonadati; phylum Pseudomonadota; class Betaproteobacteria; order Burkholderiales; family Comamonadaceae; genus Rhodoferax; species Rhodoferax sp. ZS1R25. The sequence goes on from NZ_JBWMAZ010000001.1 coordinate 210,603, forward strand.
CCAGTGCCCATGCCCACAACCAGTTGGCACCCTTGGGGGTTGCAGCCGTAGGAGCCTGTGCAAACGCCACCTTGTCAGCCACTTTGGACTGCTTGGGGTCGGTGATGAAAGACGCTGCGATGGTGGCGTCGATCCACATGCCGCACTTGCCTTCGTTGTACAGAGCCAGGATTTCGTTGAAGCTGTTGGCCGACGAACCGGGAGGGCCATAGTTCTTCAGCAGGTCCACGTAGAAGTTGATGGAATCCTTCCAGGGCTGGCTTTCCAGTTGGGGTTTCCAGTTCATGTCGAACCATTGGCCGCCGTTGGTGTTCACCAGCGTAGTCAGGAATGCCATGTTGTCGCCCCAGCCTGGCTTGCCGCGCAGGCAGATGCCGTACACGCCGTTCTTGGGATCGTGGATCTTGGCAGCCAGGGCCTTGATGTCGGTCCAAGTCGGCTTGTCAGCCACCTTGATGCCAGCCTTGTCAGCCAAGTCCTTGCGGTACATCAGCATGGAGCTTTCACCGTAGAAGGGCACAGCAAACATTTTGCCGTCTACAGACAGGCCGTTGCGCATGGCGGGCAGGATGTCGTCTGCGTCGTACTTGGCGTCAGTCTTGAGTTCTTGCAGCCAACCCTTTTTGCCCCAGATGGGGGTTTCGTACATGCCGATGGTCATGACGTCGAACTGGCCGCCCTTGGTGGCGATGTCAGTGGTCACGCGTTGGCGCAGCACGCCTTCTTCCAGCGTCACCCACTTCAGCTTGATGTCGGGGTTGGCAGTTTCGAAGTTCTTGCTGAGCTTCTGCATTTCGATCATGTGGCCGTTGTTCACGGTGGCCACAACGAGTTCTGTCTGTGCGTATGCGGCGCTGGCCAGCAAGCCAAATGCCAGGGCTAGAGATGCCTTGAGTTTCATGTTTTGTCTCCTAAGGGAAGTTCGGGTGTTCAGCCAATGCCAACGATGCATCGACAGGCCTGAATAGTAGAAGTCGCCCCTTCCGGGGGTTGATACTTTTGGAACGATTGACAGTATTGGCGTGCAAAAAGTAGTCAGGGTTTTCCCATATACACGCGATAACGTATTGATTTGGCGAAATTTTGGCGAAGTTTGGGTTGAACCTGCAGGGGCGTATCGGGGTCGGCCAGGGAGACTGAGGGGGCTCTGCAAGGACCAAACCGGCCTAAAACCACCACTTTTTAGATGTTTAGGTAATTAAGAACTGAGAAAACAGTAGTTCTCGTTTTAACGGCCCGATTCCAGAATCCACCCCATCGCACTGTTGCGTTGCTTCTCTGGAGTTGTTTCATGGCCCACCGTCGCCACATCCTGAACTTTGCCGTGGCTGTTGCCCTGGTCAGCGCCGCCGCAGGCGCCCTGGCCCAGCAAGCGGTCACTTTGCTCAACGTGTCCTACGACCCGACACGCGAGCTGTATGTCGAATTCAACGCGGCGTTCACCAAGTACTGGAAGGCCAAGACCGGCCAGGACGTGACGATCAAACAGAGCCACGGTGGCTCTGGCAAACAAGCCCGTTCCATCATTGATGGTCTGGACGCCGATGTGGCCACCTTGGCCCTGGCCGGTGACACCGATGCCATCGTGAAAAACGGCGGCTGGATCGCCAAAGACTGGCAAAAACGCCTGCCCCACAACTCCACGCCCTATGCGTCCACCATCGTGTTCGCCGTGCGTGAAGGCAACCCCAAGAAGATCAAGGACTGGGACGACCTGATTCGCCCCGATGTGAAGGTCATCACCCCCAACCCCAAGACCTCTGGCGGCGCCCGCTGGAACTACCTGGCCGCCTGGGAATTCGCCAAGCGCAAGTACGGCAGTGACGACAAGGCCAAGGAATTCATTGCCAAACTGTTCGCCAATGTGCCAATCCTGGACACCGGCGCCCGCGGCTCCACCATCACCTTTGCGCAGCGCGCCCAGGGCGATGTGCTGATTGCCTGGGAGAACGAGGCCTACCTGCTGGAAAAAGAATTCGGCGCCAAGTTTGACGTGATCGCCCCCCCGCTGTCCATCTTGGCCGAGCCTGCCGTCGCCGTGGTCGACAAGAACGTGGACAAGAAGGGCACCCGTGCCGTGGCCACTGCCTACCTGGAGTACCTGTACTCCGAAGAAGGCCAGGACATTGCAGGCAAGAACTTCTACCGCCCCGTGATCTCCGAAAAGGCAAAAGCCAAGTACGCCAAGCAGTTCCAACCCCTGAAGCTCTTCACCATTGAAGAAGCCTTCGGCGGCTGGGAAAAGGCCGATGCAGCGCACTTTGCCGATGGCGCCAGCTTCGACCAGATCTATACCAAAAAGTAAGCCCTAGCCCCCGTAAACAAAGCGCGAACAGCTAGCAAATTCATAGCACATCAAGGCAGGGAGAAAACAAGAATGTCCGTTCTACTCATCGCAGGCAGCCCGTCGGAGCGCTCGCGCACCGCGGCCCTGCTGGAAGCAGCGGGCCAACGGTTGGAAGCGCGTGGCGTGCAGGTGGACCGGTTGCGCGTGCGGGACCTGTCCCCGCAAGCCCTGCTGCTCGCCGATTTCGGCCACCCATCCATCAGCCAGGCCACTGGCCAGGTCGCCCGGGCGGACGTGATCGTCGTGGCCACCCCGGTCTACAAGGCTGCGTACAGCGGCGTGCTCAAGGTGTTTCTGGACCTGCTGCCGCAAGACGGTTTTAAAAACAAAGTGGTGTTGCCCCTGGCCACCGGCGGCAGCCCGCACCACATGCTGGCGCTGGACTACTCGCTGCGCCCGGTGCTGCAGTCACTCGGTGCCAAACACATCCTGCCCGGCATCTATGCCACCGACGCCCAGGTCACGTTGTCCGAAGGCGGCAGCTACCAGGTCACCGCGGACATTGGCGCGCGCCTGGACGATGCCGTGCACACCCTGATCACCGAGACGCTGCAAACCGGCCTGGGGATTGCCACCCGGTTTGCGCCGGTCGCGTTTTCACAAGTGCGATGTAGCGTGTAAAGCACCCCACCCCGGGCGGCTTGGTCCGCCTTCTTTTTGTTTTTCTTTTTTGAACCCGCGCATGCGGCAAGGGAGAAGCCTTGCCTGCGCCCCCGACACCGGAGACATCCATGACACGAACGCCCCTTCTCACCCGCCGCCAGATTCTGGCTTCCGCCGCTGCGGCCACCGCCCTGGGTGCCAGCACCGGCGCCTTCGCCCAAAGCGGCCAGCGCGTGCTGCGCGTGGGCCACCAAAAAGGCTGGTTCAACCTGCTCAAGGCCCGCGGCACGCTGGAGCAAAAGCTCGCGCCTTTGGGTGTGAAGGTGAGCTGGGTCGAATTCAACGCTGGCCCCGTACAACTGGAAGCGCTGAACGTAGGCGCCATCGACTTTGGTGACGTGGGCGAAGCCCCGCCCATTTTTGCCCAGGCCGGCGGTACGCCCCTGGTGTACGTGGGCGCCACCCACCCCCGCCAGAACCTGGAAGCGGTGCTGGTGCATGACAACTCGCCCATCAAGACCGTGGCCGACCTCAAGGGCAAGCGCGTGGCGTTCAACAAGGGCTCCAACGTGCAGTTTTTCCTGGCCAAGTTGCTGGAGAAGAACGGCCTGAAATACACCGACGTGCAAGCCACCTTCCTGTCGCCGCCCGATGCCCGCGCCGCGTTCGAGAAGGCCGCCATCGACGCCTGGGTGATCTGGGATCCGTTCCTCGCCGCTGCACAGAAACAACTCAATGCCCGCATCCTGGCCGACGCCTCGGGCGTGGTGAAAAACCGCGGCTACTACTTCACCTCACGCGACTACGCGACCAACAACACCGACGTGCTGAAGATCGCGCTACAGGAAGTGGACACCATCGAAAAGTGGGTGTCCAAGAACAAGGGCGATGCTGCTGTGGAACTCTCCAAGGTGCTGGGCTTGGACAAAACCATCACCGAGCTGTACCTGAGCCGCACACCTTACGGCATCGTGCCCGTGACCAGCGACATCCTGTCTGAGCAGCAAGAGATTGCCGACAAGTTCTTTGAACTCAAGATCATCCCGCGCACGCTGAACCTGCGCCACGCTGCGCCCGTGAACCTGGGCTAAGCCCGCCCGCAGGAGACCCGCCATGGCCCACATCACACCGCCCGTCAGCCGCCGCAGCCTGCTGCAGTTGCTGGCCACCACCGCCGGCATCTGGGGCCTGAGCGGTCCTGTCAGCAGCACCTGGGCACAAGCAAATCCCAGCGGCAGCGCGCCCGAGTTGCTGCGCATCGGCTACCAAAAGTCTGCCGTCAACCTCGTGATCTTGAAGCAGCAGGGCGTGCTGGAAAAACGCTTCCCCGGCACCAAAGTGCAGTGGATCGAGTTTCCCGCCGGCCCGCAGCTGCTCGAAGCGCTGTCGGTAGGCAGCCTGGAGTTCGGCCTGACCGGTGACTCGCCCCCGGTGTTTGCGCAAGCCGCCGACAAGGACCTGGTCTACGCCGGTGCCGAGCCGCCCAAACCCGACAGCTCCGCCATCCTGGTGCTCAAGGACTCTCCGCTCCAAAAGCTGGAAGACCTCAAGGGCAAGAAGATTGCGCTGCAAAAAGGCTCCAGCGCGCACTACCTGCTGGTGCGTGCGGTGGAGAAAGCCGGCCTGCAGTGGAGCGACATCCAACCCATCTACCTGGCCCCGGCCGATGCGCGCGCCGCGTTCGAGCGCAAGAGCGTGGACGCCTGGGCCATCTGGGACCCGTTCTACTCCGCCACCGAACTGGCATTGCAAGCCCGCTCACTGGCCACTGGCCGCACGCTGTCGAGCAACAACTCGTTCTACCTGGCCTCCAAGCCCTTTGCCACGCAGTACCCGCACACCATTGCGGCGCTGTTTGAAGAGCTGACCCGCGCCGACCGCTTCGCCCAGGAGCACCGGCCCGAAACCATCAAGCTCATCTCGGCCTTCAGCGGACTGGATGCCGGCGTGGTGAGCCTGTTTTTGCAACGCCGCCCCAAGTCCCCCGTGGGCCCCATCAGCGCCAGCATCGCCGCCGACCAGCAGCGTGTGGCCGATGCCTTCCACAAGCTGGGCCTGATCCCCAAGCCCGTGCGCGTGGCCGACATCGTGTGGACACCGCCTGGCGGCACCCGCCTGGCCCAAGCCGGCAAGCCCTGAACTGTGTAGGAGTTTTTTGTGAATATTTTCTGGTTTATCCCCACCCACGGCGACAGCCGTTATCTCGGCACCTCCGAAGGTGCGCGCCAAGTCAACCTCGACTACCTGAAGCAGGTGGCGCAGGCCGCTGACAGCCTGGGTTACGAGGGCGTGCTGATTCCTACCGGCCGCTCGTGCGAAGACCCCTGGGTCGTGGCCTCCAGCCTGCTGTCCGTCACCACACGCCTGAAGTTTCTGGTGGCGGTGCGCCCTGGCCTGCACCAGCCCGCGTTGGCTGCGCGCATGGCCGCCACGTTTGACCGCCTCTCGGGTGGGCGCCTGCTGGTGAACCTGGTGACCGGTGGTGACCAGATCGAACTCGAAGGCGACGGCGTGTTCCTGGACCACGCATCGCGCTACGAGCAAAGCGCCGAGTTCATCCGCATCTGGCGCGAAATTTTGGCGCGCAGCCACGACGGCGAGTCCTACGACTTCGAGGGCAAACACCTCAGCGTCAAAGGCGCCAAGCTGCTCTACCCGCCCATCCAGAAGCCACATCCCGCCGTGTACTTCGGTGGCTCCTCCGCCGCGGCACACGACCTGGCCGCCGAGCAGGTAGAGACCTACCTGACCTGGGGCGAGCCACCCGCTGAAGTGGCCAAGAAAGTGGCAGACGTGCGCGAGCGCGCCGCCAAACGGGGCCGCACCGTGAAGTTCGGCATCCGCCTGCATGTGATCGTGCGCGAAACCGAAGAGAAAGCGTGGGCCGCCGCCGAAGACCTGATCAGCCACCTGGACGACGAGACCGTGGTGCGTGCCCAGGCCGCCTTCCAGCGCATGGACTCCGAGGGCCAACGCCGCATGGCCGCGCTGCACGCCGGTGGCAGCAAGCGCACCCGTGCCGACCTGGAAATCAGCCCCAACCTGTGGGCTGGTGTGGGTCTGGTGCGCGGCGGTGCCGGCACGGCGCTGGTGGGCTCTGCCGAGAACGTAGCCGCGCGCATCCAGGAATACGCGGCGCTGGGTCTGGACACCTTTGTGTTGTCCGGTTACCCGCACCTCGAAGAAGCCTACCGCTTTGCCGAGCTGGTGTTCCCCAAGCTGCCGCTGGCGGTGCAGGAAAAGCTGGCGGGCCCGCGCATCACCGGTCCGTTTGGCGAGGTGGTTGCCAACAACTACGCGCCGCGCGCCTCGCAGAGCTGATCTCGGGAGCCCTCCATGAGCCACCCCACGCCTGAATTGCAAGTCACCCCGCTGCCCGGGGCCATCGAGCCCAGCGGCGCGCGCAGCGTGCCGCTGTTTCCCGCCCTGCCGCTGCCGGCCGAAGCCCTCCAGCGCTTTCTGCGCGGCGTGGGCCAGCGCCTGCTGCCCTGGCTGGTGCCCGTGGGGCTGATCGCCCTGTGGCAGGCGTCGGTCGCGCTGGGCTGGTTGTCGGTGCGCGTGTTGCCCGCGCCCGTGGACGTGGCCAAGGCCGCCTGGACGCTGGCCGTGTCGGGTGATCTGTGGATCCATGTGAAGGTCAGCGCCGGGCGCGCGCTCAGCGGCCTGGCCATTGGCGGCGGGCTGGGTCTGCTGTTGGGTCTGCTGACGGGTTCGGTGCGCTTTTTCGAGACGCTGCTGGACTCCACCATCCAGATGGTGCGCAACATCCCTGCGCTGGCACTCATCCCCTTGGTCATCCTGTGGTTTGGCATTGACGAAGCAGCCAAGCTGTTCCTGATCGCGGTGGCCGTGTTCTTCCCGATCTACCTCAACACCTTCCACGGCATCCGCAATGTGGACCCCGGCCTGATCGAGATGGCGCGCACCTACGGCCTGAACAGTTGGCAGCTGTATGTGCAGGTGATCCTGCCTGGCGCGCTGTCCAGCATTCTGGTGGGCCTGCGCTTTTCGCTGGGGCTGATGTGGGTGATCCTGATCGTGGCCGAGACCATCTCGGCACAAGAAGGCATTGGCTACCTGACCATGAACGCGCGCGAATTTCTGCAGACCGACATCGTGCTCGTGGGCATCCTGCTGTACGCGCTCTTGGGCAAGCTGGCCGACTGGTTTGCCCGCGGCCTGGAGCACTACTGGCTGCGCTGGCATCCCGGCTACCAAAGCTGATTGCTATTTATTTAATAGCTGCTCGCGCATATTTCACAAGGGCTGGAGCCTCATTTGACTACTAACCACACCCCCAACCTCGCCGGCGGCGTCGGCCTGGCCGTACGCGGCGTGAGCAAGCGCTACGGCGCACGCACGGTGCTGAAGCAGGCGCAGCTGAACATTGCACCAGGCGAGTTTGTTGCCATCGTGGGCCGCAGTGGCTGCGGCAAGAGCACACTCTTGCGCCTGGTGGCCGGCCTGGAAAGCGCCAGCGAAGGCCAGCTGCTGATTGGCAACGAGGCACAAAACGGCCTGCGTGACGACACCCGCATCATGTTCCAGGACGCACGCCTGCTGCCCTGGAAGCGCGTGGTGGACAACGTGGCGCTGGGCCTGCCCAAGAGCGAACGCCATCGTGCGGAAAAGGTGCTGAACCAGGTGGGTCTGGGCGACCGCCTGAACGACTGGCCTGCGCGCCTGTCCGGCGGCCAGCGCCAGCGCGTGGCCCTGGCCCGCGCGCTGGTGCACAACCCCCGCCTGCTGCTGCTGGACGAACCCCTGGGCGCGCTGGATGCGCTGACCCGCATCGAAATGCATGCCCTCATCGAGGGCCTGTGGCAAGCCAATGGTTTCACCGCGCTGCTGGTCACCCACGACGTGCAAGAGGCCGTGGCCCTGGCTGACCGCGTGGTGCTGATCGAAGACGGCCACATTGCGCTGGACGAGCGTATCCCGCTCGCGCGCCCGCGCAGCCGTGGCGACGCCGCGTTTGCAGCGCTCGAAAAACGCATCTTGGACCGCGTGCTGCAACAGCCCGCGACCGAGGAACCCGCCATCGACGCAACCTGGGCCGGTGTCGCCGCCCACGGCGTGCGCTGGGCTATATGACCCCCACGCTTGCCACTTCGTGTGCTGCGCTGCCCCCCACAGGGGGCCGTGCCTTGCTTGGGGCGGCCCGGCGCGGCGGCCTCTCATTCATTTTTTTCCAACGGACTTTCAAGGAGTAACCCATGTCCATTCAAGCCATCAACGTACGCAACCAATTCAAAGGCAAAGTGCGCGAAATCCTCCGCGGTGACGTGGTCTCCGAAATCGACGTTGAGACCCCCTGGGGCATCGTCACTTCGGTCATCACCACCCGCTCGGTCGACGACCTGCAACTCAAGGTCGGCTCCGATGTGGTGGCACTGGTGAAGTCCACCGAAGTGTCCATCGCCAAGCTCTGAACCTGGGGCGTGTCTGAGTGATTGAACTTCAAGGCATTGTGCAAACCTACGCCGGGCCGCAAGGCCCGGTGGAGGCGCTGCGCGGCATCAACCTGTCGGTGCCACGCGGGCAGATTTTTGGCGTGATTGGCCGCAGCGGTGCGGGCAAAAGCTCGCTGGTGCGCACCATCAACCTGCTGAACCGGCCCGTGGCCGGCACAGTGCGGGTAGACGGGCGCGAACTCACCACGCTCGACCCCACGGCGCTGCGCGCCGCACGCCGCGACATTGGCATGGTGTTTCAGCACTTCAACCTGCTGTCCTCCCGCACGGTGTTTGACAACGTGGCACTGCCACTGGAAACTGAAGGCCTGCGCCGCGCCGAGATCGTCGCGCGCGTGGAACCGCTGCTGGAGCTGGTGGGTCTGGCCGCACTGCGCGACCGCTACCCCGCACAGATCAGCGGTGGACAAAAACAACGCGTGGGCATTGCCCGCGCCCTGGCCAGCCGCCCCAAGGTGCTGCTGTCCGACGAGGCCACCTCGGCGCTAGACCCCGAGACCACGCGCGCCATCCTTGCGCTGTTGCGCGAGGTGCAGCGCGAGCTGGGCCTGACCGTGGTGCTGATCACGCACCAGATGCAGGTGATCAAACAAATCGCCAACCAGGTGGCCGTGATCGACGCGGGCCGCATTGTGGAACAGGGCGACACGCTGGACGTGTTCAGCCGCCCGCAGCACGCGACCACGCGCAGCCTGCTGGACGACGTGGTGCCGCAGCAGCTGCCCGCCGTGGTACTGGACCGGGTGCGCGCCCTGCTGGGTGGCGTGCCCGCCAGCCAGGCAAGTTTGTTGCGCTTGGTGTTTGCCGGCGAAGACTCCGACAAGCCCCTGCTGTCCGAGGTGGTGCGCCGCTTTGGCGTGGACCTGAACCTGCTGCACGGGCAGATTGACGAGGTGGGCGGCCGCCCGTTTGGCACGCTGGCCGTGCTGGCGCGCGGTGCGCAAGAGCAGTTGGCCTCCACCGTGGCGCACCTGCGCAATGCCGGTGTGCTGGTGCAGGAGGTTTCCCATGTTTGACACGTTCACCGGCCCCTTGCTGGAGATGTTTGTCCAGTCGTTTTGGGAGACGCTGGCCATGGTCGGTGTCTCGGGCACGCTGGGTGCGGCCATAGGCATTCCGCTGGGCGTGTACCTGCGGCTGACCGACACGGGCGGCATTCTGCACAACCCGGCGGCCAACCGCATCGTGGGCACGCTCATCAACGCGGTGCGCTCCACACCTTTCATCATCTTGCTGGTGGCGGTGATTCCGTTCACGCGCTTCATCACGGGTTCGTCCATCGGCACGGCTGCGGCCGTGGTGCCACTCACACTGGCCGCGGGCCCGTTTGTGGCGCGCCTGGTGGAGACCGCGCTGCGCGAGGTGGACAGCGGGCTCATCGAAGCCGCGCAAGCCCTGGGGGCCAGCACCTCGCAAATCGTGTTCAAGGTGCTGCTCCCCGAGGCCCTGCCCGGCATCGTGGCAGGCCTGACCATCACCTTCGTCAGCCTGACCGGCTATTCGGCCATGGCCGGCGCCATTGGTGGCGGTGGCCTGGGCGACCTGGGTATCCGCTATGGCTACCAGCGCTTTCTGCCCGAGGTCATGGCCGCCGTGGTGCTGGTACTCATCGTGCTGGTGCAGTCGGTGCAAAGCCTGGGCGACCGGCTGGTGCGTGGCATGAGCCACCGCTGATCCAACCACTTATTTTTTCTCACACACAAGGAGTTTTCCATGCACAAGCGCTTCGCATTGCAATCCATCGCAGCCGTGGTGCTGTCCGCCGCACTGGTGCCTGCCATGGCCCAGGACAAGCCGCTCAAAGTCGGCGTCACCGCTGGCCCGCACGCCCAGATTTTTGAGCAGGTCAAAAAGATCGCCGAGAAAGACGGCCTGAAGATCCAAATCGTGGAGTTCAGCGACTACATCCAGCCCAACGCCGCCCTGGCCGCCGGTGACCTGGACATCAACAGCTACCAGAACAAACCCTTCCTGGACCAACAGATCAAGGACCGTGGCTACAAGCTGGTGAATGTGGGCTACACCGTCAACTTCCCCATCGGCCTGTACTCCAAGAAGGTCAAGTCGCTGGGAGAACTCAAAGAAGGCGCCAAGTTCGGCATCCCCAACGACCCCACCAACGGTGGCCGCGTGCTGCTGGTGCTGCAAGACAAAGGCCTGATCAAGCTCAAGCCCGATGTGGGCCTCAAGGCCACCGTGCTCGACGTGGTGGAGAACCCCAAGAAGCTGAAGTTCGTGGAGCTGGATGCGGCCCAACTGGCCCGCTCGCTGGACGACCTGGATGCCGCGTCCATCAACACCAACTTTGCGCTGCAGGCTGGCCTGCAACCCGGCAAAGACGCCATTGCCCAAGAGAACGCCAAGAGCCCTTATGTGAACCTGCTGGCCGTGCGTGAGCAGGACAAGGACAAGCCCTGGGTGGCCACACTGCTCAAGGCCTACCAGTCGGAAGAAGTGCGCAAGTTCGTGCTCTCCGAGTTCAAGGGCGCGGTCATCCCCTCGTTCTGATTCTGCCCCCCCGTGAGCACACCGCAGCTGCTGACCCTGCCCCAGGCGCACGCCTTGTCGGTGCGGGCCAAGGCACTGGTGTTTGAAGACCCGGTGTCGGTGGCACTGCTGGCGCGCGTGGAGCAAATCGCCCCCAGCGACGCCACAGTGCTCATCACCGGCGAGACCGGCACCGGCAAGGAATTGCTGGCGCGCCGCGTGCACCAGGGCAGTGGCCGGCGTGGTCCGTTTGTGGCGGTGAACTGCGGCGCGTTCAGCGAAAGCATGATCGACGCCGAGCTGTTCGGCCACGAGGCAGGCGCCTTCACGGGTGCCCACCAGGCACGTGCAGGCTGGTTTGAAGCGGCCAACCACGGCACGCTGTTTCTGGACGAGATAGGCGACCTGCCGCAGCACCTGCAGGTCAAGCTGCTGCGCGTACTGCAGGAGCGCCAGGTGGTGCGCCTGGGATCACGCACGCCGATTGCACTGGACGTGCGCCTCGTGGTGGCCACCAATGTGGACCTGCGCGCCGCCGTGGCTGCACAGCGCTTTCGTGCTGACCTGTACTACCGCCTGAGTGTGGCCACGCTGCCCTTGCGCCCACTGCACGCGCGGCCCGGCGACATCCTGCCGCTGGCCCGGCATTTTCTGGCGCAGTACGCGCAGCGCCTTGGGCGCAGCGGTGCCGAGCTCAGCCCTCAGGCGCAAACCGCACTGCTGGCGCATGACTGGCCCGGCAATATCCGCGAACTGGAAAACGTCATCCACTACGCGCTGATCACCGCACCCACCGACACGGTGCGCGCCAGTGATTTGCAGGGACTGCATCGCCGCAACGATGGCGCAGCCCCGGCCTCAGCACACCAGCCCAGCACCAGCGCGCTGGACGTGGCGCTGGCGGACTACCTGGCGCAGGGCAGCCCTTCAACCCTGCACGATGTGGAAGGCGCGCTGCTGCGCAGTGCCTGGAACAGCAGCGGACACAACCAGGTGCACACGGCCCGGCTGCTGGGCATTACCCGCAATGCGGTGCGCACGCTGCTCAAGCGGCATGGTTTCCTGGAAAACGAGACTCAAATCACCCTGGCTTAAGGACTCTGGGCTAGGCTGCGCAAATAAACCCAGGGGTAGATGCCACGGTCGTGGCCATCACTGAAATGCAGCTGCACCCCGTACTGGCCGACGGGCGTGGCGTCCGTCAGCGTGACGCCTGCGCTGCTGAGCGCCAGCGCCTCGGCGATGCCCTCACGGCGGCAATGGGTGCAGTGGCAGTGCTGGCGCAGATAGGCCGCAGGCAGCGTGTGCTGGCCTTCCGCCCATTGCAGCTCCAGCTCCTGTGGCGACAGGTGCACCGCGCTGGGAAACAAGCTCATGCGGCCTGGCCTTGGCGTGCCAGCCCCAAGCGGGCGAGCTTCCGCACTTCGGGGTCCGGGTCGGCCAGGGCCGCATCCAGCAGGGCACGTGCGGTGTCACCACCAATGTCGCCCAGCGCTATCACAGCCTCTTTGCGCAGGTTGCTCACCTCATGGGCCATCAAGGTGCCCAGGGCTGGCACGGCCTCTGGCTGGCGCAACAGCCCCAAGGCACGCGCTGCACGCAGGCGCACCTGCCAGTAGCTGTCGTCCAGCGCCGCGATCAGTTCAGGCACCGCGTTCACACGCAGCTTGCCCAGTGTGGTGGCGGCCTCTTCGCGCACGGCCCAGGCGCTGTCTCGCAGCGTGGTCAGCAGGGCGGGCTGGATCTGCGCCACGGCGGCACCGCTGGCAAAACCCAACGCGCCCACTGCGGCGCGGCGCACCTCGGCGTCCGCGTCGGTCTGTGCCAGTGCGGCCAGTACCACCAAGGCATCGGCGTGCTTGAGCCAGCCCAACACGCCCACGGCCTCGCGCCGCACCAGGGCCTGGCCATGCTTCAGCGACGCCAGCGCAGCGGGTGCGGCCTGCGGCAAGCGCAGCTCACGCAGGCCGCGCAAGGCCGCGGCGCGCGCAAAGGTGTCCGCATGTTCGGCCCAGGGCAGCAGCGCCGCACCGGCTTGGGGCTCTTTGAGCTCGCTGAGTGACTGGGCGGCGGCCAGGCGCACGGGCTCAGTGTCATCCAGTAGCGCCTCGGCAAGCGCCAGCACCGCGGCCTCCACGTCCCAGCCGGCCAGGCGTTGCGCGGCTTCCAGTCGCACGGTGGCATCCACATCCTGCAGCGCATGGATCAGCGCAGGCAACCAGGCTTCTTCCTCATGGTCGGCCAGCTCCATCACGGCCACGCGGCGTATGCCCGCATCGTCGCTCTGCAGGCGCTGCACCAGGGCGGCGGGAATGTCGATATCCAGAAAAGAGGTCATGGTTCAGCGCAGCAGGTAAGGAATATCGACAGTGACGGCGCCCGTGGGGCAGTCTTTTTCGCAGGGCATGCAGTACCAGCATTCGTCAAACTTCATGTAGGCCGTGCCCTTGCTGAGGTCGATGGCCAGCACGTCGAGCGGGCACACGTCCACGCACACGGTGCAGCCCTTGTCGGCAATGCATTTTTCGGCGTCCACACTCACCGGAACGCTGTGGGGGATAAAGGCCAAGGGGGCGTAACTCATGGGAATCTCTTTCAGGCAGCCAGGGCTTCTGGCGCTGGGGTGGCAATGCGCAGGTGCTGGTAGGCGGCTTTCTCTGCGTCGTGGATGGGGATGATGTAGGGCTCGATGGCGCGCTTGAAGCTGCGCATATTGCCGTTGGCGTCCTTTTGCAGCTGGGCGTGCACAAACCAGTCGGCGTCGTTGCGCTCGGGGTAGTCCACACGCGCGTGGTATAGGCCCCAGCGGCTCTCGGTGCGGTACAGCGAGGCACGCGCAGCCATCTCGGCACAGTCGCGGATGAAGTGCACCTCCATCGCACGCATGAGCTCGTGCGGGTTGCTGGCCTTGAGCTGGTCCAGGTCGTGGCGTATGCCTTCGAAGCGCTCCAGGCCAATCTCCATCTTGCGGGGCACCTTGGGTGGCTGCAGGTAGTCGTTGACCATGCGGCGCAGCTTGTACTCCACCTGGTTGGGTGGCAGCCCTTTTTCACGCAGCAGCGGGGCCCACACGCGGGCACGCTCTGCCTCCACCTGTGCGGCATCCACCGCCGGCAGTTCGCGGCCTTCGCAGTAGTGCGCGGCACTCTCGCCGCTCAGGCGGCCATAGACAAAGGCGCCCAGCATGTAGTTGTGCGGCACGCAGGCCAGGTCGCCGGCGGCATGCAGGCCGGGCACCGTGGTCTGCGCGTGTTCGTTGACCCAGACGCCCGAGGCCGAGTGGCCACTGCACAGGCCGATTTCGGAGATGTGCATCTCCACCATCTTCTCGCGGTAATTGGTGCCGCGGCCTTCGTGGAAGCGGCCGCGGCTGGGCCGCTCGTTGCTGTGCAGAATGGTCTCGATGCTGGTTATGGTTTCCTCGGCCAGGTGGTCCAGCTTGAGGAACACCGGACCCTTTCCACCTTCCAGCTCCTGGTAGAACTCCCACATCATCTGGCCGCTCCAGTAGTCACACTCGATGAAGCGTTCGCCCTGGCTGTTGGCGGTGTAGCCGCCAAACGGGCCGGTCACATAGGCACAGGCCGGGCCGTTGTAGTCCTTGATCAGCGGGTTGATCTGGAAGCACTCGATGCCCGACAGCTCTGCCCCCGCGTGGTAGGCCAGGCTGTAGCCGTCGCCCGCATTGGTCGGGTTTTCATACGTGCCAAACAGGTAACCCGAAGCCGGCAGGCCCAGGCGGCCCGCAGCACCCGTGCTCAGCACCACGGACTTGGCGCGGATCACATGGAAGTCGCCCGTGCGGCAGTCAAACGCCATAGCGCCGGCAATGCTGCCGTCGTCGGCCGTCAGCAGGCGCGTGACCACCAGGCGATTCTCAATCTCCACACGCGTGCGCTTGAGCTGCTTGTAGAGCACCTTCTTGATGTCGTGCCCCTCGGGCATGGGCAGCACATAACTGCCCATGTGGTGCACCTTCTTGACGGCGTAGTCGCCAGTCTCGTCGCGCTCGAACTTCACACCCCAGCGGTCCAGCTCCTCGATCATGCCGAAGCTGTTGGCCGCATAGGCCATCACCGCCTTCTGGTTGACGATGCCGTCGTTGGCGATGGTGATTTCGCGCACGTACTGTTCGGGCGTGGCGTGGCCGGGGATGACGGCGTTGTTCAGGCCGTCCATGCCCATGGAGATGGCGCCGCTGCGTTTGACGTTGGCTTTCTCCAGCAGCAGCACTTTCAGTTTGGGGTTGGCCTGCTTGGCCTTGACGGCGGCCATGGGGCCGGCGGTGCCGCCGCCGATGACGAGCACGTCTACGGATTGTTCGATGGTTTGCATGGTTAAGTGTTCTCAGGTTGGTGTGCCGCATGGCGCGCAATGCGCAGGCGGTACTGAAAGTTGTCACTGCGGCAGTACAGCTGCTCGTAGTCCAGCGGGCGGCCGTCGTCGGTGTGGGTCAGGCGGTCCATGCGCAGCAGCGGGCTGCCGGTTGCCACATCGAGCAACGCCGCTGTCGTCGCATCGGCCGCCACGGCGTCGATGGAAAGATCGGCATGGCCCAGGCGCAGGCCGTAGTCGTTTTCCAGAATCAGAAAGATGTCGCGCGTGGCCAGGTCTTCCTGGGCCAAGCGGGTGCCAATGGCCAGCGGCACCCAGGTCAGGTCCAGCGACACGGGCTGGCGGTCCAGATAGCGCACGCGGCGAATCTCGGTCACTGCCGTCCCCTCTGGCAGCTTCAGGCGCACAGCCACTTGTGGCGTAGCGGCTACGGTCTGCAGCGACACCAGGCGGTTGAAGGGTTCGTGGCCCTGCGCGCCCATCGCCTCGGCAAAACCCTGCAAACGGCCCAGCGGCTGGAAGGGTTTGGGTTGCGTCACAAATGAGCCCTTGCCCGGCACCTTGAAAATCAGCTGGTCTTTTTCCAGTGCACCCAGCGCATGGCGCACAGTGATGCGGCTCACACCGTACTGGCGCATCAGCGCACTCTCGGTCGGCATCTGCGCCTGCGGGGCATAGTGGCCCGCCACAATGCGCTCGCGCAGCTCGTGCTGGATGCGCTGGTGCAGGGTGGCCGCGCGGCCTGCGGGAGCGTTGGAGAGCGAGGTTTGCATGGCACTGCGAACTGGTTATGACAGGTTGCTTATTGCAATGCCTGTGCCATGCTGCTGGCAATGGGATAAAACTCTTTAAATCGTTGATTTCATTGAGTTTTTGAGTAACCCCCAACTTCGAAGCACGTTTGGTAGAAGCTGATAAATCAACAAATCAATGTTGATTTATCAGCAGCTTCTGTACCAAATTCAGCACCCCAGCCGCATCAGGAGGGGAGCAGTTGGTAGCTGTGGTCCTGCGCCGCTGTGGGTTGCCGTCCACGTCCCCAGCCCACGTCTTTGCGGTAACTGCCCAGCAAGGGTGAGTGCGCCAGGGCCGCGCCATCCACGGCGATGGACACGTCGGCCTGGGGTGCGACAAACAGCGCATCCTCCGGGCAGTACAACTCACACATAAAGCAGGTCTGGCAATCGTTCTGGCGGGCGATGCGCGGTGGGCCCCCAGGCACCAGGTCAAACACATTGGTGGGGCAGGCGGTCACGCAGATATTGCAGGCCGTGCAGCGCTCGGCACTGATCCACTCGATCATGCGACCTGCTCCTGGCGCACCACCACCTCGTCCAAGCCCGCGCTCACCAAGCGGTGGCGTTGCGTGGGGTCGGCCTGTGGCTGGTCTTCACGGCGGTGCATGCCACGGGTCTCGGTGCGAGCCAGGGCGCTGCGGTACATCCAGCGCGCATTGACCAACAGGGCTGCCGCTTCGCGCGTGCGCACGGCCTGTGGTTTGTCCGCCGGGGCGGCAGTGCGCAGTTGCTGCCACAGGGTGTCCAGGCGCGTCAGCGAATCCTGCAGCCCATCGCCATGGCGGAACCAGTTGCGGGCATACGGGAACACCTCGGCCTGCACGGCCTGGATCAGCGCATCTGCATCGGTGCGCACGCCCTTGGCCGACCGCAGGCCCACGCCACCGGCTTGCAGCAGCAGGTGGTGGTCGGCCACGCGGTGTTGGCGCGCAAAACTGGCAGCCCCCGCACCGGCCCAGAAGCCGGACGACAGCGCCCATGCGGCGTTGTGGCTGCCGCCACCCGTGAAGGCACCGCAGATCAGTTCCCGCGTGGCCGCATCGCCCGCCGCATACAAACCCGGAGCCGAGCTGGCGCAGTCCGCACCCGTAAGCCGCAGCCCACCGGTGCCGCGCACGGTGCCCTCCAGACGCAAAGTGACCGGAAAGCGATCGGTGAACGGGTTGATACCGGTGCGGTCAAACGGCAGAAAGAAGTTGGGTTGCGACGCGCGCATCCAGGCCTGCACCTGCGCATCGGCCTGGTCCAGGCGTGCGTAGACGGCTTGGGTTTGCAGGGTCTTGGCAATCAGGCTGCGGCCCTTGGCAGAGCCCGCACCTTCAATGACAGAGCCGTCCTGGTAATAGAAGGTGGCCCAGTTGTAGAACAGCGACTTGGTGACCGAACCAAACGCCGCACCCAGGCCATAGGCGTTGGAAAACTCCATGCCGGAGAACTCGGCGCCCACTTCGGCCGCCATGAGGTGACCGTCACCCGTGAGTACGTTGCAACCCAGAGCGCGGCTCAAAAAGGCGCAGCCCCCGGTGGCCATGACCACCGCGCCGGCGCGCACCACCCAGGTGTCCAGCGTCTGCCGCGCGATGCCGGTGGCCCCGGCGACCACCCCCTCGGCATCGACCAAGAGTTCCAGCGCCGGGCTGTGGTCCAGAATGCGCACGCCACTGGCCTTGGCCTGCTTGCGCATCAGCCGCATGTACTCGGGTCCTTGCAGGGAGTTACGACGCTGCACGCCGTCGATGTCCACCGGGAAGGGGTAGCCCCAGTCGGCCAGCTGCTGCACGTTCGCGTAGGTCTGCTCCAGCACGCGGTCCATCCAGGCCTGCTCGGCGAGTTGGCCGCCCCATTCGTAGCGTTTGGCCTTGGCTTCGCCACGCAATGCCGCGTCTGGCTCCACATACCAAACGCCGGTGCCCGACGGTGCCGTGGCCCCTGAGGTGCCGCAGAAGCCCTTGTCCGCCAACACCACGCGCGCACCCTGCGCGGCCGCGCTGATGGCGGCCCAGGTGCCCGCGGGGCCGCCACCGATGACCAGCACATCGGCATCGAGCTGCAGCGAGGCGTTGGCAGAGGCCAGTGCCTGGAAATCGGGCGCACCCATTACGCGGCCTTCTGCTTGCGCACGGTGAACTGGTTCACTGGCCGCTCCAGCCCCAGGTTCTCGCGCAGCGTGGTGCCTTCATATTCCGTGCGGAACAGGCCACGGCGTTGCAACTCGGGGATCACCAGGTCCACAAAGTCGTCCAGCGATTCGGGCAGCACGGGTGGCATCACGTTGAAGCCATCGGCCGCGCCGTTTTCAAACCAAGTCTGGATCTCATCGGCAATCTTTTCGGGTGTCCCCACCACCACCCAGTGGCCACGGGCACCGGCCAGGTACTCGTAGAGCTGGCGCACGGTGAGTTTGTCGCGGCGCGCCAGCTCCAGCACCACATGGGCGCGGCTGTTGCGGCCGATCGGCGGCTGCGGGATATACGGCGGTGGTGCGTCCAGGTCCCACTTCGTCAGGTCTTCACCGGGCCAGAAGGGCGCAATGGTGCTCAGGCCCACCGAGGGATGGATGAGCTTTTGCAGTTCCGCCCATTTGGCGTCGGCCTCTTCCTGCGTGCGGCCCAC
Source organism: Rhodoferax sp. ZS1R25 (assembly GCF_056521335.1). Classification (NCBI taxonomy): domain Bacteria; kingdom Pseudomonadati; phylum Pseudomonadota; class Betaproteobacteria; order Burkholderiales; family Comamonadaceae; genus Rhodoferax; species Rhodoferax sp. ZS1R25. The sequence goes on from NZ_JBWMAZ010000001.1 coordinate 229,259, forward strand.
CACGGGCGAAATGCCGGGCAGCACCAGCAGCTGCTCAGGGCGGCGACCGTACTTCGCCAGGCGGCCTTTGACGTCGGCGTAAAACGCCTGCGCCTCGGCCAGGCTGGTCCAGGCGGTGAAGATGGCTTCCGCCGTGGCGGCCGCCAGTTCCTTGCCAGGCTCGGACGAGCCGGCCTGCACGATGACCGGGTAACCCTGGGGCGAACGCTCCAGGTTCAGCGGGCCTTTCACCTTCAGATGTTTGCCCACGTGGTTCAGCGTGTGCAGCTTGGCGGGGTCAAAGTACACGCCGCTGGCCGGGTCGCGGCTGAAGGCATCGTCCTCAAAGCTGTCCCACAGGCCCTTCACCACATCAACGAACTCGTGGGCTTTTTCATAGCGGGTTTCGGGGTCGGGGTGCTTGTCCAAGCCGAAGTTGCCGTACAAAGTCTCGGCCCCCGTGGTCACCACATTCCAGGCCGCACGGCCCTTGCTGATGTGGTCCAGCGACGCAAACTTGCGCGCCAACAAATACGGGTCTTCGTAGGTGGTGGAGGCCGTGGCCACAAAGCCCACATGCTTGGTGACCGCGGCCAGCGCGGCCCACAGCGTGACGGGCTCGAAGTGCGAGACGCGGCCCTGGCGGCTGAAGGCTTCGTCGCTGCCCTCAAACCACAGGCCCGGGCTGTCGGCCACAAACACTTGGTCGAACAGTCCGCGCTCGGCGGTCTTGGCCACTTCGATGTAGTGGTCGATGTTAGTACCCGAATCGATTTGCGAGCCGGGGTGGCGCCACGCGGCAATGTGGTGGCCCGTGGCCATGATGAAGGCGCCCAGGCGCAGTTTGCGGTCAGACATGTGTTCTCTCCAATTTTTTATAAATGCTTAGGTGCGCACTGCGGCAGGTTTCCACGCGGTGAGGCGACGCTCCAGGGTCTGCAGCACAAAGTTCAGCGCGACCCCGATGAAGGTGATGGCGATGATTCCGAAGTACATATCGCCAATCAAAAAGCTGTACTGGGCGTAGATGATGAGAAAGCCCAGGCCTGCCTTGGCACCCACCATCTCGGCGGCCAACAACACCAGAATGGCGGTAGCACTGGCCAGGCGGATACCCACAAAGATGGTGGGCACCGACGAGGGCAGGATGACCTTGAGGAACAGCTGGCGCGGCGTCGCACCCATGGTGCGGGCCGACTTGACCAGCAGGGGGTCCACCTGGCGCACGGCCACGATGGTGTTAAGCAACAGCGGCCAGGAGCAGGCATAGACCACGATGGCCACCTTGGACACCTCGCCAATGCCCAACAGCAACAGGAACACGGGCAGCAAGGCCAGCGGTGCGGTGTTGCGCAGCAGTTCGATCAGCGGGTTCAGCGCGTGGCCCAGGCGCTCGTACCAGCCAATCGCCAGCCCCAAGGGGATGGCATAGAGCAGCGCCAGAAACAGGCCGCCCAGCGCGCGGGCCAGGCTGTAGGACGTGTGCTCCCACAGCTGGCCTTTGAGCGCGAGCACCCAGCCCGCCTGTAGCACCTCACTCAGGGGTGGCAAAAAGGTGGGGTCTGTAAAACCCAGCCGCGGCGCTATTTCCCACAGCACGGCCAGCGCGACGATGAGGCCTGAGCGCCATGCGACTTCGTTGAGCACGCGAAGCCAGCGCCGCCAGATGGGGGCCGCGGTCAGGCTCAGCGCGGGTACACCGGGGTTCAATGCAATGTCAGACATGGGAGGTCTCCTTGTTCTCTACCTGCGCGGCGATGCGCGCACGGCGTTCTTTGCGGGCGGAGGCCACTTCGTCGTGCAAGAGGCTCCAGATTTGGTGGCGCAGTTCGCCAAACAGGGGCAGTGAGCGCACATCCGCGGCGCCGGTGCGCAGGGACTCGGGGATGTCCACGATCTCCTTGATACGGCCCGGACGTGTGGTCATCACCGCCACGCGCTGGCCCAGCACCACGGCCTCGTCGATACCGTGGGTGATGAACACAATGGTCTTGCCGGTGCGGTGCCAGATCTCCACCAGCTCTTCCTGCAAGGTCTCGCGGGTTTGCGCGTCCAGCGCCGCAAAGGGCTCGTCCATCAGCAGTACCTGGGGCTCATACGCCAGGCTGCGCGCGATGGCTACGCGTTGCTTCATGCCGCCCGACATTTCGTGCGGGTAGTGGTTGCGGAAATCCGTGAGGCCCACCAGCTCCAGGTACTGCGCGGCCTTTTCGCGGCGCTCCTTCTTGCCCAGGCCCGCAATCTCCAGCCCAAAGGCCACGTTGTCCAGCGCGCTGAGCCAGGGGAACAGCGCGTACTGCTGGAACACCACGCCACGGTCCCGTGCCGGGCCGGTGATGGGCTTGCCATCAATCAGAACCCGCCCGCTGCTGGGCAAGGTCAACCCGGCCAGCAGGTCCAGCAAGGTGGACTTGCCGCAACCGCTGGGGCCCACCAGCACGAGGAATTCACCGGCGCGGATGTCCAGCGTCACATCCTGCAAAGCCGTGAAGCGCTTGTCCGGACCGCCGTCTTCGGCGCGGACCGTGAACTCCTTGCTGACGTGTTCAAAGCGGATCTTGGGCGTGCTCATTTGGCAGCCACCTTGGCGCCCGTGGCGTAGGGGTTCAATGCGTTGGTGTAGAGATCAGACGGTTTGACCTGACCGGCCTTGATCACGTCATCCTTCACCAGCCAGTCGATCCAGACTTGCAGGTCTTTCTCCAGAATCACGCCACCCACGGAAGGCACGCCATTGCTCTTCCAGTACTGGATGGTGTCGGCGCTCTCGGAACGGCCGCGGGCCTTGATGATTTTTTCGTACTGCGCGCGCACCTCGGCAGCCGGTGTCTTGCGCGTCCATTCAATGGAACGGGCCAACGCACTCACCAAGTGCTTGGAAGCCTTGGGGTTTTGCTCCAGAAATTTGTTGTGCAGCACGATGCTGCCGGCCGTGAAACTGCCGTACAGATCCTGATCGGTGAACAAGGGGCGAATGCCACCGCGCTCCAGCGCCTTGTCACGCAGCACGCCGCCCAGTGCCGTCACGTCCACATGGTTCTGACGCAGCGCCTGTTCGCCGGTCACGGGCGGCGTCACCACCAGCGTGACTTGCTTGGCTTCGGCGTCCGTCAACTTGTTGCGCTCCAAGTACTCGCGCACCATGAATTCGTGGTGGGCACCCAGGGTGTTGACGGCCACTTTCTTGCCGATCAGGTCACGGGCGGTTTTGATCGGGCTGTCAGATTTGACGAAGTAGCCGGTGTAGTTGTTGTCGTCCACGCCGTAGTAGCCCAGCACTGCCTTGATGGGTGCTTTCTTGGCCAGCAGTTTGACCACGGCACCGTTGAAGGCACCGCCAAAGTCCACATCGCCGGTGACCACGGACTGGATGTCTTGCGGGCCACTGATGGTGTTGCCCACCCACTTGGCCTTGAGCGGGGCCAGGTAGCCCAGGCTCTCCGCCAGTTCAATCCAGACGACCTGGCCCGCCCAGCCCTGGTAGCGGATGTCGGTGACCTCCAGGGCCTCTTGGGACTGGGACAAGGCCTGGCCCGAGAGCCCCAAGGCGACGGCCACGGCGGTGATGAGTTTGAAAACGGGTCGCATGCAATTACCTCAGAAGTTGATCTTGGAACGCAGCGTAGGTCGACACGGCCCCAGCACCAACGAAGGAAATCGCACATGGTTATGCGCATCTACGCGGCACAGATTCACATGCGGATTTCGAGCTTCGCTTTGCAGGCTGCGCTTCCTACGATGGGTGCGCCTTTCATCCCAAACCCTGTCACACCAAAGGAACCCTGCATGTCTGCTGTACTCAACCACCCCCTCACCGCCGTCGCACCCGCACTGGACATCCAGCCTCTGGGTGGGCGCATTGGCGCACGCGTGCAAGGCCTGCGCCTGTCGGGCCAGCTGGCGCCAGAAACCTTTGCCGCCATCCACCAGGCGCTGCTCAAGCACAAGGTGTTGTTCTTCCGCGGCCAGCAGCATCTGGACGATGCCGAACACCAGGCCTTTGCCGGCCGCTGGGGCAGTGTGGTACCCCACCCCACCGTGCCTTCGCGCAATGGCACCGACATCCTGGAGCTGGACTCCAACCACGGTGGGCGCGCCAACTCCTGGCACACCGACGTGACCTTTGATGCCGACTACCCCAAGGTGTCGGTGCTGCGCTCGCTGACCATTCCCGACCACGGCGGCGACACCGTGTGGGCCAACACCGCGGCGGCCTACAACGAGCTGTCGGATGAGTTCAAGGCGCTGGCCGAGCGCCTGTGGGCCGTGCACAGCAACGACTACGACTACGCCGCCACGCGTGTGGAACCGGACGACGCCGGTGCCCAGCACTACCGCGCGGTGTTCCGTTCGCGCCTGATCGAAGCCCAGCACCCGCTGGTGCGCGTACACCCCGAAACCGGCGAGCGCACGCTGGTGGCCGGCCACTTTCTCAAGCGCTTTGTGGGCTACAACACGCATGACTCGCAGCACCTGTTCGAAATCATCCAGCACCACATCACGCGCCTGGAAAACACCGTGCGCTGGCACTGGGCCGAGGGCGATGTGGCCATCTGGGACAACCGCGCCACACAGCACTACGCCATCAACGACTACGGTGACCAGCACCGCGTGGTGCGCCGCGTCACGATCCGCGGCGAGGTGCCGGTGTCGGTGCAAGGCCAACGCAGCTTTGCGGTCGGCCAGGCTGCCAACTCTGCGGCCCAGGCCGCCTGATGCGCGGGTTCTTCCAACGCAACGCCTTTCTGCTGCGCTTCGCGCTGTTGTCCTCCTTCATGGGCATCAGCGTGGGGCTGGCCAAGTTCACCACCACCCTGTACGCCCTGCACCTGGGCGCGCAGGGCGGCTGGCTGGCGGCCATTGCCGGAGCGCAGTCGGTGGGCATTTTGTTCATGAGCATTCCGGTGGGCTTCTGGGTGGAACGCCTGGGGCCCACGCGGCTGTTCATTGGCGGCAGCCTAGTGATTGGGGCTTTGTATGCCGCCATCCCGCTGTTGCCCCAGACCCTGTTTTTGGTGGCGCTGACCGCGCTCATCAGCTTTGTCATGCCGCTGCGCTTTGTCTCGCTGAACACCGTGTTCATGGCGGCGCTGGAGCGCATTGGCCACGCGCGGGCCGGCTGGCAGCGCGGCGCGCACATGGCGGGCATGTTTCTGCTGGGGCCCATGCTCGCCGCCGGTGTGGTGGCGCTGCTGGGCTATGCGGGCAGCTACTGGTTGATTGCCGCCATGTTCCTGCTCACGGCCACGCTGTCATCGTCGGTATTGAGCCAGCACACCCACACACCGCCGCGCGCGGGTGCGGTGCGGCTGTCCATGCGCCAGTCGGTGCAGGCCCTGTGGCGCGAGCCTGAGATCCGTGCGCTGGCCATGCAGGAGTGCGCCATCCAGGCCATCCACATGTACTACGCCTTCTATATGGTGGTGATCGCCGTGCAGGAGCTGGGCCTGCCTGCGCTAGGCGCCGGCTCGCTGGTGGCGGTGCAGGGCAGCGCCTTTGTCGCCACGCTGATTTTTCTGGGCCCCTTGCTGACCTGGCTGGGGCCACTGCGTACCGTGTTGGCCTCGGTGGCTGCGGTCACGGTGGCGGCACTGCTGCTGGCCTGGGCCACCACCACGGCCTGGCTGTGGGTGGGTGGTGTGGTGCTGGGCGCCGGACTGGGGCTACTGCAAATGCACACGCTCACCCAGTTTGCCCACGTCGGCGCACGCCTGGGGCGGGGACGCGTGTCGGGACTGAGCGCACTGGCCGGCCCCTGCGGCGGCTTTGTCGGCGGGCTGCTGGGCGGCACGCTGGGCACGGTGGTAGGGCTGCAGACCGTGTTCCTGTTGTTTGTGCCCGTTTTCTGGTGGCTGGGCTGGCGCGCCTTGCGCGAGCGCACCCGTCCAACGATGTTTTTGATCTAAAGAATCAACTTTTTATTCGTTTGAGTTTTGAGGAGCCGCCTTTAGAGTGCAAGGCACCAGCGGCTTTTTTCGCAGGTTTCGCGGTCTGGAACCGCCTGTTTATAAGAAAAATAGGCCTCTAGCCCTCGTGGAATATGCGCGACCAGCTGCCAAAACCATAGCAAGTCACACCACCACCCGCCATCAGGAGAGGCCCCCATGTCAGACCACTGGAAATTCGAGACCCAATCCGTCCACGCCGGTTACAGCCCGGACCCCACCACCAAGGCCGTGGCCGTGCCCATCTACCAAACGGCGGCCTACGCTTTTGACAGCGCCCAGCACGGCGCCGATTTGTTCGACCTGAAGGTGCCGGGCAATATCTACACCCGCATCATGAACCCCACGCAGGACGTGCTGGAAAAGCGCGTCGCGGCACTGGAGGGCGGCCTGGCCGCACTTGCCCTGGCATCGGGCCAGGCCGCGGTGACCTACGCGATCCAGACCATTGCCGAGGCCGGCGACAACATCATCAGCAGCACCGCGCTCTACGGCGGCACCTACAACCTGTTTGCCCATACGCTGCCGCAGTACGGCATCACCACGCGTTTTGCCGACCACAAGAACCCCGACAGCTTTGCGCCGCTGATTGACGAGCGCACCAAGGCCATCTTTGTCGAGTCGCTGGGCAACCCCCAAGGCAATGTGACCGACATTCGCCGCATTGCCGACATTGCGCATGCGCACGGCATCCCGCTCATCGTGGACAACACCGTGGCCACGCCCTACCTGCTGCGCCCCATCGAACACGGCGCCGACATCGTGGTGCATTCGCTCACCAAGTACCTGGGCGGCCACGGCACCACCATTGGCGGCGCGATTGTGGACAGCGGCAAGTTCCCGTGGGCCGATCACAAGGCGCGCTTCAAGCGCCTGAACGAACCCGACCCCAGCTACCACGGTGTGGTCTACACCGAAGCCCTGGGCCCTGCCGCCTACATTGGCCGTGCCCGCGTTGTGCCGCTGCGCAATACCGGCGCCGCCATCTCGCCGTTCAACGCTTTCCTGATTTTGCAAGGCATTGAAACACTGGCGCTGCGCCTGGAGCGCATTACCGACAACGCACTCAAGGTCGCGCAGCACCTGCAAAAGCACGCCAAGGTGGCGTGGGTCAACTTTGCCGCACTGCCCGGCCACCCTGACCATGAGCTGGCCCAGAAGTACCTGGGCGGCAAGGCCTCCGGTCTCTTGACCTTCGGCGTGAAAGCCCCCGAGGGCCAGGGCCGTGAAGCCGGTGCGCGCTTTCTGGATGCGCTACAGCTCTTCACCCGCCTGGTGAACATTGGCGACGCCAAGTCGCTCGCCACGCACCCGGCTTCCACCACTCACCGCCAACTGTCGCCGGAAGAACTGGCCAAGGCCGGTGTGCCGGTCGACGCCGTGCGCCTGTCGGTCGGCATTGAGCACATTGACGACCTGCTGGCCGATCTGGACCAGGCCCAGGCTGCCGTTTAAGTATCACGAGGAAATCCCCATGTCCCAAGCTTTGAACGACGCCGCGCTGGACCAGCTGTTCCGCGAGGCACGCACGGTGCACGCCTTCAAGCCCGAGCCCATCTCCGACGACACCCTGCACAAACTGTACGACCTGCTGAAGTGGGGCCCCACGGCCTTCAACGCCCAGCCTGCGCGCTTTGTGTTTGTGCGTTCGGCCGAGGCCAAGGAAAAGCTCAAGCCCGCCCTCTCGGGCGGCAACGTGGCCCAAACCCTGGCCTCTGCGGTCACCGTCATCGTGGCCTACGACAGCCAGTTCCAGGAGCATCTGCCCACGCAGTTTCCGGTCTACGACGCCAAGCCCCTGTTTGACAACAATGCCGGACTGACCCAGGCCACCGCGGAGCGCAACAGCGCCCTGCAAGGTGCCTATCTGATCATTGCGGCGCGCGCATTGGGCATCGACAGCGGCGCGCAATCGGGTTTTGACGTGACCAAGGTCAACCAGGCCTTCTTCCCCGACGGCCGTTATCGCGCCAATTTCCTGGTCAACCTGGGCTATGCCGACCACTCGGGCACCTTTGCCCGTGGCCCGCGCCTGACTTTTGAGCAAGCCACGCAGGTGGTCTGAACGCGCATGAATTTCCAACAACTGAGATCGGTGCGCGAGGCCGTGCGCTGCGGCTACAACCTCACGGAAGTGGCCAACATGCTGCACACCTCGCAGCCCGGGGTGAGCCGCCAGATCCGTGAGCTGGAAGAAGAGCTGGGCGTGGACATCTTTGGCCGCGCTGGCAAGCGCCTGACGGGCCTGACGCCACCGGGCAAGGACCTGCTGCCCATCGTGGAGCGCCTGCTGCTGGACGCCGAAAACCTCAAGCGCGCCGGGCAAGACTACAGCGCGCAGATGGAGGGGCAACTGTCCGTGGCAGCCACCCACTCGCAGGCGCGCTATGCGTTGCCGCATGTGGTGAAAGACTTTCGCGACAAGTTCCCCAAGGTCACGCTGCACCTGCACCAGGGTTCGCCCAAGCAGGTGGCCGCCATGCTGATTTCCGGCGAGGCCGACATTGGTGTGGCCACCGAGGCGCTGGCTGACTACAGCCAGTTGGTCACCCTGCCCTGCTACCGATGGACCCACAGCGTGGTGGTACCCCCGGGCCACCCTTTGCTGGAGCAGGAAGGTCCGGTCACGCTGCAGCAGCTGGCGCAGTACCCCATCATCACCTACCAGGCCGGCTACACCGGGCGCTCCCACATTGACGACGCCTTTGCCGCGGCCCACCTGCAGCCCGATGTGGTGCTGACCGCCATGGACGCCGATGTCATCAAAACCTATGTGGAACTGGGCATGGGCGTGGGCATCGTGGCCTCGGTGGCGCTGGACGCCGACCGCGACCGCAACCTGCGCATCCTGGATGCGGGCCACCTGTTCCAGGTGAACGTGACACGGCTGGGGCTACGCCGCGGCGCCTGGTTGCGGGGCTATGCGTATAGCTTCATCGAGACCTTTGTGCCCACGCTGACCCGCGCTGCCGTGACCCAGGCACTGGCCCAGCTGGAACCCGAAACGGCATGACCCTGAAGCCCCGCCCGCGCGGCGGGGCCTTACGCGTTTTCGTCACTTGGTAGTGCCGTTTTATTCGTTCCCTTCTGGCGCCCCCCGCACCAGAATGACTGAACCAATAACAACATTCTTCCAGGAGGTGTGTGATGCAAGACCATGATTTCGCCAACCTGCAGCACGAGGGCCCGTTCAGCCCGCGCGAGCTGCTGCTGTCTCTGGGCAGTGCCCTGCTGTGGGTCGCCGTGGCGACGGTAGCCGTGCAACTGCTGCTGTTGCCTGTGCAGGTGGTGTGAGCGCAGGAGGCCCCATGCCCTCATCCAACTTCTCCAGCGCCGATGACATCCAGCGCAACCTGCTGCGCGTCTTGGCCGTGACCTCTGGCTCCTGGGAGCTGCTGCACCGCAGCCGCACCGGTCGTCGCCTGGCATCGCGCACACCCATCCATACCCTGCGCCGCCCCTATTCCATCCTCCGTCCCACGCAGACCGCGTTGCTGTGGGCGTGGTGATCGCAGACCCCATCGTGAGCGCACCCAACTCTCCCCCCAATATTGTTTTCATCCTGGCCGACGACCTGGGCTGGGCCGACCTGAGCGTCTATGGCCAGGCCGACTACCGCACCCTGCATCTGGACCGGCTGGCCGCGGAGGGTGTGCGCTTCACCCAGGCCTATGCCAACTCGGCGGTGTGCTCGGCCACCCGCTTTGCCTTGATCACCGGGCGCTACCAACACCGCCTGCGCGGTGGGCTGGAAGAACCCTTGGTGCGCACCGCCCACCTGCATGGCCTGCCGCCAGACCACGCCACCTTGCCCTCGTTGCTCAAACAGGCGGGCTACAACACCGCACTCATTGGCAAATGGCACCTGGGCAATCTGCCGCACTTTGGCCCGCTCAAAAGCGGCTACGACAAGTTCTTTGGCAACTACGGCGGCGCGATTGACTACTTCACCCACAAACCCGGCGTGGGCGACCAGGTGCCGCGCGACCTGTACGAGGGCGAAGTGCCCGTAGACCGCGTGGGCTACTACACCGAGCTGCTGGCCCAGGAAGCCGTGCAGTATGTGCAGTCACAAACCGCCGACAAACCTTTCTTCTTGTCCCTGCATTTCACGGCGCCGCACTGGCCCTGGGTGGGGCCCGAGGACGAGCATGTGTCGCGCGGGCTGAAAGACCTGTTCCATTACGACGGGGGCAGCCTGGAGACCTACGGCAAGATCGTGCAGTCGCTGGACGCGGCCGTGGGCCAGGTGGTGAAGGCGCTGAAAGACCAGGGTCTGGCGGACAACACCATCGTGGTGTTCAGCAGCGACAACGGCGGTGAGCGTTTCTCCAAAACCTGGCCCTTCACGGGGCAGAAGACCGAGTTGCTCGAAGGCGGTTTGCGCGTGCCCACCATCATGCGCTGGCCGGCACGCCTGAAACACCACGTGAGCCACCAGGTCACCATCAGCATGGACTGGCTGCCCACGCTGCTGGCTGCTGCCGGCGTGGCAGCCGACCCGGACTACCCGCCCGATGGCCTGAACATCCTGCCGGTGCTGCTAGGCGAGGTGCAACCGTATGTGCGCACCCTGTTCTGGCGCTACAAGGCCCAGGAGCAGCGTGCCGTGCGCGACGGCGCCTGGAAGTACCTGAAGATCAACGAGAACGAGTTCCTCTTCAACCTGGAAGACGACAAGCGTGAACGCGCCAACCTGCGCGACAAGCACACCCACGTGTTTGATCGGCTGAAGGCGCAGTGGGAACAATGGAATGCGCAATTCCTGCCCATCACGGACGAGGTCTTCACCCACGGGGTAACACCCGACATCCAGGCCGACCGCTACCGGCCCGAGCGGGCTTCACGCGCGCTGTAACGCAAAAGGCCAACCATCACTGCTTGCCCTTCCAGGGCACCAGCCAGCTTTCCAGCAGGCGCATGCTGAACGAGAACGCAAAGGCGCACAGCGCAATCACCGCGATGCCGACAAACACCGCATCGGTGGCCAAGAAGTGGGAGGCCGACATGATCATGTAGCCGATGCCGCGCGTGGCCGCAATCAGTTCGGCCGCCACCAACGTGCTCCAGCCCACACCCAGCGCAATGCGGATGCCGGTCAGGATCTCGGGCAGGGCCGAGGGCAGCACGATGTCCTTGAACAGCTGCCAGCGCGAGGCGCCCAGCGACAGCGCCGCGTTGACACGCTCCTGCGGCAGCGAGCGCACGCCGGCCTGGGCCGACAGCACCACGGGCGCAAACATGGCCAGGGCCAGCAGCACGATCTTGGAGGTCTCACCAATGCCCAGCCAGATGATCATGAGCGGCAGGTAGGCCAGCGGCGGCAGCGGCCAGTAGAACTCGATGGGCGTGGAAAACACGCCCTTGGCCCAGCGGCTCAGGCCCATGAGCAAGCCCACGGGAATCCCCAGGGCCACGGCAATCACCGCGGCCGACAGAATGCGGCCCAGGCTGGCGGACACGTGTTCCCACAGGGTGGCGTTGGCATAACCTTCGCGGAAGATTTCGACACCCAACGACAGCACTTCAGCCGGTGTCGGCAAAAACAGCTTGGGCACCAGCCCTGCCTGGGTGATGGCCCACCACAGCAGCAACAGGGCGGCGCCGGTGGCCACGCTGATGGTGACTGTGGATTTTTCGCCAATGCCGAAATTGCGCATCTTCACGATGCGGGGCTCCAAGCGGCGGGTGCGTGGTTCCTCAGTGTGCAAACCGGCAGCAGCGGCTTTGATGGCTAGGTCGCTCATGCGGTGACCTCTTGGTGTTCGTTCTGGTGGACGATGGCGCGAATCTCTTCGCGCAGGTGGGCAAACTTCGGTGCGGTCTTGATGGCACGCGCATCGCCGTCGCGGGCAAAGGTGTTGACAAAGTCCAGGTCAAAGCGCGCCACGATACGGCCGGGCCGCGGTGACATGACGATGAGCTGGGTGCCGAGGAACAACGCTTCTTCGATGGAGTGGGTGATGAAAAACACCTGCTTGCCGGTGCGGTACCAGACCGAGACCAGCAGCTCCTGCATCTGCTCACGCGTCATGCTGTCCAGCGCGCCAAAGGGCTCGTCCATCAGCAGGATGTCTGGGTCCGGCGCCAGGGCGCGGGCCAGGCCCACGCGCTGGCGCATACCACCGGACAGCTCATACGGCGCGGCATTGGCAAAGTCTTGCAAGCCCACCAGGTGCAGCAGCTCCAATGCCCGGTCGCGCTGCTCGGCGCGGCTGGCACCAGCAAACTTCAGGCCCAGTGCCACGTTCTCGGCCACGGTTTTCCAGGGCAGCAAGCTGTCCTTCTGGAACACCACGCCGCGGTCGGCACCGGGCTTCTCGATAGGACGGCCGTTCAGCGTGATGCTGCCCTCGGACAGCGGCAAGAAGCCCGCCATGGCATTGAGCAAGGTGGACTTGCCGCAGCCCGAGGTACCCAGTGCCACGACAAAGCCGCGGTCCGGAATGTCGAGCGAGACACGGTCCAGGGCTTGCACCGGGTGGCCGTTGCGCCCGGCAAAGTAGACGCTGGCGTTCTTGACACTGAGCATGAGACGTTACTTCTGTGCGACCACGGCACCGGCAATCGCCGAGGTGGTCACAAACGCCGCGTAGCTTGGCAGCACGTCAGAGATCTTCTTTTGCTCCTTCAGGAAGCTGGCCGTTTCTTTCAGGATGCGGGCCACGCCCGATTTCTCGCCACCACCGAGCCAGGCGTCGGACGCTTGCACGTGCAGCGGCACCAGGTTCAGGTTCTTCAGCGCGGCGGAAAAGTCGGCGGGTGTGCCGCCCAGCAGCTTGGCCAAGATCTTGGCGTTCTCGCTCTCAGGTCCCCAGGCGGCTTTGTCCTTCACAAACGAATTGGAGTACTTCTCGATCACACCCGCGTAGGCCTTCAGGAACTCGGGGTTCTCTTTGGCAAAGGCGCCGGTGGCGACCCAGGCGCTGAACGTGGGCGCACCCTTTTCAGCCACTTCTTTGGAAGTGATCAGCACCTTGCCGGTCTTCTTCAGCTCGGTCAGCGCGGGGTCCCAGACAAAGCCGCCGTCCAGGTCACCGCGGTTGTAGGCTGCCACGATCTCAGGCTGGGGAATGGCAAACACCTGCACGTCTTTTTCGGTCAGGCCTTGGCTCTTCAGCAAGGCCAGCAGCTGGTAGTGGTCGGTAGACACGGGCGCGGCGGCCAGCTTCTTGCCCTTGAGGTCGCCCAGGCTGTTGATGCCAGAGCCATTGCGCACCACCAGAGCTTCGTCGGTGCCGGAGATGGAGGCCAGGTAGAAGGCTTTCACGTCCAGACCGCGGGAGGTGGCAGCGGCGTAGGGGCTGGAGCCAACATAGCCAATTTGCACGTCCCCGGAGGCAATGGCGGCGAACACATCGGCACCCGAGTTGAACTTGCGGAAGTCGATCTGGAAGCCCGTGGCCTTGGCGAAGTCGCCGTTGGCAATGGCCACAGACGAGGGCAGCGCGTCGGTCTGGTAGCCGATCACGACCTTCTTGTCGGCGGCAAAGCCCAGACTGGCACCGGCCAGCAGGGTGACGCCGATGGCGGCGGTGAAGAGTCTTTTGGTGAATTGCATGGTTCGATTCCTTGGTGACGTGTGACAAAGAGAGCACCCCGTTCTGAGGGTTTTGGGGCTTGGAATCGAGCTTATTGATATGCCTGGTTTGTGTCGTCGAATGAATTTGACATAGCTAATGCGAATAACGCGCAAGCGAAATGCGCCCTGCGCTTTAGGCTTGGTCGCATCTGTTTCTCTCTACCCCCGCCCCCATGACTCTCGACATCCGCCCGCTGGGCCCGGCCATTGGCGCCCTGGTTAGCAACATTGACCTGACTGAGCCGCTGCGCACCAGCGACCGCGACACCTTGCACAGCGCTCTGCTGCAGCACCATGTGCTGTTCTTTGAAAACCAACCCGTCACCCCGGTGCAGCAGCGCGACCTGGCGCGCGCCTTTGGCGAGCTGCACATCCACCCGGTCTACCCCCAGCACCCCGAGGCGGCCGAGATCATCGTGCTGGACACGCACAACGACAACCCGCCCGACAACGACAACTGGCACACCGATGTGACCTTCATCACCACGCCGCCGCTGGGGGCCATCCTGTCGGCACGCGTGCTGCCTCCGCACGGGGGCGACACGCTGTGGGCCAGTGGCATCGCGGCGTACGAAGCGCTGTCCGAGCCACTGCGCAGCTTTCTGGACCCGCTGCACGCCGAGCACAGCTTTGTGCAGTCCTTCCCGGCCTGGCGCTATGCGCGCACGCCCGAGGAACGCAAGGTGTGGGAAGCCGCCGTGGCCAAGTCGCCCGAGGTGGTGCACCCCGTGGTGCGAACGCACCCGGTCAGTGGCAAGCGCGGCCTGTTCGTCAACGAGGGCTTCACCAGCCGCATCGTGGAGCTGACCAAGGCCGAGAGCGATGCGGTGCTGGCGTTTTTGCGCGCCCACCTGGCCAAGCCGGAGTTCACCGTGCGCTGGCGCTGGAAGCAGCACGACCTGGCTTTCTGGGACAACCGCCTGACCCAGCACTACGCCACGGCCGACTATCTGCCCCACCGCCGCGTGATGCACCGCGCCACCATCCTGGGTGATGCACCGTTCTGACGGCGACCTACACAGTCACCTCAGATGTTTAAGTTGTTAACAAGCAAAAAAGTATTCGTTTGTTATCTAAGCCTTGCTCTTTAGAGTGCGCCCATGGCCACCGCAAACCGCAGTTTGCTGGCGATAGACACCTAGAGGAACGAGAGGAAACCCACCATGTCAGCCCCGTCTGAAACATCCGCACTGCCCCAGGCCCTGGAAGCCGCCCGCGCCGTGGCCCTGGCCACCGGCCTGCCCTACGCCGGTGGCGTAACACCGCCCCTGGCCTGGCAGCTGTTCTCGCAAGAGCAGGCCGTGCTGGTCGATGTGCGCAGCGGCGAAGAACGCAAGTTTGTCGGCCACGTGCCCGGCAGCCTGCACGTGCCATGGGCCACAGGCACGGCCCTGACGCGCAACCCGCGCTTTGTGCGCGAACTCGAAGCCAAAACTGGCAAAGACACGCCCGTGCTGCTGCTGTGCCGCAGCGGCAAGCGCTCGGCCCTGGCGGCCGAAGCCGCTACCAAGGCCGGGTTCACGCAGGTCTTCAATGTGCTCGAAGGCTTTGAAGGCGAGATCGATGCCCACAACCACCGCGGCACCGAAGACGGCTGGCGCTTCCACCAACTGCCCTGGATTCAGGACTGACACACACCATGGCCATGTTTGACACCCCCGAGATCGTGGCGTCCCTGCGCGCCGTGCGCCAGCAGTGGCGCGAATCGCAAAAGCGGGCGCTGGAGCCCGGCGGGCGCGAGTTCCCCTCGCGCGAGGCGCTGAGCCAAATTGTGGAAAACCTCAAGGGCGCGCTGTTCCCCTTGCGCCTGGGCCCCCCCGACCTGTACCCCGAAGGTGAAGACTTCTACGTGGGCACCACACTGGAGACGGCGCTGCACGGCCTGCTGGACCAGGTGCGGTTGGAGCTGAAATACGTGGCCCGCCAGCAAACTGGCCAGGACGCCGATGTAGAGGCCCAGGCCCTGCAGGTGACCCGCACACTGGCCGCCGAGCTGCCGCGCATCCGCACCCTGCTGGACAGCGATGTGCTGGCCGCCTACCAAGGCGATCCGGCCGCCCGCAGTGTGGACGAGGTGCTGCTGTGCTACCCCGGCGTGCTGGCCATCATCCACCACCGCCTGGCACACAAGCTGTACCTCCTGGGCCTGCCGCTGCTGGCCCGCATCATTGCCGAGCTGTCGCACAGCCAGACCGGTATCGACATCCACCCCGGCGCCCATATCGGGCCGGGATTCTTTATCGACCATGGCACGGGCGTGGTGATTGGCGAGACCGCCGTCATCGGCCAGCGCGTGCGCCTGTACCAGGCGGTGACGCTCGGCGCCAAACGTTTTTCTGCCGATGCCGATGGCACGCTGCACAAGGGCTTGGCGCGCCACCCCATCGTGGAAGACGACGTGGTGATCTACGCCGGCGCCACCGTGCTGGGCCGCATCACCATCGGCAAGGGCGCCACCATTGGCGGCAATGTCTGGCTCACGCACAGCGTGGCACCCGGCAGCCACATCACCCAGGCCGTGCACCGCCACGACACCCACGCAGAACCGGTGGCTGCATGAGCGAACAACTACTGGAAAACTTTGGCATCGCGGTGCGCCGCATGCGTGCCACGCGCGGCCTCTCGCAAGAGCAGCTGGCCGAACGCTCGGACCTGAACCGCTCCTACGTGGGCGAGATCGAACGCGGCCAAGTCGTGTCGTCTCTGGTCACCATCCAGAAACTCTCCACCGCGCTGGACATTTCGGCGTCTGGCCTGCTGCAAGAGTGCGAAGCCACGGCCAATAGCCGTTTTGTGCAGCGCATCAAATTGACGGCTATAGCCTGTTGAGCGCAGGGCGCGCAATTTGGATACTGCCGCAGACGTTTTTCCCTTCCCTGTCACACACCGAGGACTTCCATGACCAGCACCCCCGCCGCCCTGACCACGTTGGGCGACAACGCCGCACGGCAACTCGCCAACGCCACCAAAACCACGGCGCAACTCTCCACCATCTCGCCACGCTGGCTCACACACCTGCTGCAGTGGGTACCTGTGGAGGCCGGCATCTTTCGCCTGAACACCGTCAAGAACCCTGAGTCCATCAAGGTCACCTGCACCGCGCGCCAGACCGAGAACCAGCTGCCCCGCACCTTTGTCGACTACGACGCCGCACCGCGCGAGTTCTTCCTGAACGCCGTCAGCACCATCCTCGATGTGCACACCCGCGTGTCCGACCTGTACAGCAGCCCGCACGACCAGATCAAAGAGCAACTGCGCCTGACCATTGAGACCATCAAGGAAAACCAGGAAAGCGAACTCATCAACAACCCCGACTACGGCCTGTTGTCGCAAGTCACCGATGAACAACGCATCTTCCCGCTGACCGGTGCGCCCACACCCGACGACCTGGACGAGCTGCTGACCAAGGTTTGGAAAGAGCCCGCCTTCTTCCTGGCCCACCCCGTCACCATCGCCGCCTTTGGCCGCGAAGCCACACGCCGCGGTACACCGCCACCCACCATCAGCCTGTTTGGCTCGCAGTTCATCACCTGGCGCGGCATCCCCCTGATTCCTTCAGACAAGATCCCCGTGGCCGATGGCAAGAGCAAGATTTTGTTGATCCGCGTGGGTGACAAGCGCCAAGGCGTGGTTGGCCTGTTCCAGCCTGGTCTGCCTGGCGAACAAAGCCCAGGTCTGTCGGTGCGCTTCATGGGCATCAACGACCAAGCCATTTCCAGCTACCTGATTTCCTTGTACTGCTCGCTGGCCGTGCTGACACCCGACGCCGTGGCCGTGCTGGACGACGTGGAAGTCAACAAGTACCACGACTACCCAGATACCTACAAGTAGTCACTAGCCATCATCCGACGTGACTACTTCAGGCATTCCTGCTGCACCCGCTGCAGCACCTCCGATTGACCCGGCGCTGATCGCGCAAATGGCCAATGCGCTGTTTGCCAGCGGTCCGTCCGGCGTATCGGGGCTGTCCGCACTGAGCTCTGGCGCCCCCGGCGTGCAGGCCCCGGTGAACCTGGCCCCGGCCGGTTCCCCGCTGGCCAGCCCCGCGGGCCTGGGCCCTAGCGTACCTGGCACCCCGATTCCACAAGGCTTGGCGCCCGGCGCCAACCTGATTCCAGCCTCACCCACACCGGTGCTGTCATTGGCCAATCGCATTCCCGCATTGCAGCCACATGCAGTCGCCGGCAACGGCGTGCCCGACACCCTGTTCAGCCAGGCACCGGCCTACGAGCCACGCTTTGGTAGCGCAGTACTCGGCGTGCCCGAGGCCAGCGCGGCCGTGGCACCGGTGGCCAACCAGCGTGCGCAGCCCAGCCCTGGTGGTGCGTCGCCGTTCTACTTCTTGAACGAGCAGTACGGCCACCCCGCATCGGGTGCAGCATCTGCTGTGCCACGCACACCTTCGGCGCCTTCAGCTCCGTCGTCGCCCAGCCTCGGTTCGGACGTCAGCCCGTCCGCAGCCGGTGCACCGGTCACCACACCGTCTGCCGAGCCCAAGTACTACTTTGTAGACTCGGTGGTGTTGCCCAGTGGCTATGTCACGCCCGCCAAAGCTGCACCTAACGGTAGCGCGCCCAATGTCGGCAGCGGTCAACGCCCGCCGTTTGACGTGCAGGCCATACGCCGCGATTTCCCCATCTTGCAGGAGCGGGTGAACGGCAAGCAGCTGGTGTGGTTTGACAACGCAGCCACCACGCACAAGCCGCAAAGCGTGATCGACCGCATCGCGCACTTCTACGAACACGAGAACTCGAACATCCACCGCGCGGCGCATGAGCTTGCGGCCCGCGCGACCGACGCGTACGAAGGCGCCCGCCAGCGGGTGAAGAACTTCATCAACGCGCCGGATGTGAACGAGGTGATCTTTGTGCGCGGCACCACCGAGGCCATCAACCTGGTGGCCAAGAGCTGGGGCGGCCAGCACATTGGCCCGGGTGACGAAATCATCGTCAGCAACCTGGAGCACCACGCCAACATCGTGCCCTGGCAGCAGCTCGCTGCCGCCAAGGGTGCCAAGCTGCGCGTGATCCCGGTGGACGACAGCGGCCAGGTGCTGCTGGACGAATACCAGAAGCTGCTGAACGACCGCACCAAGATCGTGTCTGTCACGCAAGTGTCGAACGCGCTGGGTACGGTGACACCCGTCAAGGAAATCGTGGCCATGGCCCACCGAGCCGGTGCGAAAGCACTGGTCGACGGCGCGCAATCCATCTCGCACATGCGGGTGGACGTGCAGGACATTGGCGCCGACTTCTTTGTGTTCTCCGGCCACAAGGTGTTCGGCCCTACCGGTATCGGTGTGGTCTGGGGTAAACGAGAGGTGCTCGAAGACATGCCACCCTGGCAGGGTGGCGGCAACATGATTGCCGACGTGACCTTCGAGAAGACCGTGTTCCAGCCCATCCCGAACAAGTTTGAGGCGGGCACTGGCAACATCGCTGACGCCGTGGGCTTGGGTGCCGCCATCGACTACGTGAACAAGGTGGGCATTGAAAACATTGCCCGCTACGAACACGAGTTGTTGGTCTACGGCATGCAAGCTCTGGGCGCCATTCCGGGCGTGCGCTTGATCGGCACGGCGGCTGACAAGGCCAGCGTGATGTCCTTTGTGTTGAATGGCTACACCACGGAAGAAGTGGGCAAGGCATTGAACGACGAAGGCATTGCGGTGCGAACCGGCCACCACTGCGCGCAGCCCATCCTGCGCCGCTTTGGCGTGGAGACCACGGTGCGGCCGTCACTGGCGTTCTACAACACTTTTGACGAGATTGACCGCCTGGTGGCGGTGGTGCGGAAGTTGAGCTCGGCGCGGGCGCACTGACGATCAAGGTCCTGCGGGCGGTGTCAAAAAAGCGGTGTGCATGCACTGCTGATGACACCGCCCTTTTTTGCTGATGCCAACCGGGAGTGAAATCGATGTCCCACACGTCCGTCGTCGACGCGAACTACCGCTTCATTGCGGCCTACCAGGAGGTCAATGCGCGCATCAACCAGCGCCAACAGGCCCTGGCGTTGTATGTGACCATGGTGGTCAGCCTGTTGGCGGCGCTGGTTGCCTTGAAGCCAGTGCCAGGCGCCAGAGAAACACCGGTGGATTGGCGCTGCTGTCGTTGCTGGTGTTGGTGCTTACGCCCAAGTGGAGCTATCGGCCTGCGGTCACAGCTTAAGCGCGTTGGCTGGAAGTTGCAGATCGCCATACGGCGGCAAAGCAATCACTCTGCGCTCTGCTGTAACTGCAAACGAAATCCCGTTCGCAGCGCACTCTCAAGACTTCCAGAATGCCCAATGGGTCGTGATTCCATCTGACGATAGCTATGATCACGACACGCAGCACAAAGCGCGTGCGGGAAGACTTCAAGGCCAGATCTAAGCACCTGACAACGCGCAGCACTCCAGGGAGGAGAACATTGGCAAAGCAACTTACGCTTCTACTCGACACCAATGTCCTGATTCCGCTTCAGGATTCGTACGCAGTCCTTAGCGAAAATCTGGCTAGCTTTCACCGGCTTGCGGTAGTCGGTGGGCATCAATTGCGTTACCACCCAGCAAGCGTCGCTGACTTCGAGCGAGACCCTGACCTCAACCGACGTGCGAGAAACCTTCAGCACATCCGCCGATACCCTGCCTTAGATCAACTTGCCAAGTGTCCGTGGAACACGCCAACAACAAGTCCAAATGATGCATGCGATAACGAGATTCTGTATGCACTGGAATGTGATGCCGCTCATGCGCTGATCACGGAGGACAAAGGGCTCCTAACCAAGGCCAGAGTACGTGGTCTTGGCAATCGCACATACAACATCCAGACGGCAGAGGACTGGCTACGACGGCTTCACGAGCCACATGACGTATCTCTGCCGAATATCGATGACGTACCGCTACACAACTTATCTCCGGAGCTATCCGAGGTGTTCTTCGACAGCCTACGTGAGGGCTACGCTGGGTTTAACGACTGGTTTCGCAAGAAGGCGAGAGAGCACAGGAAGGCATGGGTCTATCGCGATGAGATGGGAGTTCTGGGTGCGCTATGCATTTACGCTGTTCAGACAGACGAGAAGGTCACGGACAACAGTAAAAAACTTGACGGTAAGGCTCTGAAGTTGTGCACATTCAAGGTGAGTCAAGGCGTCCGAGGTCGAAAGATTGGTGAGCTCTTTTTGAAGGCGGCCTTCCGCTATGGGACAGAAAACGCTTGTGAGCACATCTTCATCCACGCTGATGTGGATAAGCACAACTACCTGGTGAACCTACTTATTGATTTTGGATTCGAAGACAGTGGTGCTTACGGCTCAGACCGAGTTTTTGTGAAGCAGCACCCGATCACCGCTCCTGACGATACGGGGATGCCACCGCTTGAGTACATCCAACGCTTTTATCCGCATTACCAAGCCGGTACTCGCGTACAGAAGTTTTTGGTGCCCATACAGCAGGGCTACCATCGAATCCTCTTTCCTGACTATGAAGCGGTCCAATCGCTCCTGTTCGTAGCCGGCGGAAGCGTGGGCAACGCCATCAAACTGGCATACCTTTGCCATGCGGCGTCGATGAAGATTCGTCCGGGGGATGTACTCCTTTTTTACAGGACCGAGGACGAGCAGGCTGTCACCTCGCTCGGAGTCGTGGATCAGTTCGCTGTGCTTGATGACGCCAGTAAGATAGCGGCCCTAGTCAGCCGACGTACCGTCTACAGCATCAAAGAAATCGAGAGCATGGCTTCCCGGCCTACAAAGGTCATTCTCTTCAGACTAGTCAAACATCTGACCAAGTCCGTGTCCTACCGACAACTTCAGCATGATGGCGTCGTCACTGGCCCCATTCAATCAATCACCAATATTTCTGATGACAAATTTTCAAGAGTGCTTGCAGCCGGAGGGTCCTAGAGCGATCTTGCTGTCGGTGAAGCCACGCTTTGCCCAACTGATTCTGTCGGGCGCCAAGAAAGTCGAATTCCGTCGGGTATGGGCCGCGCAACCCGTAGGCCTGGCTGTAATCTATTCGAGTTCGCCAGTCCAACAGATCGTCGGAATCGTTGACGTCAACGGCACGTTTTCAGCATCACCATCCAAGGTTTGGACCAAGTGCCTTCCTCTCGGTCCGGGCCTCCAACGAAAAGAGCTCATGGAGTACTTCGTAGGAAAGGATGAGGCATACGGAGTCTTGTTAGGAAATGTGAAGCTCCCTCCCAAGCCTATTTCACCGAAATCGCTATTCAAAGACTTCCGACCACCACAGTCGTACCGCTACCTGAGTACTACAGAGCTGCGCCGAGTTGGCAAGCAGTTTGCCTTGGTGGGATAGGCGTGATGACTATTCAGGCAACAACGCTTAGGTGAGCGGGAAACCGCTGTGGCGAAGTTTTACTGAAGAAACACTTCGCCTGATTTAAAACACTTCCAATGCTCTAGCGTAGTCGGGCGTCAATTGACCTTTCCATACCGGTCGTTGGCCAATCCCAGCACCTTGCCTATCGCCAACTTCACTCCAGACCGTTGTGCCACCGCAAGCACAGATTCGCACTCCGTAGCGCGCATATCCATATCTGTTTTCCTTAGATTTCAACGCCCGGCTTATTCGATAAATTTTGGGCATCGTCTCTGCGCGATGTCCTATGCCCCACCATCGCCTGCACGCCCATTCCCCCTCCAGCACCTCGCGGCGGCACACCGGCACCCAGGTGCGCGACGCCACTGAGGAGTGGCCCACCATGGCGTTATGGCTGGTTGTCGTTGGCAGCTGGGTGCTGGTGCTGGCTACCGCACGCCATGTGCCGGTGTGGCTCCACTTTGCGGCGCTCACGGTTCTGGTAACTTGGTACATGAGCCTGCAGCATGAGCTGCTGCACGGCCACCCCACACGGCTGGACTGGGTGAACCGCCTGCTGGGCCTGCTGCCCATCGCCCTGTGGTACCCCTTCGACCTGTACAAGGCCCACCACCTGGCACACCACCAGGACCAGCACCTGACCGAACCCGGCGTGGACCCGGAAAGCAACTACCGCTACCCCGCGGGTTTGCAATCACGCTGGAAACTAGCTCTGGTGACCAGCCAGCGCACCGTGGCAGGCCGGCTGCTGCTGGGCCCTGCCCTGACCGTGGTGCATCTGGCTGCCGATGTGGCGCGGGCCATTCGCCGTGCGGACACCCGGCGGCTTTGGGTCTGGGCGCAGCACCTGGCGCTTGCCAGTGCGTTGCTGGTGGCCGCGGAGTACGCCACTGCAGTGTCTGCATGGGAATACGCCGCCGCCAGCTACTTCGGCATGGGCCTGGGCATGCTTCGCTCCCTCTACGAACACCGCCCTGCGGCGCTGCCCGCGCACCGCATCGTCATCAACGAAGCGGCATTGCCCTGGCGCCTGCTCTACCTCAACAACAACTACCACGCGGTGCACCACACCCACCCGGGCCTGCCCTGGTACCGCATTCCCGGCCACTACCGCGCTGACCGCGCGGGCTACCTGGCGCGCAATGGAAGCTTCCTGCTGCCGGGCTATGTCTGGTTGCTGCGCCAGCACGCGTGGCGGCCCATCGATTCCCCTTTTTACTCACCCAAGGAAACCCCATGACTCTGCAATTCACACGCCGCACCCTGGCATTGGCAACCCTGGCTGCGGCATTCGCAGCCCCTGCTGCCTGGGCCCAAAGCACCCCGGTGCGCGTAGGCTCCAAGATCGACACCGAAGGCGCGCTCTTAGGCAACATCATTGTTCAGGTGCTGGAAGCCAATGGCATCAAGACCGAAAACAAGGTGCGCCTGGGCAACACCAAGATCGTGCGCAGCGCCATCGTGGCCGGTGAGATCGACATCTACCCCGAGTACACCGGCAACGGCGCCTTCTTCTTCTCCGATGAAAAGAATCCCGCCTGGAAAAATGCCAAGGCCGGTGCCGAGCTGGTGAACAAGCTGGACTCTTCCGCCAACAAGATCACCTGGCTGGACGCCGCACCGGCCAACAACACGTGGGCCATTGCTATTCGCAAAGATGTCGCCACAGCCAACAAACTCAAGACGCTGGACGACCTGGGCCGCTGGGTGTCCGGTGGCGGCAAGTTCAAGCTGGCGGCCTCGGCCGAGTTCATTGAACGCTCGGACGCATTGCCCGCCTTCCAGACGGCCTATGGCTTCAAGCTGAGCCAGGACCAGCTGCTGACGCTGGCCGGTGGTGATACCTCCATCACCATCAAGGCGGCGGCAGAGAGCACCTCTGGTGTGAACGCGGCCATGGCCTATGGCACTGACGGCCCCGTGGCCGCCCTGGGCCTGGTCATCCTGGAAGACCCCAAGGGCATCCAGCCCGTCTATGCGCCTGCACCCATCGTCCGCGAATCGGTATTGGCCAAGAACCCCAAGATCCGCGACGCACTGGCCCCCGTGTTCAAGACCCTGGACGGCCCCACCCTGCAATCGCTGAACGCCAAGATTGCACTGGAAGGCCAGGACGCCAAGAAGGTGGCCTCGGATTACCTGAAGGCCAAGGGCCTGATCAAGGGCTAAGCTCGGCCCCATGACATTCGCTCTGCCGATGTACGTCCCCTCGGGGAATGCGGTGCAAGGTTTTGCAGAAGCGTTGCGTGCTGAACTGCACAACCGTCTGCCCACGGCGTGGGCTGCACGTGTACCGTTGGCTCTGGAATGGCCCGGCGACTACCTGGCCCATTGGCTTTCGCCCGAGCTGTTGTTGAGCCAGTCCTGCGGTTATCCGCTCACCCACGCACTGCAGGGCAAGGTGCAGTTGCTGGGCACGTTTGTCTACGCAGTGCCGGGGGCACAGGGCATCCATTGCCGCAGCCAGATCATTCGGCGCCGTGACGACACGCGCGATACGCTGCCAGCCTTTCGCGGCAGCACGGTGGCCTATAACGGCCGCGACTCCCAGTCCGGGTACAACGCACTGCGCGCGCTGATCGCCCCCTTGGCGGAGCAGGGCCGCTTCTTTAGCGACGCGTTGGAAACAGGGGCCCACCTGCAGTCCATCCGCGCAGTGCTGGATGGCCGGGCGGACATTGCCGCCATCGACGCGGTGACCTGGGCCTTGGCGCTGGAAGCAGAACCGCAATGGGCACACGCCCTGACCGCGTGGACGGAGACCGCGCCCTACCCGGGCCTGCCCTTGATCACCGCTGCGCACACCCCAGCCGAGGTGGTTACCCATTTGCAGAGTGCCCTGCAGACGGTGGCCACTGCAGCACAGTACGCGGCCGTACGGGCACCGCTGCACATCGCTGGTTTTGTGACGACCACGCCCGAAGACTATGCCGTCTGCCGCGCGATGGAAAAACAGGCCGCAGCGTTGGGCGTGCACCAGCTATGAGCGGCACGGTGCAACGCTTGCGATGAATCATTCCATCGATATCTGATTTCATTCGTTCTCATTACCAGCGCATCTGAATAACCTGCACACAGGCTCTGCAACGAAGCAGGACCATTGTTCAACGCTGATTCATTAGGGAAAAAACCATGCGCGTACCTTTCATCCTCAAAGCCGTCTCTGCCACCTTGCTCGCTGTTGCGAGCCTGGCTGCCCACGCCGACCAACTCAGCGATATCAAGAAAAAAGGCGAGATCGTCATTGGCGTCCTCGGCATCGACGAACCCAACAGCTTCATCGACCCCAAGACCCGCGAATTCATCGGCTATGAGATCGACTTGGCCAAGGCCATCGCCGCCAAGATCGGCGTCAAACCTGTCTTCAAGCAGATCGCCGTGGCTGCTCGCATCCCCGAACTGCAACAAGGTGGTGTGGACCTGCTGGCTGCTTCGCTGACCCACAACAAGGAACGTGAAGCCCAGGTGGACTTCTCCCTGACCACCGTGGTGACTGGCCAAAAGGCCCTGGTCAAAAAATCCAGCGGCATCAAGGACGTGCCGGATCTGGCTGGCAAGAAGGTGGTGACCGTGAAGGGCGGCACGCAGGAACCCAATACCAAGAAAGCCGTGCCAACCGCTGAAGTGGTGACGTTTGAGAACACCCAGCAAGCCTTCCAGGCCCTGCAACAAGGCAAGGGCGTGGCGTTTGTGAACGACGAAGCCAGCCTGATTGCCGAACACGCCAAGCTGGGCGACAAGGCCAAGGACTATGTGATCCTGCCGCAAAACCTGAGCGTGGAGCCTTTGGCCTTCGGCATCAAGAAGGGCGAAGCCACTTTGAAGGCGGCTGTGGATGACACCCTGCGCGGTCTGGAAAAGAGCGGCGCTGCCGAGAAGACCTTCCTGCAATGGTATGGCCCTAACACCAGCCTGAAGTTCCCCAAGCGCACCTTCAAGATCGACTCCGACAAGATCGACGGCTAATCGGCCGCACCCCCCAACACCAGCCTTTGGAGGACTGCACCGCACGGTGGAGTTTCTTCAAAGGCTGGTTTGGCATGGTGACTCTGTATGACTGTGTTTGATCTCTCTCTCGTTCTGACGGGCCCCCACCACGATTTGCTGGTGCAGGGCCTGTCGCTTTCTCTCTCGCTGTTGGGCATCACCCTGGTGCTGGCATTGCCGTTGGCCTTGTTGATTGCGCTGTTGCGCTTGTCCCCCTCACGCATCCTCAATGCGATGGCCTGGTGCTATGTGGAAGCCATCCGCAATGTGCCGCTGCTGGCGCACATGCTGTTCTGGTATTTCGGCGCGCCCGAGCTTCTGCCCGAAGCCACGCGCGAGTGGCTCTATGGCCACAACTTCGAAGCCATTGCCGCGCTGTGCGCGCTCACGCTCTACACCGCGGCCTTCATGTCCGAAGACATCCGCAGTGGCATACGCGCCGTGCCTTCGGTGCAGCTGGAAGCCGGCCGCGCGCTGGGCTTTGGTTTTCTGACCACCATGCGCCTGGTCGTCTTGCCGCAGGCGCTGCGCGTGACCGTGCCGCCGCTGGTGTCGCAAACGCTGAACCTCTGGAAGAACACCAGCATTGCCACCGTCATCGGTACGGCCGAACTCATGTACCAAGCCGCCAAGGTGGAAACCGCCACCTTCCGCAGCTTTGAGCCCTTCGTGTTTGCCACCGTGAGCTACCTCTCGCTGTCGCTGCTAATCACCGGCCTGGGTGCCTGGTACCAGCACGCCTACCCTGTGAGGGCGGCCGCATGAATTTTCTGGAAATGCTGGACACCTACTGGGTGT
This sequence comes from Rhodoferax sp. ZS1R25, assembly GCF_056521335.1. Classification (NCBI taxonomy): domain Bacteria; kingdom Pseudomonadati; phylum Pseudomonadota; class Betaproteobacteria; order Burkholderiales; family Comamonadaceae; genus Rhodoferax; species Rhodoferax sp. ZS1R25. The sequence goes on from NZ_JBWMAZ010000001.1 coordinate 255,872, forward strand.
TCTTCCTCATCGGCCAGTACCCCAATGGCCCGCTGGGCGGCCTGAGCCTGACACTCCTGCTGGCCAGCGCGGCACTGATGCTGGCATTGCCCCTGGGGGCGTTACTCGGCGTCTGCCGGGTCAGCCCCTGGCGTGCCATCCGCTGGCCGGTCACCGCGCTGGTGTTTGTGGTGCGTGGTACACCCCTGCTCATGGTGGTGTTCTGGGCCTACTTTTTTTTGCCCAGCATCACCGGCGTCAAGACGGGCCAGTTCCCCACCATGCTGATGGCGCTGGTGCTGTTTGATGCCGCTTACCTGGCGGAGATCGTGCGCGCCGGCATCCAGGCTTTGCCCAAGGGGCAGACCGAGGCAGCCCGCGCACTGGGCCTGTCCTACATCGCCACACTGCGCCAGGTGCTGCTGCCCCAGGCCGTGCGGCACATGCTGCCTTCGCTGATCAACCAGTTCGTCTCCACCATCAAGGAGACCTCGCTCGGTTACATCATTGGCCTGTCCGAGGTCTCGTTCATCGCCAGCCAGATCAACACCCAGGTCTTCACCATGCCCACGCAGGTCTACCTGATCCTGGCCTTCACCTACTTTGTGCTGTGTTTCGGGCTGTCGCGCGTGGCCTATGGGCTGGAAAAACGCCTCTCCACACGCCGACCCAAGCGCCGCACTGTCCTCCTCACCGACCAGCGCCACCCCGCGCAAGAAGTTCCCGCATGATCGAGTTTCACCAAGTCAACAAGTGGTACGGCGAGTACCAGGCCCTCAGCGACATCAACGAGACCGTGGCCCGCGGCGAGATCGTCGTGGTCTGCGGCCCTTCGGGCTCGGGCAAGTCCACGCTGATCCGCACGCTGAACCGGCTCGAACCCATCCACTCCGGCCGCATCACGCTGAATGGCCAGGACATCCACGCGCGCGGGCTGGACGTGAACGCCTTCCGTGCCGGCATCGGCTTTGTGTTCCAGCAGTTCAACCTGTTCCCCCACCTCAGCGCGCTGGACAACTGCACGCTGGCCCCGCGCCGCCTGCGTGGCCTGAGTGCGACCCAGGCCAAGGAAGAAGCCCTGGCCCTGCTGGAGCGCGTGGGCCTGGTGCACAAAGCCCATGCCTTTGCCTCCGAACTGTCGGGTGGGCAGCAGCAGCGCGTGGCCATCGCCCGCGCGCTGGCCATGAAGCCCCCGGTGCTGCTGTTTGACGAACCCACCTCGGCACTGGACCCCGAAATGGTGGGCGAAGTGCTGGCGGTCATGAAAGACCTGGCCCGTGACGGCCTGACCATGCTGGTAGTGACGCACGAAATGGGCTTTGCCCGCGACGTGGCCGACCGCGTGCTCTTCATGGATGCCGGTCGCGTGCTGGAACGTGCCACGCCGGAGCAGTTCTTCAACCGCCCCGAACACCCGCGCGCGCGGCAGTTTCTGTCTGACATCCGCTCTCCGTTTGCGGTGACCGCATGAGTGCAGTCGGTCTGCCCATCATCGACATTGCGGCCCTGCGCGAGCAGGGTGGCGACCCCGTCGCGGCGCACGAGGCCGTAGCGCAGATGGCCAAGGCCTGCCGCGCCCATGGATTCTTCTACGTGCGCGGCCATGGCGTGGACCCGGACCTGGTGCAGCGGCTGGAAGACCTGAGCCACCGCTTCTTTGCGCTACCCACCCACGACAAGTTGCAGTGGCGCATGGCCCTGAGCGGGCGCGCCTGGCGTGGTTTCTTTCCGCTGGCTGGCGAGTTGACATCGGGCCGGCCCGACTGGAAAGAAGGCATCTACTTTGGCACCGAGTTGCCACCGGACGATGCGCGCGTGCTGGCGGGCACCCCCTTGCATGGACCGAACCAGTTCCCCGACACAGTGGTGCCTGAGTTGCGCGAAGCCGTGCGGGCCTATATGGAGCAGGTGACGCAGGCCGCGCACGCCGTGCTGCGGGGCATTGCCCTCAGCCTGGGGCTGGAGGCTGCCTACTTTTCAGACCGCTACACCCACGACCCGCTGGTGCTGTTCCGCATCTTCAACTACCCCAGCCAGCCGCTGCCACAAGATTTGGTTGGCGCGGCAGACAGCATCTGGGGCGTAGGTGAGCACACCGACTACGGCCTGCTGACCCTGCTGCACCAGGACACGGTGGGTGGCCTGCAGGTGCGCACGCCGCAGGGCTGGGTGGAGGCGCCGCCTGTGGCAGGCACGCTGGTCTGCAATATCGGTGACATGCTGGACCGCATGACGGGTGGCCTCTACAAGTCCACACCCCACCGCGTGGTGCGCAATGCGTCGGGGCGCGACCGGCTGTCGTTTCCGCTGTTCTTTGACCCCAATTTCTTTGCCCGCGTGCACCGCATCGACGGGTTGTTGCACGCACAGCCCGTGGTGGACGACAGCGTCACCCGCTGGGACCAAGCCAATGTGCACGCCTTTCAGGGCAGCTATGGCGACTACCTGCTCAACAAGGTGTCCAAGGTCTTCCCGCAACTGACCGACGAGGTGCTGGCATGAGCAGTAGTGCCACCCTGCCCATCCTGGACCTGCGGGAGTTCACCGCGGGCGACGCGGCGCAACGTGCGGCCTTTGTCGCCCAGCTGCGCGAGACCGCCCACCACACCGGCTTCTTCTACCTGAGCGGCTTTGGCGCCAGCGCCACCCAGGCCCAGGCCGTGCTGCAGGCGGCCCGAGTGTTCTTTGCGTTGCCCGAAGCCCGCAAGCAAGCCCTGCACATGGCGAACTCATCGCACTTTCGCGGCTACACGGCGGCGGGCGATGAGATCACGCGCAGCGAGCGCGACTGGCGGGAGCAGCTGGATGTGGGCGCGGAGCGTGAACCCTTTGCCGAAGCCCCCGCGCACGAGGCCTGGAAGCGCCTGCAGGGCCCCAACCAATGGCCAGCCAGCATGCCCTCGCTGCAGCCGCTGCTGCTGGGCTGGCAGGCCACGCTGACGCAAGCCGCCCAGCAATTGCTGCGCGCACTGGCGCTGGCACTGGGCCAGCCCGAACAGCACTTTGACGACGCCTTTGCCGACACGCCGGTGCAACACCTCAAGATCATTCGCTACCCCGTGCGGGAGGCGCAAACATCGCGCCAGGGCGTGGGGGCGCACAAGGACTCGGGCTGCCTCACGCTGCTGCTGCAGGACACTCAGGCAGGGCTGCAGGTGCTGGAACGCGAAGGCGGTGCAAGCAATCGCTGGATCGACGTGCCCCCCATCGCGGGCACCGTGGTCATCAACCTGGGCGAGGTTCTGGAAATACTGACCCAGGGCTACCTGCGCGCTACCACGCACCGCGTGGTCAGCCCCATCGGGGCCAGCAGCCGACTGTCGGTGGCCTTCTTCATCAGCCCGCGACTGGAGGCCGAGCTGCAGCCCATCGCATTGCCCGCTGACCTGCAAGCGCAAGCACTCGGTGTGGACACCGACCCGCAGAACCCCCTGATCGCCCACACCGGGCGCAACCTGCTCAAAGGGCGTTTGCGCTCGCACCCCGAAGTCACGGCGCGCTTCTATGCCGATGTGCAGCCACCGAAAAACGCGCATGCATATGCGCAAACAATCCTTGGCGAGTCTTATGCGGCTCCCTAGCATCAGGGGTTTGAAAAGTGCCCCGGAATATGAGCCAGCCATCGACAGCAACCTCCGCCACCGCAAGCAGCGCGTGGCCTGACTGGAACACCGCGGCACAGGCCGTGATTGAGACGGGCCGACAAGCCGCCCTGCGTGGCTGGGTGCCGGCCACTGCGGGCAATTTCTCGGTACGCGCTGCGGATGGTCAGATCGCCATCACACGGTCAGGTGTCGACAAGGGCGCCATGGCGCTGACAGACATCCTGCGCCAACCCGCCGGAAAAGCCTTGTTGCCAGGCTCCTCTGCCGAAGCCGAACTGCACCTGCGGCTCTATGCCGACCATCCCGCCATTGGCGCCGTGTTCCACACCCACAACCTCGCCGCCTCGGTGCTGGGCCGCGTGCACCAGGGCCAGGGCCGCATCGTGCTGGAAGGTTGGGAGCTGCAAAAGGCCCTGCAGGGCGTGCGCACCCACGAGACCCGCGTGCACCTGCCCGTGTTTGCCAACACCCAAGACATTGCGGCGCTGGCCGATCAGGTTGCCGCGCACCTCGCCCAGGCACCCGCCGACGCCGTGTTCGCACCGGGCTATGTGATTGCCGGCCACGGCCTGTACGCGTGGGGCGATAGCGCCCAACAAGCCTGGCGCCACCTGGAGGCGCTGGACTTTCTGCTGGCACAGGTGTTGGCACTGCGCGCCTGAACCTTCTCTTTTTGGATAGCACCATGACCACCCTCACCACCTACCATGTCTCCGCACCCAGCCAAGTGGTGCTGCAGACGCGCGAAGACCCCGTCATTGCCCACACGCTGGCCCAGGTCGGCATTCAGTTTGAACGCTGGGCCGTGCGCGCCCTGCCTGTAGATGCTGACACCGCCGCCGTGTTGAGCGCCTACGCACCCGAGATCGAACGACTCAAGGCCAGCAAGGGCTACACCACGGTGGACGTGGCACGCATCACGCCCGAGCACCCGGACCGCACGGCCATGCGCCAGAAGTTCATCGAGGAACACACGCACGCCGATGACGAGGTTCGCTTCTTTGTGGAGGGTGCGGGCGCGTTCTACCTGCACTTGGGCGATACCGTGCTGCAGGTGCTCTGCGAGGCCGGTGATTTGATTTCGGTACCCGCCGGCACACGCCACTGGTTTGACATGGGACCAGCGCCACGCTTCACGGCCATTCGCCTCTTTGTGTCGCCCGATGGCTGGGTGGGCCACTTCACGGGGGACCCGCTGTCCAACGTGATTCCGCGCCTGGACACCGTAGCGGCCTGAGGTGCGTATGAGCGACCGTGACCCCGCGCTGAACTACCGCGTACTGCAACGCGAAGAGATTGCCCCACTGCTGGCGCAATGGCCTGCCGTAGCCGCGCGCCTGGGCGGCGAGCCCGCCCAGTGGACCGTGCAGGACGTGGCCGATGGCAACCTGAACGCCGTCTACCTGGTGGAAGGCCCGCTGGATGGCGTCTGCGTCAAGCAGTCCCTGCCCTATGTGCGCGTGGCCAAGGACGACTGGCCACTCTCGGTAGAGCGTGCGTATTTCGAGAGCGAATACATGCAGCGCACCGAGCCCTTTGTGCCCGGGCTGGTGCCGCAGTTTTTGCACTTCGACGCCACGCTGCGCGTGATCGTGATGGAGCGCCTGCAGCCGCACACCATTCTGCGCAAGTCCCTCATCGAAGGCGTGCGCCATGCCGATGCGGCGCGCGCCGTAGCCGACTTTGCCGCAGCGTCACTGTTCCACACCTCGGACATCAGCACCCCGTTCGAGCGCAAGTTTCAGGACGTGGCGCTGTTCTCACAAAACCACGACCTCCAGCGCATCACCGTGGACCTGGTGTTCATCGACCCCTACCAGGTGCATGCGCGCAACCGCTATGCCTCGCCGCAGCTGGACGCCGTAGCGCAGTCATTGCGCGAAGACGCGGTGCTGAAGGCTGCCGTGGCGCGCTTGCGCAACCACTATCTGGCCAAGCCCCAGGCGCTGCTGCATGGCGATCTGCACTCGGGGTCGGTTATGGTGACGCAGGACGACACGCGCGTGATCGACGGCGAATTCGCCTGGGTGGGGCCCATCGGCTTTGACACCGGCATGTTCATCGCCAATTTGCTCATGGCCTGGTACGCCAAGGCGGGGCACGGCGGTGACACCGCGGGCTACCGCGCCTGGATACTGGAGCAGGTTGCAGTCTTCTGGCAGCGGTTTCACGCGCAGTTTCTGGCCCACTGGAACACCCATGGCGGCCAGGGCGATAGCTACCCGGACAGCCACTTTGACGCCACCGCACTGCCAACCGTGCAGGCCGCGTTTCTGCACGACGTGTGGGCCGATACCTTGGGCTTTGCCGCCATCGAGATCATCCGCCGCACCATCGGCTTCTCGCAGATCGCCGACTTCGGCGCCATTGCCGATGTGGACCTGCGCGCGCGCCAGCAGGCCGCCGCGATTGCGCTGGCGCGCGACCTGCTACTGCACCCCGCGCGCTATGCGGACGTGCAGGCGCTAGTCGCCGCCGTGCCGGTTTTCGACACCTTCTGAGCGCCCGTTATGTCCTTGCAATTCCAGGCGGCCGTGGTGCTACTCGACATCGAAGGCACCATAGGCTCCAAGACCTTCCTCACCCAGGTGCTCGCGCCCTATGCACGCGCACACCTGCGCAGCTACCTTGCACAGCACGCAGACCTGCCTGCCGTGGCCCAGGCCCTGCAGGACACGGTGACACTGGCCGGCACGCAAAACGTAGACCCGGCAGACACGTTGCTGCAGTGGATCGCGGAAGACCGCAAGGCGCCACCGCTGAAAAAGCTGCAGGGCCTGGTCTGGCAAAAGGGCTTTGAGGGTGGCGACTTCCAGGGCCATTTGTACGCCGACGCGGTAGCCGCGCTGCAGCACTGGCATGCACAAGGTCTGCCACAGGCCATCTACTCGTCTGGCTCGGTGCAGGCCCAGCACCTCTACTTCGCGCACAGCGTGGCCGGCAATCTGCGCCCCTGGTTCATCGCCCACTTTGACACTGACATTGGCGCCAAGGTGGAAGCTGCGTCCTACCTGCGCATTGCACAGGCATTGGGCCATGCGCCCGCACACGTTCTCTTCGCCTCCGACAGTGTGGCCGAACTACAAGCCGCACAGACCGCCGGCCTCCAGGTGGTGCATGTGGTGCGCGAAGACACAGCGCCCGACGCGCGCTTTGCCGGTGTGCAGAGTTTTGCCGAACTGCAGGTCCAGCGCCTCCCATGAAGATCCACGGAACCCATTACCGCTCCATTTGGTGGGATGCGGCAGCCGATGGCGTGCGCGTCATCAACCAGGTGGCACTGCCCTTTGCCTTTGATACGGTGCTGATTCGCAACGCCGCCGAAGCCGCCCACGCCATCCGCACGATGACTGTGCGCGGCGCACCCCTCATCGGCATCACTGCCGCCTATGGCCTGGCGTTGGCACTGCGCACCGATGCTTCCGACCCTGCGCTGGAACAGACCGCACTGGACTTGCTGGCCACGCGGCCCACGGCAGTGAACCTGCGCTACGCCATCGAGGCGGCACTGGCACATTTGCGCCCGCTAAGCCCCGCGCAGCGCCCTGCTGCCGCGCTGGAGGTTGCCGCGCAGCTGGCCGATGAAGACGTGGCGCTGTGCCACGCAATTGGCCAATACGGCTTGCCGCTCATCGAAGCCGCCTGGGCCAACCGCGGCACGCGCGAACGCGTCAACATCCTCACCCACTGCAATGCGGGCTGGCTGGCCACGGTGGACTGGGGCACGGCGCTGGCGCCGATTTACGCCGCGCACGACCAGGGCATACCGGTGCATGTGTGGGTGGACGAGACCCGGCCACGCAACCAGGGCGCGCTGCTGACCGCGCTGGAACTGGGCTGGCATGGTGTGCCCCACACCGTGGTGGCCGACAACGCGGGCGGCCACCTCATGCAGCGTGGCGATGTGGACCTGTGCCTGGTGGGTGCCGACCGCGTGACCACGCGCGGCGACACGGCCAACAAGATCGGCACTTACCTCAAGGCGTTGGCGGCCTTCGACAACGGCGTGGGCTTTCACGTGGCGTTGCCCAGCCCGACCATCGACTGGCGCATGGCAGATGGCCTGCGCGAGATTCCTATCGAGGAACGCAGCGGTGATGAGGTGTTGACCGTGCAGGGTCTGGATGCACAGAACACGCTGCGCTCCGTGCGCGTGGCAGCTCCGGGCAGCCCTGCGGCCAACCCCGCGTTTGACGTGACACCGGCGCGCCTGGTGACCTCGTTTGTGACCGAACGGGGTGTGCTGGAGCCGCATGCGCTGCACACGCTGCGTGACCTGACAACACCCGCGCAGAAACCGCATATCTAAGCAGTTTTTTCTTCATTGGCGGCGTGCAGCGCGGCCGATAGCATCCATCCCTCTTATTACATTCGTTGGCCTTTCTTTGTCCTCTTCTGTCACTCCGCTGGTTCGCATTCGCGGCTTGAAAAAGCACTTCGCGGCCACCCGCGCACTCGACGGTCTGGCGCTAGACATTGCAACCGGCGAAGTGCTGGCCCTGATGGGCGCCAACGGGGCCGGCAAGTCCACCCTCGTCAACATTCTCTCGGGCGCCCTGCAGGCCGACGCGGGCACGCTAGAGCTGGCAGGCCAGGCCTACGCGCCCGCGTCACCACGTGACGCCGCGCGCCGCGGGGTGGTCACCGTGCACCAGTCCACCGACCGCGTGGGCGCCGCTGGCCAGCGCGTGGCTGACGTGCTGCTGCTGGACCACTTTGCATCGGGCGATACGCCGCTCTTCGTCTCGCGCCGCAGCATCCGCAAGCAGGCCTTGGAAGTTTTGGCGCACACCGGCTTTGCGCTGGATGTGGATGCCGACTTTGGCGACCTGGGCGCAGCCGACCGGCAACTGGTGGCGATTGCGCGCGCAGTGGCCGCGCAGGCCAAGGTGTTGATTCTCGATGAGCCCACGGCCAGCCTGTCGCAGGCGGAAGCCGAGCGCCTGTTTGCCGTGCTGCGCGACTTGAAGGCACGCGGCATTGCCATCCTCTACATCTCGCACCGCATGGCGGACCTGCAGGCCATTGCCGACCGCGTGGTGGTGCTGCGCGGTGGTGTGGTGGCTGCAGACTTTGTACGCCCCGTGCCATTTGATGCCGCGGTGGAAGCCATGATTGGCCGCCCTTTGGCGAGTGCACGCGTGGCGGCTCGGGCCGTGGCCGAGCGCGTGGTGCTAGACCTGCGTGGCGTGCGCCTGCTGGCGCACAGCCCGGCCTTTGACCTGCAGGTGCGCCGCGGCGAAGTGGTCGCAATCACCGGCCACCTGGGCGCGGGCAAAAGCCGGCTGCTGCGCGCGCTGTTTGGCCTGGAGCGTCTGGCAGCTGGCAGCGTGGAGCTGCAGGGCCAACCCTATGCCCCCCGCAGCGCGCAAGAAGCCATTGCATCTGGCGTGGGCTTGGCTGGCGAAGACCGGCACCGCAGCTCGCTGCTGCCCGCCGGCTGGCCTGGCGCCACGGTGGCGGGCACCATCTCGCTGCCGCACCTGCACCGCTGGTTCCCACGCGGCTGGCTGCGCCCCTCGGTCGAACGCAAGGTGGCGCAATCCGCCATCACGCGCCTGGGCATCCGCACCCGCGGGCCCGACGCACCCATGGAAACGCTGTCTGGCGGCAACCAGCAAAAGGTGGTGCTGGCGCGCTGGCAGTCCGAGCCCCAGCACCTGCTGTTGCTGGACGAACCCTTTCAAGGCATGGACGTGGGCGCACGCGCCGACATCATTGCCGCCCTGCGCGCCGACACGCAGACCGCCACCCTCATTGCCACCAGCGACCCCGAAGAGGCGCTGGAAGTGGCAGACCGCATCTATGTCATCCAGCACCACGACCTGCAGCCTGCGCCCGAGCACGGCAACGCTGCGGTGCTGGTCTGAGCCATGGAACCCTTTTTCGCCCATCCCCGCGTCCCCATGCCTGCCACCACTGTGTCCACCCCTTCCTCCCCCGGCCTGACCACGGCCACCCCGCCGCTTTCGCTGGCCACCATCGCTGCCCAGGTGCGGCGCTATGCCATCTTCGGTTTGCTGCTGGCCATGCTCGTCGGCTTCGGCCTGGCCGAGCCCGCCTTCTGGTCGGTGGGTAACGCCATGAGCGTGTTGCAAGCGGTGTCGGTCGTCGCCATCCTCGGCGTGGGTGTAACCGTCACCATGGCAGTGGCGGGTTTTGATTTGTCGATTGGTGCCACGGCAGCCTCCAGCGTGATGGTGGCGGGCTACAGCATGGTGGTCTGGCAGAACGGCGCACTGGCCAGTGTGGTGGCCGTACTGGTGTTGGGCGTGGCCGTGGGCCTGGCCAACGCGCTGCTCATCGTCAAGCTCAAGGTGCCCGACCTGCTGGCCACATTGGCCATCATGTTTCTGCTGGGTGGCCTGCAGCTCATTCCCACCGCGGGCCGCTCCATCTCCAGCGGCATGATCTTGCCCGACGGCAGCTCGGCCACGGGCAGCTTCAGCCCCGACTTTCTGGCACTGGGCCGCGCAACGCTGGGCGGCGTAGTGCCGCTACCGGTAGTCATCCTCGCGGTGCTGGCCGTGGTGTTTTATCTGCTGACCGAGCACACGCGCATTGGCCGCCTGCTGTTCGCCACCGGCGGCAACGAGCTGGCCGCGCGGCTGGCCGGTGCGCCCACAGCGCGGCTCAAAGTGCTGGCCTATGTGATCAGCGCCAGCTTGGCCGCGCTGGGCGGCGCGCTGGTAGCGGCGCGTGTGGGGCGCGGCGATGTGTCCTCGGGTTCTTCGCTGCTGATGGATGCGGTGGCCGCGTCACTCATTGGCTACGCCGTGCTGGACGCGCGCCGCCCCAATGTGGCGGGCACCGTGGTGGGCGCCATTTTTGTGGGCGTGCTGCTCAACGGGCTGACCATGCTCAACGCCCCCTACTACACGCAGGACTTCGTCAAGGGCGCCGTGCTGGTGGGCGCGCTGGCCATGACCTACGGCCTGAGCCGGCGCGACTGAACCCTCTCTCCCTTTTTCCATTTCGTTTTCTTCAACACTCTCAGGAGGATTTTCATGGTCAAGCACACACTCAAAACCATCGTCAGCGCACTCGCGCTGGCCAGCGCCTTTGGCGTTAGCGCACAGATTGCCGGCGCACCGGCTCCGTTCGACAAGGGCGGCGTGAAGGTGGCCCTGGTGGCCTACCTGTCGGCCGGCGACTTCTACCAGGCCTACCAGGCCGGTGCCCAGCAACAGGCCAAGGCCCTGGGCATTGACCTACGCGTCTACCCCGGCCGCCAGGACGCTGCCGAACAGCGCAACCAGATCGAACAGGCCATCAACCAAAAGGTGCACGGCATCATCGTGGACCACGGCCTGCCCGAGTCCCTGAAGGATGTGGTGCAAAAGGCAGTCGACGCCGGCATCAAGGTCGTGGCGTTTGACGTGAACCTGGACAACGCCAAGGTGCCCCAGATCGAGCAGAGCGACCACGCGCTGGCCCGCCATGCGCTGGAGCAGGCCGCCAAGGAGAACGGCAAGGCCTTCAAGGCTGGCTATGTCTATGTGGCAGGTTTTGCGCCGCTGGATCGCCGCAACGAGGTGTGGACCGAATTCAAGACCGCCAACAAAGGCGTGACCGAGAAGGTGCGCTTTGGCGTGGTGAACGCCACCACCGCCGCCTCCGTGGCCGACCAGGCCAAGGCCGCACTGCGCGCCAACCCCGATGTGACCGTGGTGTTTGCCCCTTATGACGAATTTGCCCGCGGCGTGAAGCTGGCGGCACAAGAGCTGGGCATCTCCAAGAAGCTGAAGATCTACTCCGCCGACGTGTCCACCGCTGACATCCAGGAAATCACCGAAGCCGACAGCCCATGGGTCGCCACCGTGGCGACCAACCCTGCCGTCGTCGGCGCCGTGTCTGTGCGCGCTGTGGCCCTGTCCATTGCCGGCAAGGACCCCGGCCGCCGCGTGGTGGTGGAGCCCAGCCTGCTGACCCAAAAGCAGCTGCGCGACGCCGGCGTGAAAACCGTGGAAGAGCTCAGCGCCAAGCTACCGGCCTTCGGCCAAAGCACCGTGGCCACGGCGTCCTGGATCAAGAACGCCCCCAACTAAGCGGGGCGCTGACTCCCTGGCCTGCGGGCCAGGGAGTTTTTCTTGCTATGAATACCGTAGCTGCTTGCGCATATTCCACGGTGGCTAGAGGCCAACTTCGTACTTAAACTCCCTGCGCAGGCGTCCGGCGGAAGCTGGCGGCGGCGTGGCGCGCGGGCAGCGAGCCACCCTGGCCAAACACCTTGTGGCGCAGGCTGCCTTCCTCATAGGCGGTTTTGAACACGCCCCGGTTCTGCAGCTCGGGCGTGACGATGTCGACAAAGTCTTCGTAGCTCTCGGGCACCACGGTGCGGCTCAGGTTGAAGCCGTCGATACCGGTGTCGCGGATCCAGCCCTGTAGCGTGTCCGCCACCTGGCTGGCATCGCCCACGATGGCCGGGTAGCGCCCGCCCAGTTCAAACAACTCCAGCAGGGAACGCCGCGTCCAGCCCCGCTCCTGCGCGGCCTTGGTGGCGGACTCGATGGCGTTGGATTTGCCGTAGGCAATGGGCTCGTCCAGGTCGTACTGGCCGTAGTCGATGCCAGTGCTGGCGGAAAAATGGGCCAGGCCTGCCTCGCGGCTGGCGTACTGTTTGTAGTCGGCGTATTTTTCTTTCGCCTCAGCTTCCGTGCGGCCCGGCACAACGGCCGCGCCCATGAAGACCTTCACATCGTCGGGCCGGCGCCCGGCGGCCACCAGCTGTTCGCGCAGTGCTTGAACGGAGGCGCGTGCCGCCTCCTTGCTGGGCGGTGAGATGAACACGCACTCCGCATGGCGCGCGGCAAAGCGCTGGCCGCGGCCCGAGCTGCCAGCCTGGAACAGCACCGGCGTGCGCTGCGGCGAGGGCTCGGACAGGTGGTAGCCGTCCACTTGGTAGTGCGTGCCTTGGTGTTGCACGCGGTGCACCTTGCGCGGGTCGGAAAACACGCGCGCCACCTTGTCGCGCAGCACGGCGCCGTCTTCCCAGCTGCCTTCCCACAGCTGGTAGAGCACGTCCAGAAACTCATCGGCCTTGTCGTAGCGGGCGTCGTGCGCCAGCTGTTCGCTCAGGCCCATGGCGCGCGCCGCGCTGTCCAAGTAGCCCGTCACGATGTTCCAGCCGATGCGGCCCTGGGTCAGGTGGTCCAGCGTAGAGAAGCGACGTGCAAGTAGATAGGGCTGCTCGTAGCTCAGATTCACGGTCACGCCAAAGCCCAGGTGCTGCGTGACCGCCGCCATGGCCGAGACCAACAGCGTGGGGTCGTTCACCGGCAACTGGATGGACTCACGCAGCGTGATGTCTACGTTGCGCTGGTACACGTCGTAGGTGCCCACGATGTCGGCCAGGAACAGGCCATCGAACAACCCACGCTCCAGCGTGCGCGCCAGGTCGGTCCAGTAGGGGATGGTGGTGTAGCGGTGGGACTGATCGTGCGGGTGCGTCCACAGGCCGTGGCTGATATGGCCCACGCAGTTCATGTTGAAGGCGTTGAGCAGAATGTGTTTTGGGGATGGCATGGCAAACGGGAGGTACTGCCACCGAGGGCGGCAGGGGGAACAAAAAGAGCTAGATGGCGTGCACGCGCTGCAAGGCCGCCAGCACCCACACGCGGGCCTGGGCCAGCGCGGGGTCGGTACGCTCACGCGGCTGGGGGAGGTCCAGCGCAATGGATTCGCGCACCGTGCCGGGGTTGGCCTCCAGCACCAGCACACGGTCGCTCAGGTACACGGCTTCGTCAATGTCGTGGGTGACCAGCAGCGTGATGCCATGGTGGCGCGCAATGCGGGTCAGCAGGTCCTGCAGCTTCATGCGCGTGAACGCATCCACAGCGGAGAAGGGTTCGTCCAGCAACAGCACGCGGGGTTGGGTGAACAGGCCGCGTGCGATGGCCACGCGCTGCGCCTGGCCACCGGACAGTTCCTTGGGCAGCGCAGTCTCGTAGCCGGCCAGCCCCACTTCGGCCAGCAGCGCGGACACCCGGGCGCGCGTAGCGGCCGTCGGCGAGGGCTCTGCAAAGGCCACGTTGTCGGCCACGCTGAGCCAGGGGAACAGGCGGGGCTCCTGGAAGATGAAACCAATGTCGGGGCTGCGCCCTGCCAGGCGCTGGCCGTCCAGGCTGACCTCACCGATGAAGGCGCGCTCCAGCCCCGCGACGATGCGCAAGAGCGTGCTTTTGCCCGAGCCACTGGCACCCACCAGGCTCACCACTTCGCCCGCCGCGATCTGCAGCTGGATGGGCGCAAGCACATGCTTGCTGCCAAAGTGCTTGGCCTGGATGCGGGCTTCAAGAACGGCGCTCATGGGGGTCCTCAGGCGCGGTTGTCGTGGGTGTCGCGCCAGCGCAGCAGACGGGTTTCCAGCTGCTGCATCACGGTGTCGCTGAGCTGGCCCAGGATGGCCAGCAGCACGATAGCGGCCAGCACGATGTCGGCACGGCTGGTTTCGCGGCCATCGGTGAGCAAATAGCCAAGGCCCTTGGTCGCGGCAATCAGCTCGGCCGCCACCATGAACATCCAGGCCAGGCTCAGGCCGTTGCGCAGCCCCGTCAGCACGGGCGGCAGCGCCGCCGGAAACAGCACGCGCCGCACCATGGCCACGGGGCCCAGCCCCACCATCTGCGCCACTTCCACCAGCTTGCGGTCCACATCGCGAAAGCCGGAGGACACACCCATGTAGACCGGGAAGAACGCGCCGATGGCGATCAGCACGATCTTGGACGCCTCATCAATCCCCAGCCAGAGCAGCAAGAGTGGCACCCAGGCCAGCGAGGGGATGGCGCGCAGCGCCTGGAAGCTGGGGTCCAGCACGGCCTCGGCCTTGCGGGACAGGCCTACCCAGGCACCAATGAGCAGCGCAGTGCTGGCGCCCAGCGCAAAGCCGGCGGCCACGCGCAGCGTGCTGGCCAGCACATGGGCCGTCAGTCCCTCGGCACCCAGCCCCACCAGCGTGCGCGCCACATCGCTGGGCGCGGGCAACAGGTGGGCACTGATCCAGCCCAGGCGCACCGCCAACTCCCCGCCCAGCAGCACGAGCGCTGGCAGCACCAGCCCCCACCAGGGTCGCAGCGGCGCCGCGCTTTCACGCACTTCTGCACGCCCCACCGGCGCAGCTTCTGCGGCCGGTGTCGACTGGATGAACAGAACTTCGGGGTTGACGGACATGGGATCTGTGCAGGGACTCAAGTGCGCTGGATCAGGGGTACAGAGAACTTGGTGTTCACCAAGCTGGCAATCGCCTTGTTCAGGTCCGCATCGGGTTTGACTAAAGCCTCATCCACCAGAATGGGCGCCGCGGCCTGCAGGGCCTTGATGTGCTCTTGCGAAGGCAGGGGGTTGCTGAAGTCGGTGCGCAGCTTCACTTGCAGCAAGGCCACCTGCAGGCTGACCTTGGCCTCTTCGGCCACGATCTTGGCGGCCTCAGTGGTGTTGGCCAGAATCCATTTGCGAGCGCGCTCATAGGCGGTGATCACGCGGGCCACTTCGGCAGGGTGGTTGGCCAAGAACTCTTCGCGCACATTCAGGAAACCATAGGTGTTGAAAGCCACGTTGCGGTAGATCAGGCGAGCGCCCGAGTCCAGCTCGCTGGCGGCCATGATGGGGTCCAGGCCGGCCCAGGCATCCACCCGGCCTTGCTCCAGCGCCACGCGCCCGTCGGCATGCTGCAGCGACACATGCTCGATGTCGCTGCGCTTGAGGCCCGCGGTCTTCAATGCGCGCAGCAAAAACAGGTAGGGATCCGTGCCCTTGGTGGCCGCGATCTTCTTGCCTTTGAGGTCCTTGAGCGACTGGATGGGCGAATCCTTGGTCACCACCAGCGCGGTCCACTCGGGGCGCGAGAAGATGTAGGGCGCGGTGATGGGGTTGCCATTGGCCTTGGACAGCAGGGCCGCTAGACCGGCCGACGAACCAATGTCCAGGCTGCTGGCATTGAGGTACTCCAGCGCGCGGTTGCTACCGGCGCTGAACACCCACTTGATGGCCACGCCGTCTTTCTTGAAGTCATCTTCCAGCCAGCCAAAGCGGCGCAGTACCAGGCTGGAGGGCGAGTAGTACGCGTAGTCCAGTCGCAGCTCTTTCAAGGGCTCGGCTGCCAGCGCAATGGAGGGCAATGCCAGGCTGGCACTTGAGACAGAGGCGGCTTGTAGCAGGGTGCGGCGTGAGAGGGTCATGGGGGTCTTTGCAACAGGTTTCAGAAAGCAGATTCAGGAATACGGTGTGGGGTCAGGGAACTGGCCGTCCAGCAGGTAGCGGCCCAGGTCGCGGTACTTGTAGTCAATCGGGTCGTGCAGGGTGTGCACGCGCGCGTTGCGCCAGAAGCGGTCCAGCCCCAGCGCTTGCGAACTGGCACGTGCACCGGTGAGTTCGAAGAACTGCGAACTCACCTCCAGGCTGGCCTTGTGCGCGAGGGCCTTGGCCTCGTTCACGGCAATGGCCACTTCGCCCCGCTGCTGCGCGGTGAGCGCGGGGCCCACGGCCCAGGCTGCATCGAGCTGGCGGGCGGCATCATCAGCCAGCAAAACGGCGGGGCGGATCAGCAACCACAGCTCTGCGATGCGGTGCTGGATATAGGGGTCCTGGCTGGCGCTGGCCGCGGTCGAGAAAAACGAGGGCCGCGTGTGGTGCTGGATCTGCTCGCGGGCGGAATCAAAGGCGCCTTTGGCCAGGCCCAGGTACAAGTTGGTCAAGATCAGCTGCGAGACCTGGGTGCGCAGGGTGGCCCACGGCGTGCGCGGGGCGCCGGGGCCTTGCAGCACTTCGTTGGGGTGGATCTGCACCTGGTCAAACTGCACACTGCCGCTGTCGGTTTGGCGCTGGCCAAAGGCATCCCAGTCGGCCGCAATGGCCACGCCCTGGCGGGTACTGGGCACGACGACGACAACCGCGCTCTGGCTGGCCTCATGCCAGCCGGATGCCAAGAGGTAGTCCGACCCCACCGAGCCCGAGCAGTAGCTCTTGGGGCCATGCAGCACAAAACCACCGTCGCGCTCCCCATTCCGTTCGGTAATGGTGGCGCGCTTGTCCAGCGGGTTCAGGGCATTGCCCCAGAAAATATGCTGCTCCACCGTGGCCTTCAGCAGGTGCGCCTGCTGCTCTGCAGTACCAAACTGCTGGATGCTGGCCACCTGCAAATGGTGAAAGGCAAAGACATGGGCCAACGCGCTGTCGGCCTCGGCCAGGCGGCGTATGGCCTTGTAAATATCGCTCCACGGCAGCCCGGCGCCACCGTGCTCCTTGGGAATGCTGAGGTTCAGCAGCCCGCTGTCGCGGATGGCCTGGCGCTCTGCCGCCGCATGGCCCCCCTGCTGGTCCCTGACAATGGCGGTAGCCCGCAGCTGGGCGTAGAGCGATTCCACCGAAGCGGAGAGATCGGCGTGGCGCAGGGCGTCCTGCGCCGCCGGAGAGTCAAATGCGGACATAGGGCGCTAGGCTAAGGGCGCGGCCCCAGCGGGCCAAGGAAGAAAACCGGATATTCATATGCGCAAACTGAAGGGCGCACATCGGGTAGGACCGTGGCTGCACAAGCAACCACCCTCAAGGAGCATGGAATGACAATCGACTGGAACCACTTCACCCCCTGGACCGCACTGGCTGGCGGCCTGGTGCTGGGCCTGGCCTCGGCCCTATTTATTTTGTTGAATGGCCGCGTGCTGGGTATCAGCGGCATCGTGGGCGGCTTGCTGCGCCCCACGCGGGGTGACACCGGCTGGCGCATCGCCTTTGTGCTGGGCATGCTGGTGGCACCCGCGCTGTACCTGTTGCTGACCGGTGCTGCGGTACCCGCCACCATTGACGCGGGCTGGGGCACGGTCGTCTTGGCTGGCCTGCTGGTGGGTGTAGGCACGCGCTATGGCGCGGGCTGTACCAGCGGCCACGGTGTGTGCGGGCTCTCGCGCCTGTCACCGCGCTCGCTGGTGGCCACGCTGGTCTTTATGGCGGCGGGCTTTGTCACCGTGTTCGTCCTGCGCCACGCGCTGGCCTGATTCCCAGAACCCAAGGAGCTTTCTATGAAAGAACGCATTGCCGCATTTGCCGTGGGCTTGTTGTTTGGCCTGGGCCTCATCGTGGCGGGCATGACCGACCCGAGCAAGGTGCTGGGTTTTCTGGACCTGGCCGGGGCCTGGGACCCGTCACTGGCCTTTGTCATGGGCGGCGCCATTCTGGTCGGCCTGGGCGCGTTTGCACTGGCCAAAAAGCGCACCACCAGCTTTTTGGGTGGCGCCATGCAGCTGCCGACCAGCCGCCATATTGACAAACGCCTGATCGTCGGCAGCCTGCTGTTTGGGGCTGGCTGGGGTCTTGCAGGTTTTTGCCCGGGGCCGGCGATTGTGTCGCTGGGCGCGGGACAATCCAAGGCTGCCGTATTTGTGCTGGCCATGGTGGCCGGCATGGCAATTTTTGAGTGGGCAGAACGCCGCGCCCAAGTTGCTGAGCGCACTTTGACAGGAGACGCATGACATGACCCTTCGCACCCAAGCCCTCGCCCCCCACTTTGCCGTGGCCGCCCAGATGGACGCCAGCATGGTGGCCGACGCCGTGGCCCAAGGCTTCAAGACCCTGGTGAACAACCGCCCCGATGGCGAAGGCGGTCCCGACCAGCCCCTGAGCAGCAGCGTGGAGGCCGCGGCCCGCGCCGCTGGCCTGCACTATGTGTACCTGCCGGTAGTGGGGGGTGCCATCACCCCCGCGCAGGTACAAGCCATGCGCGAGGCGATGCAAACCGCGCCGCAACCCGTGCTGGCGTTTTGTCGCTCGGGCGCGCGGTCCGCCCAGCTCTACGCACTGACCCAGGCCGAATAAGCGCCTGCCCCGCGCCATGGTGCCCGCCCGCTTCTCCTGGCTGCCACACTGGCTGCGCCACTACCAGCGCGCCTGGCTGGGCGGTGATGTGTCGGCCGGCCTCATCGTCGCGGTGCTGGTGATTCCGCAAAGCCTGGCCTACACCCTGCTGGCCGGCCTGCCGCCGCAGATGGGGCTGTACGCCAGCATCCTGCCCGTGGTGGCCTACGCGCTGGTGGGCTCCAGCATGACGCTGGCCGTAGGCCCGGTGGCCATTGCCGCACTCATGACGGCCAGCGCACTGCAGCCGTTGGCGATTGCGGGCACCACCGACTACGTGCAACTGGCCATGCACCTGGCGCTCATCTCGGGGCTGATGTTTCTGGCCTTTGGTGCGTTGCGGCTGGGGTTTTTGGCCTACTTTTTAAGCCGCCCGGTCATCAGCGGCTTTGTGTCGGGCTCGGCGGTCATGATCGCTTTGGGCCAGCTCAAGCACATCCTAGGCGTGGAGGCACCCAGCAGTTCCAGCGCGGCTACGCTGCAAGGCCTGTGGCGCGCGCTGCCGCAAAGCAACCCCACGACCATCGCGTTGGGCCTGGGCAGCATGGTGGCTTTGCTGCTGGCCCGCCGCGCCCTGGCGCCCGCCCTGCTGCGCGCGGGCGTGGGCGCCCAAGCGGCAGACTTGCTGGCCCGCATGGCACCCATTGCCACCGTCATCGTGGGCACCGGTCTGGTGGCCTGGGGCCAATGGGATGTGACGCGGCAGGTGGCCGTGGTGGGCAGCGTGCCCGCCGGGTTGCCGGCGTGGAACCTGTCGCTACCCGGCCTCTCGGAGCTGGGCCAGCTGTGGCTGCCCGCGCTACTGATCTCGCTCGTCGGGTTTGTGGGCAGTGTGTCGGTCGCGCAGTCGTTTGCCACGCAGCGCCAACAGCGCATTGCGCCGGACCGCGAACTGTGGGGCATGGGGGCCGCCAACATTGCCAGCGCCCTGACCGGCAGCTACCCGGTGCACGGCGGGCTGTCGCGTTCTGCCATCAACTTTGCTGCGGGTGCGCAAACGCCGCTGGCTTCGCTCATCACGGCCGCGTTCATGGTGGTCATCATCAGTTTCTTCACGCCGCTGTTCTATTACCTCCCCCTGAGTGTTCTGGCCGCTGGCATCATCGTGGCGGTGTTTTCTTTGGTGGACATGGCCACCCTCCAGGCCAGCTGGGCCTATGACCGGGCGGATGCGCTGTCGCTACTGGCCACGGCCTTGGGTGTGATCGTGCTGGGGGTGGAAACGGGCATTGTGCTGGGTGTGGCGATGTCGCTGGCGGCCCTGGTCTGGCGCAGCAGCCACCCGCACATGGCCGTGGTGGGCCGCGTGCCGGGCACCGAGCACTTCCGCAACATGGAGCGCCACGCGGTAGAAACCGTGCCGGGCCTGCTGGCGCTGCGCGTGGACGAAAGCCTGTTTTTTGCCAACGCCACTGCGCTGGAGGAACACATCGAGACTCTGGTGCAGGCGGATGCCTCCATCCGGCGCCTGCTCCTGGTGTGCTCCGCGGTGAACCAGATCGACGCGACCGCGCTGGGCATGTTGACCGAGCTGGAACAAAGCCTGAGCCAGCGCGGCATCCGGCTGGAGCTGGCCGAAGTCAAAGGCCCGGTGATGGACCGCCTGCAACCGACCGCGTTGGGGCAGCGACTGCAGGGCCGCTTGTTCCGCAGCGTGCACGACGCATTTGTGGCGACGGACCGCCAAACCGACCCGCATTGGCAAAGTCCCTAAGGTTCAATTCGCTATATGCAAATGGGAAATAAGTAGTTTGGGTTTTAAGAAGGGGTTCTGACAATGCCCCTCTGTTCAGCATTTGGCGCTCTGGCGCAACTCCCATGGTCACCCTTGTCATCGTTCCCGGCTGGCGCGACTCCGGCCCCGGCCACTGGCAAACCCTGTGGGCCGAGCAAATTCCCGGCGCGGTGCGCGTGCACCAGGACGACTGGGTTACCCCGGTGCGCACGGCCTGGGTGGCGTCCATCGGGCAAACCATCCTCGATGCGCCTGGCCCGGTGGTGATTGCCGCCCACAGCCTGGGCTGCATTGCGACCACCCACCTGCCACCCGAGGTGGCAGCCAAGATTCAGGGCGCGCTGCTGGTGGCGCCGGCCGACCCCGAGCGGCGCGGCATTCTGGCCGACTTCGCGCCCGTGCCCTACCAGCCCCTGCCCTACCGCAGCGTGCTGGTCGCCAGCAGCAACGACCCGTTTTGCCCCGTACGCACCGCAGGCGCCTATGCGCGGGCCTGGGGCAGCGAGTTCGTGCGGCTGCAAAACGCCGGTCACATCAACGTGGAAGCCGGCTTTGGCCCGTGGCCGCTGGGCCTGGCGCTGCTGCAGTCACTGCTAGGCGCGCCGTTTCAGCTGCCCGCCACCACCGAAGCACTATCAATTCAGTAGCTGCCAGCGCAGCGTCTACGCGGGCTAGCGCCACATTTGGCTTGAAGTTCAGCCGCGCAGCGCCAGCGACTGGCCCAGCGCAAACACCGAGTTAGGCGCATTGGTACGCACGGGTGCCAGGGGCTTGAGCTTTTGCAACACGCCCTTCTTGGCCGTCTTGCGCTCCTGCACCTGAAAACCCTTGGCGCGCTGTTCGGCCGCCAGGCTTTGCAACGTGATGGTCTTCATGTGCGCCACGATGGTGGACTGCAGCGCAGCCCACAGCTCCTTGGTCATGTCTTCGCCCTGTTCGCGGCGTGCGGCGTTGTCTTCGCTGTCTTCAATCGCGCCAATGATGTCGGCCACGCTGATGGTGTCTCCGCGAAAGCCCAGGGTGTAGCCGCCGCCGGGGCCACGTGTGCTCTCCACCAGACCGTGCTGGCGCAGCTTGGCAAACACCTGCTCCAGGTACGACAGCGAAATGCGGTGGCGCAGCGCGATGTCCTGCAGGGGCACGGGCTGGCCGCTCTCGCGCAGGGCCAGGTCGATCATGGCGGTAATGGCAAAACGGCCTCGGGTACTGAGTCGCATAGGTTTACTCCTTTGAGTAATTGACGGGAAGACTTGAACTGTAGGCCGCTGTATGCTTCGCGTAAATTCGTATTTTGTAATTTTTTACTTCGATTATTTCGCAGTGTTTCAGTTTGTTTCAGACGGAGCGCCCCATGAACTTCAAGCACCTTCACTATTTCTGGGTTACCGCCAAGGCCGGCGGGGTGATGCGGGCGGGTGAGCAGCTGCACACCACGCCGCAAACGCTGTCGGGCCAGATCAAGCTGCTGGAGGACTGGCTGGGCCGCAAACTGTTCCAGAAAAGCGGGCGCAACCTGGAGCTGACCGAGGACGGCCGCCTGGCACTGGGCTATGCGGACCAGATCTTCACGCTGGGCGCTGAGCTGGAAAACGCGGTGCGCCAGTCCACCGGTGCGCAAAAGGTGCTGGACTTCAAGGTGGGCGTGGCCGACTCGGTGACCAAGTCGCTGGCCTACCGGCTGCTGGAGCCCGCGTTGTCGGTGGAAGAGCCGGTGCGGCTGATCTGCAGCGAAGGCAAGTTCCCCGACCTGCTGGCCAAGCTGGCGCTGAACCAGCTGGACCTGGTGATTGCCGACGAGCCCATGTCCAAACGCATCAGCGTCAAGGCCTTCAACCACCCGCTGGGCAGTACCGCCATGAGCTTTTTCTGCACGCCCGAGCTGCGGGCCCAGCTCACCGGCCCCTTCCCCGCCTGCCTGAACGGCGCCCCCATGCTGATCCAGGGCGCCCAGGCCTCGGTGCGCCAGCAGTGGGAAGGCTGGCTGAGCCGCCACCAGATCCATCCGCGCACGATTGGCGAGTTTGACGACGGCGCGCTGATGAACGCCTTTGGCCGCAGGGGCCGCGGCGTCTTCATGGCGCCCTCGGTCATGGAGGCCGACATCATCGAGCAGTTTGGCGTGGAGGTCATTGGGCGCACGGACGAGCTGGTGGAGGAGTTTTTTGCGGTGTCGGTAGAGCGGCGCATCACCCACCCCTGCGTGGTGGCCATCACCAATGCGGCGCGTGGCGAGCTGTTTGGCTGACAATGACTGCCACTCCCCAAGGACTCCCCATGTACAACGCCCTCGTTTTCATCCACCTCGTCTGCGCCATCGTCTGGATGGGCGGCATGGCCTTCATGCTGCTGGCGCTGCGCCCCGCTGCACTGGCCACGCTGGAGGCGCAACCACGCGCGCGGCTCATGGTGGCGGTGATGCGGCGCTTCTTTCTGGCGGTGTGCATTGCCATCGTGGGCCTGCTGGCCACGGGCGGCCACCTGTACACCAGCGCCTTCCGCGCCTCCAAGGCCGTCATGGGTGCGGGCGTGGTGCCCCTGGGCTGGGACGTGATGGCCGGCGTGGGCGTGCTGATGTTTCTGATCTTTGGGCACATCTACTTCGCCGGCTTCAAGAAATACCAACGCGCCGTAGCCGCCGGCGAATGGCCCGCGGCGGCCAAGGCAGCGGGTCAAATCAACACGTTGGTGATCACCAACTTCTGTCTGGGCTGGCTTGCCATCGCCGCCGTGAGCCTGCTGCGCTGATGGCAGCGCGTACAGCCTGGGCTGCACTGGCCCTGCTGGGCTGCGGCCTGGCACTGCCCGTATATGCGGAGGACGAAGGCCTGCCCCTGTGGGAGGTCGGTGTGTTTGCCGGCAGCCTGTCGGCCCCGGCCTATCCCGCGTCCAGCGAGCGCAGCACGCGCGCGCTGGTGCTGCCCACGCTGATTTACCGCGGCGAGGTGTTCCGCTCGGACCGGGGCGGCGTGGGGGCGCGCCTGCTGCGCACCGAGGACACCGAGCTGGACATCGGCTTTGCCGCCTCGCTGCCCGCCAGCTCGCAGGACATCCCGGCCCGTCAGGGCATGCCGGACTTGGGCACGCTGATCGAGTTTGGCCCGCGGCTCAAAGGCACGCTGGCACGCCCCAGCCCAGGCCACCAGCTGCGCTACGAGCTGCCGCTGCGCACGGTGCTGGAGATCAACAGCGGCGTGCGCAACCAGGGTTTTGCGCTGGAGCCTGAGCTGACCTACGAAGTGCGCGACGTGGGCGCAGGCTGGCGCCTGTCCGGTAGCGCCAGCCTGGTGCTGGGCGACAGCACACTCAACCAGTACTTTTATGGCGTGCCCGCCAACCTGGCCACGGCCCAGCGCCCCGCCTACACCGCCCAGGCCGGGCTGATTGCTACGCGGCTGACGCTCAATGCCGCGCGCGACCTCGGGCCCGATGTGCGGGTGTACGCCTACCTGCGGGCCGAGAGCTATGCGGGCTCGGCCAACGCCGCCAGCCCGCTGTACCAGCAGTCCACCGGCACCTCGGTTGGGCTGGGCCTGCGCTGGACGCTGAGCCGCTCTGCCACCAAAGCCGCCAATTAGCCCGGCTTAGACCGATTGCCGCATATACAAACAACGAACTATTCGTTGTGGTTTTATCGCCGCATCCCCAGAATCGCGGTTCTGCACACTTTGTTGCAAACCACCTTTTTGGGGTCCCGCCATGAATTTCAAGCAAAAAGCTACGCTAGCCCTCGCCACCATTGCGCTGACAGCTAGCAATTTGGTAGCAGCACAGACCACGCTGCTGAACGCCTCCTACGACGTGGCGCGTGAGTTCTACAAGGACATCAACACCGCGTTCATTGCCAACTACAAGAAAACCACGGGCAAGGACATCAAGATTGACCAAGCCCACGGCGGCTCCAGCGCCCAGGCGCGTGCGGTGAACGACGGCCTGGAGGCCGACGTGGTCACCTTCAACACCAGCACCGACGTGGACTTTTTGGCCAGCACCGGCGTAGTGGCCAAGGACTGGACCAAGAAATTCCCCAACAACGCATCCCCCACCAGCTCCACCATGCTGTTCCTGGTGCGCAACGGCAACCCCAAGGGCATCAAGGATTGGGACGACCTGATCAAGCCCGGCGTGCAAGTGGTGGTGGTGAACCCCAAGACGGGCGGCAACGGCCGTCTGGCCTACTTGGCCGCCTGGGGCCAGGTGCGCAAGAAGGGCGGCACCGACGCCCAAGCCCTGGACTATGTGAGCAAACTCTACAAAAACGTGCCCGTGCTGGCCAAGGGCGGCCGTGATGCGACCACCATCTTCTTGCAACGCAATATTGGCGACGTGCTGATCACGTTCGAATCGGAAGTGGTGAGCGTGGACAACGAATTCGGCGCCGGCAAGGTGGACGCCGTGCACCCCAGCAGCTCGGTGGTGGCAGAAAACCCCGTCGCAGTGGTGGAACGCACCGTGGCCAAGAAGGGCACGGCTGAACAAGCCAAGGCCTACCTGAACTTCCTGTACTCCGATGAAGGCCAGGAAATCGCCGCCAAGCACGCCATCCGCCCCACCAACCAGGCCATCCTGAAGAAGTACAGCAACGTGTTCAAGCCGATCAGCCTGTTCCACGTGGAAGACTACTTTGGTTCGTTTGCCGAAGCGCAGAAAGTGCACTTCAACGACGGTGGCCAGTTCGACAAGCTTTACACCGTCAAATAAATGCGTGCTGCCAAAAAGGTTCTGCCCGGGTTCAACATCACACTGGGGTTCACGCTGTTTTACCTCAGCGTGATTGTGTTGATTCCTCTCTCCGCGCTGATATTCAAAACCTTCACCCTGAGCTGGGACCAGTTCGTCACCGCGGTGGCCAGCCCCCGCGTCATGGCCTCGTACCGGCTGACCTTTGGCGCTGCGTTCCTCGCGGCGCTGGTCAACGCGGTGTTTGGCCTGCTGGTGGCCTGGGTGCTGGTGCGCTACACCTTCCCCGGCAAGAAGATCATTGACGCGCTGGTGGACCTGCCCTTTGCGCTGCCCACCGCGGTTGCGGGTATCTCGCTGACCGCGCTCCTGGCCAGCAATGGCTGGATTGGCAGCCTGCTGGAGCCGCATGGCATTCAGCTCGCGTTCAACCGCAATGGCGTGGTGATCGCCCTCATCTTCATCGGCCTGCCTTTTGTGGTGCGCACGGTGCAACCCGTGTTGGAAGACGCCGAGAAGGAACTGGAAGAAGCCGCCACCTGCCTGGGCGCCACGCGCCTGCAGACCTTTCGGCATGTGATCTTCCCCACCATCGCGCCTGCGCTGCTCACCGGTTTTGCCATGGCGTTTGCCCGGGCCATCGGCGAGTACGGTTCGGTCATCTTCATCGCCGGCAACATGCCCATGGTGTCGGAAATCACGCCGCTGATCATCATCGGCAAGCTGGAGCAATACGACTACGCCGGTGCCACCGCTGTGGCCACTGTGCTGCTGGTCATTTCCTTCGTGCTGCTGCTGATCATCAACGCGCTGCAAGCCTGGCAGCGCAAACGCTCGGGAGCCTCCGCATGAGCAACACCCGCACCGTGCGCCGCGCCAAAGCCGGTACCACCGAACCCACCTGGGTGAAGTGGACCCTGGTGGGCACCGCACTCGCCTTTATCTTTCTGTTCCTGCTGTTGCCGCTGGCCGCCGTGTTCACCGAAGCGCTGCGCAAGGGCCTGGAGGCCTACTTTGAGGCCTTCAAGGAACCCGACGCCTGGAGCGCCATCCGCCTCACGCTGATCACGGCGGCGATTGCTGTGCCGCTGAACCTGGTGTTTGGCGTGTCCGCCGCCTGGGCCATTGCCAAGTACGAGTTCAAGGGCAAGGCTTTCCTCACCACGCTGGTGGACCTGCCGTTCTCGGTATCGCCCGTGGTGGCGGGCCTGATCTACGTGCTGATGTTTGGCGCACACGGCTGGTTTGGCCCCTGGCTGCAGGCGCATGACATCAAGGTCGTGTTCGCCGTGCCGGGCATTGTGTTGGCCACCATCTTTGTGACCTTCCCCTTCATTGCGCGCGAGCTGATCCCGCTGATGCAGGCACAAGGCACCGAAGAAGAGCAGGCCGCCATGGTGCTGGGCGCCACGGGCTGGCAAACCTTCTGGCATGTGACGCTGCCCAACATCAAGTGGGGGCTGATCTACGGCGTCATCTTGTGCAACGCACGTGCCATGGGCGAGTTCGGCGCGGTGTCGGTCGTGTCCGGCCACATCCGCGGCCAGACCAACACCATGCCGCTGCATGTGGAAATTTTGTACAACGAATACCAGTCGGTCGCCGCCTTTGCGGTGGCCTCGCTGCTGGCGTTGTTGGCCCTGGTGACGCTGGTGATCAAGTCCTTTGTGGAATGGCAGTTTGAGCGCGACCAAAAGGCCGCTGCCGAGCTGCCCCCCGAACGCCCCACTGCGCCCGCGCAGGCCTGAGCCCCCTCTTTCTTCGAGAAAAATTATGAGCATTGCTATCCGCAACGTCAGCAAAGACTTCGGCACCTTCAAGGCCCTGCGTGACGTCAACCTGGACATCGAATCCGGCGAACTCGTCGCCCTCCTGGGCCCATCCGGCTGCGGCAAGACCACGCTCTTGCGCATCATTGCCGGGCTGGAGACAGCCGACCAAGGCAACATCCTTTTCAGCGGCGAAGACACCACCGACGTGCATGTGCGCGAACGCAATGTGGGCTTCGTGTTCCAGCACTACGCACTGTTCCGCCACATGACGGTGTTTGACAACGTGGCCTTCGGCCTGCGCATGAAGCCACGCGCCAGCCGCCCCAGCGAGACTGTCATCAAGCAAAAGGTGCACGAGCTACTGGGCCTGGTGCAGCTGGACTGGCTGTCAGACCGCTACCCGGCGCAACTGTCGGGCGGCCAGCGCCAGCGCATTGCGTTGGCCCGCGCACTGGCGGTAGAGCCCAAGGTGCTGCTGCTGGACGAACCGTTTGGCGCGCTGGATGCCAAGGTGCGCAAGGAACTGCGCCGCTGGTTGCGTCGCCTGCACGACGACCTGCATGTGACCAGCATTTTTGTGACCCATGACCAGGAAGAAGCCCTGGAAGTGGCCGACCGCGTGGTGCTGATGAACAGCGGCCAGGTGGAGCAGATTGGTTCGCCCCAACAGGTGTGGGACCACCCGGCCAGCCCGTTTGTGTATGGGTTCTTGGGCGATGTGAACCTGTTCCACGGCCGTGCCCACGAAGGCGAGATGTTGATTGGCGAAGCCCAGCACGGCGTGCGTCTGGCCACGCCCGAGCACGCCACTGCGCAAGATGCCAAAG
Organism: Rhodoferax sp. ZS1R25; assembly: GCF_056521335.1. Taxonomy (NCBI): domain Bacteria; kingdom Pseudomonadati; phylum Pseudomonadota; class Betaproteobacteria; order Burkholderiales; family Comamonadaceae; genus Rhodoferax; species Rhodoferax sp. ZS1R25. The sequence continues at coordinate 283,311 of NZ_JBWMAZ010000001.1, forward strand.
CCTTCGCTTATGTGCGCCCGCACGACCTGGACGTGCAGCGCTACGCCGCCGGCACCGGCCAGAACGGCATTGCCGCCAAGCTGGTCCGCGCCATCGTGGTGGGCCCCATCGCACGCCTGGAGCTGCTGCCGCAAGACAGCAGCGCCGCGGGCAGTGGTGACATCATCGAAGCGCAAATTGGCGCACAGGAATACAAAGCGCTGGCGCTGAAAGACGGCGAAGTGGTGGTACTGACACCCCGCAAGGCGCGGGTGTTCGTGTCGCCCTAAGGGGCACGTTCACACGCTTAAGTAGCAAAGCGTTACATCCCTGCGTAGGCTATCGCACAGAGGTGTGGTGGGTGGATTTTTAGGATGTGGTTGTGGGCGCATAGGGCGTTCACGCAACTGCAACCTACTCTCCAAGGAACTCACCATGACACAGAGCAAAACCTCCAGCAGCACCCCCAAGAGCAAGCCACAACCGCAGCACCAGCAAGCGGGCGCCAATGTGGAACAGTCCGGCAAAAACCAGAAGGACGGCGGCAAGCTGCAAGGCTCGGGCGACCACAAGTCGACCGACCAGAACGCGCAGCACCGCAACGGCAACGCACAACACAAGTAAGTGCCCCGCCTTCCTCAGGTGCCCCTGCGCAAGCGGGGGCAGGACCGCAACCATTCCACAGATCGGACGCATATGAACTACCTCGACAGAGACACCTACGGCATCTACAAATCCCCCCAACACGGCGACGTCCAACAGGACTATGACCACGGTCCGGGACCTGGGCTCATGGGCGCAGACACCCTGATCGGCAACGACGTGTACAACCCCGCTGGCGACGACCTGGGCGATGTCAAGGAAATCCTGCTGAACATGCACACCGGGCGCGTAGCCTATGCGGTGCTGGCCTTTGGCGGATTCTTGGGGCTGGGCGACAAGCTGTTTGCCGTGCCGTGGGAAGCCCTGAAGCTGGACACCGCCAACAAGCGCTTCACGCTGGACGTGGCCAAAGAAAAGCTGGAAAACGCACCCGGCTTCGACAAGGACCATTGGCCCGACATGGCGGACACCACCTGGACCAACAGCCTGCACACCTACTACGGCACCACGCCGTACTCTGACGGCCTGAACCACTAGCCCTGGGCATATGGGGGATCGTAGCTCTGCACCCCCACTGCTGACGGTCACCGCCGCATGGGGCTTGCTGGTGCAAACCGCCAAGTCCTGGCTGGGCGATTACGCGCCCAGCATGGGCGCGGCCCTTGCCTACTACACCCTGTTTTCCCTGGCGCCGTTGATGCTCATCGTCATCGCGGTGGCAGGGTTGCTGTTTGGCGAGGACGCGGCCCGCGGCGAGATCGCGTCGCAACTGCGTGCCTTGATGGGTGACGGCGGCGCCAAGGCGGTGGAAGACTTGCTGGCCAGCGTGCGCCGACCCGCAGAAGGGTCTCTGGCCACCGCGCTGGGCGTGGTGCTGTTGTTCCTCGGCGCGACCACCGTGTTTGCTGAGTTGCAGGACGCGCTCGATCGCATATGGCGCGTTCCGCTGCGGCAGCGGGCCAGTGGCTGGTTCACGCTGGTGCGCGCCAGGCTGCTGTCGTTTGGCATGATTTTGGCCATCGGATTTTTGCTGACTGTGTCACTGGTCTTCAGTGCCGCGCTGGCCACCATGGGACGCTGGGCGGAGCCGGTCTTCGGCGGTTGGTATGCACTGGCCGCCATCACCAACGCCATCGGCGCGTTCGCCCTGGTGTCGGTCTTGTTTGCGCTGATTTACAAGGTCATGCCGCGGGCCCGCGTGGAATGGGCCGATGTCTGGATCGGTGCCATCTTCACCGCCCTGCTGTTCAGCTTCGGCAAGTACCTGATCGGCCTGTACATCGGGCGCAGTGGCGTGGTCACCGGCTTTGGTGCGGCGGGTTCACTCGTGATGATTTTGCTGTGGGTGTACTACTCGGCGCAGATTTTTCTCATCGGCGCGGAATTTACCTGGGCTTATGCCAACACCTATGGGTCCCGAAGAGACGGTGGCTAGCGCTAGACCCGGTAACGGCGGCCGTCGGTCGCATCCCGCAGGTTGGATTCAATCTCCACGACGTCATACAGACCCGTGGAAGACAAGTAGTTCGCCCATTGCAGCGCACGATCCTCAACGGGATGCCATGGCCCGGTGTCTATGACCTGTTGCCACTTTCCCTTGAACTGGCGCATGGCCTTTGTAACTACCCTGTACATCGTTGTACCTAACCACTCACAAAAAGATGTTTTCAGACAGCGTCCATTGTCTCTGCAAACCAGCGCTCTGGTTAGATAGGGACCACCATATCCCACTGGGCAATGTGGGTGATCTTGCCAAACTGGTGCTTGAGTGACACACGTAGTTATTTCTACTTTTCGTTCGCTCTGTGTCCGCGTTCTCTCAGGCGCTGGCGCAAGGCTTTTTTCTCGTCGGCATCCATGCCATCCACCCGCTCCCGCAGCCGCTCCGCCATCTTCGGGTGGCGTGCCAACAGTTTTTGCAGGCGCTGGGCCAACAAGCGTTTGCGCTCGGGAATGCCATCCTCCAACCGCAGCAGGCGGTTCAGAAAAAACCGGGGATGGTGGGCCAGCAGGCCCGGCGCCACCTGCCCGCCACGCGCAGAGAAAGCGTGCTGACCAGCCTCCACCTGCACCTCGCCCTGGGCGGTGCGCAGCGTGGTGGCGCCCTCCAGCACCGAGTTATAGGTACCCGCCGGTTCACCATCCAGTTCATGGTCCAGCACCACGGTTTCGTGGTCGGTGCCACGTATGCCCACGGTGGCCGTGCCCGCGGTCAATCGGTAGCCGCGCGGATTGAGTTTGCCGATCCAGCCAGAAATGGAGCGCAGCGCCCCCTGAAGCAGAGACATTTCGACTACACCATTCCCGTCTTGGCTGGCAACATAGCGAGTCACTGTGAAGACCGAATTGGGACGCACCGCGATGAGCCCATGGTCTTCTGTTTGCGCATGCAGCTCACCATCCGCCAATGTCACAACCGTTTGGCCCACCTGAATTTTCTGCCCCACCACCGCTGGCGTGCCCGCGCCATCAGCACCCTGCACCGTCACATGTCCGCTTACGGCATCCACCGTACCGAATACTTGCGTCCACCCAGGCAGGTGCACCGCGGCGGTCAGGACCAGTATGAGCAATGGGCGTTTCATGGTGTGTGCCCGGCGTCGTAAAAAATCAGCCCAAGATGCGGAACAGGCCGTAGGCCGAAAGCACACCGCTGACGACCAACAGGACCGTTTTGGTGGCACGCGCGCCGATCAAAGTTCCTGCGATGCTGCAGACGAGGATGGCGCCAAAAATGTAGGTGGTTTTCATGGGAAGCGATGGTAAGGCATCGCGTTGCATGCTTTCACGGGTTACTTGGGAGGTGCGGAGAAAATGGCGAGTTCAGACTGATAGCGGGCATACATCAGCCCATGTTGAGACATCAACTAACGGTGTGGAATCTTTTTCCGATCAGTGCGCATACACACGCGAGGATTAGACTTGCGAATGAAAGCAAGCCTGCAATCGGCGGCTGTCGGCATCGGGTTGCGATGCCTAACGTAAAGATGACAGGACCACAACACATTGCGGCGAAGCCGCCTCCTGCTGTTGTGGGTCCGTGTCGATTGGCCAGTTAAAGCGCATTCTCACTCACCTTGAGAGATCGCCAAGCAATGCAACGCGTACATGGCGCCAACTGCATGGCGCCCCCAGTGGATGCGATGCAGAAAGGACCAATGCCACATTGCTTCGTGTGTCTCGCCACGATCGAAGAGCGCCAGACCGGCGCGAACATCCTTATAGGTGTCCAGCAAATCGTCGCCAATGTCGCCCATTACGGGCTCATCTGCGAGCAAGGGATCCGGATCGAAGACCTCGCGGTAGTACCTGCCCGAAAACACGGCCAAATTCTTCGTCGCCTGAGCGAGCGCTTCGGCAGGAAGCTCTGGCAGCCCGTCCTCGTTCTCCGGCCCGACTCGAGGGAGAAGAAGAGCCTGAGAGTACAGACGACCGAGCCAATAGGCGGCTTGCGAATCGCTATGTTCCGAGTGAACCGCCTCGCACCACGAACAGTACGCGCGCGCTACTTCTGCGAAGTCAGATGAATAGGTGGTGCTACTCTTCATGGGCTTTAACGTAATGTATGCCGCAAAACCTGCGGGATATTCTGGCGGCTGCGGAATAAACTGGGCGAAAATTGCGCTGAAAAACCGCTCTCAGTCTCGATCTCAGAAATTTTCATGTGAGTTTGTACAGGTATAAAAATTCCGACAAACCCCGCAGGTTGTAAGAAATGGATTGCGTCACAGATTGCGGGATTTTCACGTCAATGTTGTTGGCTGAATATCCCCCATTTGGGTGAATCTGCGAACGTCTGCTTCCGCCCCGCAAAGCAGCTCCACCCAAACACTAAACCCGCCCCAACGCCGCCCGAATCCGCGCAATCGTGTCCTCCATCCGCGCATGGCTCGACACCTCCAGCCCCAGCTGCCGGGCGATGTCGTTGACGATGGCGGCGTTGAGCGGCAAGCCTCCGGCGTCGACGGCCTTGATCAGGGCCTGCGCGCGCTGTTCGGCCGTGGGCGGCTTGCGCTTGCCCAGCAAAAGGTGAAGCCAGTTCATTGGGATAGATGCCATTCATGCTCCTGAATTAGGAGCTGCTAGCGCAAATTTTACGCGGGCTAGAGGCCTATTTGGCTTATAAACCGCAGCCGCGCAGGATCAGCGACACCACGTGCTCGGTGGCGCGTTCGAAGTCTTTGGGGGTGAGGGCTTCCTGCTCCAGCACGGCGCAGATCTGCACGTCGAAGTCGGCATAGGTCTGGGTGGCGGCCCAGATGGTGAAGAACAGGTGCATGCCGTCCACCGGGGCCATGCGTCCGGCATCGACCCAGGCTTGCACCACGGCGGCTTTTTCCAAGAGCAGGGTGCGCAGTTCGGTAGCCAACAGGCTTTTCACCACGGGGGCGCCATGCAGCAGTTCATTGGCCCACACCTTGGAACCGTCGGGCCGTTGGGCGGACAGCAGCATCTTGTCGCGGATGTATTGGGCTAGTGCGGTCTTGGGGTCAGCATCCACGGTGATGCCATGCGTGGGCACCAGCCAGTCGTTGAGGATGCGCGCCAGTACCTCGCGGTACAGCACCTCCTTGCTGCCAAAGTAGTAATGCAGGTTGGCCTTGGGCAGGCCACTGGCTTCGGCCATGGCGGCCATGGTGGCGCCGCCAAAGCCGGCGCGCGCAAACACCTTCTCGGCCGCAGAAAGTATCAGGGCCTCATTCGTCTGGCGAATGAGGCCCTTGGGAGCATCGGCAACGTGGTTCATGTCGCCGATTATTCAATCACTTTTGCGCGGCGTCATAGATGGCGTGCGAATACGCAGCCTTGCCCGGGTCTTTCTTGATCACGGGGTCGCTGCCACCAGCCAGCAACACCTTCACGGTGCGCTCGTAGGCCGCAGGTTCCAGGTAACCAATCTTCTTGGTACCGGCATTGGTGATGAGCTTGGCCACGTTTTCCATCTGGCGCTTTTGCACCTTCAGGCTGGCGCTACCCGATGTGTCCGCAGCCACCACGGCCTTGGCGGCACCTTCGGGGTCTTTGACGGCAGCGTCCCAGCCCTTGAGCGTGGCCTTCAGGAACTTGCCCATCTTGGCGACAAAGGCGGGGTCCTTCAGGTTGTCTTCCAGCACATACAGGCCGTCTTCCAGCGTGGCCACGCCTTCTTTTTCATAGAAGAAGGTGACCAGGTCTTTTTCCTTCACGCCGGCGTCCACCACTTGCCAGTACTCGTTGTAGATCATGGTGGAAATACAGGCGGCCTGGTTTTGCAACAGCGGGTCGACGTTGAAGCCTTGCTTCAGGATCTTGATGTCGGAGTCGGTCTTCAGGCCGAGCTTGCCCATCCAGTTCAAGAAGGGGTACTCATTGCCACCGTACCAGACGCCCAGGGTCTTGCCCTTGAAGTCTTTGGGGCTGGCCACGCCGCTGGCCTTTTTGCAGGTCAGCATCAGGCCGGACTGGTTGAACACCTGGGCCACGTTGACCAGGGGCACACCGGCTTCACGCGCGGCCAGGGCCGAGGGCATCCAGTCCACCACGATGTCGGCCTGCTTGCCGGCGATCACTTGCGTGGGGGCAATGTCAGGGCCACCGGGTTTGATGGTCACGTCCAGGCCGGCGTCTTTGTAGAAGCCCTTGGCCGCGGCCACGTAGTAGCCGGCAAACTGGGCTTGCGGCACCCACTTGAGCTGCACAGTCACCTTGTCGGCAGCTTGCGCGGCAAAGCCGGCAGCGGCCAGCGCCAGAACCAGCAGGCTCTTGGCGCATTGGGAAGAACGAATCATGGAAAGCTCCTTCTACGGGTTAATGGAAAAACGCAACACAGACCAAGCGCGGGCTCACCCTTCGCGCACTGAGGGATGCCAGAACGCCGCGCGGCGCTCCAGCTGTACTAGCAAGGCATAGGCCACCGAACCGGTTACCGCCGCCACCACAATCGCGCCCCAGACCAGCGGCATGTTCATGCGCGCGGCCTCGGTGCTGATGCGAAAACCCAAGCCCGAGGTGGGTGAGCCAAAAAACTCGGCCACGATGGCGCCAATGAGGGCCAGCGTGGCATTCACCTTGAGCGCACCAAAGATGAAGGGCAGCGCCGCCGGCAAGCGCAGTGCCAGCAATGTGCGCGGGTAGCTGGCGGCGTAGCTGTACATAAGCTCGCGCTCCAGCTTGCCCGCGGCCTGCAGGCCCGCCAGCGTGGACACCAGCATGGGGAAGAAGGTCATCAGCACCACGACAGCCGCCTTGGACGGCCAGTCAAAGCCAAACCACATGACCGCAATGGGCGCCACACCGACCAACGGAATGGCGCTGGTGAGCGAGGCCACGGGCAAGAGGCCGCGTTGCAGAAAAGGCATGCGGTCAATCGCCACCGCCACACAGAAACCCAGGCCACAGCCCAAGGCCCAGCCGATCAGCACGGCCTTGCCCACGGTCTGCACAAAATCGCCCCAGAGCTTGGGCGCATGGTCATCGATCGAGCCGATCACCAGGCTGGGCGCGGGCAGCAGCACGCGCGGCACATCGAGCGCGCGCACCAAAATTTCCCAAAACACCACCACCCACACGCCAAACAGTGCGGCCGTGGCCATGCCCACCCAGCGACTGCCATTGACGGCAGCCATGCGGTAGACGCTGTAGCCAGCCACCAGCGCCAAGAGCAGCATGCCGGGCCAGAACCACAGCGGAGTCACACCATTGGTCATACGCCCCCCCGGCTGCGCAGCACCAGGCGCTCCACACCGGCCACGATGCCGGTGAGTGCCAACCCCAGCAGGGCCGACATGACCAGCGCGGACCAGATTTGTACGGTTTGCCCGTAGTACGAACCCGTGAGCAGGCGCGCACCCAGCCCCGCCTGCGCACCCGTGGGCAGCTCGGCCACCATGGCACCGACCAGGCCGGCCGCCACACCCACACGCAAAGCGGGGAACAGGAAGGGCAAGGCCGCAGGCAAGCGCAGCAGCCACAGCGACTGCCAGCGCGACGCGGCGTAGGTATGCATCATTTCCGTCTCAATCTTCTGCGGCGAACGCAGGCCCTGCACCATGGCCACGGTGACCGGAAAGAAGCACAGGTACATGGCGATAAAGGCCTTGGGCGCCGTGCCCGAAAAGCCCAAGCTGCCCAGCACCACCAGCACGATGGGCGCAATCGCCAGCACCGGCACGGTTTGCGAGGCAACGATCCAGGGCAGCAGCGCCTTGTCCAGCGTGCGGCTGTGCACGATGAGCACCGACAGCAGCAGGCCCAGCGCCGTACCCATGACGAAGCCCAGCAAGGTGGATTGACCGGTGACAACGACGTGGTAAATCAGGTTGCGCGGCGAGTCCACGGGCCACTCGGTCAGGCTCTCGTAAAAGTCCATGGCCACCTGGTGGGGCGCGGGCATCAGCGGGCGCTCCATGGTCATGGTGGCCTCGAACAGTTCCATCTGCGTGTAGCCAGCTTCTTCGTCCAACACGCGCTCGATGGCGCCCGGTGCGTTCAGCGCCCAGGCTGCGCCGTACCAGGCCAGCACCACGGCCAACAACACCACGGCCACAGGCAACCAGTTCTGGACGGCGCGTTGGGTCAGGGTTTTAGTGGTGGCCATCGGCTAAGGCTTCGCGTACTTCATGGGCCAGCGCGACAAATTCGGGTGTATCCCGCAGGCCCAGGTGGCGCTCACTCGGCAAGGTCGAATCAATCACCTTGACGATGCGCCCAGGGCGCGGCGACATGACCACGATCTTGGTCGAGAGGTAGACCGCTTCGGCAATGCTGTGCGTCACAAAGACCACGGTGCGGCGCTCGCGCTGCCAGAGCTGCTGCAGCTGTTCATTGAGCCGGTCGCGCGTGATCTCGTCGAGTGCGCCAAAGGGCTCGTCCATCATCAGAATCTTGGGCTCAAACGACAGCGCACGCGCAATCGACACACGCTGCTGCATGCCGCCCGAGAGCTGCCAGGGGTACTTGCCTTCAAAGCCTTTGAGGCCCACGCGCTCCAGGTGCTCCATGGCAATGCGCTTGGCCTCTGCCTTGCCTTTGCCCTGGATCTGCAGCGGCAGGGTCACATTGGCCAGCACGTTGCGCCAGGGGAACAGCGCCGGCGCCTGGAACACATAGCCATAGGCCCGCGCCAGCCGCGCATCGTGCGGGCTCACGCCGTTGACCAGTACCTCGCCCGCGCTGATCTTTTCCAGATCGGCAATCACGCGCATCAGCGTGGTCTTGCCGCAGCCGCTGGGGCCGATGAGCGAGACAAATTCGCCTTCGTGGATATCGAAACAGATGTCACTCAGGGCGTGGACCGGGTTGTCTGCCGTCTGGTAGACCACGCTGGCATTGCGAACTTCCACGGCTTTGCGCGCTGGCGTGCCAGCGGGTGGGGGGGCGAGCTGCCCGTTCAGTGCTTCGGAATGGTTCATTGACACGCAGTGGGTTGGGTCATGGCCGCACCAAAACAGGTCACGGCCACCGATTCATCGCTCACAACCTAACCAATTGGTCAAGTTATAGGTCGATACTAGCCAGTTCCGTGCCAGTCACACCACTGGGGTTTGTACGGGGACCATGCGCGCCGCGCTAGGCCTGCGGTTTGACGATGGGCTGCAGACGGCCCAGCTTGTGGGCCAGTTCGATGGCCGAACTCACCCCCATCTTTTCAAAGATATTGGCGCGGTGAAACTCCACCGTGCGCTGGGTGATGCCCAGGTGGTCGGCGATGTTCTTGTTGTAGTGGCCCAGGATGAGCTGGTCCAGCACTTCGCGCTCGCGCGGGCTGAGGGATGCCAGTGCGTAGCGCAGGCGGTGCGCTTCCTGGTTGGCATCGCCATCGGCCGCCGCCGCGGCCAGGGCCTGCTCCACACGGTCCACCAGCACGTTGTCCTGGAACGGTTTTTCCAAAAAATCCCAGGCGCCGTTTTTCACGGCCGCCACAGCCATGCCCACATCGCCATTGCCGGTGAGAAACAACACCGGCCAGGGGCACGCCTGGGCCTTGAGCTGCTCAAACACCTGCAGCCCGGTCATGGGCGCCATGCGGATGTCCAACAGCACCACGGCCTGCGGCCACTGGCCGTGAAGGGCCTTGGTGGCCTCCAGAAACGGGGGGCCGCTGTCCCAGGTGGCGGCCTTGTGGCCGCGCGAGTCGAACAGCCATGCCAAACCGTCCCGAACGTCGGGGTCGTCGTCAACGATGTGGATGGCTGCGCTGGTCATGGGGTGTCTGTCTCGGGTGCGTATTGTGATGCAGGGGGTGCCGCCAGGGGCAACTCCACCGTAAAGCGGGCGCCGCCCAGCACCGGGTCACGGTCCACGGCAATCTGGCCATGGTGGGCCTCGACGATAGAGCGGCAGATCGCCAGCCCCATGCCCATGCCGCCGTCCTTGGTGCTGTAGAAGGCTTCGAACACGTGCTCGCGGTCCTCCTCGTGCACGCCTGCGCCCGAGTCCGCCACGCTGAGCACCGCCACCCGGCGGGCAGCGTCAGCCTCCACACGCACCTGCACTTGTGCGGGCACGCTGCCCTGGGCCGCAGACTCCTGCGCATTGCCCACCAAGTTGTTCACCAAGTGCTCCAGCAGCAACTCGTCAGCCTCTATCCATACGGGGCCGGTGGCATCCACCCCCGCGGGCACCACGCGCTGCAACACGGCCACCAGGTCCAGGCGTTGCAGCGAGATCTCGCGCCGCCGTGCAATCGCGTTGACGCGCTGGATGATGCGGCCCGCCTTCTCGGCCAGGCCCGCCATGCGGGTGATCACCGGCACCGTGTCCTGTGGGCTGATGCTGCCCGCGTGCAGGCGGTTCAACAGACCCGTGGCGAAACTGTTCAGCGCACCCAGCGGCTGGTTCAGCTCATGGGCCAGTGTGGACGCCACCTCACCCACCGCCACCAGGCGGCCGGTGGCTTCCACGCGCTCCTGCTGTTGCGCGGCCAGGCGCTGTGCACGCTTGCGTTCGCTGATGTCGAGTACCGAACTCATCCAGCCCATGTGCGTGCCCTCGGCCGTGTTCAGCGGCGCCTCGTGAATCAGCACATCGATCAAATGGCCGCTGCGGTGCTGGAACTGCACCTCAATGCCCTGGTGCTGCGTGCCCTGCGCCAGGATGCCGTCGTGCACCTGCTGCAGGCCGCTGGTCTGGTCTTGCGGCCAATAGGGCATGGGGGCGGACTGGCCCAGCAGTTCGTGCGCCTGGTAGCCCACCATGCGGCAAAACGCCTCGTTCACATAGAGCACCGTGCCGCCCAGGTCCCAGGCGCGCAGGCCGATGGTCACCGAGTTTTCCATGGCCGTGCGCAGGGCCACCTCGGCCTGCAAGTGCGCTTGTACCTGTTGGCGTTTCACGATGTCGCGGCGCAGCGCCCACAAGCTCACCAGCATGCCGCCCAGAAACACCATGGCCACCAGCAGGAACATGCGCGGCACCGTGGCGGGTTGCTCCTGCACGGGGGTCACTTCCAGAAACACATCCGAGCCTGCCAGGTTCATGGCGGCGCGGTAGGGGCGCAGCCCCGCCGGCGCCACGGAGGGCACGCCTTCGTCCAGCACCAGCCGCACGGTATGGTCTTTGGCAAACCAGTCCGGCACCAGCGCACGCACGGCTTGGTTCAAGGAGAGTTCGGCCACGTAGTTGCCTACAAACTGGCCCCGCTCAAAGTAGGGCACGGCCAGCCACACGGTGTCCGTGATCGCGCCATTGGCCTCCAGCATGGGGCCCGCGTAGGCCGAGCGGCGCAGGCCGCGGGTGGTGGCCTGCATGGTGGCGAGGGCCTGCGCGTTTTGCGCATGGGTGCTTTCATCGACCCGCCAGCGCGAGGGTACGGGCGTCTGCACGGCGCCCACCCAACCCTGGTCCAGCAGCACACCGGGTTCGCGCCAGAGCAGGCCGCCTTGCACGTCGACCGACTGCCGTGCCGCCACGCGCAAGTCTTCTTCGAGGCGGCGAAAGTGGAACTGCACGCTCTGCTCCAGCCACTGGGCGTCGGCCGCCTGGCGGCGCGCATCTTCTTCGATTTCAAAGTGCTGCAGGTACAGCACCAGCGCCGCCACCGAGGCCACCACCAGCGCCAGAAACCCCAGCAGCCACAGGCCCGGCCAAGGGTTGCGCGCAACGCCGCCCTGGCTGTCGTTTCGCAGCAGGGCGAAATCGAATGTGGGGTCGGGTGAGTGGTCGGGCATGGGGTGGGACGTGGGGAGCACTCGCATAATAGCGGCCATGCCTGCCCTGCCACCGCCCGCCGATCTGCGCCGCCGCCAGTGGCTGCAGACAGCCGTCGGTCTGGCTGCGGCGGCCACACCGCTGCGCGGCCGGGCTGCCGCGGGCACCACCATCCGCCTTTCACATGTGGTGGCACAAGACACGCCCAAGGGCATGGCGCTGGAGCGCTTTCGCACCCTGGTGGAAGAGCGCACGGCACAGCGCATTCGGGTACAGATTTTTCCGCAAGGCCGGCTGTATGGCGACCAGGATGAAATGCAGGCACTGCAGCTGGGCGCGATCGACATGGTGGCGCCCTCGCTGTCGAAATTCGGTCCCATCGGCTTCCCGGAGTTCGAGCTGTTTGACCTGCCGTTTCTGTTCAACAGCGTGGCCGATGTGCGGCACATCACGCAGGGGCCAGTGGGCCAACGCCTGCTGGAAGGGCTGGGCCGCCAACGGCTGCTGGGCCTGGGCTACTTTGACAACGGCTTCAAGCACATGAGCGCCAACCGCCCGCTGCTGGAGCCCGCGCACTTTGCGGGCCTGCACATGCGGGTGCAGTCGTCGCGCGTGATTGCGCAACAGATGCGGGCGCTGGGCGCATGGCCCATTACCCTGCCCTTCAGTGAGACACGGCGGGCCCTAGAAACCGGTGTGGTGGATGGCACCGAAAACCCGGTCTCCAACTTCTACACCCAGGGCATGCAGGCCGTGCAAAGCGACCTGAGCCTGACCGAACACGGCTACCTGGGCTACGCCGTGGTGGCGCACCAGCGCTTCTGGCTGGGCCTGCCCGCCGCCGACCGCACGCTGGTGCAACAGGCCCTGCGCGAGGCATTGGCGTTTGGCAATGACATTGCCGACGCACACAACGACAAAGCCCTAGCCGCCCTGCATGTGACCGGGGCCGTGCGCATTCACACCCCCACCGCCGCGCAACGCGTGCGGTTCAAAGCCGCGGTCATGCCGGTGCATGCTGACCTGGCCAGACGCATCGGACAGCCCTGGCTGGACGCGGTGCGCGAGGCCCTACCGAAAGCGTAGACCGGGTAAACCCTAGCTGTTGAACGCCACAGTTACCTCCTTGCGGTGTCATGACTAACCTTCGCCGGGTTCGTTTTTGACATTGATTCCACAAGGAGACACCATGAAACTCAAACTCATTCTGGCCAGCGCCCTGTTGGCCGCCGGCTGTGCCGTCAGCGCGCAAACCGTCATCAAATTCAGCCACGTGGTGGCGGCCGACACCCCCAAAGGCAAGGCTGCCGAGTTCTTCGCCAAGAAGGCCGCCGAGCTGACCAAGGGCAAGGTGAAGGTCGAGGTCTACGCCAACAGCACGCTGTACAAGGACAAGGAAGAACTCGAAGCGCTGCAAATCGGCGCAGTGCAAATGCTGGCCCCCTCGCTGGCCAAGTTCGGCCCCCTGGGCGTGAAGGAATTTGAGATCTTCGACTTCCCCTTCATCTTTGACGACACGGCCGACCTGCACAAGGTCACCCAAGGCCCTGTGGGCACCGGCCTGATGGCCAAGCTGGAGCCACGCGGCATCAAGGGCCTGGCGTTTTGGGACAACGGCTTCAAGTCGTTCTCGGCCAACACGCCCATCAAGACCCCCGCCGACCTGAAGGGCAAAAAGCTGCGCATCCAGTCGTCCAAGGTGCTGGAAGAGCAAACCCGCGCGCTGGGCGCCATTCCTCAAGTGATGGCGTTTGCCGAGGTGTACCAGGCGCTGCAGACCGGCGTGGTGGACGGCACCGAAAACCCCATCTCCAACTTCTACACCCAGAAGATGCACGAGGTGCAAAAGCACCTCACCCTCACCAACCATGGCTACCTGGGCTATGCCGTCATCGTGAACAAAAAGTTCTGGGACGCCCTGCCCGCCGATATGCGCGGCCCGCTGGAGCAGGCCATGAAAGAGGCCACGGTGTATGCCAACAAGATTGCGCAGGAAGAGAACGACCTGGCACTGGACGGCGTGAAGAAGAGCGGCAAGACCACGGTCTATGTGCCCACCAAGGAAGAGCGCATGGCGTTCAAGAAGGCCCTGGTGCCGGTGCACGCCAAGATGGCCGAGCGCGTAGGCAAAGACACCTTGGAGGAGGTGTACAAGGAAACCGAGTTTGACCCCGCCAAGCTCTGAGCCACGCCATGAAATTTCTTGACCACCTGGAGGAATGGCTCATCGCCTTCCTCATGGCGGGGGCCACCCTGCTGATTTTCTTTGCGGTGATCCACCGCTACCTGGCCGGCATGCCGATTCCCTATGTGCAGGACTGGATGCTGTCCCTGCACTTTGGCTGGGCCCAAGAGCTGTGCATCATCATGTTCGTGTGGATGGCCAAGTTTGGCGCGGCCTATGGCGTGCGCACCGGCATCCACGTGGGTGTGGATGTGGTGATCAACCGCCTGGACGACAAGCTGCGGCAAAAGTTTGTGCTGTTCGCGCTGCTGGCCGGTGCCGTGTTCACCGGCACCATCGCCGGCCTGGGAGCCCAGTTTGTCTGGGACAACGGCGCCCACCAGGCCATCTTCAGCTGGCTGGGCTTGGCCACCGACGCACTGCCCATTGGCCCGACCACGCCCGACCTGGAGTGGCCCACCTGGATGGTGTATTCGGCCATCCCCCTGGGCTCCTCGCTCATGTCATTCCGGTTTTTGCAGGTTGCGTGGAACTTCCACCAGACCGGTGAACTGCCGCACCACGACCACGCTCACGTGGAGGGCGTGGAAGACGCCGACCCCCTGCACGCCGGTGCACACACCCCAGGAGTGGTGAAACCATGAACGCAGCGATTATTTTCGGGCTCCTGATTGCCCTCATGCTCACGGGCATGCCGATCTCCGTCTCGCTGGGCCTGACGGTGCTGACCTTCATCCTCACGATGACGCAGGTGCCGCTGGAATCGGTGGCGCTCAAGTTGTTCACCGGCATGGAGAAGTGGGAAATCATGGCGATTCCCTTCTTCATCCTGGCGGGCAACTTTCTGACCCACGGCGGTGTAGCGCGGCGGATGATCAACTTCGCCACCTCCCTGGTCGGCCACTTTCATGGTGGCCTGGCCCTTGCGGCGATCCTGGCCTGCGCCATGTTTGCGCTGGTCTGCGGCTCCAGCGTGGCGACCGTGGTGGCCATCGGCTCCATCGTGTTGCCCGCCATGGTGGCACACGGCTACCCCATGCGCTTTGGTGCGGGGGTGATCATCACCGCGGGCTCGCTGGGCATCCTCATGCTGCCCTCCATCCCCAAGGTGATCTACGCCATCTCCACCAACACCTCCATCGGTGCGCTGTTTGTGGCGGGCCTGCTGCCCGGCACGTTGCTCACACTGATGCTGGGCGCAGTGACCTGGTACATCGCCAAGAAGAATGGCTACCCCCGTCTACCCCGTGCTGGCTGGGGTGAGCGCCTCATGGCGTTCCGCAAAAGTGCCTGGGGCCTGATGCTGGTGGTGATCATTGTGGGTGGCATTTACTCCGGCATCTTCACCGCCACGGAAGCGGCCGCCATGGCTGCGGTGTACTCGTTCTTTGTGTCCGTGTTTGTTTACCGCGACATGGGTTTCAAGGACGTGCCCAAAGTGCTGCGCGAGTCGGCCAATATGTCTGCGATGCTGCTGTACATCATCACCAACGCCGTGCTGTTCTCGTTTGTGCTGACCAACGAAAACCTGCCACAGCGTGTGGCCGACTGGATGCTGGGCATGGACCTGGGACAACACGGCTTCCTGTTCGTGGTGAACCTGGTGCTGCTGGCCGCGGGCAACTTCATGGAGCCGTCTTCCATCATCCTGATCATGGCGCCCATCTTCTTCCCTGCCGCCATGCAGCTGGGCATCAACCCGGTGCACTTCGGCATCCTGATCGATGTGAACATGGAAGTGGGGCTGTGCCACCCACCGGTGGGGCTGAACCTGTATGTGGCGTCTGGCATCTCGCGGCTGGGCATCACCGAACTCACCAAGGCCGTGATGCCGTGGCTGGGCACCATGGTGGTGTTCCTGGTCATCGTCACTTACTGGCCGTGGCTGACGCTGGTGGTTCCCCGAGCCATGGGCATGCTCTAGCCTGAGGCGCCGCAATTTATGTCCACCCTCCTCTTCGTCGCTGCGTTCTGTGTGGTTGCGGTGCTGGTCTATATGGCCCGCTACAGCGGTCGCCTCAACGTGACCCAGACCCGCTTGATCGATGCCCCCATCGACAGGGTGTACGCCATGGTGGCCGACTGCCGCCAGTGGGCCCACTGGAGCCCCTGGCTGGCGCACAGCCCGGGCGAAACCCTGGTGCTGTCTGGGCAACCCGATGCGGTGGGAGGCGGCTTCAGCTGGGACAGCGAGCGCGGCGGCAGCGGCCAGGTGGAGCAACTCCACCTGGTGCCCTACTGCAGCGTGGAACAGCAGATGCGCCTGAAGTCACCGTTTGTCATCAAGGCACGCAACCTGTGGTCCTTTGCCTCGGTGGGTGCGCAGACCGAAGTGACCTGGACACTGCGCGGGCGCGTGGCGTTCTCCATGCGCGCCTTCGCCCCCACGCTGCGCGGCGCCATGGCACTCGAATGCCGCGCCGGGCTGGACCGCATGGCCAGCCAGCTGGAACCCGCCACCGCAGCGCGCTATGACATCACCTGCGTGGGCGTGCAAGAGGTTCCGGCTTGCCGCTACGTGTACGAGACCTACCGCGGCCCCATTGACGGGCTGCCCCAGGCCCGCGAGGAAACCATCACGCGCCTGGAGGCGCAGCTGACGCAGCACGGCATTGCGCCCGCCGGCCCGCCCGTGGCCGTGTATGTACAGACGAATGTGAAGCTCCGGCGCACGGTCTGCCACATCGGCATTCCCGTGCAGGCGCCGGGCTTTGACCACATGCCGATGCGCGAGATGCCCGCGCACCAGGCCTATGCCGTGGAGCTGCAAGGCACGCACTCGGCACTGGAAGTAGCCTGGTACCGGGCCATGCAATGCCTCTCGCTGGACAAGCTGCAGCCCGACCAGCGCCTCACGCCGTTTGAGCGCTATACCCACCGCCAGCACGCCGACACCGGCCTGACGGGGCTCTACATCCCCTTGCAAAGGACTGCCCTATGAACCGCTTTCAACACCTGGTGATGGCAAGCCTGCTGGCCACCGCCTGCAGCACGCATGCGCAAATTCGCATCGGCCAAACCGTGGGAGTAACCGGTGCGGTGGCCGCCACGGTGAAGGAGTCCAACTTTGGCGCGCAGCTCTACCTGGACGCCATCAATGCCAAGGGCGGTGTGGGGGGCGAGAAGATCGAGCTGATCACGCTGGATGACAAGTTCGACCCCAAGCTGACCGCGGCCAACGCGCGCGAGCTGATTGAACAGCGCCAGGTGCTGGCACTGTTCATGACGCGCGGCACGCCGCACACCGAAGGCATCATCCCCATCCTGGACGAACACGGCGTGCCGCTGCTGGCGCCGTCCACCGGTGCCATGGTGTTGCACACACCGTTGAAGAAGCATGTGTTCAACGTGCGTGCCACCTACCAACGCGAAGCCGAGCGGGCTATCGCTCACCTGGCTGCCGTAGGCGTGACGCGCATTGCGGTGGTGCACGTGGACGACAGTTTTGGTGCCGATGGGCTGGAGGGTGCGCAGAAGGGCCTGGCCACCGCCAAGCTCACGGCCGCCGCCGTGGCCAAGTTCGACCGCAGCAAACCCGACTTCACGCAGATTGCGCCCACCATGGCCAAGCTGGCGCCGCAAGCCATCATGGTGATTGGCTCAGGCACCGCCGTGGTGGATGCCATCAAAGCCCTGAAAGACGCAGGCAGCGGAGCGCAGTTTGTGACCCTGTCGAACAACGCATCGAGCGGCTTCGTCAAGCTGCTGGGGGACAACGCGCGCGGCGTGATCGTGAGCCAGGTGCTGCCGCAATCGCTGAACTACGCGCTGGTGCAAGAGGCTGCCCAGCTGGCCAAGGCCCATGACATCCTGGAGGTAAGCCCCGCCATGCTGGAGGGCTTTGCATCGGCCAAGGTGCTGGTGGAGGCTCTGCGCCGCGCCGGCCCCAAGCCCACGCGCGAGAAGCTGCAGGCCTCACTCGAATCCCTGAGCAAGTTCGACCTGGGTGGGCTGATGCTGAGCTTCAGCCCCACCGACCACACCGGGTTGGACTTTGCCGACCTGTCCATCATTTCGGCCTCGGGCAAGTTCCGTCGCTAACCTGCACGGCCAACACCCATGCGCGACACCAAAATCTCCACCCTGCTGATGCTGGGCTTTGGCATGCTGGTCCTGCTCATCACCTTTCTGGGCGGGGTGGCGCAGCTCAAGGTGAACTCCATGCAGCGCCTGTTCGGCCAGGTCATCGAGGAGCGCATCCCCGAGACCACCACGGCCAACCAGATCAAGGAAGGGTTGGGCGGCATTGCGATCGCACTGCGCAACATGATCCTGATCAGCGATACCGAGAAGGTGCAGAAAGAGGCGCAGAAGATCGAGACACTGCGCAAGCGCATCGACGGCTTGGTGCAGCAGCTCAATAGCCAAATTTCGCACGATGCGGGCAAGGCCATCGTGGCCCGCGTGGTGGTGGCCCGGCAGGTGTTTGACCCGCTGCAGGCCGAGGTACTGGAGATGGCGCTGGGTGGCCAGGTCTTTGAGGCCAAGGCGCTGCTGATCGACAAACTGAATCCGGCGCAGGACGCCTACTTTGCCGCGCTGGACGATCTGCTGCTGGACCAGGCGCATTTGCTGACCGAATCTACCGACAACACCCAACAGGAAACACAGAGTGTGAAATGGATGGTGCCCGTCACCGTTGCGGTGGCCCTGGTGGTGGGCCTGTGCATCGGCTGGTGGACCGTGCGCGCCATCACCCACCCGCTGCACCTGGCGGTGGCCGTATCCCAAGCCGTTGCCGCGGGCGATCTGAGCCAACCGCTGGACACCACGCGGCGCAATGAGCTGGGGCAGCTGTTTCTGGCGCTGCACAGCATGCAGGCCGGTCTGGTGCAGGTGGTGACACAGGTGCGCGAGAGCGCTGAGAGCGTGTCCACCGCGAGTGCCGAGATTGCCAACGGCAATAGCGACCTCTCCAACCGCACCGAGGACCAGGCCATGGCGCTGCAGCAAACTTCTAGCGCCATGGCCGCGCTGCGCGAGGCGGTGGAGCACAACGCCGACAGCGCCAAAGACGCGAGCCAGCTGGCGCTGCAAGCCGCGCGTATTGCCGATCAGGGCGGTCAGGCGGTGTCCAACGTGGTGGGCACCATGCAGAGCATCAGCACATCGGCACAACACATCTCCGCCATCACGGGGGTGATCGACAGTATTGCGTTTCAGACCAACATCCTGGCGCTGAACGCGGCCGTGGAAGCGGCGCGTGCAGGTGAACAGGGCCGCGGGTTTGCCGTGGTGGCCAGCGAGGTGCGTTTGCTAGCCAGCCGCAGCGCCGAGGCCGCGCGCGAGATCAAGGCGCTGATCCAGGCCAGCGGCAGCAACATCACGCAGGGTGCAGCCTTTGCCGAGCACGCGGGCACCACCATGGGCGAGGTGGTGGGCGCGATCCAGCAGGTAGCCGAGGTGATGCAAAACCTCAGTGCGGCCAACCTGGCACAAAGCCAGGGCGTGGCGCAGATTTGCGATGCGGTCGTGCAGATGGACCAGATGACGCAGCAGAATGCTGCGCTGGTTGAGCAGATGGCCGCGGCGGCCAGCAGCCTGCGGTCTCAGGCGCAGGACTTGGTGGGCACGGTCTCGGTGTTCAAGCTGAACGCCGGGACCCTGCAGGCGATCACCGTCTAGCGGTAAAACGCCTCGACCTTGCCCTTGATCTTGATCAGCAGGGGCTTGCCCTTGCGGTCCACGGTCTTGCCCGCGGGCACCTTGACCCAGCCTTCGCTGATGCAGTATTCCTCGACGTCCATGCGTTCCTTGTCGTTGAAGCGGATGCCAATGTCGTGCTCGAACACGGCAGCCATGTGGTGGGGGCTGCGCGGGTCGATGGACAGGTGGTCGGGCAAGTCGGGGCGGGGGGGGGTGTCGGTCATAGCAAGCTTTTTCGGGAAACCGCGAATCTATACCAATTTCCACCCCCGGGGCCGCGCCAAGCGCGGCCGGCGTCAGAACTTGTAGCCAATCCCGATGGAAAAGACGTTTTCCTTCAGGCTGCTGGTGGTGCCCGTGGAAAAGCTCACGTCCCTGAATTGATTCAGATCGTAGCCAGCCTGCCAGTACATGTTTTTGTCCAACATCTGGCGCACACCCAGGCCATAGCCCACACCCTGTACGTTGGCAGTGCTGCTGCCGTCATTCGATGACGCTGCACCATAGATGGAGGACACCTTGCCGTAGAGCTGGAAGTTATTGGCCAAGGCCACGGTGGGAATAATGTCCAGCGAGTAGCGGTTGTTGATGGACGCTGCCGCGCCGCTGGCGTAGGTGCCGGCCTGGTGGACGCCCGAGCTGTAGGACGCGCCCAGCCCCACCGCAAAGTTGGGAGCCAGAGACCAGTCGTAGCGGGCTTGCAGACCCAGGGCGGTGCTCTGCCCGGTGTCAGCCGTGCCATCGGTGGCGTTGGATGAACCGCGCGAGAACTCGGCCGTGGTGCCAATGCTGAAGCCCGACAAATCGGTGGGACCAGCGGCGAAGGCGGACGATGCGGCCAAAGAGCCAAGTGCCAACGTGGTCAGAATAAGTTTTTTCATTTGAAGATTCCAAGTTAAGGAGCCTTCATGGTGGCGAGGGGCTGTAAAGCCAGCGTGGCGGGCCGGCAAAAGTGCGTAAACGCCAGAAATAGACTTGCAACCGTTCGTAAAGCGCACTGCCGCCGGGATGACAGCGCCGCCGCGCGGCGGTGTTTATAGTGAAGCCATCTTTACCTTCTGGCGACCCATTCCATGCGTATCTGGCAAAAACCCGCTTCCGTCGACATCCTGACCCGCATGAGCGCAAACACCGCGGTGTCCCATCTGGGCATCGAGTTTCTGGAGGTGGGCGATGACTTTCTGGTGGCCCGCGTACCGGTGGACCCGCGCACCCACCAGCCCTTTGGCCTGCTGCACGGCGGTGTGTCGGTGGTGCTGGCAGAAACGCTGGGCTCCTGCGGCGCCAACTTTGCGGCACCCGAAGGCCACAGCGCCGTGGGCCTGGACATCAATGCCAACCACCTCAAGGGCGTGAAGAGCGGCTGGGTCACCGGCGTAGCGCGCCCGGTGCACATGGGCCGCACCACCCATGTCTGGCAGATCGACATGCGCAACGACGCTGGCGAGCTGAACTGCGTCTCGCGCATCACCATGGCGATTCTGGCGCCGCGCTAGGCGTTCGGGGCAGGTTTGCAAGAAAATCGGCCTCTAGCCCCCGTCGATATTGCGCGAGCAGCTATTGAATCAATAGCGCCTGGGTGCCTGCAATGCTGTGGCCAACTGCTCGGGATTCGGCAGCCCTTCACTGTCTCCCACAAACTGCACCACGCGCGCGCCAATTGCATTGCCACGCAACGCGGCGTCTGCCAGGCTTTGGCCATCCAGCAACGCGCTGAGCACGCCCACGGCAAAGCCATCGCCGGCACCCACCGTGTCCACCACGTGCGGCACCTGAAAGCCCGGCACCGTGGCACGCCCTGCAGCGTCGGCCACATAGGCGCCCTCAGGCCCCAGCTTGATGACGACCTGTTTAGCTCCACGGTCCAGGTACCAGCTGGCAATGTCGTGCGGCGTGGTCTGCCCCGTCAGCAGTTGGCCTTCAGACAAACCGGGCATGACCAGATCGGCCTGCGCGGCCCAGGCATTGAGCCCGGACACCATGGCGGTTTGCGAGGCCCACAGGCGGGGCCGCAGATTCGGATCAAACGACACCTGCGTGCCCGCGGCCCGCGCCTGCTGCACCAGGGTCTGCACCAGCGCGCGCACGCTGTCGGACAACGCCACGCTAATGCCCGTCAGGTGCAACCAGCGCACGCCCTGCAGCCCCTCAACAGGCACATCATCCAGCCCCAGGTGGCTGGCGGCCGAGCCCTTGCGGAAGTAGGCAATCTGCGGGTCGTGCCCTTCGGGTTCGCAGGACTTGAGCATGATGCCCGTGGGGTGCTGGGTGTCCGCCTTCACGTAGCGACGGTCTATGCCCTCGCGGTCCAGCGTGGCCAGCAAGTAGTCGCCAAACGGGTCTTGCCCCACGCGGCTGATGTAGCCCACGCGCCAGCCCAGTCGGGCCAACCCAGTGGCCACGTTCAGCTCGGCGCCCGCACTGGTGCGGCTGAAGTGCTCCACGGCCGCCAACGGCCCCGGCGTTTGCGCCACCAGCAAGGCCATGGCCTCGCCCACGGTCAGGACATCGAGCTTGCTCACATCACCGCCCCGAGCTGCCAAGGCACAAACTCGTTGTCGCCCAGGCCATTGTTTTCGCTGCAGGTGGGCTGGCCGGAGGCCGTGGCCAGCATGAGTTCGAACAGCTGTTGCCCGGCCTGCGTAATGGTCTGCGTGCCTTCCACCACGGTGCCGGCGTCAAAGTCCATATCCAACCGCATGCGCTCGAACAGCGCAGTGTGCGTGGCCAGCTTGAGCGATGGCGTGGGCTTGCAGCCGTAGGTGGAGCCCCGCCCGGTGGTGAAGCAGATGAGGTTGGCACCGCCCGCCACCTGGCCGGTGGCCGACACCGGGTCGTAGCCCGGCGTGTCCATGAAGACCAAGCCCTGCGCACGCACGGGCTGGGCGTATTCGTAGACGGCCATCAGCCCGGTGCTGCCGGCCTTGGCCACAGCGCCCAGCGATTTTTCCAGGATGGTGGTGATGCCGCCGGCCTTGTTGCCGGGGGAGGGGTTGTTGTTCATGTCTGCGCCATGGGTTTGGGTGTAGCCCTCCCACCACTGTAGCCGGGCCATAAGCTGGTCGGCCACGGCCTGTGAGGCTGCGCGCGCAGTCAGCAAGTGTTCAGCGCCATAGATTTCGGGCGTTTCCGAGAGGATGGCGGTGCCACCCTGGCGCACCAACAGGTCCACGGCCGCACCCAGCACGGGGTTCGCGCTGATGCCCGAATACCCGTCTGACCCGCCGCACTGCAGGCCCACAGTCAGGTGCCGGGCGCTGACCGGTACGCGCGTGGCGCGGTTGGCGATGGGCAGCATTTGCTCCAGCGCAGCAATGCCCGCCGCAATCGCCTCACGCGTGCCGCCCGCCTCCTGAATTTTCAGCGTGGCAAACAGGCCCAGCGCGCGTTCGGGCAGGCCCTGTACCAGGCTCGCCACCTGGTTCACCTCGCAGCCCAGCCCCATGACCAGCACGCCGGCAAAGTTGGGTTGGTCCGCGTAGCCGCGCAGCGTGCGGCGCAGCACGTCCATGCTCTCGCCCGTGCTGGCCATGCCGCAACCCTGACCGTGGGTGATGGCGACCACGCCGTCCACATTCGGGAACGCGCGCAACACTTCGGGCGTGAAATGCTGGGCGATACGCTGGCACACGGTGGCCGAGCAGTTCACGCTGGACACCACGCCCAGGTAGTTGCGCGTGGCCACGCGCCCGTCGGCCCGCACGATGCCCAGAAACGTAGCTGGCTCGCTGCTTGGCACCACCGGCGTATAGGCACTGCCCGCGCCATGCTCGGCCTGCGAGGCGACCATGGCCACGTTGTGCACATGCACGTGCTCGCCCACGGTGATGTCACGCGTGGCTACGCCAATGGTTTGGCCGTACTTCAGCACCCGGGCGCCCTTGGCAATCGGCTGCAACGCCAGCTTGTGGCCGGCCGCGATGACATCACCCACCAGCACAGCTCCTTCCCCCACCTCCACGCGCTGGCCGGCCGCCAGTGGGCTACGGGCCACGCCCACGTTGTCGATATCGCTGAGCTGGATCAGCAGGGGAATGGTGGGAGGCATGGATGGGTTCTCCAGAGACACAACAACGGCGTCAAATTGCACAAATTGGTAAGGCCAGTGTAGCAAAAGCAGCATTGGCCTTACCCGTTGAGGCCATGGATGCCTGGAAGGCCTGACCGTCGCGTAAACTGCATGCCACACGGAGGCCCCATGCTGGACCAACTCAAACAGGTCGACAACCGTCGGCTGTACCAACAAATTGCCGACCAGATACGCACCTTCATTGACAAGGGCAACTACACCCCCGGTGCGCGCCTGCCGCCCGAGCGGGATCTGGCCCAGCAACTGGGCGTCTCGCGCCCCTCGGTGCGCGAAGCCCTGATTGCGCTGGAGATTGAGGGCAGTGTGGAGGTGCGCATGGGCGCCGGCGTGTACGTGTGCAACGTGGCCCAGCGCAAGCCCCAGGCCCTGGCCACCATGGGCGAAAGCCCGATTGAACTGATGCAGGCCCGCGCTGCCATTGAAGGCACCGTCATCTTGCAAGCCTGCGCCAAAGCCACTCCCGAAGCGCTGGCGGCCCTGCGCCAGATTCTGGACAACATGCTGGCCGCCATGGCACAAAACCGCTCACCCCTGGTGTTTGACCGGCAGTTTCACCAGACCATTGCCGCCATGACCGGCAACGCCGTGCTGGAACGCTTGGTGGGCGAGCTGTTTGACGAACGCCACAGCCCCATCGCCGCGCGGCTCAGCGCGCATTCGGAATCGGGCCAGACCTGGGCGACCGCGCTGCAGGAGCATGAAGCCATCCTTCGCGCCCTGGAAAACCGCGATGTGTTGGCCGCCCAAACCGCGCTGCGCATGCACCTGCAGGCCTCGGAGCAGCGCTGGGTGGAAAACAACCGGCGCGAATGGTCTTGATCTAGACCCGCGCACCGGCACCTCCGCCGAACTGGTCAGGCCTGTGCCCTTGCACAGGCCTTTTTTACGCCGATTCACCCCACATTTCGCCCAAAACCTCGGGTAAACACCAGTACTCACACCCATCGTGGTAAGGCCAAATACGCTCCGTTGCGTCAGGTGGCCTTACCAATTTGCGGTAATGCAAATACCCTGCCCCGCCCGTCCCTAGACCGCCCTCACAGGAGTTTGCATTGCTGCCATCCGTGTCCGCCACCGTCCATCCCGACGCACCCAGCCCCGCTGCTGCGGCTGGTGTGCTGCTGCGCCTGGAGGGCATTACCAAACGCTTCCCCGGGGTATTGGCACTGGACGCGGTGAGCTTTGAGGTGCGGCGTGGCGAGGTGCACGCCGTGTGCGGCGAAAACGGCGCGGGCAAGTCCACCCTGATGAAGGTCATCAGCGGCCAGTACCAGCCCGACGCAGGCGCCCTGCACTACCGTGGTGAGGTCTGCCAGTTCCAGTCCACCGCCGAGTCTGAGGCCGTGGGCATTGCCATCATCCACCAGGAGCTGAACCTGGTGCCCCACCTGTCGGTGGCCGAAAACATCTTCCTGGCACGCGAGCCTCGCAAGGGCTGGTTGATCGACCGCGGTGCGCTACGCCGCAATGCCCAGCAGTGCCTGGACCGGCTGGGTGTGGACATTGCGCCCGGCGCGTTGGTCAAAACCCTGTCTGTGGCACAGCAGCAGATGGTGGAGATTGCCAAGGCGCTGTCGCTGAACGCGCAGGTGCTGATCATGGACGAGCCGACCTCGTCGCTAACCGAGTCGGAAACCGAAAAACTGTTTGCCATCATCCACGAGCTCAAGCGGGCGGGCGTGGGCATTGTCTACATCTCGCACCGGCTCGATGAGCTGGCCCAGATCGTGGACCGCGTGACCGTGCTGCGCGATGGCCGCTATGTGAGCACCGACCGCTTTGCGGACACCAGCGTGGAACAGATCGTGGCCAAGATGGTGGGACGCTCGCTGGACGATGTGTTCCCCAAACGCACATCGGTGCCGACTACGGACGTGCTGCTGCGTGTGCAGGGACTGACGCGCCAGGGCGTGTTCCATGACGTGAGCTTCGAGCTGCGGCGCGGCGAGATTCTGGGCTTTGCGGGGCTCATGGGCGCGGGCCGCACCGAGGTGGCACGTGCCATCTTTGGTGCCGACGCTATTGACGCGGGCCAGGTGTTTCTTGGGGACGAATTGCTCGCGATCCGCTCGCCGCGCGACGCGGTGCGCCACGGCCTGGCCTACCTGTCGGAGGACCGCAAGCACGACGGCCTGGCCCTGAAGATGACAGTGGCGCAGAACATCACGCTGGCCCGCATGGAGGCAGTTTCCAACGCTGCGGGGCTGATCCAGTTTGCCAAAGAGCAAGAGGCCGCGCGCCACTACATCGAAGCGTTGGACATCCGCACGCCCAGCAGTGACCAGGTGGTGCGCCTGCTGTCGGGTGGCAACCAGCAAAAGCTGGTGATCAGCAAATGGCTGTTTCGCGAATCGCGTGTGCTGTTTTTTGACGAGCCCACGCGTGGCATCGACGTGGGTGCCAAGTACGCCATTTACCAGCTGCTGGACCGCCTGGCCAACCAGGGCATAGGCGTCGTGATGATCAGCTCCGAGTTGCCCGAAATCATGGGCATGACGGACCGCGTGGCGGTCTTTCACGAGGGCCGACTGGTCACCGTGCGCAACACCCGCGAGACCAGCCAGGAGGACGTCATGCACTACGCCTCAGGCCGCAGCGTGCCCTCTTCTTCCTGACGCCTCTCTTCTGACTTCCCCCCGAGTAGACCTATGACCGAACAACAAAAAGACCTGTTCCAGAAATTTGCCGCGCTGGCCAGTTTGCTGGGCCTGATTGTGATTTTCTCCTTCACCAGCAACGCCTTCTTCAGCGTGGGCAACGGCATGACCGTGGCACTGCAGGTCACCTCGATTGCCTACCTGGGCATTGCGGCCACCTGCGTGATCATCACCGGCGGCATTGACCTCTCGGTGGGAGCCATCCTCGCGCTGGCTGGTGTGGTGGCCGCCATGCTGGTGAAGGCCGGCGCACCTGTGCCCCTGGGCATGCTGGCCGGCCTGTTGGTCGGCGGCCTGTGCGGGCTCATCAACGGCCTGTGCGTGACCGTGCTCAAGCTGCCGCCCTTTATCGCCACGCTGGGCATGATGCTGGTGGCGCGCGGCGTGGCCTTGCAGATCACCGATGCGCGCGCCATTGGGGGTCTGGGCGACAGCTTTGCCGAGCTGGGCAACGGCACCTTGTTTCGCATCGCCAAGATTGGAGAGGATGGGTTTCCCGACGTAACCTTTGTCGGCATTCCCTACCCCGTGGTGCTGATGGTGGTGCTGGCCTTGGCGGTGTCCATCTTGCTGAACCGCGCCACGCTGGGGCGCCATCTGTATGCCATTGGCTCCAACATGGAAGCCGCCCGCCTCTCGGGCGTGAACGTCAAGGGCGTGACCCTGTTTGCCTATGTGCTGTCGGGCCTGCTGGCCGGGTTGACCGGCTGCGTGCTGATGTCGCGCCTGGTGACCGCCCAGCCCAGCGAAGGCCTGATGTACGAGCTGGACGCGATTGCCGCTGCGGTGATTGGTGGCACCTCGCTCACCGGCGGTGTGGGCACCGTGTCGGGCACCGTGATTGGCGCGTTTGTCATCGGCATCCTGCGCAACGGTTTGAACATGGGCGGCGTCTCGGCCTTCACCCAACAAATTCTGATTGGCATCGTCATCCTGCTCGCCGTGTGGATTGACCAGATGCGCCATCGCAAGTGATCCCTACCGGCAGGGCATACCGGGACTTCAAGAGACAACCTCCACAACCACTCACCCATGAGGAATGAAATGAAAAAACTCGTCACCACCCTGATTGCCTCCACCTTGGTGGTCGCATCGTCGATGGCCGCTGCCGCCGACAAAGAAATTGCCGTGATCGTCAAGACCGCCAACTCCGACTTCTGGCAGAACGTCAAGAAGGGCTCCGACACCGCTGCCGGCGCGCTCAAGGGCTATACCGCCACTTTCCAGGGTGCGGCGTCTGACACCGACCTGGCTGGCCAAGTGGCGCTGGTGGAAAACGCCATCAACCGCAAAGTGGCCGGCATTGTGCTCGCCCCCTCGGACCCCGATGCCCTGATCCCCGCAATCAAGAAAGCCTGGGAAGCCAAGATCCCGGTCGTGCTGATTGACTCTGCCGCATCAGACGCCGGCAAGGCCTACTACCAGTCCTTCCTGGCCACCGACAACAAGACCGCTGGTGAGATGTCGGCCAAGACACTGATCGACAAGATCGGCACCACCGGCAAGATCGCCATCATGTCGTACACCGCCGGTTCAGGCTCCGAAATCGGCCGTGTCGGTGGCTTCACCGACTACATCAAAAAGCACTCCAAGCTGCAGATCGTCGGCCCCTTCTATTCCAACTCGCAGATGGGCACGGCGCTGAACCAGACCACCGACGTGCTGGCTGCGAACCCCGACCTCAAGGGCATCTTTGGAGCGAACGAACCCACCGCCATTGGCATGGGTCGCGCATTGGCCCAAGCCGGCAAGGCAGGCAAAGTCGTGGCCATCGGTTTTGATGGCAACTCCGACCTGCAAGGCTTCGTGAAGGACGGCACCATCGAGGCGATTGCCGTGCAAAGCGCGTTCGAGATGGGCAACCTGGGTGTGAAGACGGTGGCAGAAATCGTGGAAGGCAAGAAAGTGCCCGCCTTCCGCGACACCGGGGTACTGATGGTCACCAAAAAGAACATCGACACCCCCGCTGCCAAGAACGTTCTTTACTAACCCACCCCAACCCAAGGACACCTCCGGCACGCGCTGCCGGGGGATGGGCATATGCACACCACGGATCTGAAATCTCTCCCCCGCGTGGACCTGCGGCTGACCGCCCTGGGTTTGGGCTGCTCCCAGATGGGTGGCCTGTACCGCGCCACCAGTGCCCGCGAAGTGGAGGACGTCTTTGCCAGCGCCTGGGCTGCGGGCGTGCGCTACTTTGATACCGCGCCCTACTACGGCTACACCCGCTCCGAGCACCGCTTGGGCGCCCAGCTGGCCGACTGCCCGCGCCACGAATATGTGGTCAGCACCAAGGTGGGCCGCCTGTTGCGTCCTGACGCCAGCGTGGCGCCTGGCGACGGTGGTTGGGCTAACCCCTACCCGTTTCGCCCGCACTACGACTACAGCTACAGCGGCGTGATGCGTTCCTTTGAGGACAGCCAGCAGCGCCTGGGACTCGCCCAGATTGACATTCTTTATGTGCACGACATTGGCCGTGACACCCACGGCAACGCGCACCTGACCTACTGGCAGCAGCTGACACAGGGCGGAGGTTTCCGCGCGCTGGATGAACTGCGCCGCAGCGGCGCGACACGGGCCATAGGCTTGGGCGTCAACGAATGGCAGGTGGTGATGGACAGCATGCGGGAGTTTGACCTGGACTGCACCATGCTGGCCGGGCGCTACACCCTGTTGGAGCAAGAGAGCCTGAGCCCTTGCCTGGATGAATGCCTGCGCCGCGGCAATGCCATCGTGGCAGCGGGTCCGTTCAACTCCGGCATCCTCGCCGGCAACACCAAGTTCAACTACGCCGAGGCACCCCCTGCCGTGGTGGCGCGTGTGCAAGCCCTCGCACAGGTTTGCGCAGAATTCGACGTGCCCTTGCAGGCCGCGGCATTGCAGTTTCCGTTGGCCCACCCCGCAGTGGTGAGCTGCGTGACCGGCACCCGCACTGCCGCCCAGCTACAGCAGAACGTCGCGTGGCTGGAGCAACCCATTCCTGCTGCCCTGTGGCAGGCGCTGCGTGACCGCGGTCTGGTCCACCCCGCCGCGCCCCTGCCTTTGTAATTTCCCAAGGACCCCTATGCTGACTGTCATTTGCGAAACCCCCGGCGTACTGCGCGCCATCGAAGGCGCCGCCCCCACCCGCGCCGAGGACGAGGTACTGCTGCGTATCCGCCGCGTGGGCGTGTGTGGAACCGACCTGCACATCTTCACCGGCAACCAGCCTTACCTGGCCTATCCACGTGTCATGGGCCACGAAATTGCAGGCACCGTGGAGGAAGCCCCCGCAGGCAGCCCGCTGCAACACGGCGACACCGTCTTCGTCATGCCCTACCTGTCGTGCGGGCAGTGCGTGGCCTGCCGCCAGGGCAAGACCAATTGCTGCGTCAACATCCAGGTACTGGGCGTACACCGTGACGGCGCGTTCACCGAATACCTCAGTGTGCCCGCGCAGTTTGTGCGCAAGGCCGAGGGCGTGTCACTGGACCAGGCGGCCATGGTGGAGTTTCTGGCCATAGGCGCCCACGCCGTGCGCCGCGCCGACGTGCAGCCCGGCCAGCGCGTGCTGGTGGTGGGCACGGGCCCCATCGGCATGGCTGCTCTGCTGTTTGCTGGCCTGCGGGGTGGCCAGGTCACCGCGCTGGACACCCGAGCCGAGCGGGTGGCGTTTTGCAAGCAGCACCTGGGCGCACATGCGGGAGTGCTGATCGGCGACAACGACCTGGAGGAGTTGCGCGCATTGACCGGGGGAGATTTTTACGACGTCGTTTTTGACGCCACCGGCAACGCCCGCGCCATGGAGCGCGGCTTCCAGTTCATTGCCCATGGCGGCAAGTATGTGATGGTGTCGGTGGTGCGGGACAGCATCACGTTTTCTGACCCCGAATTCCACAAACGCGAAGCCACGCTACTGGGCAGCCGCAACGCCACTATGGAAGACTTCGAGACCGTGCTGGACGCCATGCGCGGCGGCCAGATTCCCACCGCGGCGCTCAACACCCATCGCATGCCGCTGGCCGATGTGCCTGCCAAGTTCGCCACACTGCTGGACCCCACGCAGGGCGTGGTCAAGGCCCTGGTTGAATGTTGAGAGGGTTGGGTCGGTGAGTTATCCCATTCTCCAGTTCGGCACGGGGCGCTTTCTGCAGGCGCATGCAGACCTGTTCATCTCGCAGGCCCTGGCCCAAGGCCAGGCGCTGGGTGGCATTGCCGTGGTGCAGAGCACCGACAGCCCACAGAGCAGCGCACGCGCTGCCGCACTGGCGCAGGGCTACCGCGTGGAACTGCGTGGCGTGCAACAGGGCCAGCGCATCCAAGACACCGTGCAAGTGAACGCCGTGCAGGCCGTGTGGCACGCCCGCCATGACTGGGCACGGTTGCGCGAGGCCATGGCCAGCACGGTGCAAGTCATCATTTCCAACACCGCAGACACCGGTTTTTTTCTGGATGCCCGGGACACTGCCGCCCTGCTGCAAACACCCGACGCCACGCCGTTTGCGTACCCCGCGAAACTGGTGGTTTTGCTCTACCACCGCTGGCAACACCAGCCCCAGGCGCCGTTGACGGTCTACCCCTGTGAGCTGGTTAGCCGCAATGGCGACGTGTTGCGCACGCTGGTCAGCACGCTGGCCAAAGAGTGGGACGCGCCACCCCAGTTTGGGCACTACCTTCGCGCGCACTGCGTGTGGGTGAATTCGCTGGTGGACCGCATCGTGTCATCCCCGCTGGAGCCCGCTGGTGCGGTGGCGGAGCCCTATGCGCTCTGGGCCATGGAACGCCAGCCGCGCATGGTGCTGCCTTGCACCCACCCAGCCCTCATCGTGACCGACCGGCTGGCGGCCTATGAGCAGCGCAAGCTCTGGCTGCTGAACCTGGGCCACACCTTTTTAGCAGAACGATGGCAGCAGCTGGGCAGTCCGGCCGACATGACCGTGGTGCAGGCCATGCGCACGCCGGCGCTGCGTACGCCGCTGGAGGCCGTGTGGGCCGATGAGGTGTTGCCAGTGTTTGATGCGGAAGGCACGGGCGCTGAGGCACGCACGTACCTGGAGGAGCTGCGCGACCGCCTGCTCAATCCGTTTCTGGAACACCGCCTGGTCGACATTGCCAAGAACCACGACGAAAAAAAGCAACGGCGCCTGGCACCTGTGGTGCAGCGCGCGGCCGCGCTGCAGCTGCCTATCGCGCAAACCCAGCTGCGCAACGCGCTGGGTTTATAAGCCTTTCGGGCCTCTGGCCCCCGTGGAATATGTGCAAGCAGCTACCAAAACAATAGCGGCTACCCGGTGACTCAGGGCGTACCGTCGGCCCGGGCCAAGCGTTCGCTCTTCCAGTACACGTCGTCCCCCACCGTGCCGTCCGTGCGGTAGCGGTTCAGCACGCGGGCCAGCACAAACATCAGGTCGGACAGGCGGTTCAGGTACTGGCGTGGCGTGTCCTTCAGCGCCTCTTGTGCTTCCAGCGCCACCACGGCGCGTTCGGCACGGCGCGCCACGGTGCGGCACACATGGGCCTGGCTGGCCGCGCGGGTGCCAGCGGGCAAGATGAACTCTTGCAAACGCGGCAGGTGCTCGTTGTGTTCGGCCAGCGCTTCATCCAGCGCCAGCACGGCCTCGGGCTTGAGCAGCTCATAGCCAGGGATGGACAGCTCGCCACCCAGGTTGAACAGCTGGTGCTGGATCTCCACCAGCAGCGTGCGCACACCTTCAGGCATGGGCTCGCACAGCAGCAGGCCGATGTGGCTGTTGAGTTCGTCCACATCGCCCATGGCGTGCACACGCAGGCTGTCTTTGGACACGCGGGTGTTGTCGCCCAGGCCGGTGGTGCCGTTGTCCCCCGTGCGGGTGGCGATTTGTGTGAGGCGGTTTCCCATGTCCAAACTCCTTGGTTGGCGCTATTGTCGCGCCAGCCAAGGGGGGTCGTACGTGGGGGGGGGGCGCTTACCTCTCGGTGATGAAGTTCACTTCTACACGGCGGTTGGGCAGCAGGCATTCGAGTTCCTCAGCCCGCGTCTTGAACTGGCCCTTGCAGGCCAAGACCTGCACGGTGTCACCCTTCACCGCAGTGTGCAGTAGTGCGGCGTCTACGCCGGCATCCAACAGGTACTGTTTCACCGTCTGCACACGGCGGGACGACAGGGCCTGGTTGTAGGCGGCATTGCCGGTGCGGTCGGCGTGGCCGATGAGCTGGATTTGCTGCAGCCGGGTACCGCTCTCGCGGGCACGGGCCAGCGCCTGATCGAGGCGGTCCAGCGTCATCTTGCGCGCTTCGGACCGTTGGTGGCGGTCATGGTTGAACAGCACATTGGCCTGGAACTCCACGGGCTGCGATGGCCTGACCACGGGCGGCAGCACGGCCACCAAAGGCGCGGCGGGCTTAGTCACGCAGGCCTGGGCCTCCTGCTCGGCCTGGGCCAGCAAGTCTTCTGCGATCTGCACATAGGGTTTGGCGTGGCGCCAGGCCTGCTGCTTGTGTTCGTTGCCGGCATGCACCAGTTCCACCTCGGCGCAAGACACGCGCTGTGCCACGCACTGAAATCCATCACGCGCCTTCCATTGCTCGGCAGCGTCCCACAGGTCGGGGCGCAGTTTGTCGGCACCATTGACCAACGGGGTGTCCATAGGCAGGGGGCTGGCCTTTTGCTCCATCAGCGCAATCAGGCGCACCGATTGGTCCAGCGCCTCCTGGGGGAAGGCGCTTCGGTCATTGCGCGTGTACTCGTGGAACGACACGTCCAGCCAGCACTGGGCCTTGGACAGGTGGTAGTCGCGCACCCGGCGTCCCCCGTCGTTCAGGGCCTTGATGCGACCCTGCGTGGCC
Source organism: Rhodoferax sp. ZS1R25 (assembly GCF_056521335.1). Lineage (NCBI taxonomy): Bacteria > Pseudomonadati > Pseudomonadota > Betaproteobacteria > Burkholderiales > Comamonadaceae > Rhodoferax > Rhodoferax sp. ZS1R25. The sequence continues at coordinate 316,402 of NZ_JBWMAZ010000001.1, forward strand.
TCGTAGGTCTGGTAGTCCGCGTGGATGGCCGTGTCGCTGATGCGCTGCGCGGCCGGGTTCAGGGTTTGGGCCAGCGCCGCCAGCGGGCTGGCCGCGAGCAGGGTGCACAGGGCCAGGTTCAGGGGGGTGTGATGGAGCTTCATGGTGTTTCTCTCTCAACTCAAGGGGTCCGGTCCAGTGTGCGGTTCACACTGGGTTTGCTGCTGCGGAAAAGATCTTCATCAAACTTCCAGCGCAGGCGCAGGTAAATGCCCTGGCGGGTGTAGTCCGAACCGGACAGGTCGCGGTCATAAAAACCGCTCCAGTTCACCCCGGCCGACAGCCAAAGGTTGGTAACCACCTGGTAGCCGACCTCGGCGCCTTGCGCCCACTGGGTGGCGTTGCCTTGCGGGCTGTACAGGGCGTTCGCCATCAGGCCCACGCTCCATTGCTCGGTCACGTCGTAGGTGACGCGCCCGCCCAGCAGGTAGGCCTCGTAGCTGTCGGATACGCCACCCATGTCTTCCTTGACCCACTTGGCAGCGGCCCGGCCCGTCCACCACCAGGGGCGTGCGGGGTGGTAGTCCGCGTGGGTGGACACGATGTGGGCAGTGCGGTAGTTGCGTGGGGCCACGCTCTCGTCGCTTTCCACCTTGTACTCATAGCGGCCCAGCGCGTTGATGCGGTTGGTGTCGGTGTCGCGGTAGGCCGCACCGATCTGGAAGCGGTTTTGCAGCAGGTCGCCGCGGTCCCGGTAGTCCGTGGCCAGCAGGTAGTTGCGGGCCAGCAGGGTCCAGTCGCGGTCGAGCTTGCGGGCTACTGCCACCGTGGTGAGGTAGGTGTCCGTGCCGGCCACCGTGGGGGTGGAGTCGGTGGTGCGCCATTCCAGGCGACCCGAGACGCGCCACAGCGGGTTGGCCGACCAGTCGGCACCGCCCGTCAGGGCCGTGGCCCGCTGGCCGCTGCCCGACAGCACTTCCAATCGTTCGGCGCTGCTGCTCAGGCGCAGGCCTTCAGAGATGTCCCACACGTTGCGCACGCCGGAGGCCAGTTCCATGTCCTGCGCATTGACGGCGTCACGCACCCGGTACTCGCTGAACACCTGGCCACCGACCATGTAGCCGGTCTCTATCCCTGCCACCAGCACATTGCTGTGGGCGGACGGGCTGATGGAGTACAGCGAAGACACTCCGGTTTGCGACTCGGCACGGGCATAGGCCTTAGTGCGCTCGGCCAGGCGATAGTCGACCCCCACGGCCTCGCGGTGGCGTTCGTAGCCGTCTACACCCACTTCCACCTCGCCCCGCAGGTCCAGGCGATCCGTGGCACGAAACAACAGACCCAGCCGGGCCGAGGTGTTGTCCAGCGTCTGCGGCAGGCTGCTGCTGGCGCTGGTGGTTCCGTAGGCCGTGCCGTTGCTCACCACGGGCAAGCCGGTTTGCGGGTTGATGTTGCTGTTGCCGTACCCGAAGAAGCCACCGCTGCCACCACTGGCCAACGAGCCGGAACTGGTGGCGCCCAGCGGGGCGGTGAGAGGCGTGAGAACGCTCAGGCCATTGCCGTTGCCACTGAGCTCCTCGTGCACAGTGCGCAGCCCCAGGTCCACCGTCAGCCGGGAGGTCGCCTTGACGCTCAAGCCCACCTGGCCGCCCTCGCGACTGGCACCGCTCACGCGGTCTTCGGCACGCAAGGCCTCGGCGTACACGCGCAGAGACTCATTCACGTCCGCCTGCGCACGCACACCCTTGTCCGAGCGCCCGCCGGTGTAGGACGCGGCCTGGTTGTTGAACTCTGCATCGCTTTGGGCGGCAAAGGCACGCACATCCCAGTCCTTGCCGGTGTGCTGCAGCTCCACGCGGGCCGCGTTGCCTGTGACCTCGCCCACCCGTGTAGACAGCGCCGGTGTGACATAGGTGTTGGCCCCGGTGCCGGTATTCACGGTGGAGTTAGTGCGTGCGACCTCAGCCACCAGGGTGGTCTTGTCGCCCAGCTTCACCTCCACGTTCGCACTGCCCAGCTGGAAGGGCGCCAGCGGGTTGCTGTCGTTGACCCAGGAGCCTCCCACTTCGACGTGGCTGTTCAGGCGCAGCTGCCCATCGCCACCGGTCAGCCAGAAGGCCTCGCCACCCTGCTCCACTTCGTAGGTGATGCGCACGGACACCGGGTTCAGATTGGCATCCACCGAGGGCACGGGCTGGCTGAACAGAATGCGGCCCGAGAAGGGCTCGAAGGTGTAGTCAGAAAAACGCACCATGGGCGTGGCACTGAGGATCTGTGCGGGCTGGTTGCGGTTGCGCACCACCAGCTCCACCTTTTCGCTGTTCTGCACGCCGCTGCTGTTGGACACTGCATAGGGGCCCGACACCCCACGGCCTGGAAACTCTTCAATCACCTGCTTGAGGTTGTCCTGCGAGGCATAGACATTGGCCACATAGCGGTCTGTCTCGCCGTGCAGGCGCAGGCCGTTCAGCGTGCGGCTGAAGTTGCCCAGCTGGCGCTTGCTGAGGTTGGCCGTGCCACCGCCACCCGCCAGCTGCGAAAAGCCGGCGCCGGTGTTGAAGTCGCCAAACAGGGCGTAGTGTTTGTTTTTGTCGATGCGCACATACAGGGTGCTGGTGGACTTGGCATCAAACCCGCGCATTGAAGCATCGCCGTATACCGGGTACATCTGCTCGGGCTGGATGTCGCGCAGCATGCGCTCACGCGTGTCCTTGTCGGAGTCATAGGCGGCGGTCAGCAGGTAGTCGCCTTTGACGCGGCCTTTCAGAAAAAACGCGGCACGGTAGGCGTAGCTGGACTTGCCATCGTTGAACTGCTGCTCAAAGCGGCGAATCTCTTGCTCAAACACATCGCTGCTGCGACTTTGTGCCAGCTGCGAGCTGGCCATGCTTCCCAGGTTGATCACGCCCTCCACCACACCGGCAGCGACCATCTCGCGCAGCTCGGGCAAAAAGCTCACTACACCGCTGACCTCTTCACGGCCCGCGGTGATGCGCACTCGCACGTCCATGGGGTCGGCAGGCGCCAACAGTGAGAACTCGGCCACGCCGTTCTCCACTTTCAGCTGGGTGCCGGGGGTCACACGGTCTACGTCCATGCGGCCGGGGCCCAGTTCGTCTGTGCGGCCGCCGGGCAGCTGCAGGCGGCCACCGGTGGTTTCCAGCGTCACAAAGTTCACGCCCTGCACCACGGCGCCCTCTGTGTTGAGCAGGCGCAGGGTGAACTTGACCGGCGTCTGGCCATCGGCGGGCACGCCGTTGCGGTCCAACTCCACCACCATGCGCGCCACATTGGCGTTGCTGGCGTAGTTGGCGGGCCCCACGGTCTGCGCAAACACCGAAGATCCGGGGGTGGCCGCGACCTGCGCCTGGGCCGAGGTGGCGCCCAGGGCCTGCACCACGGCCAGGGCGAGCATGGAACTGCGAAACATGGGCAAACTATTCAAATGGGAGGGGGACTTAAGGCAGGACACGGGCACCTCCTGCAGATTCAGGCTGTTGGTTCATCGGCAAAAGAGGCACGGGCACATTCAGTTCGTGGTCGGTCTGGGGCACCACGGGGGCATTGGCCTGCACGGGGTAGCGGGGTTTGACGGCCGGTTGGTTGGCGCTATCTGTGGCCTGCTGGGGAGCCAGTGCGGGCTGGCTGTCGAAGCGCAGCGGCAGGCCGCTCTTTTTCTCCACCTGCGGTACCGCCACCTCACCCTGGGCACGCCGTGCCTTGACCTGCTCCAGCACGGTGTTGGAACAGCTGCCCTCAATGAAGTCGGCGCGGTGCAACTCGCCAAATTTCAGGTCCAGGAACAGGCTGCCGGCATCGCCTGCATTGCGGTTGCTGGAAGTGGTCAACCGGCTGCCGCGTGGCAGCGTGGTCTTGTCCACCGTCAGCACATGGGTGCGAGGCGGCAAGTTGCACATGCTGTACTTGCCCTCGGAGTCCGAGATCAGGTAGGTACCGTCCTGCATATACAGGCGCACGCCGGGAACGCCCAGTTCTTCGGGGTCCTGCAGGTGGTTGCCGTTGCAGTCCACAAACACCTTGCCCAGCACACAGGCCTCGGTGGTGAAGACACCACCGGTCACGCGCACCTTCCACTGCGCCACGTTGGATGCGATAGAACCGGAGAACGCCTGGGCGCGGTTGATGCCCGTACCCTGCTGGGAGCCCACGGCCACACGCACCCGGTAGGTCAGCAGTACTGAGCTGTTGGCCGCCAGGTTGCCAATGGAATAGGTCAGTGCAGGGCCCACACCACCGGCAGGGTCTACCACCTTGGTGCCTGCCAGCGTGCTGGTACCAGCAATGTAGCGAAAGCCTGCGGGCATGCCGTCCACCACGCGCACGTTGTTGAGCACACCCGCACTGCGGTTGAACACCTGCACCGTGTACTGCAGGCTGTCGCCCAGCTCCACCGTGCTGGTGGAGCCCGACTTGGCCACAACCAGCACGTTGGCGGCGGAGGGATCCAGCGGAATGTGGTTGTTCAGCAGGTTGGCAGAGAACGGTGCAGCCGCCGCCGTGATGGACAGGCTGAACCAGTACTGCGTGTTGTTCACTGGGAACCCAGTGGTGCTGGCTGGGCAAGCCGCAGGGTTGTGCGAGGCAATGCCCACGGCGGGCGCCGTGTTCAGCGGCTGCACCAGGGCCGGATTGGGGCCCACGCCGGTGGTGTTGACGGTCAGGGTGTTGGTGCACACCGGGATCAGCGACGACGGTGCCTGCACGTAGCCCGCAGGGTAGGTGGTAATGCCCAGGGTGTAGGTGCCATTGGGCGCGCCGGGCACCAACAGGAACTGGTAGCGGCCATCGGCACCGGTGGTGACCGATGCGGTGCCCCCCACCAGGTGAATGGCCGGGTTGAAGCCGCCAGGGCCCGACACCGTCACCACCGCACCCGCCACAGGCTGGCGCGAGAGGGCGTCGTACACCACACCCGCGGGGTCCAACGGCAGGCTCTGCTCGACGATGTTGTCACCCGCCACCAGGGTGAGGTTGTTCAGGGTACCGTCGGTGTTCTGCGCACCGGCGGGGTTGCCTGCGCCCATCGCGCCCGAGGTGTAGGCCGTGCCCTGTTCGTTGGGCACCGCGCTGCCCCATATCGCTCCGGTGGTGGGGTGGCGAAAGCGCACCTGGTAACCCGAGCCGGGCACCAGGCCAGGGAAGCTGTATTGGCCTGACGCGCTGGTGAGCTGGCTGGCCACCACCACACCGCTCTTGAGCAGCTCTACCGTCCAGGAGGCTTGGGGCAGGTCATCGGGGCCGGGCACGTAGCGGCGGTCATGGTCTTTGTCTAACCACACCCGGCCACTGAGGCTGGCCGTGGCACCGCCAATGGCCAGCTCGCCCAGGTTGTAGCCCGTGCCATGGGTGCCGGGCACCGACAGGTTGACCGTGAAGCGGTCGTTCACATGGGCACCGATTTCACCGGCAGAGCCCAGCTGATCGCCCCCGTCGGTGTAGGCCGCGGGTTGGGTTTCCACCACGGTGTAGCCAGCGCCATTGGAAGGCGGTAGCACCGGGTAGGACCAGCTGCCGTCAGCCGTGGTGGTGACCACACACGTCACCACGGTGCAGACATTGACACCGGTAGACGTGAGGCCCGACAGCGTGATGGTGACGCCCCCGATGCCGGGTTCGCCCGCATCGAGCTGGCCATTCACCGTGACGTTGTCGACAAACACCTTGCCCGACAGCGACACGCCCAGTTCGCCAAAGTTGTAGCCGGTGGCCGCGGTGTTGCCAGGCAGCACCACTTTGAACTGGTCGTTCGCTGGCGTGCTGCTGCCTGCCACGCTCCCCACGGTCTCCAGGCCATCGCCGTAGCCTGTGGGCTGGGTTTCAGTGACGGTGTAGCCCGTCGCGTCGGCGGGAGAGAGGTTGTCGAACAGGTAGGTGCCATCGGCCGCTGTGGTGGCTGGTGTGTTCACCACGTTGCCATACAGGTCGGTGCCGGTCAGCGTCACCGTGACGGCGGGTATGCCGCCCTCACCAGCGTTGATGGCGCCGTTGTTGTTCTTGTCGGAATAGACGGTGCCCGCCAGCGACGACTTTTGCACGGCCAGCACGGGGTTGTTGCAGACCGTCAGGTTGTTGGCCGTGGCAGGGTCCACTTCACTGGTGGTGACGTTGGCGCAGTTTTGCGTGGTGCCGCCTACGGGCACGGCCGTCATGCGCACGGGCACGGTCAGGGTCACCGTGGCGCTGGCCGCCAGCACGCCGAAGTTGCAGGTCAGGTCCTGGCCCGCAGTGGCACAGGTGCCACTGCCGCCACTGCTCTTGGTCCACGAAGGCGTGGCACCAAAGAAGGCCATGCCCGTGGGCAGGGTGTCGGTCAACGAGGTGACCTGGCTCACGCCCGGGCCGTTGTTGGTGGCGGTCAGGGTCCAGACAAACGGCTGGCGCAGCTGCACCGGGTTGGCCGAAGGCACCTTGGTCAACGTGATGTCAGCACGTACACGCACCGAGGTGGTTTCGGCTTCGCTGTTGTTGGCCGCATTCGAGTCGGTTTCGTTGGTGAACACCGTGGCATTGGTGTTCAGCGTGTCACCGCTGGGCGCGGGGGCGCTGCCCACGCGGAACACCAGGTAGCGGTTGACAGACGCGTTGGCCGCCAGCTCGCTGCTGGCGCCGGCGTAGGTACAGGTCAAGGTCAGCGTGGCCGGGCCGGTGACCGAGTTGCCCACGTTGTTGCAGATGCTGCCGGCCACGGTGCCGCTGGGGTTGGCTGCGGCCACACCGGCAGCGCTACCGTCGCCCCGGAAAGTGACGGTTTTGCCCGCGGGCGGTGTCATGGTGTACGTGAAGCCCAGCCCGGTGGCCAGTGAAGCACCGCGGTTGGTGATACGCGCCAGGTAAGTGATGTCGTTGTTGCTCAGGGTGACCGCGTCGTAGCCCAACGGGTCCACGTTGTCGGTGTTGTTGATCAACGCATCCAGCAGGGCTGCATCCACATGCAGGGTCGCGCTCTGGCTGTTGTTGCCGTTGTCGGTGCCTGCGCTGTTTTCCTTGGTGGTGGTGGAGATGGTGGCTGTGTTGGTGATGTCCCAGGTCACACCGGCCGCCTGGCCGGCTTTCCAGTTCGGGCGAATGACCACGTCCACCGAACGGGACTCCCCATTGGCCATGCTGGCGCGGGTGCAGGTCAGCGTGTGGTTGCCCGTGCTGTAGCTCGTGCCCGCCGTGAGGCCGGAACAAGACATGCCACTGCCACTGGCCGAGACGAAGGTGAAGCCCGGATCACCCACGCCCACAGTGAACACATCGGCCACCGAGATGGTCTGCGCTGTGTCGGGTCCACTGTTCTGGAAGTTGAGCGCATAAGTGACGTTGGTGCCGGCCAATGCAGTCTGGGTGCCCACATTGGTGGCCGAGGTGATGGTCTTGCTGACCATGCGCACATCAGCGATGGGATCGATGGTCACGCTCAGCGAGGCGGTGTTGTCCGCGCGGTTGGGGTCACCCTGGGTGCTAGAGAAGGCCGATGCCGTGGCGGCGGCACCGGTGTAGGTGCCCGCAGTCATGGCCCGGTCTACGGGAATGCTGAAGGTCAGCAGGTCACCGGGCTCCAGCAGCGTGCCACCGGTTTGCGTGCAAGTGACGGTACCGCCCGCGCTGGTCACGCAGTTGAAGGTGGCGTTAGAGCCGTGGGTGAAGCTGGGCACCATGGCCACCACGGGCGCGGCCGTAGTGCCGGTGATGAAACCGGGGATGGCGAAAGTGACCACCACGTCCTGCGCCGCAATCGGCGAGGCCAGCTGGTTGGTCAGGCCCAAGGTGTAGGTCAACGTGGTCTCGTTGAATTCCAGCGTGGTGGCCGTTCCACCCACGGTGGTGGCGGTGTTGGTCAACACCAGATCCGGTGAATTGGCCGTGGCAGTGACCGCCACAGTGGCGGGGATGGGGCCGTTGTTGGCACCGTTCCAGTCGCCTGGGCAGGCCCCGGTGATACACGCAACTGTCGCGTTGTTGGTGGCATTGCCCGCCGCCACCGCCGTGGTCAGGATGGTGAGGCGGTTGGAGCCGCTCTGCGTCACGCCCGCGTTGAGCGTGGCGTTGTAGGTGCAGGTGACGTTGGGCGACGCGAACACGCAGGCCCAATTGGTGCCAGAAAAACCGGCATAGGTTTCCTTGCTGATGTCCAGAACATCGGTCACCTCGATCACGCCGGATGGGGCTTGCTGCGGCCCCGCATTGCTGACCGCGAGGATGCTGGTGATGGTGCCGCCCACGGCTACGGGGTTGGGCGACTTGCTCTTGGTCAGCGACAGGTCCACCCCGTTGGGCGCCACCGTCAGGTTGACCTGGGCCGTGTTGTTACCAGCCACCGGGTCGCTGGGCGAGCCTGCACGTGGGGCGATGGTGGCGGTGATGTTGTTGTAGACCGTGGACGCGCCCACCACGGGTGGGGTGGCCAAAATTTGCAGCGTATTGCTGCGGCCACTGGCATAGCTGCCGGTGTTGCTGCAGGTGACGAGGTTGGCGCCATCCACAGTGCAGACGCCCCAGCCAGTGGCGCTGCCACTGCTGACCGATGACGACACGAACGTGAAACCGGCAGGCAACTGGTAGGTCACGTCCAGACCCGCGGTTGCAGCGCTGGATCCCAGGTTGCTGGGGTTCAGGCTGAAGGTGACGTTCTGGCCCTCGATGCCAGGCGTGGGCGATGGTGCGGTCTGGGTGATGCGCAGGTCGGCACCGGGGTTCACCTGGATGCTTTTGGTGGGTCCGTTGTTGCTCGCATCGGGGTCGCTGACCACCAGAGAGCTGATATCGGCACCGAGCATGATGTTGCCGGAGGACACGCCTGAGACGGTGGTCACCAGGTTCAAGCCAGCAAAGCTGGCGCCCGAGGCCAAGGCACTGCGCGAGCAGGTCACCACCACGGGGCTGCCCGCAGTGGTGCAGCTGAATCCGCCGCCACTGGCAGACACATACGTGAGGCTGCTGGGCAGCGTGATCTGGACGCGCACGCTGCTCGCGTCGTTGGGGCCGTTGTTGCCGCCGTCCACGGTCCAGGTGACGTTGGCACCGCCCTGCACGGGGTCTGGCGCGCCATTGAGGGTGGCGTACAGATCAGCACCATCGTCGATCGTGGTGTTTTGCGTGAGGCTGTTGTTGGTGGGGTTGGTGTCGGTGTCCGAGGTGGTGACCGCCACCGAAGGGTTGATGGTGTTCACGGTGGAGCCGGTGGTCTTGAGCACCATGGCAATGGTGCGCACTGGCCCGCCTGCAGCAGAGCCCGCCAGCGTGGCGTAGGTGCAGGTCACAGTACCCGCGGCCTGGCTGCAGGCACCCGGCACAGCGGCATCGCTGACCGATACAAAGGCGGTGTTGGCCGGCAGCACCGACGTCACCACCACGTTGTTCGCCGTGGCGGCAGCGTTGTTCTCCACCTTGATGGTGTAAGTGATGTTGCCCCCGCGCACGGCAGGATCGGGGGTATCGGTGAACTGCGATACCTGAAGGTCCACGTTGGCGGCATGCACCAACCCCGCACCCGCCACGCTCAGAATGGCCAAGGCCAAACGTTTGAGCACGCGTGGTGTCGAGAACTGCTTGAAATTCGTCACGGCTTACTTCCCTTGGGGCCTGTTTTTCAGGCATTCGACGCCCATGTTTGCTATTTATTTGATAGCATCACACGATGAAGGCGCGAGGTTAGCAGCGATATGTCGATAAAAATCACGGCCCAGAGACAGCCTGCGGATTGTTTACATTTGGAGCGCGACAAGGGCCATGCTGTGTGAAAAACTTCACACAAAGCAGGCGACCCAAACGCCCCCTCAGAGCTGCGTTAAGGAATGGCGTGCGCGCTGCGCCATTGCAAATGGACCTGGAACCCACCGTGCGGTGGATGGTCGGTGGAAACGTCAATCTGGTGTTTGTCAGCCACCTGCTGCACCAAGGCCAGGCCCAGGCCATGGCCTGCACTGGCGGCCTGGCCTTGCGCATAGCGCTGGCTCAGATTGCCAAGGGCCGATGACTCAAACCCGCTGCCCTGGTCGTGCACGGCCAGCAGGTAGCCATGCGGCGTGGCATCCAGCGACAGCGTGACGGTGCCCGTGCGCGGGCCATGGCGCAGGGCATTCCACCCGAGGTTGAGCAGCACGCGCTGCAACAGCCGCGCATCGCCATGCACCGGCGCGCAATCCAGCGCGCAGCGCCGCACAATGCGGGCACCCTGGGTGTTGGCGTCCTCCCACAGGTCGTCCGCACTCTGGTGCAGGATCTGCACCAGGTCGACCTCGGCAAACGAGGCCGGGTTGAGTGCATCCGCCCGCCCCATCAACAAGAACTGCTCGGAAAGGTCCAGCGCCCGGCGTGCACAGGCGTCCACGCGCGCCAGCATCTGGGTTTGGTCCTCCGCACGGTCTCCGCGCAGGTTGTCGGCCAGCGAGCGCAAGGACAGCAGCGGCGAACGCAGGTCATGGGCCAGGTGTCGCATCATGTCCTCGCGATGTTGGCGTGCCTCAGGGGTACTGCCATCGGTGGTCAGCGCGGCCGCAATGTTGTCCACCGCGTGGGTGATCGCGTGGATGCGTGATTCCACCGGATCAAAAAATCCGCCTCCCCGATTCGCCAGGGAGCGCGCACGGCCAACCTCCGACAACGTGGCAATGCGCACCGTCTCACGCGTCAGGGCGCTCAAGCTGGCCTCCAGCCGGCGCCAGCTCCACAGCGGGTAGGCCAGCGCCATGGCCGCGATGGGCGCAGCAGGGGGTATCCAGATGCCGCCCCATTTCAGCAACGCGCCTGATGCCAACGCCACGCCCACACAGGCCGTGGCCGTGGTGAGCAGGGCGACCCGCGGGCTGGTCACCAACAGCAGCAGCAACAGGCCCCACAGAAACAACAGCGACAGGGCCAGGCGCGCCACCCCGCCCAGGGGCTTGGGCGCCAGGTTGTGGAGCAAGCCGTCCAGCACATTCGCAATGAACTCCACACCGGGCATGGTGCCATTGGTCCCTGCCAGCGGGGTGATCAGGTTGTCCCCCAGGCCCGTGGCAGTGGCACCGACCAGCACGATGCGACCCTCGATGTCCTTGGCCGGCACGCGCCCCTCCATCAGAGCGGTGAAGGAGCGGCGCTCAAAATGCCCCGGCGGGCCGGCAAAGGGCGCCAACCGGGCACCGCCCTGCACCACGGCTTTTTTGTCTTGCGGTTGAAACAGGTCCCGCAGCACCTGGGCCACATGGGGGTAGGCCACGCCGTTGGCAAACTCCTGGGCCATATAGCGCCGGCTCACACCGTCACTGTCCACCAGCGCCTGCGAATGCCCCAGGCGGGCCGCGGCGACCAGACTGGGCTCAGGCAGCACCGCTTCGTCCTGCCCATCGGCCATGAACATCGGCAGCACCACACGGCCATGGCGCTGCATGGCGGCGGCCAGTTGCACATCCGCCTCAGGGTCATCGCGCTGCACGCCCGAGAAGATGACGTCCAGCAACACGGGCCCGGCGCCGGCTGCGGTCAAGCGGTTCAGCGCATTGCCCAGCACGCGGCGCGACCAGGGCCAACGGCCCCAGCGCGACAGGCTGTCTTCGTCAATGGACAGAATCAGGATGTCATGCGGCGCCGGGCGGCCCGACAGGGTGACGGTGGTGTCGTACAGCCAGAAGTCCACACGGTCCAGCCACCCCCACTGCACGGTGCCGACGACCAGCGCGCTGAGCAACGCGGCCAGAATGGCCAGCTCCCGCAGGTGGCGCCGCAGTCCCCGTTTCACGGTGCGCTCACAGCGCGGGCGCTAGCAATAGGAGCAACCACCAGCCGTACTGGGGTTTGCGTGGCACCTCAAAATGCTGCGCATCCGACCAACTGCCCGCGCTGCCATCGGGCAGGACCACCTGGGTGCGCACATAGTGCACGCCTGCGGCGGGCGTGGGTAGGTCCAGGCGAGCACCGGACACCTGTTCGTCGTATTCGGGCTGGACAAAGTCTTCCGCCAGCGCTACCTGCACGCGGTGGCGAAACCCCGCCGGGCCCGACCAGGCGAGCTGCACGCTGTTTTCACTGACGGCGGGCGCGGCCATCACCGAAGGCGTCAGCACGGTGAAGCTGGCCGGATCGCCAAACGGGCCGTGGCTACCGTCAGGCCGCAGGGTGGCTACCCGCCAGTGGTAAGTGCCGGGTCCCCACGCGGGCTCCATCGCCAGGCGATTGTTGTTGTCCCCTTGCACGTCCGCACGGTCCACTAACAGGTCGGCAAACTGCCCGTCGCGGGCCACCTGCACCCGGTAGGCGGGTGCCTTTGCCAGTTGGGTCCACACCAGCTCAGAGGGGCGGGCCACGCTGGCATCAGGCCCTGGCGACATCAGCACGGGGGGCTCGGGCCGGGCACGCAGGGCAAAGGCTTTCTGAGCCTCCAGGCCTTCCAGGCCCTGGGCATCAATGGCACGCACGCGCACAAAATAATCAGCGTCCGGCAGGCCTTGGAGCAACCAGCTGGGCTCGGCGGTGCGGGCGTCTTGCAACAGGCGTACAAAGCCGGCGTCTTCAGCCACCTGCCAGCGCCAAGCCACGGCATCGGCCAGCGGCGGCAGGCTGAGGTTTTGCGCAATACGCTCAATGCGCTGTGGCAGCGCAGAGAGGTCAGCCGCGGGCAACAAGGGCACCACGGCGCCCAGCTGTCCGCCGTCTGCGCGCAGGCCCTGTGCGGGCTGCAAGCTGGCGTGGCCCGAGGCGCCGTCCACCGCCACCACGCCAGAGAGCACTTCATGGTGGCTGGTATCGCCCTCCGCCGCCACACGGAAACGCGTGCCGCGCACCGCCGTGACCACGCGTGGGGTCCGAATCTCGAACCGCGATGCGGGGTCCTTCAGAGAAGGCACAGTGCTGTCGGCCGCACCGGTTTGCAAATCAATGGCCGTGGCCCGCACTGCGGTGCCCGAGACTTCGCGCGACACCCCCAGTCCGGCCTGCGTGCGCGGCGGAAATACCACGGTGGCGCCATCGGGCAGGCGCAGCGTCAGGGTGCCCGCAGTCCCCGTATCAAACTTGTCACCCGCCTTGAGCTGCAGCCCCGGCGACAACAGACTGGTGGTGCCCGACAGCAGGCCCGTGACCACGCCCTGCACGTGGACCACTTCGGCCGAACGCTCGGTCCAGCGCAGCAGCGCAAAGGGAATACGCAGGCTGAAACCCGGCTGCAGGCGCTTGTCTTTAGCAATGCGGTTCAGGCGCTTGATCTGCGGCCACTGGCCTGGCTCGCGGAGGTAGTGTTCGCACAGCTTGATCAGCGTGTCCCCCCGGGCAATGGTGATGGTCAGAGGCTCATTGGCTTGCGCCTGCACGCTACAGGCCAGCAGCAGGCCCACCAGGGCTATGCGAAGTGCGGTGGGTTTAAGAGACGAGGGGTTCAAGGCGGTAACCATGGGCGTAAACAGAGGTGATGCGCCAGCCATGGGCGGGCAGGTCCAGCGCGCTGCGCAGCTGGCTGATGTGGATGTCCAGGGTGCGGGTCTGGATCTTGGTGCTGAGACCCCACACGGCCTCCAGCAAATAGGCGCGCGACAGCAGCTTGCCAATGTTGCGGAACAAGACCAGCGCCAACTGAAATTGGCGTACGGTGAGTTCCACGGTTTGCCCCTGCAACCGCAACGAGCTGTTGACGGGGTCCAATACATAGGGCGACACAGACAGCACCGCAGTGGCCTCACGCTGGTCGACCCGACGCTTCAGCGCCGTGAGCCGGGCTAGCAGCTCCGCCTTGCGCGGGGGCTTGACCAGGTAGTCGTCGGCCCCTTTGCCCAGGGCCCGCACAATGTCTTCTTCGGTGTCATAGCTGGTGAGAAACAGCACAGGAATCGTGTCCTGTCGCTGTCGGATCGCTTCGATGACCTGCAGACCGGTCATGTCAGGCAAGGCCCAGTCCAGGATCAGCACGTCGTAGGTTTCATGCAGGATGGAGCGCAAAAAACGCTCTCCCTGTGCATAGACCTCGCAGCTGTGCCCTGCCTCTTGCAAGGCCCGCACCGTGGTAGCGGCGTGGTCTTGCTCGTCTTCTAAAAGACCGACTCTCACGATGGACTCCCTGTGACGGCGGCGCAGATGTTTGCTGCACTGCCGAAGCGACCCGAGGGACCATACGTCCCTGCGCCGATTGATTCTTGGTGGTGGAGGGGCCATCAAGAAAGCGATGGCCCAGTGTGCTAGCCGAGTAGTCTATCGCTTGCACGAAGTTTCTGCTGGCCGATCGGCGGCAAAATGGTGAAATTGATCGACCATCGCACTTTCTGGAGCTGTCATATGGCTGCAACATCTTTCCTTCATCAAGCGCTACCCGAAGTCCATGCCCGCCCAGTGCCCCCGGCCCTGCTGGACGCCCTCAAGGCGCGCTTTGGCGACCAGTTCTCCACCGCCCTGGTGGTGCGCGAACAGCACGGGCGGGACGAGTCGGCGTTTGACATTCCACCGCCTGCGGCCGTGGTGTTTGCCCAGAGCACACAGGACGTGACCGATGCCGTGAAGTTGGCCGCGCAGTACCTGGTACCGGTGATTCCGTTTGGTGTGGGCTCCTCGCTGGAAGGCCATTTGCTGGCCGTGCAAGGGGGCATCAGCCTGGACGTGAGCCGCATGAACGCCGTGCTGTCCATCAATGCCGAAGACCTGACCGTGACGGTGCAACCCGGCGTGACGCGCAAGCAGCTCAATGACGAGATCAAATCCACCGGCCTGTTCTTCCCCATCGACCCCGGCGCCGACGCCACCATTGGCGGCATGAGCGCCACGCGCGCCAGTGGCACGAACGCCGTGCGCTACGGCACCATGCGCGAGAACGTGCTGGCGCTGGAAGTGGTGACGGCCAGTGGCGAGGTGATCCGCACCGGCACGCGCGCCAAGAAATCGTCAGCCGGCTACGACCTGACGCGCCTGCTGGTGGGCAGCGAAGGCACGCTGGGCGTGATCACCGAAGTGACGGTCAAACTCTACCCGCTGCCCGAGGCCGTGATGGCCGCCACCTGTTCGTTCAACAGCCTGGCCGACGCGGTGAACACCACCATCCAGATCATCCAACTGGGCATACCGATTGCGCGCTGCGAGCTGCTGGACGCCAACACTATCCGCATGGTCAACGCGCACTCCAAGCTCACGCTGCGCGAAGGCGCCATGTTGCTCATGGAATTCCACGGCTCACCCGACAGCGTGAAAGAGCAGGTGCAAACGGTGCAGGACATTGCGGCCGAGTTTGGCGGCGCGGCCTTCGAGTGGGCCGAGACGCCCGAGGAACGCACCCGCCTGTGGACCGCGCGGCACAACGCCTACTTTGCGGGCGTGCAGTCGCGCCCCGGCTGCAAGGCCATCACCACCGACGCCTGCGTGCCGATCTCGCACCTGGCCGACGCGCTGCTAGACAGCGTGACCGAAGCGCAGGAGGCCGGCCTGCCCTACTTCCTGGTCGGCCACGTGGGCGACGGCAACTTCCACATGGGTTATCTGATTGACCCCACCAAGCCCGAAGAGCGCGAGCTGGCCGAAAGGCTCAACCACCTACTGGTGGCGCGTGCGCTCAAACTGGGCGGCACCTGCACCGGCGAGCACGGCGTGGGCCTGCACAAGCAGGGCTTTCTGGTGGAAGAGACCGGCAATGGCGCCGTGGACATGATGCGCACCATCAAGCGCGCGCTGGACCCACACAACATCCTGAACCCCGGCAAAATCTTCGCGCTATAGATTTGGGAGCTGTTGGCGCAGACTCCACGCGGGCCAGAGGCCCCTATCCCCAATATTGGGGATATGCCGTCCGTGCGTCCCCTGCTATGCTTTCGCGGCCTGACGCGCAGCCCTCGCTGTGCAGGCCACCTAAGAAAGACAACTGGGATGAGACAAACGATCTTCGCCGCCATCGGGCTGGCGGCACTCTTGGTTGCGGGCGCCAGCCAAGCGCAAGTGGACTACAGCGATATCAAAGCCGGCACCATGCTGGACGGCAAAGGGATTCGGATTGGGGCCTTTGTCAAACCGGTGCCCCTGCCCCCCGGCGACTGGCTGGTCGTGGCGCGCAGCGACAGTCGGCGCCCTCTGTCGGGCGGTGATGGGACGTTCAACTCCACCTCGCAGGTCACACTGTCCCTCAAAAGTGCTGATCCGGCCAACCCCATCTATGCGCTGATCGTCTCGTTTGCGCCCGACTCCGTGCCGGTCAACTGGAACGGCAATTACTGTGACACGATCAACAAGGCGTTCACCCAGACCTACGGCTCTGGCAAATACGGAAGTGGCAATGCCTGCGCCTCTGGCCAGTGGTTTGCCAACGGTTTGCGCAGCTTCTTGAGCGGTGCCCCTACCCACTCGGCAGCCCAGGTGCGCGAGCAGTATGCGGCGCTGGCACCCTATGCCGCACAAGCACCGGAGCCATACGCCCTGGTCCACATCAATGCCCGGCGCGACCGGGGCCGAATTTTGGATTACGTTGCCTATGCCCGCATCCCGATCGACTTCCGGCCCGGCGGCAGCTTTGATGAGCAGGCACGCGAGTGGGTGAAAGGCAGTGCGCAATCCGTGATCGACATGCTGGACAACACGGCAACCCCAATGCCAGCATTTCCCAGTTCTGCTAGTGCTACAACGCCACGACCAGCGATCGACCCAAAAAACGCAGGCCCCAAAGGGGTTGAACTGAGCGCGCTGCAAGTGGGTGCGGAAGCCAGCGAAGCCATCCGGTTGCCTAACTACGGCGCCGCGCTGCCTTTGCCTCCTGGGCGCTGGCTGGTCGCGGGTCGGCATGACGATTGGGTGGACGCACAAAACACCAATATCACGCTGACCCTGAGAAACAGCGACCCCAACGCCGCGCTGGCGGCTCTGGTGATGACCGTGTTGCCCGCGCAGTCCAATGCCTCAGCCGCAATGAGCCGCTGCCAAGCGCCAATTAATGGGCAATTTCAGATTGTGGAGAACTTGGGTACCACGGCGAATTCCATAGTGAGCGTGTGCGCGGTGGGCGGGCTGTACTCTGCAAGTTTGAAGCAGATGGTGCGCAATGCACCCACCAGCAGCAATCCCTGGTTCAAGCAGAACCTCGCGTCGCTGGCGCCGTTTGAATCCGACATGCCGGACTCCCACATTTGGCTGTCCCTGGATGCCGGACGCAATGGGCAAACGCGCGTGCAATGGGCGCTGTACAGCCGCATCCCACCAGGTGGGCGACCTGCCAATCTGGCCGACACCCCGCTGCGCGAGTGGGTCCGTACCGTGGGGCAAAGCCTGGTGAACTTCCACAACAACCAGTACAGCGCCATTGCCCCCTACCCGGTCATCGCCGCAACACCCTGATTTCAGATCATCCCGGCACAAGCTCATGCCAAATCCTTCGTTGGCATGGGCCGCTCGGCGCGGCACACTGGGCCATGCGCACAAAATCCTGGCTCCTTTCCCTTTTGCTGTTCACCACAGGCGCCGTCCACGCGGACGAGGCGCTCAAGGCCGCGATTGCGGCGCCGCACCGCACGCCGGCCTTTGCGGTGCGCGATGGCTGGCGCCATCCGTATGAAACGCTGACATTCTTCGGCATCCGACCCGATGCCACAGTGGTGGAACTGAGTCCGGGCGGTGGCTGGTACACCGAGATTCTGGCGCCCTACCTGCGCGACAAGGGGCGGCTGATCCTGGCGGCGGACGATCCGCAGTCGCCCGTGGAATACAACCGCAACAGCGCCACGCGGCTGCGCACCAAGCTGGACGCGGCGCCCCAGCTCTACGACAAGGTGCAGGTGGGCGTGTTCGCACCCCCGGCCCAGTTGCAATACGCGCCACGTGGCAGCGCCGACCTGGTGCTGACCTTCCGCAATGTGCACAACTGGAACGAGCAGGGCGACGCCACGGTGCGCGCCGTGTTCCAGAGTGCGTTTGACAGCCTTAAGCCCGGTGGCGTGTTTGGCGTGGTGGAGCACCGCCTGCCCGCCGACCGGGAGCAGGACGCGACCAGCAGCACCGGCTATGTGCACACGGCCTATGTGCGGCGCATTGCCGAGAGCGTGGGCTTTGTGCTGGCCGCTGCGTCTGAAGTGAACGCCAACCCGCGCGACACGGCGGACCACACCGGCGGTGTGTGGGCGCTGCCGCCTTCGTATGTGAACAAGGAGGTGGACCGCGCGCGCTATGCAGCCATTGGCGAGAGCGACCGCATGACGCTCAAATTCACCAAGCCCTAGCGCCCGGGTCCGGTGACTTAGAGCACCGCGACTTCGGCGATCGCGTTCGCCATGTACTCGATCTTCTGCTGCATGTCGGCTTCCGAATCCGCAAAGCGCTGGGCGATGGCGCGAAACTCATCGTGGATCTGCAGAAAGGCGTCGACCATGTCGGGGTCGAAATGGCTGCTGCGGGCCTGGGTGATGATCTCCACGGCTTTTTCGTGGGGCACACCGTCCTTGTAGACCTTGTTGCTGATCAGCGCGTCAAACACATCGGCCAGCGCCACGATGCGTGCCGACAGCGGAATCTGCGCGCCCCACAGACCCTTGGGGTAGCCGGAGCCGTCCCACTTTTCCTGGTGGCACAGCGTGATTTCCTTGGCGATGGTGAGCAGGGGCGACACGCGGCCCAGCGTCTTCTCGGCACGCGCCAGGGCGTCGTGGCCCAGCGTGGTGTGGGTGCGCATGATGGCGGTTTCTTCGGGCGTCAGACGCCCGGGCTTGAGCAGGATGCGGTCCGGGATGCCCACAGAGCCCATGTCGTACATGGGCACGCTGGCCAGCAGCAGGTTCACGTACTCGGGCGTCAGCACCTCGGCATGCGCGGGAAATTTTTGCAGCTCGGCACACAGCAGGCGCACATAGTTTTGCACGCGCAGGATGTGGCTCTCTGTGTCGGACTCGCGAAGTTCGGCCAGTGTGGCCAGGGCAAACACCACCACGCGGCTGGCGTGCAGGGCTTCGGCGGCGTCGCCCAGGGGCAAGGTTGATTCGGGGTTCATGCGGTTCCTCCTGTGGGCGCGGACAAGGGCGCCTGGTACAGCCACACCATTTTGCCACCGGGCGTGCGCCAGCTGGCGCTTGTTGTGGCCTGCGTGGCCTCAAATTCCAGGCTCACCAGCCAAGCACCGGGGCGCAGCTCGGCACGCGCCTTGTCCACCGCGCGCGCCATGCTCTCGGGGCGCTGGAACACATAGACCAGGTCATAGCCCGACCAATCCGCTTTCCAGATATCGCCCTGTCGCACGCGCGCCCAGGGGCAGCGCAGCGCGCACAGCCAGCGCAGCGGCCAGCTCCACTCAATGCCATGCAGCACCGCCTGCGGATAGGCCAGACGCAGCGCCTGCAGGCCATGGCCCAGGCCACAACCGGCATCCAGCACCTGGGCACCGGCCGGCAAGGGCGCATGGACCGGCAGTTCGGCCAACGCGTTCTGCGGGGTGGGAAACAGCGGCGCATCGCGCCAGGCGTTCATGGGGTAGACCAGCAGCAGCAGGGCCAGCGGCAACAGCCAGGCCCAAGCCGGCAGCGCGTTACCGCCCACCAAGCCGAGGGTGAGCGCCAGCGACACCGGAAAGCCCGCCGCAATCAGCAGGCGGCGCCACCAGCTGCCGCCCCACAGGCTCAGCAGCACCCCCAGCGCACTGGCCAGCGCCAGCGACCACTGCAGCGCCAGACCCTGCTCCCACAGCATGCGAAACAGCGTCCAGCACAGCCCCCAGGCCACGATGGCCGGCAGCGGCCAAGGCCAAGCAGCGGGGTACAGGCGGTGCCAGGGTTTAGGGGTCAAATCAGCCTCCAGCCCCTATGGAATATGCGCCAGCAGCTCTTGTTTTGATAGCAACTAGCGGTTGCTGCCAGGTGCCAGGCGCTCGATCAGGCCGTTGAGTTCGTCGAGTGAGCCGAACTGGATCACCACCTCGCCCATCTCCTCCACGCGGCCATGGCGCTTGACGCGCTTTTTCACCACCACCTCCACCTGCGCCATCAGCAGGTCGGACAGTTCTTCTTCCACGCGCTTCAAGTCGCGCGATTTTTCCTTGGTCGGCTTTTGCGGCGTCAGCGAAAACTCGGCACTCAGTTTCTTGACCAGACTCTCGGCCTCGCGCACCGACATTTTCTTGGTGGCGATCTGGTTGGCCGCGGTGATCTGCGTGCCCCGGTCCAGCGCCAGCAGCGCACGTGCATGGCCCATGTCGATATCGCCGGCCATCAACATGGTTTGCACCGGGTCGGCCAGGTTCAACAGGCGCAGCAAATTGGATGCGGCGCTGCGCGAGCGGCCCACGGCCTGGGCCGCGGTTTCGTGCGTGAGACCAAACTCCTTGATCAGGCGCTGCAGGCCCTGCGCTTCTTCCAGTGGGTTCAGGTCTTCGCGCTGGATGTTCTCGATGAGTGCCATCGCGGCGGCGGCCTCGTTGGGCACGTCGCGCACCAGCACCGGCACGCTGTCCAGGCCGGCCAGTTTGGCCGCGCGGAAGCGGCGTTCGCCGGCGATGATTTCATAAATAGGTCGTTTGCGGCCATCACCGATATGTTTGGCCGCGTCCGCCTCGCCGAGCTGGCGCACAAGGATGGGCTGCATGATGCCCTGGGCCTTGATGCTCTCGGCCAGCTCGTACAAGGCGCCCTCGTCCATGCGCGTGCGCGGCTGGTAGACGCCGGCCACCATGTCGGTCAGCATCAGCGTGCTGGGGGTGCCCGGGTTGGCAGGTGTGGCGTCTGCGGCAGGCGCGTCTTTTACCTTGGGGCCCAGCAAGGCCTCCAGTCCCATGCCCAATCCCTTGGGTTTCTTCGTGACCATGTTCTTCTTCCTTTGAAATGGGGGGGGGCGTTCGCTTTAGGCGGTGCGCGCAATAAGGGCTTGCAGCCGGGCTTGGCCATCGGCCCAATCGCCCAGGCCGGTGTCCGCGTTGATGTGGCCAGCGGCGCCGTAGTCCACAAACTCGGCGCCCCAGGCGGCGGCAAATTGCTGCGCGCGGGCGAAGCTGCAATACGGGTCGTTCTGGCTGCCCAGCAGCTCGGCGGCAAAGGGCAGCGTGTCCATCACGATGGGCCACCAGCTCTTGAGCGCGGCGCGCAGCTCTTCGCGCTCGGGGTCGCCAGGCGCGACCAGAAACGCGGCCTGTACTTTGTGGGTGTTGTGCGAATGCTGGGCCCAGGCCGCAGTGAGCATGCAGCCCAGGCTGTGCGCCACCAGCACCACGGGCGCGGGCGCGGCCAGCACGGCTTCTTCCAGCTGCGCCATCCAGTCGCCCCGCAGCGGCTGCATCCAGTCGTGCTGCTGCACGCGCGTGTAGCCGTGCAGCGCTTCCCAGCGGCTCTGCCAGTGGGCGCCGCCGGAGTTTTGCCAGCCGGGCAGGACGAGGACGGTGGGAGCGGACATGGTTTGCTATGAATTCAGGAGCTGCTTGCGCAATGTTGACGGGGGCTAGAGGCCTGTTTGGCTTGCGAATGCCTACATGGCCTGGATACGGTCCACCATCTCCTGCGCGAAGGTCACGAAGGCTTGCGCGCCCTTGGAGTTGGGGTCAAACACCACGCCGGGCACGCCGTAGCTCGGCGCTTCGGCCAGGCGCACATTGCGCGGAATCACGGTGTTGAACACCTTGTCGCCAAAGTGCGCTTTGAGTTGGTCGCTAACGTTCTGCTGCAGCGTAATGCGCGGATCGAACATGACGCGCAGCAAGCCGATGATTTGCAGATCGTCGTTGAGGTTGGCCTTGACCTGCTTGATGGTGTTGACCAGATCGGTCAGCCCTTCCAGCGCAAAGTATTCGCACTGCATGGGCACGATGACGCCGTGCGCGCAGCACAGGCCGTTCAGCGTCAGCATGCTCAAGCTTGGCGGGCAGTCGATCAGCACAAAGTCGTACTCGGCATCGACCACGGCCAGCGCCTGCTTGAGGCGTTTTTCGCGGCGCTCCACTTCCACCAGCTCCACCTCGGCGCCGGCCAGTTCGCGGTTGGCGCCCAAGATGTCGTAGCCACAGCCGCCTTCGATGAGCTTCTCGCTCGTGGTGCGCGCCTCAGCCACCGAGGCCGATTCGAGCAGCACGTCGTAAATGGTCAGCTCCAGCTTGCGCTTGTCCACACCCGAACCCATGGTGGCATTGCCCTGCGGGTCCAGGTCAATCATCAGCACGTGCTGCCCCACCTTGGCCAGGCCCGCCGCCAGGTTGACGGTGGTGGTGGTCTTGCCAACGCCACCCTTTTGGTTGGCAACGCAGAAAATTTTGGCCATAGAGCGCTTTACGTGAAGAGACTAGAAAACCGGTATGAGGAGAGGCAACGCTCAGCGCGACTGCAGGGCCAGCTTGATGCCGAAGCCGACCAGGAACAGGCCCGCGACTTTTTCCAGCACACGGCCGATCTTGGGGTTGGCGCGCATGCGCTCGGCCAGAAAGTGCGTAAGCAACGTGGCGCCCAGGCCGTACAAAAATGTGAGGAAGGCAATGGTGGTGGCCATGAAGCCGTAGGTCACCAGCCCCTGCTGGCTAGCCCGGTCCACAAACAGCGGGAAGAAGGCCATGTAAAACAAGATGGCCTTGGGGTTGAGCAGGGTGATGAGCAGCGCCTGGCGCAGGTAGTGGCCGGCCTTGATGTTGAGCACGGGTGCGGCACCGGGTTTGGCGGTCAGCATCTTGAAGCCCAGCCAGGCCAGGTATACGGCACCGGCCCACTGCACGGCATGGAAGGCATCAGGGTACGCTGCCAGCAGCGCGGCCACACCGGCCACCGCCGACCACATGAGCACTTGGTCACCCAGGATGACGCCCAGCGTAGCGGCCAGTCCACCCGCAATGCCGCCCTTGCTCGTGGACGTCACCAACGCCAGATTGCCCGGGCCGGGAATGGCCAGAAACACGATGATGGTGATGACAAAAGTGCCGTAATCGGTGACGCCGAGCATGGTGGTTTTCTTTCAGGGGAAGGGTTGAGTTTACGTTGGAAATTCTGGTGCAGCTTTTCGACGTTCTTGCCTGTTGTTCTGGGCTCGCTGCGCGCCAGGGGTACACCCCACCGTTCGTGTCCCCCGGGCCTTCGGCCCTCCTCCTTGACCTCACTTTGGGGTGCACCCCTGCCACTCAGCTACGAACAAAAAATGGGTTTTCCACCGTGGGCACACCACCCTTGCCGTTGGCTGGGTAGGGGTTGGCGTTTTGCGTAGGTAAAGGAGGAGGCCGAAGGCCGGGGGACACGAAGCAAAACGCCAACCCCTACCCGGCCTCACACAAAGCGGAACGCGAGGGACTTAAACCGCCTTCTTCCGCATCCAAATAATGCACCGCTCCGCATCCAACCCCGGCACCACCAGTTGTTCCACGTGAAACACTTCAACGGACGAGGGCAACGCAGCCATCTCCTCCGCCGGGTGTTTGCCCTTCATCCCCATCCACACACCCTGCCCCGCGAGCGCCTTTTCCGACCAAGTGGTGAAGTCCACCAACGACGCAAAGGCCCGTGAACTCACCACGTCATACGGCTCGGTCAAACTTTCCACCCGCGCATGGATGCCCCGCAGATTCGGCAGCTTCAACGTCACGGCCACCTGCTGGATAAAGGCGGCCTTCTTGGCCACCGTGTCCACACAGTGCACGGTGATGTGCGGGCAACAAATGGCAATCACGATGCCGGGCAACCCGGCGCCTGAACCTACATCGAGCAAACGCGGCTTCTCGCCCACTACGCTCTGCCCCATCAGCGCAGCCAACTGCTTTTGCAAAGGCACGATGACCGCCAGACTGTCCAGCAGGTGGTGGGTCAGCATCTCGTCGGGGTCGCGCACCGCGGTCAGGTTGTAGACCTTGGTCCACTTCTGGATCATGGTCAGGTAGTCCAGCAGTGCAGTGATCTGCGCGTCATCCAGCGACAGGCCCAGGGTCGGCAACGCTTGGGCCAACACCTCGCGGTGGTTCAGGTTAGGGGCAGGCAACGGACACCTCGTTCTGCAGTTTGACGTATTCCATCTTTTCCTTGTCAGTCATTTTGGACAGCCGGGCCTTGGCATCGTCGCGCACCTGGCGCAGCACGCGGCAGCTGGCGGCATCGGGTTTGCCAGTGGGGCGGGCCTGCCCGGAGGCACGCCAGGCTTTTTCCACTTGGTCGCCACAGCGCCCTTCGAAGTCGGACACTGCCCGCTTGATCTCTTCCAGCCCGGCCTCGGAGCGCAAGAGCTGGGAGGCCTTGTCGCCCAGCGCCTGGCATTCAGGGCTCAGCCCTGCCTGCACTTGCTGGCGCTTGGCTTGCTCCTGGGCCGTCGCCGGCTCCATGGGTGGCGTTGGCTTGGTGGCGGATTTGGTAATGCCCGGCACCGACGAACTCGTCTGGTCGGCGGCGCAGGCGTGGTCGCTGAACACCACCTTGCCATCGGCGCCCTTGCACTTGAAGACCTCGGCCTGCGCCGATGTGCCGAGCACCACCAGCCCCACAGCCACCATGAATGCGTGCGAAAGTTGCATTGAATTCAGTTCCAGCAGTTGGCGGATTGGCCGGGCGAGTTCACCCAGTAGCGGCCATTGCCACCGATACCCGAGCCCAAGCGGCCCTGCAAACCCCAGACGTCGCCGCGGGCTTCGTGGTCATAGTTCTGGTCGTCCATGTAGTTGCCACCATCGGCGAAGGTGGCCATGCGCCAGCCGGAGCCCAGCTCGCGCTCGCACATCACATTGGCTTTCATCTCGGAATCCACGGTCGCACCCATCACCGCCTGGGTGGCGGCCAGCTCGCCGCGCGTCCAGCCGTGGCCGCTCAAACCACCGGGTCGGGGCAGGTCGCCCTTCTTGATGCACAGCAGGGGCAGCACGATGCGGCAGCTGGTGTCGCCCACCGTGGGGTTGCAGCCGCCTTTGTAGGGGCGGTCCAACGTGGAGTCGCCGGCGTCACATTCCAGGCTGGCCACGTCCTTGGGGTCCTTGTCTTCCAGCGCGGCCAGGCCAAAGGTCATGCCGTAGCCGATGGGTTTGTTGCCCGCGGGCTCCGAGGTACTGGCTGCGGGTGTCAGCGGCACACCCGAGGGAGCCACCGCCACGGGCGGCGTCTTGGGCGATGTGCACTTCTTCAACGCCAGGGGAATGACCAAGATCCCGATCAAGGTCAGCACCAGAACAATCGCACGCGGCATGCACAGCCCTCCCCGGCCCGTTGGAAAAAGGGGCTAGTTTACGCTGCCACTTTTTCGGCAAAGCCGCGGAAGTTGCCCTTCTTCAGGTGGATCAGCAGCAGCGAGATGGTGGCCGGCGTAATGCCCGACAGGCGCGAGGCCTGACCCAGGGTTTCGGGCCGGTACTTGTTCAGACGCTGGCGAGCCTCGATGCTCAGGGCACCGACCTGCATGTAGTCCAGCTCGGCCGGCAGGCGCAGGTTCTCGTAGTGGGCAGCGCGCTCCACTTCGTCCTTCTGGCGGTCGATGTAGCCAGAGTACTTGGCGGCAATCTCCACCTGCTCCACCACCGCGGCCACAAAAGCGTCTTGCGCTGCCGCTTCCACGCTAAGTGGCGCATCCGTGGTTTCACGTGAAACAGGTGGCGCCAGATCGCGGTTGGCGTACTTGCCATGGTCCAGCGACATCAGCGCGGCGTAGGCGATGTTGGGTCGGCGCAGCAAGTCGGCCAGGTTGTATTCGTGCTCGATGGACTTTCCCAGCACGCGCTCGGATTCTTCGGCCGGCAGATTGCGGGGATTCACCCAAATGGCCTTGAGGCGTTCTGTTTCACGTGAAACAGCGTCGCGCTTGCGGCTGAACGCATCCCAGCGCGCATCGTCCACCAGACCCAGCTGGCGGCCGACTTCGGTCAGGCGGTCGTCGGCATTGTCTTCACGCAGCTGCAGGCGGAACTCGGCCCGGCTGGTGAACATGCGGTAGGGCTCGGTCACGCCCTTGGTGATCAGGTCGTCCACCAGCACGCCCAGGTAGGCCTGGTCGCGGCCGGGCAACCAGCTGTCGCCCGCAAAGCTGATGGCGCCCGCCGCACTGGCGGCGGCATTGCCGCCGCCCAGGCTGCGCACCTGCAGCGCGGCGTTGATGCCGGCGAACATGCCTTGGGCCGCCGCCTCTTCGTAACCGGTGGTGCCATTGATCTGGCCGGCAAAGAACAGGCCGGCAATCTGGCGCGTCTCGAAACTGCTCTTCAGGCTGCGCGGGTCAAAGTAGTCGTACTCGATGGCGTAGCCCGGGCGCAGGATGTGGGCGTTCTCCAGCCCGGCCATGCTGCGCACCAGTTCGTACTGGATATCAAACGGCAGGCTGGTGCTGATGCCGTTGGGGTAGTACTCGTGCGTGGTCAGGCCTTCGGGTTCCAGAAAGATCTGGTGGCTGTCTTTGTCGGCAAAGCGGTTGATCTTGTCTTCCACGCTGGGGCAATAGCGTGGGCCCACGCCCTCGATCTTGCCGGTGAACATGGGGCTGCGGTCAAAGCCGGAGCGGATGATGTCGTGCGTGCGCTCGTTGGTGTGGGTGATCCAGCACGGCACTTGCCGCGGGTGCATGGCCACATTGCCCATGAAGCTGGCCACCGGCATCACATCGCTCATGCCACCGGGCACGCCGTCGCCGGGCTGGATGATGCACTTGCTGAAGTCGATGCTGCGGCCATCCAGACGCGGTGGGGTACCCGTCTTCAGCCGCCCCTGCGGCAGCTTGAGTTCTTTCAGGCGGGCGGATAGGGATACGGCGGGCGGATCCCCTGCCCGGCCGGCGGCATAGTTATTCAGGCCCACGTGGATCTTGCCGTCCAGGAAGGTCCCCGCCGTCAGCACCACGGTCTTGGCGCGGAACTGGATGCCCACCTGCGTCACAGCGCCGACCACGCGGTCACCCTCGATCATCAAGTCGTCCACGGCCTGCTGGAACAGCCACAGGTTGGGTTGGTTCTCCAGCATGCGACGAATGGCGGCTTTGTAGAGCACGCGGTCGGCCTGGGCGCGGGTGGCACGCACAGCTGGGCCCTTGCTGCTGTTGAGAATGCGAAACTGGATGCCCGACTCGTCCGTGGCCAGCGCCATCGCGCCACCCATGGCGTCTACCTCTTTGACCAGGTGGCCCTTGCCAATGCCGCCGATGCTGGGGTTGCAACTCATCTGGCCCAGGGTTTCGATGTTGTGGGAGAGCAGCAGCGTCTTGCTGCCCATGCGGGCGGCAGCAAGCGCAGCCTCGGTGCCGGCATGGCCGCCGCCAACGACGATGACATCGAAATCTTGTGGGTACAACATGGTGTTCTATTCGGGCGCGCCAAAGACAGGGAGGGTGCGCGCCAAGTGAGGGGGAAGGGTAGGATTTTAACGGGTGCCTGATTTTTTGGCACGTCGGCTTTTTTTGGCCTGCGCTACTTCTGGATCAAGCGGGGCGGGTACTCTGCGCCGTTCGTGTCCCCCGGGCCGTGAGGGCCCTCCTCCTTGACCTCACTTTGCAGAGCACCCACCCCACTTGATCCCCACAACCGTGTTCGCTCTCGAACGCCGGAGTGCGCTCGCTTCCAGCGGCGGGGGTGGGGTATGCGTTTTGCGTAGGTCAAGGAGGAGCCCGCGCAGCGGGCGGGGGACACGGAGCAAAACGCATACCCCACCCCCACCGCGGGCGAACAAAAAATCCCTGACTTAGCGACAATCCAAACCATGACCAAACTCCTGATCTTCGCGGGCAGCACCCGCCAACACTCCTTCAACCGCCGCCTGGCCCATGTGGCCGCAGCCCTGGCCCGCGAGGCCGGCGCCGAGGTTACCCACCTCGAGCTCAGCGACTTCGACATTCCGCTCTACAACGCCGACCTGGAGGGCCAGGGCACACCGCCCGATGTGATTCGCCTCAAGGAAATCATGCATGCGCACCCGGCCTGGATCATCGTCTCGCCCGAGTACAACGGTGGCTACACCGCCCTGCTGAAGAACACGCTGGACTGGGCCAGCAGTCCCGTCAAAGGCCACCCGGTCTGGGCCGATGCCGAGAAACCGTTTGCCGACAAGGTGGTGGGCCTGCTGAGCGCATCGCCCGGCGCACTCGGCGGCTTGCGTTCGCTGAGCCATTTGCAACCGCTGCTGCTCGCCCTGCACTGCTGGCTCGCGCCCAAACAGTTTGCGTTGGGTTCAGCCGGCAAGGCGTTTGATGAACAAGGCCAGCTGATCGAAGAACGCCAGCGCCGCGGCGTGCAGACCGTGGTGGACCAAGTGTTGTGGGCGGCACCCCGTTTGAGCACGGCTTAAGTGCCAAACAGGGCTCTAGCCCGCATCAACATTGCGCTAGCAGCTCCTATATTAATAGCAAAGGCGCTGCGCTGCTAGAGTCCCTGTCCACACAGGTCAGGTCAGCGCCGCCTCCCGCAACAGGGCCTCGGGCGACAAGATGTCGATGTGCCCATAGCCCAGCGCCAGCACGCCTTCGCTCACCAGAAACTTGAGCTCCTTGGCCAGCGTCTGGCGCGTCACGCCCAGCATCATGGCCAGCGCCTCGTGCGACACAGTGATCACGGTCCGCGCCTGCGGTGCCATGGTGGTGTCGCCCCGCGCCAGCGCCAGCAGACGGCGCGCCACGCGGGCACGGGTGGAGCGCAGCATGGCGTCTTCCACCAAGCCATACAGCGCACGCACCCGGGTGCACAACAGCGCGCCGATGCCCTGGGCAAAGCCCGCGCGTTGCAGCAGGGTCTGGAAGTCGCCGGGCAGGATGACCGCCACCACACCCTCGTGCAGCGCGGTGACATCGTGGGGCCGGGGCAGGCCGTCCAAGAGCGTGGTCTCGCCAAACCAGTTGCCCTCTTCCATGATGGACAGAATGCCCTCGCGGCCATCCTCGCCCAGGCTGGACACCTTGAAAGCGCCCTCCACCACGCCGTAGAAACCGCCGGTCATTTCGCCCTTGTGGTACAGCACATCACCGGCACGCACCGGCACCAGCGCCGCGGCCGACAGCATGGCCTTGCGGTCGGCCAGCGGCAAGCTGCCAAACCACGCATTCAGCGAGAGCTTGTGCAGCAGCTCGGCTTTTGAGAACCCCATCCATTTCCCCCCGGTGATTACCCTTGATTGTCAATTTTTTAACAGTTTAGAGCTTGGCGTCCGGTTAACGTGGCCAAGTCCCTACAAATATCTGGAGATATCCATATGGCTATTTCGTCCGTGCAATCGCAAGTCAGCCCCGAAGAATGGAAGCTGCGCGTGGACCTGGCCGCCTGCTACCGGTTGGTAGCGCTGTATGGCTGGAGCGATCTGGTCTTCACCCACATCAGCGCGCGCATTCCGGGGCCCGAGCACCACTTCCTCATCAACCCCTATGGGCTGATGTTTGACGAAATCACTGCCAGCAGTCTGGTCAAAGTGGACCAGCAGTGCAATAAGCTGATCGACTCGCCCTACCCCGTGAACCCGGCCGGCTTTGTGATCCACAGCGCCGTGCACGAGGTGCGCGAAGACGCGGGCTGCGTGATGCACACCCACACCCGCGCGGGCGTGGCCGTCAGCGCGCAAAAGGCCGGCATCCTCCCCTTAAGCCAGCAGTCCACCTTTGTGCTGGCCTCGCTGGCGTACCACGACTACGAAGGCGTGGCCTTCCGCGACGACGAGAAGCCCCGGCTGCAGGCCGACCTCGGCCAGGCCAACTTTCTGGTGCTGCGCAACCACGGCCTGCTGACCGTAGGCAAGACCATTGCCGATGCGTTCTTGAGCATGTACACGCTGGAGGCCACCTGCCAGATCCAGATCGGCGCGCAGGCCGGTGGCGAGCTCACCCACGTGAACCCGCAGATTGTGAAAGGCGTGGCCGAGGCCATGCGCGTGCAAACCGGCGGACTGGGTGGTGCCTTTGTCTGGCCCGCACTCATCCGCAAACTCAACCGCACCGACCCCAGTTACCAAGATTGACCCCCATGCCCTTGCAAGAATTTGATTACATCGTCGTTGGCGGCGGTTCCGCCGGTTGTGTGGTGGCCAGCCGCCTGAGCGAAGACCCGGCCGTGTCGGTCTGCCTGATCGAAGCCGGTGGCCCCGACAGCAGCGCCTTCATCCACGCGCCGCTGGGCTTTGCGGCCACGGCCCGCGTGGGCGTGTTCAACTGGAACTACGAGAGCGTGCCCCAGCCCGGCCTGGGCGGGCGACGCGGTTTTGCGCCGCGCGGCAAGGTCATGGGCGGCAGCAGCTCGCTCAACGCCATGGTCTACACGCGCGGCAACCCCTACGACTACGACCGCTGGGCCGCCCAGGGCAACCCCGGCTGGAGCTATGCCGACGTGCTGCCGCTGTTCAAGCAGTCCGAGAACAACCAGTGCCACGGTGAGAACGCCTACCGCGGCGTGGGCGGCCCGCTCAACGTGAGCTACCTGCGCAGCCCCAGCAAGCTCAACGACGCGTTTTTGCAGGCCTGCGAGACCCAGGGCCTGCCCCGCACGCCCGACTACAACGGCGCCCACCAGCTGGGCTGTGCGCCCGCCCAGGTCACCCAGAAAGACGGCGAACGCTGGAGCGCCGCACGCGCCTACATCACGCCCCACCTGGGCCGGCCCAACCTCACCGTCCTCACCCACGCGCACACCAACAAGGTGCTGTTTGAAGGCAGCGGTGACAGCCAGCGCGCCGTGGGCGTGCAGGTCCAGCACAAAGGCCAGGTGCAAGAAGTCCGCGCCCGGCGCGAGGTGGTGCTGTCCGGCGGCGCTTTCGGTTCGCCCCAGCTGCTCATGCTGTCGGGCGTGGGCCCAGCCGCGCACCTGCGCGAGCACGGCATCCCCGTGCGCCACGCCCTGCCCGGCGTGGGCCAGAACCTGCAGGACCACGTAACCACCGTGCTGATCTACCGCACCCAGCATGTTGATGCCGCGCTGGGCCTGTCCGCCAAGGGCGCCTGGGCGGTGGCAAAGTCAGTGCTCGAATGGCGCAAGCAGCGCACCGGCTGGGTCACCACCAACGTGGCCGAGTCCCAAGCGTTCTTGAAAACCTCACCCGAGGCCGACGCGCCGGACATCCAGCTCGCGCTGTGCACCGGCATCGTGGACGACCACACCCGCAAGACCCACCTGGGCCATGGCTACACCCTGCACGTGACGCTGATGCGCCCCAAGAGCCGCGGCAGTGTGACGCTGCAAAGCGCCAAGCCCACCGACGCGCCCCGCATCGACCCCGCCTACCTGAGCGACCCCGAAGACATGGCCACGCTGGTCAAGGGCACGCAGATGGGCTTTGACATCATGCAGGCCCAGCCGCTGGACGCCTACCGCGGCAAGATGCTCTACCCCATAGACCGGAACAACACGGCGCAGATCGAGCAGTTCCTGCGCGACCACTCGGATACAGAATACCACCCCAGCGGCACCTGCAAGATGGGCCCGGCCAACGACCCCATGGCCGTGGTCGACCCCGAGCTGCGCGTGCACGGCGTGCGCGGCCTGCGTGTGGTGGACGCGTCCATCATGCCGCACCTGGTCACCGGCAACACCAACGCCCCCACCATCATGATTGCGGAAAAGGCCGCGCTGTTGATACGCGCCGCGGCGTGACAGGTTTCGCCTTGACGCTATAAAAAACAGGAGCCGTTAGCGCAGCTTCTACGAGGGCTAGGGGCTAAATTGACACATAAACCCTGATCACCACATACACAACCAAGATGATGGTGAAAACGACGCTCAGGCCACCTGAATCAAGCACTTTCCCTTTCACCCGTATCGGTCGCAGCAAGTGCACCATGAGGAAGACGAGAAGCAGAAATGCCGCACCGATATCGTGGAACACTAGTTCAAACATGCGATTGAGGTGTGATTGTTCATTCAGTCACCAGTAAAACCCATCCACCTGGCCATGCCTGGCGCATCAATGTCGCACTCGATCTAGAGAGGCAGCGCGGCTGAAGTTGAGAAAAATCGCCTTTGTCTCTTCGGTGTTCCGTATTGGCGACGACTTCTTGGCCTTTGACGAAGACCAGTAAATTGATTCCATCGTTCTTGTAGATGGAACTGTGCCTTTCCACATTCCATTTGAAACCGAGCGTTCTTTCCGCTCCTTCGTTTGATACGTATGGACCCAAAACACAAACTCGCTCCCAGGAGTCCGGGCCGAGCTTGGCCAGATCTATGGGTGCGGAACTGCTGGCCTCAAATTGCCTAGTCAATTGATCACTGATGCCGGGATCGGAACGCGTGCAAGCGGTCATCAAGAGGACGACCCAGCTCAACAAAATCAGTAATTTCATAGTTTCAATAAAGAAATGGCCACAGTCGTCATCTCAGATTAGTTCAAAAATTACTATAAAAACAGGAGCTGCTTGCGCAATGAATACGGGGGCTAGAGTGCCTTTTGGCGTAGTGCCAGCAACGCACCCAGCCACAGGGCACCGGCCGAGAACACCAGCCCCCGTGCCAACCCGCCCGGACCATCGGCAATCCAGCCCACCACCGTAGGGCCGATGATCTGGCCCGCGGCAAACACTGTGGTGAAGGCGCTGATGCCCGCGGCCCAGGCGGCGGGTGGCAGGTTGTGCCGCACCAGCGCCGTAGTGGACGCCACCACCGACAAAAACACCCCGCCAAACAACAGGCCCGAGGCCAGCACCAGCGGCCACCACTGGGTGAGCGCCGGCAGCACCGTGGCCACACCGACCAGGGCATTCAGCGTGGCCAGCGGGCGGCCGGTCTTGTACCGGTCCAGCAGGCCAGCCCAGATGCGGCTGGACGCCAGCACCGCCACACCCAACAGCGCATAGAACACGGTCACCGCCAGGGCAGTGCTGCCCTGCGCACGCAGCAGCGCCACTACAAAGGTCATGTAGCCGATGTAACCCACGCCAAACAGCGTGTAGCCGGCCAGCCCGTAGCCGAACTGCCGCCAGCGGAAATGCCCCTGCACACCGCCGGTGGCCGTGGGCAGATCCCAGCGCGCCATCACCCGTGCGGGCCACACCAGCACCGCACTGGCCGCCATGCAAGCCAGCGCTAACATCCACCAGGCCCAGCGCCAGCCATGGGTTTGCATGTGTATGGCCTCCAGCACCCAAGGCACCAGCAGCGCCGAGGCCACAATGCCCAGCCCCGTACCACCGTAGTACAGGCCAAGCAACAACCCGCTGTGGCGGGGGTAGCGCGCACCCAACCGGGCTGCCAACAAGCCGCCAGCGATGAACACCAGCGCACTCGCGATGCCGGCCAACAGGCGTTGCAGCAGCAAGGGTTGTGCTTCGGTAAAGAACCCGCTGAGCCCCATGAAGACGCTGGCCAGCACCGCCCCGCCCCACAGCAGGGTGGACGGGCCCAGGCGCCGCATCAACCACGGCGTGGCCAGCGCGCCCACAAAGTAGCCCAGGGCATTGGCGGTGTTCATGGCGCCGGCCAACGTGTAGCTCCAGCCCAGGTCGGTGCGCATGGCCGGCAGCAGCAGGCCGTAGGCAAAGCGGGTGATGCCCAGGGAGATGGCGGCCCCCATCGACAGGGCCAGGGCGAGCGCCCAGGCCTGCCGGTCCTCAGACCAGCGCACTGCTCTGCAGACGGAACTGGCGCACCACCTCGGCCAGCCGCCCTGCCTGCTCGCGCAGGGACTCGGCGGCTGCGGCGGACTCTTCCACCAGCGCAGCGTTTTGCTGCGTCGCCTGATCAATGCTGCCCACCGACTGGTTCACCTGCGCAATGCCAGTGGACTGCTCGGTCGCCGCAGCAGTGATTTCGCCAATGATGGCGCCCACGCGCTGCACGCCGTCCACCATCTCCTGCATGGCGGCACCGGCCTCTTCCACCAGCTTCACGCCACCGTCCACCGCGGTCACACTGGTGCTCACCAGCACCTTGATCTCCTGCGCCGCGTCGGCCGAGCGCTTGGCCAGGCTGCGCACCTCAGAGGCCACCACGGCAAAGCCGCGGCCCTGCTCGCCCGCGCGGGCGGCTTCGACTGCCGCGTTCAGCGCCAGGATGTTGGTCTGGAAGGCAATCGCGTCGATCAGGCCAATGATGTCGTTGATCTTGCGGCTGGACGCGGCGATCTCATGCATGCTGCCCACCGCCTGCGTCACGACCTTGCCACCGCGGGCCGCCAGGGTGGAGGCGGAATCGGACAACTGGCGCGCGGTTTGCGCCGCGCTGGCGGTTTGCTGCACATTGGTGGTCAGGTCCGACAGCGAGGCCACCGTCTCCTGCACGCTGCTGGCGGACTGCTCGGTGCGGTGCGACAGATCCTGGTTGCCCGAGGCAATCTCCTGGCTGGCCAGGGCCACGCTTTCGCTGGCCTCGCGCACCTGCGCCACCAACGCGCCCAGGCCCTCTTGCATGGATTTTTGCGCGCGCTGCAGGTCGGCCACCTCGTCCTTGCCCACCACGTCTACGTGTTGCGACAGGTCACCCCCGGCAATCGCCTGGGCCAGCTGGCGCGCCTGCTCCAGCGGGCGGCAGATAGACAGCATGTTCAGGATGGTGAGCGGCACCACCACCACCACGGCACCCGCCAGGGCCGCGATGAACAGCCACTTGATGGTCTTGCCCACGTTCTGCTGCTTGCGGATGGCCTCGTTCGCTTCGTTCTGCAGCAGCTCTTCCAGCTCGCGCGTTTGCAGCTGCACCTTTTCCACCTCGGCCAGCGCCTTCTGGCTCATGCGGTTGGCGGTGGTGGCAGACTCGTAGCCGCTGGTCTTGAGCTGGTTGGTCACCGGCTCAAACATCTTGGTATAGGTCTTCAGGTTGGCCTGCATGCCGCGGATCACCGGATTGTCGGCATCCTCCAGCAGGTGGCCCGTGATGTCGTCCACCGTGGTCAGGTTGGTCTTCCAGCGCGCGTAGGCCTTCTCCACCTCGGCCGGACGCTCGTACTCGATGATCATGTCCTTCTCGGCCTGGCGCACCGAGCTGATGGCGGCCTGCAGGCGGCCCAGGTGCTGCACCCGCGCGAAGGAGTTGTCCAGAAAGGCATCGCTCTCGGCCTGGATCTGCGCCATGCCCCACAGCCCCCCGGCCCCCACCACGGCCAGCAGCGCCAGCACCATGGCAATGGCGCCCAACATGCGCAGCCGTATTGTGAAAAGCCGCATCAGGGACATGGTGGTCATGCTTGTCTTCCTTTTTTGTTGCAGTCTAAGAGCTTGCCCGCACCGCGGCAAGCTTACAGCTGCCGACACACCGCCCGCATAGAATTTCGTTCCAAACCCATCCTGCCCCGCCCCACCATGCGCCACTATCCCGTTCTCCTGTCCTTGGCACTGCTGCTCTGCACCGCGTTAGGCCACGCCCAGGGCGTCTACAAATGGGTGGATGCCGAAGGCAAGACCCACTACGGCTCGCAGCCCCCCGCGACCGACAAAGGCGCCGAAGCCCTGAAGCTGCGCAGCAACAGCGGCTTTGGTGGCGACAACAACGGCAAAGCCGGTGGCACCCCCGAGTACAACGCCGACGGCACCAAGAAGATTCCCAAAGACGTGCAGGACTTTGCCAAGGGCATGGAAAAAGCGCTGAAAACCAAGGACAGCAAAGAGGTGCCGCTGGACTGCATGAGCGCGGTGAAGAATGCGCAAGACCAAGCGGATACAGCCTTGGAAGTGAGCGCCAAGAACCTGAAAGACGGCTACATCACCCAGGCCGATTACGACAACAACGCTGCCAACCTGCGCCGCGCCAAGGCCCAGACGACCTTGGCCCACTGCCAGTTCTCCAGCGGCAAGGACCGCAGCTTCTACCAGTGCATGTCCAACGGCAACAACCACTTCTCGGCCTGCACCAAGTAAGCAGGCTCTGCGCGCGCTAGGCCGGTGCGCGGGGTGCCAGCACCATGACCGCCATGCCAGCCAGCGCCAGGCCGGCCCCCACCCAATCCCACAGCTGCGGGCGCACCCCGTCCACCAGCCACAGCCAGGCCAGCGCGGTCACCACGTACACGCCGCCATAAGCCGCATACACCCGCCCGCTGGCCGCCGGGTGCAGCGTCAGCAACCAGACAAACAGGGCCAGTGACAAAGCCGCCGGCAGCAGCACCCACACCGGCGCGCGCTGTTGCAGCCACAACCAAGGCAGGTAGCAGCCCACGATCTCGGCCACCGCGGTGAGCACAAACAGGCCGGTGATGACGAGCAGCGGACGCATGGGATCTCCTTTGAAACGAGGGGATTATTGACCTTGGAGTGCACTCCAGGGCCTAGCGTAGGGGCTTGTTTCATTCACGAAAGTTGTCCCATGGCACGTTTTTTCATCTCCCCCCGCGTTTTGGCCTGGTTCACAGGGGCTGCCTGTGTGGCCTGCTGCACGCTGCCCATGCTGGCGCTGGCATTGGGTTCCACGGCGCTGACCGGTTTGGCCTTCTTTCTGGAGCCCCTGGCGACCGCACTGGCCATCGCCACCGCGGCCTTGCTAGCCTGGCGATGGTGGATCAAGCGCCAGGCACCGGCCTGCAACCTGGACTGCAAGGGCCGAGACGCCCCGTAATCATTTGCGCTAAGCGGCGCAAGCTAGGCTGCCCGGCACGCAGCTGGGCATACCGTCCACCACGGCGCAATCACCATCGCAAGCGCGCTGCACCGCCAGCAAGGCCTGGTGCTGTGCTTTCAACTGCGCCATCTGGGTTTCGACCTGCAGCACCTTTTGCGCCAGGCGCGCCGGCAGCGCGGCGCACGATGGCGCGTTGTCTGCACCGACCAACAGATTGGCAATGTCCTGCAAGGTGAAGCCCACGTCCTTGAGTTGCTGAATGTGCGCCAGACGCTGCAGGCTGCTGGCGCCATAGACGCGGTAGTCGCTGCCCGCCTCACGGTGGCTGGCCTGCAGCAGGCCGCGCTTTTCGTAGAAGCGGATGGTGTCCCGCGACACACCGCTGCGTTCCGACAACTCACCGATCCACATGGCAGGGCTCCGGTTGGGGGTTTCTGTTTGCTCTCAATTTAGGAGCTAGTTGCGCATATTTTGCGGGGGCTAGAAGCCCATTTGACCATTAATCCGGCTTCCAGCGCTTGAGCAGCAGCGCATTGGTCATCACACTCACTGAACTCAGCGCCATGGCCGCGCCGGCCACCATGGGGCTCAGGTAGCCCAGCGCGGCCAGCGGAATACCGGCCGCGTTGTAGGCAAAGGCCCAGAACAGGTTTTGCCGGATCTTGGCTACCGTGCGGCGGCTGATGTCCAGCGCGCCGGCTACTAAGAGCGGGTCGCCGCGCATCAGCGTGATGCCAGCCGCGTGCATGGCCACATCGGTGCCCCCGCCATTGGGGTTGGCCATGGCCATGCCGACATCGGCAGCGGCCAAAGCGGGCGCGTCGTTCACGCCATCGCCGACCATGGCCACCACTTTGCCGCCAGCTTTCAGCTCCGCCACCTTCGCGGCCTTGTCACCTGGCAACACTTCGGCCAATACGTCTTTGGCGTCCAGCCCCAGGCGTTTGGCCATGGCTTCGGCCGCCCCCCGGTTGTCACCGGAAATCATCACGGTCTGGATGCCGCGGGCCTTCAAGGTGGCTAGCGCTTCTTTGGCACCGGGCTTGGGTTCATCGGCAAAGGCCAGCAGCGCAAGCAGTGTCACACCGCTCCCGGTTTGCTCGGCCATGGCGGACACGGTCGCACCTTCCGCCTGCAGTTGTGTGGCCTGTTTCGTCACCGCCTCCAGCGCCACGCCCAGCTCGGCCATCCAGCGCAGGCTGCCCAGCAAAAGCGTGCGCCCCGCTACCGCGCCCTGGGTGCCACGGCCAGGCACGGCTTGTACATCGGTGGGGGCTTGCACGTCCACCGTCTTGGCTTTGGCAGCCGTCACCACGGCATGGGCCAGCGGATGTTCACTGCCGCTCTGCAGGCTGGCGGCCAAGCGCAAGGCTTCGTCTTCCGGCAAGCCCACGGGAAGAAGCGCGGTCAGGCGTGGCTGGCCCACGGTCAGCGTGCCGGTCTTGTCAAAGGCCACCACGTTCACGGTGTGCGCCACCTCCAGCGCCTGTGCGTCCTTGATCAGGATGCCGAACTTCGCCGCCACGCCCGTGCCCGCCATGATGGCCGCCGGTGTGGCCAATCCCAGCGCGCAGGGGCAGGCAATCACCAGCACCGCAACCGCGTGGATCAGCGCCACTTCAAAGCTGTGGCCCGTGAACCACCAGGCCAGCAGCGTCCCCAGCGCAATCACCAACACCACGGGCACAAACACCGCACTCACCTGGTCCACCAGCCGCTGGATCGGCGCTTTGGCCGCCTGGGCGTCTTCCACCAAGCGGATGATGTGGGACAGCACCGTGTCCACCCCCACCGCGCGCACCTGCAGCACCACGCGGCCCTCGCCGTTGATGCTGCCGCCGGTGAGCTTGGCGCCCACCTCTTTGGTCACAGGCAGGGGTTCGCCGGTCAGCATGGATTCGTCCACCTGTGTGCGGCCTTCCAACAGCGTGCCGTCCACGGGGAAACGTTCGCCCGGTTTCACCACAATCTTGTCGCCCACCAGCACCTCGGCCACGGGCACATCCACTTCGCCCTCGCGCCCCAGCAAATGCGCCGTGTCAGGCCGCAGGCTGTGCAGTGCGCGGATGGCAGCCGTGGTCTGTCGCTTGGTGCGTGCCTCCAGCCACTTGCCCAGCAGCACCAGCGTCACCACCACGGCGCTGCTCTCAAAGTACAGGTGCGGCGCCATCGCGGACCCGCCGTGCGCCGAATGGTCCGGCGCCGTGAGCCATAACCACATCGACAGTGCCCAGCCCGCAGAGGTGCCCAACGCCACCAGCAAATCCATATTGCCGGTGCGCGCCAAGAGCGCATGCCACCCGGCCTTGTAGAAGCGTGCGCCCAAGATGAACTGCACCGGTGTAGCCAGCAAAAACTGCCACAGCGCGGGCAGCATCCAGTCCTTGCCAAACAAGTCCCCCACCATGGGCAGCACCAGTGGCGCACACAGAGCCAGGCCTATGCCCACCGGCCCAAAGCCTGCCCACGTTGAGACGTCCACCGCGTCAATCGCAGCGCTGGGTGCCAGCGGTTCGTAGCCCGCATCGCGCACCGCTCGGCGCAGGCGGGCTTCCATGGTGGGGTCGCTCACCTGCACACGCGCCGACTCGGTCGCCAGGTTCACCGTGGCGCTCTCCACGCCAGGCACCTTCTTCAGGGCCTTTTCCACGCGCATCACACACGATGCGCAGGTCATGCCGCCAATGCCGATATCGATGCTTGAGGAAGTTGGGGTTTCGGTAGTCATGGCAGAAGCTTAGGCCTTGCCATGGGGGGAAGGTCAAGCTAAAGGGTTATTGCAGACTTTGCCAGCGCGCGACCTCTGAGCGCCAGGGCCAGCGCGGCCACCACCAACGCGGCTGCCACGGCAAAGGTGGTCTGCAAGCCGGTGGCTACGTCTGCGGGGGGCGCCGTACCCACATCCACCGCCGACACGGCCCAGGCAAACACTGCGCCCATCAGCGATGCCCCCGTCACCAGCCCCAGGTTGCGCGACAGGTTCAACATGCCGGAAGTCACACCGCGCTGGTCCGCGCGAATGTCTTGCATCGCCGCGGTGTTGTTGGCCGCCTGGAACAGTTGGTAGCCCGGGGTCAGCACCGCAATGGCCACGATGTAACCCGCCACGCCGAACACAGCCGGCAACACTGACAGCCCCACGGCGCCCACACCCATGGCAGTCAGCCCCGCCACCACCATGCGTGTAGCACCCCAGCGGTCCACCATGCGGCCAGCAAACACACCGCTGAATGCAGAGACCGCCGGGCCCACCGCCATCACGCCGCCCACCCAGGCCGCATCCAGCCCCAGCCCACGTGCCAGGTAAAACGGCCCCACCACCAGCGTCGCCATCATCACCGTAGACACCAGCGCGTTCATGGCCAGGCCCGCGCTCAGGCCAGCGTCGCGGAACATGGCCAGGTGCACCAGGGGCGCCGCGGCGCGGGCCTCGGTGAGCACAAACAAGCCCACCCCTAACACCGCAGCAGCCAGCAGCGCCATATTCAACAGGCCGAAGTGGCCACGCCCCAGGGTCATCGCCAGCGCATACGCCCCCAGTGTCCAAGCCAGCAGCAACGTGCCCGCATAGTCAAAACGCATCGCCGTATGCTGTGCCGCCTTTCGGTCTGCAGGCAAGCAACGGTAAGCCAGCAACACGGCCAGGAGGCCCAGCGGCAGGTTCACCAGAAACAGCGCACGCCAGCCCAGCGTGGCCAGCAGCACACCGCCCAGTGAGGGTCCCAGCGCCGTGCCCACGGCCGACATGGTGCCCAGCAAGCCCATGGCGCTGCCTGTGCGCGCCTTGGGAACAATCTCACCGACAAACGCCATGGTGATGGCCATCATCACCGCGGCCCCCAGGCCCTGCAGTGCGCGGGCCGCGATCAACAACGGCAGCGTGGGCGCCAGCCCGCACAGACCGGATGCCACCGTGAACAACGCAATGCCACCCAGCAGCAGACGCCTGCGCCCCACCAAATCGCCCAACCGCCCCACGCTAACGATAAGCGTGGTGATGGCCAGCAGGTAGGCCAGCACCACCCACTGCACCTGCTGGAACGATGCGCCAAAGGCCTGCGCCAGCGTGGGCAGGCCCACATTGGCAATGCTGGTGCCCAGCGAGGACAGCAGCAGCGACAGCGACAAACTGGCCAAGGCCCAACGGGCGGCAGCGGGAAGGGGAGCGGGTGAGGTTTGCATGCCTGCAGCGTAGGTTTTTCACCGGCATGGCGGAAGACGCAGCGTTTGCACTGTATTCATGCGCTAGGCGCCATGTCACAGCCATTTGCGCTATGGTGGGGCCATGTCCACCCCCGACTTCAACCTGCTGGTCACGCTGGATGTGCTGCTGCAAGAGGGCAGCGTGGCCGGCGCCGCGCGGCGGCTGCGCCTGAGCCCCTCGGCCATGAGCCGAGCGCTGGCCCGCCTGCGCGAGACCACGGGCGACCCGCTGCTGGTGCGGGCCGGGCGCGGCCTGGTGCCGACACCGCGCGCGCTGGAGCTGCGCGAGCGGGTCAGCCAGCTGGTCCAAGACGCCGAGGCTGCCCTGCGCCCCACCGAACACATCGACCTGCTGCAGCTGGTGCGCACCTTCACGCTGCGCACCAGCGAAGGCTTTGTAGAGAACTTTGGCCCCGCGCTCATTGCCCGCGTGGCCACCGAGGCGCCCGGCGTGCGCCTGCGCTTTGTGCAAAAGCCCGACAAAGACAGCGGCCCGCTGCGCGACGGCACGGTAGACCTGGAAACCGGTGTGGTGGAAAACAGCATGGGGCCCGAGCTGCGCGCCCAGGCCCTGTTCCGCGACAGCCACATTGGCGTGGTGCGCGCCGGCCACCCGCTCAGCGTTGGCGAGGTCACCCCTGCACGTTACGCGGCGGGGCAGCATGTCAACGTTTCGCGCCGCGGGCTGGACAAAGGCCAGCTGGATGAGGCGCTGCAGGCCCTGGGGCTGGAGCGGCAGGTGCGCACCATCGTCGATGGCTTTTCCGTCGCCGTGGCGCTGGCCCGCGCGTCCGACCTGATTGCCAGCGTGCCCGAGCGCCACACGGGCGTGCTGCGCGCCGGCATGCACAGCTTTGCGCTGCCCTTTGCCGCGCCCGAATTCACCGTGTCCCTACTCTGGCACCCGCGCCAGCATGCCGACCCGGCGCACCGCTGGTTGCGCGGGTGCGTGCGGGAGATTTGTGAATAAGCCAAACTCGGGCATGGACACGCATTTCTTCGACATTTCGGTAGCCGTCAGCCACAGCCTGAAAATCGTGCGCATTCGCAACCCCAACATCGTCTGGGTGCGCGCGGGTGCCAAAAGCATCTTCACACCCCAGCGGGCGGAGGGCCTGCTGCAGGTGCAAGCGGGCGGGCTGTGCCTGCTGTCGGCCGGCCACCAGTGGGATGTGTCCAACCACATCGGCCCCAGCGGGCGCTACACCGCCAGCGTGTGGTCCATCCCTGATGTGGTGGCGGATGCCTTTGCCAACCAGTACCCCGCGCTGGCCAGCCAGCCGCCGCTGAACGGCTTTGCCACCGCCACCGCGCCCGACGACTGGGCACAGACTTGGGAACGCGCCCAACGGGCCGCGGCCCAGGGCCTCACTGCCAGTGCGGTGCACCGCGGTGTAGAGCTGCTGCTGACCCTGGCCGAACGGCGCCTGGTGTTTCCCAGCCGCGTGCCCCTGTCGTGGACCGATCGGGTCACCAACCTGATCGCCCAGCGCCCGCATGCCGACTGGTCGGTAGACGCGCTGGCCCAGCACTTTCTGCTCAGCGGCAGCACCCTGCGCCAACGGCTGCAGGACGAAAACAGCAACGTCACCGCCTGCCTGCGCGAGGTGCGCCTGGAGCTGGGCCTGAGCCTGCTGCAGTCCACCGACATCCCGGTGGGCCAGATCTCGCAACGCTGCGGCTACGAGTCGCACAGCCGGTTCACCGCCGCGTTTCGCAACCGCTTTGGCCTGAGCCCGTCATCCGTCCGCACCGCAGACACTGCCCTGGCACGCCCCAAAAAAAGCGCTTTGGCACAAGAAACCAGCGTTAGCGGCTAACGCCCTCCCTGCTTGCGGCCGAACAATGGACTTCGCGCAATGAGCGCAGTCTTTTGGAAGGAAAGCAGTTATGACATTCGCAGTACGCAAATCCATCGCCACCCTGGGCGCAGCCGCCCTGGTGGCCGGCAGCCTGGCACTCGCCACCGGCGCCGCCTGGGCCCAAACCAAGCCCTTCACCCTCAGCAGCCCGGACTTGGCCTCGGGTTCGTTTGACAACCAGTTCGTGCTCAACGGCTTTGGCTGCACGGGCGGCAATGTGTCGCCCGCCCTGCAGTGGGACAACCTGCCCGCCGGCACCAAGAAGCTGGCCCTCAGCGTGTACGACCCCGACGCCCCCACCGGCAGCGGCTTCTGGCACTGGACGGTCTACAACATCCCCGCCAGCGCCAACGGCCTGGCACGCGGCGCGGGCAATGCCGCAGCCACCCTGCCCGCCCCGGCGTTTGGCGGCAGCACCGACTTCCACGACACCGGCGCCACAGGCGGCAATGGCAACTACGGCGGCCCTTGCCCACCCGTGGGCGACAAGCCGCACCGCTACATCTTCACGGTGTTTGCCTACGATGTGGACGACCTGCAGGCCGCTGGCGGCATCCCCAAGACTGGTACCGCGGGCCTGCACGGCTTCATCCTGAACAAGGGTCTGGGCGCGCACCTGCTGGGCAAGGCCAGCTTCACGGCCACTTACGGTCGCTGACCCAAGCGATGGCAGGGTCAAGCTCCTGCGCTTGACCTTCCCACCGTAGCAAGGTTCACAATTCCTGCATTCACTGAACACAGGAGTTGTGATGCACCAAACCTTCACCGTCACCGGCATGACCTGCGGCCACTGCGAGAAAGCCGTCACCCGCGCGATTCAAGACGCCGACCCGCAAGCCCAGGTCACCATCGACCGCACGCAGAACAAGGTGGACGTGGAATCCACCCAGCCGCGCGAGACCTTGGCCCACGCCATTGCCGAAGAAGGTTATGCCGTTGCA
This sequence comes from Rhodoferax sp. ZS1R25, assembly GCF_056521335.1. Taxonomy (NCBI): domain Bacteria; kingdom Pseudomonadati; phylum Pseudomonadota; class Betaproteobacteria; order Burkholderiales; family Comamonadaceae; genus Rhodoferax; species Rhodoferax sp. ZS1R25. The sequence continues at coordinate 359,667 of NZ_JBWMAZ010000001.1, forward strand.
GCCTAAGCCCGCGGCGATGTCCGGCGAGCCGGTCAATATTGGCGAGGCGGCGCGCCAGAGCGGTGTCTCGGCCAAGATGCTGCGCCACTACGAATCGCTGGGCCTGCTGGGTACGGTGAACCGCACCGAAAGCGGCTACCGCCTCTACAGCTCGGCCGATGTGCACACGCTGCGCTTCATCAAGCGCTGCCGCGACCTGGGCTTCTCCATGGCGGAGATTGCCGAGCTGGTCGGCCTGTGGCAAAACCGCCGCCGTACCAGCAGCAGCGTGAAGACCATTGCGCAAAAGCACATGGCAGAACTGACCCAGCGCATCGAAGCCATGCAAAGCATGCAACGCACACTGAGCGGCCTGGTGGACTGCTGCCATGGCGACGAGCGGCCTGACTGTCCCATCCTGGATGACCTGGCGGGCACCCAGGCAGCCGCTACGTAATTGATAGCTGCTTGCGCATAATCCACGGGGGCTAGAGGCCATTTTTGCGCCACAATGCGCCCCATGGCCCTGAAACCGCGCATCCTCATTGTTGAAGACGAGTCCGGCATTGCCGACACGCTGCAGTACGTTTTATCCACCGACGGCTTTGCGCCCGTGTGGGCCAGCACTGCGGAAGACGCCATTCGCCTGTTCAGCGCCGAGTTGCCCGCGCTCGCCGTGTTGGACGTGGGCCTGCCCGACCTGAACGGCTTCGAACTCTTCCGCCGCCTGCAGGCCCTGCCAGGCGGCAACCAGGTGCCCATGCTGTTTCTGACCGCGCGCAGCGACGAGATCGACCGCGTGGTCGGTCTGGAGCTGGGCGCCGACGACTACATTGCCAAACCCTTCTCACCGCGCGAGCTGGTGGCCCGCGTGCGCACCATCCTGCGCCGCAGTGCGCGGCCGGGTACCACCGTCGCATCGGCAGCCCCAACAACCGCCCCCACTATCTGGGCGCTGGACGAAGAGCGCCACCAGATCCGCTTCTACGGCAAGGCGCTGGAACTGTCGCGCTACGAATACGGCGTGCTGCGCCTGCTGGTGCAAAAGCCCGGCCGCGTCTTCACGCGCGACGAGCTGCTACTGCAAGTCTGGGGTGGCGACAACGACAGCTTTGACCGCACGGTAGACGCCCACATCAAGACCCTGCGCGCCAAACTCAAACTCGTGGCCCCCGGCCACGACCCCATCCGCACCCTGCGCGGCAGTGGCTACGCGCTGAGCGAAGAACTGCCGGCCACGCCTTGAGCAAGCGCAGTCGCATCTTCTTCGGGCTGCTGCTGATCTACGCGATCGGCATGGCCGCTGTGCTCTACCGCGTGGTCAGCGACCTGGACCCGCGTTACCGCGAGTCCGCCGAAGAGTCCCTGGTGGAAACCTCGCAGCTGCTGGCCACGCTCATCGAGCAAGACGTGCGCGATGGCGCCATCGACACCGCGCGGCTGGACAGCCTGTTCAAGGCCGCCTACGCGCGCGAGTTCAGCGCCCAGATCTTCACCGTCACCAAAACCAAGGTGGAGCTGCGCGCCTACGTCACCGACCGCAACGGCACCGTGGTGTTTGACTCCACGGGCCAGTCGCAAGGCAAAGACTTTTCGCAGTGGCGCGATGTGCAGCTCACGCTCAAGGGCGAATACGGTGCCCGCACCACGCTGGACATTCCGGGCGACCCCAACTCCGCCGTCATGTACATGGCTGCCCCCGTGCGCTGGACCAACAACCCACAGGGCGCAGGCAGCGGCGAAATCATTGGCGCCGTCACCGTGGGCAAGCCGGTGCAAACCTTTGGCCAGTTTGTCGCGGCGGCCCGCAGCCGTACGCTCTACGCGGGGCTGATCTCGGTACTGGCCGTGCTGGTACTGGCCGTCATGGTATCTATGTGGCTGGTGCGGCCGTTTGGCCTGATTGCCGATTACGCGCGCTACATCAAGGCGCAACAGGGCTTCCACCCCGGCCGCCTGCTGCGCCGCGCCTGGGACCTGATGCGCGCCGCCTACGATGAGATGCGCGACGCGCTGGCCGGGCGCAACTACGTGGCCGACTACGTGCAAACCCTCACGCACGAAGTGAAGAGCCCGTTGTCCGCCATCCGCGGCGCAGCCGAGCTGCTGCAAGAGCCCATGGAAGAGGCCCAGCGCCAGCGCTTCCTCACCAACATCCAGCGCGAGACCCAGCGCATCCAGGAGATGGTGGACCGCATGATGGAACTCACCGCGCTGGAGACCCGCCGCGTGCTCGACAACGCCCAACCCGTGGCCCTGCTGCCCCTGCTGGACGAGCTGGCCCACGCCTCCCACAGCGTGGCCACCCAACGCGGCTGTCGCATCACCGTGGCCGCCAGCGAAGACGTGACGGTGGAGGCCGACCCCTTCCTGCTGCGCCGCGCCGTCAGCAACCTGCTGGACAACGCGCTGGACTTCTCTCCCGAGGGCGGCCACATCGAACTGGGCCTGCAAGTCCAAGGCCGCTGGGCCCAGATCACCGTCCGCGACCAAGGCCCCGGCATCCCCGGCTACGCACAGGACAAGGTGTTCGAGAAGTTCTACTCACTCGCACGGCCGCATTCCAAGAAAAAGAGCACGGGGCTGGGGTTGAGCTTTGTGAAGGAGATTGCTTCGCTGCACCGAGGCAGGGTGGAACTGGGGAACCGACAGGAAGCGGAAGGCACGGGGGCAAATGCTGTGCTGTGGTTGCCAAAGAGGGCTGATTGAAGTGTGACGACCTTCTGCAATGCAGCGGGAACAATCAAGCTGATGTCATATTCATTTCGCGGCGTTCAGATGCGTTAATCTTTTCTGCAATCTACGGCCCGCTAGAAAACTTCGAACACTAACGAAACCATGGAACAGTTCAGAGACTACTCCGACGAGCGTTTGCTTATTGGTTGTATCTACTGCGGAGCACAAGACAACACGCGCGAACATATTCCTTCACGTGTATTACTAGACAAACCGTATCCAGAGAATTTGCCAGTTGTTGGAGCCTGTCATGCTTGCAACAACGGATTTTCAAAAGATGAAGAGTACATCGCCTGCCTGGTTGAGTCAGTTATTGCGGGAACTACAACGCCTGGAAAAATACGACGTCCCACCGTCGCTGCCCTGCTGGAAAGATCGCCAATTCTGCGGGCTCGCATCGAAGCTGCCAAGACCGTCGACGGCGACAAAATTGTCTTCCAAGTCGAACACGAGAGGATACGGCGAGTTCTTCTAAAACTAGCGCGCTGTCATGCGGCCTACGAGTTAAAACAGGAATGCCGCGATGAGCCAACATCGATATGGTGGCAACCAATTGATGTGCTCACGGATACCTTTTTGGCGGAATTCAATTCTCACCATGCAATCCAAACATATGGGGAAATAGGATCACGTGGCATGCAACGATTGTGTGTGACAGAAGTCAAGTTGGAAGGCCCCAGTAGCGAACAAAAAGTTGTGCACTTGATTCTGAACAATTGGGTGGATGTTCAAGAAGGGCGCTATAGGTTCCAAGCAATAGATGACAGCGGAATAGTGCGAATCAAGATTGTCATCGGCGAGTACTTAGCCTGCGAAGTCAATTGGGAGCTTTGATGCGTCAACTGCTGAGGCAATCTACGTCGTCCAAGCGCTTCTTCACCCAGCTTTCACACAGACTTCACACAAGCCCCTAACCCCTTCAAACTGACTTCTCTCCCCGGCGGGATGCTCTCTCCACCGTGCAATACCGCACGCCGACTGGAGAAGCCCCATGGCACTTGTTGCTACCCACCCGGCCCCCGATGCCGCCGCTGAGCCCCCCGCCCGTCTGTCGCGCTGGCTCTGGCTAGCCACCACCACACTCTCCGCAGCCTGCTTTGTAGCGCTGGCCATCAGCCCCCCGGCCCACGCGCAAGACCGCGACGCAGCACCGCGCCTCAAAACCGAGAGCCCTTACTTTTTCGTCAAAAGCGACAACCCTGGCGTGGACCAGTTGCCGCTCAAATCCACGCAAGTGAATGTGAAGGTCAGCGGCGCGATTGCCGATGTGACCGTGGTGCAGACCTACAAGAACGAAGGCCAGCGTGCCATTGAGGCCAAGTACGTGTTCCCCGGCTCCACGCGTGCGGCAGTGCACGGCATGAACGTGCGCCTTGCGGACCGCTTGATCACCGCCAAGATCCGCGAGAAGCAGCAGGCCAAGATCGAATACGACGCGGCCAAGCAGGAAGGCAAGACCGCCGCGCTGCTGGAGCAGCACCTGCCCAATGTGTTCCAGATGAATGTGGCCAACATCATGCCCGGCGACGATGTGAAGGTGGAGCTGCGCTACACCGAACTGCTGTTGCCCACCGATGGCAACTACCAGTTCGTTTTCCCCACCGTGGTGGGCCCGCGCTACAACAGCCCGCAGAGCTCGCAAGCCAACGCCACATGGGTGGCCCAGCCCATCCTGCCCCAGGGCCAGAACACACCCACCAGTGCCGCAGCACCCGCGTTTGATATCCACATCACGCTGAACACGCCCATTGGTATGAAGGAAGTGCGCTCCAGCTCGCACACCATCAGCAGCTACACCGAGCAGGGTGGCGCCACCGTGGTGGGCCTGAACCCCACGGCCGAGCCGACCAACAACCGCGACTTCATCTTGAACTACCGCCTGGCGGGCGACAAGATCGAGACCGGCGTGATGCTCTACAAGGGCCAGGACGAGAACTTCTTCCTCGCCATGGTGGAGCCACCCAAGGCCCCGGCCGCCACGGCCATCACGCCGCGCGAGTACATCTTTGTGGTGGACATCTCGGGCTCCATGCACGGCTTTCCGCTGGACACGGCCAAAGTGGTGCTGCGCGAGCTGATTGGCGGCCTGCGTCCCAGCGACACCTTCAACGTGCTGCTGTTTTCGGGCAGCAACAACTTCCTGAGCCCGCAATCGGTGCCCGCCACCAAGGCGAATATCGACCAGGCTATCCGCACCATCGACAAGGAAGGCGGCGGTGGCAGCACCGAGCTGATTCCCGCGCTCAAGCGTGTGTATGCCCAGCCCAAGAACGCCGATGTGTCGCGCACTGTGGTGGTGGTGACCGACGGCTATGTGACCGTGGAGCGCGAAGCCTTTGAGCTGGTGCGCAACAACCTCTTCAGCGCCAACGTGTTTTCGTTCGGCATCGGCTCCAGCGTGAACCGCCACCTCATGGAAGGCCTGGCCCGTGCGGGCATGGGCGAACCCTTCATCATCACCCAACCCGCCGAGGCCGCCGAACAAGCCGCCCGCTTCCGCAAAATGATCGACTCCCCCGTGCTCACCAACGTGAAAGTGCGTTTTGAAGGCCTGGATGTGTACGACGTGGAACCCCGACAGCTGCCCGACCTGCTGGCCCAGCGCCCGCTCATCGTGTTTGGCAAGTGGAAAGGTGATGCCAAGGGCACGTTGATCGTGGACGGCAACTCCGCCAGCGGCCCGCTGCACTTCAGCATGCCCATCAATGCCGGCAATGCCACTGACACCGCCGCCCTGCGCCACCTGTGGGCCCGCCACCGCATTGCGGCACTCAGCGATCAGGAAGCCCTGGAAGGCGGCAGCGCCGCGAAAGACGCCATCACCGACCTGGGCCTGAAGTACAGCCTGCTAACCCAGTACACCAGCTTTCTGGCCGTGGACCAAGTGGTGCGCAACAAGGCGTCCGCCGACAGCCCCAGCGTGAACCAGCCCTCGCCGCTGCCACAGGGTGTGGAGAACTCGGCCCTGGGCGCCGAAGTGCCCAGCACACCCGAGCCTGCCACCTGGGGTGCGATCTTGGTGACGCTTTCGGTGCTGGCCATGCTGGCACACCGCCGCCGCCGCGCCGCCCTGCGCGCCCACCACTACACCAGCTAAGCAGGAGACTCGGCCATGGCACTGCCCCGCCTCTTGCACATGCCCCGCTTTGTGCGCTTTGGCATCGCGCTGGACACCGCGCCCGAATGGCGTTGGCTGGCCCTGCTGGCCCTGGCGCTGTGGCCCACCTGGTGGTGGATGGGCCAGCGCATGGTGGACGGCTCGGACGACCCGCTGGGGCTGCTGGCCCTGGCGGCCCTGGGCGGCGCGCTGTGGCAGCACCGCACGCACCTGCGCGCCGCGCCGCGCCTGGGCTTTCAGGTGACCGCGCTGGCCGGTGCCGTGCTCACCACGGCGCTGCATCAGCAGCTGCCGGACCTGGTGGTGGCGCTCATCGGCCTGCTGTCGGTGGCTGCGGGGCTCATCGCCTTTCTGCCCGCACGGGTAGCCACCGCACCAGTGCTGGGCCTGTCGGTGTTGTCGCTGCCGCTGCTCGCCTCGCTGCAGTTTTACGCGGGCTTTCCGCTGCGCGTGGTGACGGCGGAGATGAGCCGCTGGCTGCTGTCCATCGCCCATACGGTGGAGCGCACGGGCAGCAGCCTGGTGGTGGATGGCCAGCTCATCATCGTGGACGCACCGTGTTCGGGCGTGCAGATGGCGTGGCTGGGTTACTTCACGGCCTGCGTGGTGGCCTTGGCTACAGGCAAACCCAACAAAACCTTTCTGCTGCGCCTGCCCGTCGTGGGTGCACTCGTGTTGCTGGGCAATGTGTTGCGCAACACCGTGCTGGTGGCTACCCAAGCATCGGGCGCGCACCTGCCCGGCTGGGGCCATGACGCCGTGGGCCTGCTGGTGCTGGCCGCCGTGTGCGGTGGCATTGCGTGGGCCATGGGCCGCACAGGATCTTTGGAGCGCGCGACATCATGAACCTGTTGGAAAACCGTTTTCTGAACCGTGTGCTGCACAAGACGCTGTGGGCCGCGCTGCTGCCCGTGTGCGCACTGTGGGGCATTGGCCAAGCCGTGGCTGAACGCTCCACGCCACACGACACGAACACAGCCACGCAGAGCGTCGAACTGCCCACCGAATGGCAAGGCACACCGCTGCGCCCGCTGGCCCTTAGCGAAGTGGAGCTACGCTTTGCGCGCCACTTCCCCGGCACGCTGGCGCGCATGACGGATGGCCGCCAGGTGCTGGTGCTGCGCACCGTGAACCAGCCCACACGCATGCTGCACCCCGCCACCGACTGCTACCGCGGCCTGGGCTACCGCATCCGCAACGAGCAGCTGGAAGAACAAGCGGACAAGACCCGCTGGCGCTGCTTTGTGGCCGACCGCGGCGGCCGTGCCGTGCGCGTGTGTGAACGCATTGAAGACGCGCAGGGCCAGGGCTTTACCGATGCCTCCGCCTGGTACTGGGCCTCGGCCGCGGGCCAGTCCACGGGGCCGTGGAAGGCCATCACCGTGGCCACCCCGCTTTAAACCTGTTTTTAAGCCTACTGTGTTCTTGCAAGGATGATGTTGTGCGCAAACTGTTGTGGGCCACGGCCCGGATTTTGGTGTTTACCGCAGTGCTGGCCATGCTGGGCCTGAGCGCCCTGCTGTTCACGGCGCGCGCCATCGTGCGCCCGGCGCCGGGGGACTGGGCTACTACGCTGCGCGTCGGCCCGCTGACCATGAACGTGGGTGTGGCCGCGCTCGTGCAGTGGGGCAGCACGCCCTGGATTGCCAAGCAGCTACACGGCCGCACGCTGCCTACGCGCCTGGGCGATGTGCACCTGGCGTGGGACGAGGCCACCCAGCAACTCAGCCTGCACTGCCAACCCTGCACGCTGCGCAGCAGCAGCTGGGGCGGCGAGCCACTGCGCCTGCAAGACGTACGCATGACCGTGCGCCGCAACGCCACCGAGCTGCGTGGCACGCTGCAAAGCGGCGCCGTTACCGCCACCTGGCATGGCACACTGCGTCCCACGGGCATCACGTTGCACATCGATGTGCCCAGTACACCGGTGGTCGATGGTTACGCGCTGTTTGCCAACGCCATCCCCGAGGTCACCACCGCGCAGATCGATGGCACGTTTTCGCTGAAGGCCACGCTGGAGTTGCCCGGCAAGGCGCTGACCGTGCAGCCGCGCCTGGACGGCATGGCCGTGCAAGGCCTGGGCACCGAGGCCTGGGGGCAGGCGCAAAGCCAATGCAGCCAGGGCCTGCCCGTGGCCATGGCGAAGGCCACGCTGCGCGCCGACAGCCTGCTGGCCCGCGCCGTGCTGGCTGCTGAAGACCAGCGCTTTTACGAACACCCCGGCTACGACCTGGTGGAGATGAACAAGGCCCTGCGCAGCAACCAGGCCGAAGACGCCACCCTGCGCGGCGCCAGCACCCTGTCGCAGCAGGTGGCCAAGCTGCTGGTCACGGGCGGCGAGCGTTCGCCCGTGCGCAAACTGCGTGAGCTGCTCTACGCAGTGGAGATGGAGCAAACCCTGGGCAAGGCCCGCATCCTGCGCCTGTACCTGGACCACGCGCCCTGGGGTGCCACCGTGTGCGGCGCGCAGGCCGCGGCCCATACCTACTTTGGCAAACGCGCCGACCAGCTCACTGCTGCCCAGGCCGTGTGGCTGGCTGCCATGCTGCACAACCCGGCGCTGGAAGCCCAGCGCTGGAAGGCGCGTGGCAGCATCAACCTGGAGCGCGCCCAGTGGGTAGCCGCCAGCCTGCGGCCCCTGCCCAAGCGCGACCGGGCGGCGTTGGCGGAAGCACTGCCAACATTGGTGTGGGTGCGCAATTAAGCGTGTTTCAGGACTCTAGCCCCCGTCACATCTGCGCCAGCAGCTATCAAAACAGGAGCGACTTGTCGAAGCGTGGGGTTGAACTCGGCAACCAGCGCATCCAGGAACACGCGTGTGCGGGCCGGCATCAGCCGCCGCCCGGGGAACACCGCCCACACGGGGTAGCTGGGTTGCGTCCAATCCGCCAGCACCGGCACCAGCGCGCCGCTTGCCACATAGGGCGCAGCAAAGTGCTCGTTGACCGAGGCGATGCCGACCCCGCCGCGTGCCAGGCGGGTCAGCAGTTCTGGCGAGTTGGCCCGGGCCCGCGCCGGCGGCACGCCCTCCCAGCGTGATTCGCCCCGGGTCAGCACCCAGGGCAGCGGATCAACGCCGCAGAGCAGTTGCAGGGTGTCGTGCTCCATCAGCGCTTCGGGCTCGGTCGGCGCACCGTGTTTTGCTAGGTAGCTGGGGGACGCATACAAGCGGTGCGAGAACACGGCGATGCGGCGCGCGGCCAGCGAAGCGTCATCGGCCAGGTCGCCCATGCGCACGGTGACGTCAAAGTTCTCACCGATCAGGTCCACCTTGCGCGGCGACAAATCCAGCTCCAGCGAGATGGCCGGGTAGCACAGGGCGAACTCCGCCAGCACCCCACTGAGCAGCATGGTGGCGAAGTCGCCCGGCAGTGACACCCGTAGCCGCCCGCTCGGCTCCACCTGCCGGTGTTGCGCCAGCTGCACCGCCGCGTCCACCTCGTCGGCCACCTGCCGCGCATGGGTCAGCATGCTGTGGCCGAAATCGGTGAGCACCAGTTTGCGGGTGGTCCGGTGCAGCATGCGCTCGCCCAGCTGGGTTTCCAGGGCCGCCAATCTGCGCGACACGGTCGATTTGGGCAGGCCCAGCCGCTCGCCAGCGCGGCTGAAGCTGCCCTCTTCCACCACCCGGGCAAAGAGCAGCAAGTCGTTGGGTTCGATCTGGTTCATGGCGGCCACCGTTTCTGCAGTGGAACAATGTTATCCATTTCAATGCCTTCCGGATTGATTTCGGGATAACTACAGTGCGGCCATCACCACCCACCGGAAGGAATCCACCATGAACATCCTGCAAATCAACTCCAGCGCGCGCAGCACCGGCTCCCACTCCACCCAGCTGGCCAACGACATCGCCCAGCGTCTGCTAGCCAGCCACCCCGGCGCCACCCGCACGCTGCGCGACCTGGGCCGCACCCCGCACCCGGTGTTTGACGAAGCCGTGCTGCAAGCCCTGTTCACCCCCGCCGACCAGCGCAGCCCCGCGCAAGACGCGCTGGTGGCGCAGGGCGACGCGCTGATTGCCGAGCTGCTGGCTGCCGACGTGCTGGTGCTGGGCGTACCGATGTACAACTTTGGCGTGCCCGCCGCGCTGAAAAACTGGATCGACGGGATCGCCCGCACCGGCGTCACCTTCACGTACACCGAGAAGGGCCCGGTCGGCCTAGTGCAGGGCAAGAGAGTCTACGTGGCGCTGGCCCGCGGCGGCCTGTACCGTGACACGCCGGCCGACACGCAAGTACCGTTCCTCACAACCGTGCTCGGCTTCCTGGGCATGACCGACGTGCAGTTCATCTACGCCGAAGGCCTGAACATGGGCCCGGAGGCGGAGAAAAAGGCCCTGGCCTCGGCGGCGGTGCAGATCGAGGCTGTGCTGGTCTGAGCTTGTTGCGAGAGATCAGGCGCGGCAGCATCGCCAGGGCCGCACAGTATCACTATCAAAACAATAGCTGCTCGCGCATATTCCACGCGGGGTGGACTCAACTATTGCGTTAAGCCCTTTGCCGCTTGCGAAATTCTGCCGGGGTACAGCCAACTTCGCGCTTGAAGAACTTGCTGAAGTTGGTGGGCTCGTCGAAACCTAGTTTCTCGGCAATCGTGGCGACGGGCATGTCCAAATGCACTAGCAGGCGCTTTGCCTCCAGATTGATACGCGCGGCGATGAAGGCTTTGGCTGTTGTGCCTGCCGCCGCGGCCACTGCGCGCGCCAGGCTCTTTTCGGTGTAGCCGAGCTGGCTGGCATAGTCGGCCACCTGGTGCCATTGCGCGAAACGCGTGTCCACCAGCTGCTGAAACCGCTGGAAACGTTGCGATGCAGGTGATACCAGCTGCTCCTGCGTCTGTCGTCTGCCTTGCAGAATACTCAAGCGCGTCAAGAGCGTATGGAGCTGATGGCGCAGCAAGGTGTGCACGTCTTCCTGCGGCGCGTCGATCAGCGTGTCCTCGCGCATCTGCTGAAACAAGTCCGTTGCCTTGCGCAGCTCTTGGTCACTGAGGACCATGTGTTCGGGCAGCCTCTCCAAATCCAGCGCGAGCTTGAGATCGTGCGAGGTGGTTGAAACCGGCAAGACAAATTCAGGGCGGAACAGCAGGTTCCAGCCGTCCCAATCCTGATCTTGTCCGTAGTTGTGGGCTTGGCCCGCTCGCACCACCAGCAGCGACCCCGGCGCACAGGCAATCGACTTGAAGTCCACCAGCTGGGTGCTGGTGCCCTGCGTGACACACACCACTGTGTGGAAATCGTACCGATGGGTGACGCGCAATTGTTCCTTGGCCCGATGTCTGAGATCGGCCATCGAAAAGACTTCCAGGTCGAGTTGATTGGGCGTTTGTGGTCGATAGCCCAGGCGTTGAATATCCGTGTTCATCTTGGTTATTTCCTGTACTCGGACTGTAAATCCTCAATTCCATTGTCCTAACAAAATGTCCCATAAGTATCAGAGATAGTCGCATAAATACCGCTATAAATCCCCTGCATTGTCCAATAATTACCCACCGACAAACAAAACAGCTCTCAACCGAATCAACGAATAAATATGACGCAAGCAGAAACAAACAAACTCATAGTGACCACGGCTTACCAAAGAATTTTTGGGGACTTGGACATCACGGGTGTGGACGCGCATTTGAGTGCGGACTTCATTCAACACAACCCAACGACGGCGGATGGTCCAGAAGGCGTCAAGGCACTGGTTCAAATGCTGATCGCCCAAGGCGTTCCAAAACAAAAATGCACGTTCAGGCACGTAGTCGCTGAAGGCGACATTGTTTTCCTGCATTCCCGTTACGAAATGGCGGGAAAGGAGTGGCGCTTTATCGACATCTATCGCATAGCGAATGGAAAGTTAGCCGAGCACTGGGACGCCATGATGGCTATGCCCGATGTGCGGGGCAATAACAACCCGATGTTCTAACTGGCCGTTCTGCCCATGAAAACCACCACCTGCCGCAGCCTGCTCGGCATTCTCTTTCTCGCCACCAGCCTTGCCGGGGGCACCACTCCAGCACTGGCACAACTTTCTTCCACAACCGCATCTCCCAAGGAACGCACCATGAACACCATCGACATCGCCAAGACCTATATCAAGGCCGTACAAACTAACGACCAAGCCACGCTGGGCAGCATCATTTCGCCCGACGTGATCTGGCACCAGCCGGGCAAGAACCGGTTTTCCGGCACCCATCGGGGCATGGCGTCTGTCGGCCCGATGCTGGGGGCGATGATGGAAGTGTCCAAAGGCACGTTCGCCATCACCCGCGCCGATCACTACATGGCCAACGGCGACTGGGTCGCCATAACCATCGAATTTGCGGGCGAGGCCAATGGCCTCAAGATGAAGCAAGCGGGGGTGGATTTGATTCGCATCGAGGGCGGCAAGATCGTCGAAGTCAAGCTGTTCTCCAGCGACCAAGCGCAAGAGGACGCTTTCTGGGGCCAGTGACCCGCATGGTGCCGCCCCTCATGCCATCTGCGAGTTCAGTACCTGCAAGATGAAGTACTAGGGGAGCAGGGCGGCCACGCCTTCACGCACCAGTTCCACCAGCTCAGGGTCCATGTAGCGGTAGTCGTCCGGAATATCCAACACGTGGATGGGCTTGCCCTGCAGCAGCTCCCGAAAGCTGGCCTTGAGCTGGGCGACGTGCTTGTCCTCCATCACGCACACCGCGTCTGCCCACAGGATGTCCGCCTCGGACACCGGGTGGCGGGCATTGCGGCTGGTGCCGCCGGAGCGCACCGACAGGCCTGGGTGCTTGCGCCAGACCTGTTCGGCGGTGGGGCTACGCCACTGGTTGCGGCTGCAGACAAAAAGTAGGTTCATGGGAGGCTGTGGCTCGGAGTTAGGGGCATTTTAGGCCTCTAGCCCCCGTGGAATGTGCGCGAGCAGCTATCAAACTAGTAGCAACCTGCACCAAGGAGCAACCCCGCGCTGCACCAAATCAAACACTGAATCCGCTCCGGCGAATGTTGCAACGCACAAATCCGGTGCATTTTGTACACAATTCTGCAAAAACATTGTGTACAAAGTTGGCACAGGCTTTGCGTAAGTGTTGGCATGAACGCCACCACCACACTGCAGGCCGCGGCCATCGAGGTCGTAGGACTGAGCAAACGCTACGCCCAGGGCAAGCCTGCCGTGGACAACATCAACCTGCGCATTGCCAGCGGCAGCTACTGCTGCCTGCTGGGCCCCTCGGGCTGCGGCAAGAGCACCACGCTGCGCATGATTGCGGGGCACGAGTCAGCCACCGGCGGTGACATCCTGCTGGAGAACCGCAACATCACCGACCTGCCCGCTGCCGAGCGCGGCACGGCCATGATGTTCCAGAGCTTTGCGCTGTTTCCCCACCTGACGGCGCTGGACAACGTGGCCTTCAGCCTGAAGATGAAGGGCGTGGACAAGCTGGAACGCCAGGCCAAGGCGCAGGACCTGCTGCAGCGCGTGGCCATGGGCCACCTGGCAGACCGCAAACCGGCCGAACTGTCGGGCGGCCAGCAGCAGCGCGTGGCCCTGGCGCGTGCCCTGATCACCCAGCCGCGCGTGCTGCTGCTGGACGAACCGCTCTCCGCGCTCGACCCCTTCCTGCGCATCCAGATGCGTGCCGAGCTGCGCCGCTGGCAAAAGGAGCTGGGGCTGACCTTCATCCACGTCACCCACAGCCAGGAAGAGGCCATGGCCCTGGCCGACACCATGGTGGTGATGAACCACGGTGTGATCGAGCAGGTGGGCAGCCCGCACGAGGTCTACAACAAGCCCGCCAGTGAGTTTGTCGCGCGCTTCATGGGCGGCCACAACGTGCTGGAAACCCCGGGCGGCAAGATTGGGGTGCGCACCGACCAGATGCAGGTCACCCCCGCCACCAGCGCCAACACCGATGCCCCGCACACCAAGCGCGCCGTCATCACCGATGTGGAGTACCAGGGCACCTATGTGCTGCTGGGCCTACAAAACCCCGGCGTAGCCCACACCGCGCACACCACGGCCGAGATCTCGGTGATGGTGTCCGAGGCCACCTTTGCCCAGCGGCCCTACGCCGTGGGCGAGACCGTGCAGCTGAGCTGGGCACCCGGCGCTGCACACCCGCTGGCGTACTGAGTTCTCCCTGTCTTCGCAAGAAGTTTTTAACCCCCTCCCGACCCTCTCTAAGGAGTTTTCCCATGGCTGACGATCTGAAAGACACCCTCTCCACTGCCGCGCCCATGCAACGCCGCAGCCTGCTCAAAGGCACCGCCGGTATCCTGGCCGCGGGCGTGTTCCCCGCCGTGCATTCAGCCGAACCCATCGTGCTGCGCTACCTGGGCACCGCGGTGAACCAGGACAAGGCGATTGCGGAAAAGTTTGAAAAAGACACCGGCATCAAGATCCAGTACGTGGCCGTGACCACCGACGACGTGACCAAGCGCGCCGTCACCGCACCCAACAGCTTCGACCTGATTGACTCCGAGTACTTCTCGCTCAAGAACATCGTGCCCACGGGCAACCTCAAGGGCATCGACACCAAGCGCATCAAGAACGCTGACAAGATCACCAGCCTGTTCACCACCGGCATGGTGGGCGGCAAGGCCGTGGGCGACCAAGGCACCGCTCCTAAAAAGGTGATCTACCTCGAAGGCGAAAAGAGCAAGGTCTTCGCCAAGAGCCCCACCCAGTACATGAGCCTGATCCCCACCGTGTACAACGCCGACACACTGGGCATTCGCCCCGACCTGATCAAGCGCCCCATCTCTTCCTGGGCCGAGCTGCTGAATCCCGAATTCAAGGGCAAGGCCGCCATCCTGAACATCCCCTCCATCGGCATCATGGACGCGGCCATGGTGGTGGAAGCCATGGGCATCTACAAGTACCCCGACAAGGGCAACATGACGAAGAAGGAAATTGACCTGACGATCAAGACCCTGATCGACGCCAAGAAGCAAGGCCAGTTCCGCAGCCTGTGGAAAGACTTCAACGAGTCCGTCAACCTGATGGCCTCCGGCGAAGTGGTGATCCAGTCGATGTGGTCCCCTGCCGTCACCGCCGTGCGCACCAAAGGCATTGCCTGCAACTTCCAGCCACTCAAAGAGGGTTATCGCGCCTGGGCATCCGGCTTCGGCCTACCCGCCACCCTGTCGGGCAAAAAGCTGGACGGTGCCTACGAGTTCATCAACTGGTTCCTGGACGGCTGGGCCGGTGCCTACCTCAACCGCCAGGGCTACTACAGCGCCGTGCTGGACACCGCCAAGGCCAAGATGGAAGCCTACGAGTGGGCCTACTGGATGGAAGGCAAACCCGCCACGCAAGACATCAAGAGCCCCAACGGCGATGTGCTGGCCAAGAAGGGCGAAAGCCGCGACGGCGGCAGCTACGAAGCCCGCATGGGTGGCATCGCCTGCTGGAATGCCGTGATGGACGAAAACGCCTACATGGTCCAGAAATGGAACGAGTTCGTCGCAGCATAACTACCTGCCAGCCAAGGAAGTGAAAACACCATGAGCGCACCTTCAGCACCCTCACTTCCGGCGGCATCTGCCCCGGGCCGCACCCTCGCGGCCTGGTGGCAGGCTCTGCCGCTCACCACGGTGTTTGCGCTCTTCTTTTTGATTCCATTGGCCCTGGTGCTGATGGTGAGTTTCTGGGACTACAACCAGTACGAGATGCTGCCCGGCTTCACGTTCAAGAACTACGTGGCCATCTTCGACGGCTGCCTGTCGCGCAACGAGACGGGTGACCTGTGCGTCACCGTCAAGACCTATCTGTCCACCTTCAAGTTCAGCCTGCTGGTGTGGCTGCTCACGCTGGTCATTGGCTTCACGGTGTCCTACTTCCTGGCCTTCCACGTCAAGTCCAGCGGTGTGCAGGTGGTGCTGTTTGTGCTGTGCACCATCCCGTTCTGGACGTCCAACGTGATCCGCATGATTGCCTGGGTGCCGCTGTTGGGGCGCAATGGCCTGGTCAACGATGCACTCATGACCATGGGCATGGTGAACAAGCCCGTGGAGTGGCTGCTGTTCTCCGACTTCTCGGTGGTGCTGGCCTTTGTGCACCTGTTCACCACCTTCATGATCGTGCCCATCTTCAACAGCATGATGCGCATCGACCGCAGCCTGATCGAGGCCGCCAGCGACAGCGGTGCCACCGCCTGGCAAACGCTGTGGAACGTCATCGTGCCGCTGTGCCGCACCGGCATCATCATCGGCTCCATCTTCGTCATCACCATCGTGATGGGCGACTTCGTCACCATCGGCGTCATGGGCGGGCAGCAAATTGCCTCGGTGGGCAAGATCATCCAGGTGCAGACGTCCTACCTGCAGTTCCCGCTGGCTGCGGCCAATGCAGTGGTGCTCTTGAGCCTGGTGCTCATGATCATCTGGGCGCTCACGCGCATGGTCGACATCCGCAAGGAGCTCTGAGATGCACAAAGAAAACCGCTCCGCCGCTTTCTGGTTCTTGGCCCTGTTCTTTGCGGCCTACGTGCTGTTCCTCTACGGGCCCATGCTGGTCATTGTGGTGCTGAGTTTTCAGGGTCCCGAGGGCGGCCTGACCTTCCCCATGCGCGGCCTCTCGCTGCACTGGTTCCACAAACTCGCCGAGGGCCTGGGCGTGGTGGACATTGGCGCTGCACTCTACCGCTCGCTGGGCCTGGGCCTCACCGTCATGGCCTTCACCATCGTGTTCTCGGTGCTGGCGGGCCTGGCGTTTCGCAAGAAGCTGCGCGGTGGTCACCTGCTGTTCTTCACGGTGGTGGCCAGCCTCATCATGCCGTCCATCATCGTGTCGCTGGGCATTGGGCTGGAGTTCCGCTTGCTCGATGGCAGCATCAAGAAAGTGATGGAAGCCTTTGGCATGGACGGCGTGCTGGAGAACTACGGCACCGCCCTGGGCATTTACACCTCCGCCCTGGGCGCCCACCTGACATGGACGCTGCCCTTTGGCCTGCTCATCATGTTTGCCATCTTCAACCGCTTCAACCCCGCGTACGAAGAAGCCGCGCGTGATCTGGGTGCCACGCCCTGGCAAGGCTTTCGCCACGTGGTGCTGCCGCTGATTGCGCCCTCTGTGGTGGGTATTGGTATGTTCGGCTTCACGCTGAGCTGGGATGAGATTGCCCGCACCTCGCAGGCCATTGGTGATGTGAACACGCTCCCGCTGGAACTGCAAGGCCTCACCACCACGGTGACCACGCCCTCCATCTATGCGCTGGGCACCGTGACCATGGTGGTATCGTTTCTGGTGATGGGGCTGGCCGTGGGCCTGTCCAAACTGCTGGCGAGAAAACCAGCCAACCGGCGGACTGCATGACTGATTTTGTCGCACTGACAGAAAACGAGATTTACGAGCGCATGGTGGCCACCATCCTGGACCACCGCCTGCCCCCAGGCACCAAGCTCATTGAGGAAAAACTGGCCAGTGCCTTCGGCGTGTCACGCACCCGTGTGCGGCCCGTGCTGGTGCGCCTGGCGAACGAGCAGATCGTCACGCTCACGCCCAACCGCGGCGCCACCGTCGCCCAGCCCACCGAGAAAGAGGCGCGCGAGGTGTTTGAAGTGCGCCGCATGATTGAGCCCACGCTGATCGAATGCTTCATCGCCAGCGCCACGGCTGACGACATTGCCGTACTGACCCAGTGCATCAACGATGAGGAAGCCGCACGCGCCGCCGGCGACATGCGCCGCGCCATCCGCCTCTCGGGTGATTTTCATCTGCACATTGCCAATGCGTCGGACCACCAGACGCTGGGCCGCATCCTGCGGGAGCTGGTGTCGCGCACCTCGCTGATCCTCATGACCTACAGCAACAACCACACGCAGGCGCGGGTGGAAGCCACCTCCTGCGGCTGCGACGAACACCGCGCGCTGCTGGACGCCATTCGCCTGCGCGACCCGCGTGAGGCCGCACGCCTGATGCGCGATCACCTGGCGCAGCTGGAGACCCAGCTGCAGTTCACCGCCGCCGAGGAAGTGGCACCCGACCTGGCGTCGCTGTTTGGTGGTGCGCCCACGGGCTCCTGAGCGCCCCATGCGCCAGCTGCTGGTCATCAACCCCAACACCTCGCACAGCGTCAGCGCGCTGCTGCAAACCCATGCGCAGGCCGCCGCTGGCCCGCAGGTGCAGGTGAAGACCGTGACAGCGCGCTTTGGCGCCCCCTACATTGCCTGCGAGGCCAGTTACGCCGTTGCCAGCCACGCGCTGCTGGACCGCTGGGCCGCAGCGTTGCAAGACAGCCCGCAGGCGCCCAATGCCATCCTGATTGGCTGCTTTGGCGACCCCGGCCTGCTGGCCTTGCGCCAAGGCAGTGCCGCACCCGTCACCGGGCTGGCCGAAGCCGCGTTTGCAGAGGCCGCGGCAATCGGTCGCTTCGCCGTCGTGACCGGCGGTGAGCGCTGGAAGCCCATGCTGGAGCGCCTGGCTTACGCACTGGGTCACGCACCCGCACTGGCCGGCATCCACACCGTGGCACCCAGCGGCGCCGAACTGGCCAGCGACCCGCAAGCTGCAGTGGCCCTGCTGACCAAGGCCTGCCAGGAGGCCGCCACGCAATGGAATGCCCAGTCCATCGTGCTTGGCGGTGCTGGGCTGGCAGGGCTGGCCGCGCTGATCCAACCCCATGTGCACATTCCGGTCATCGACAGCGTGCTGGCCGGCACCCGCCACGCGCTGGCCTTGCCCACCAGCCCCAACCCCGAGAACGGGTTTGACGTGCCTTGGTACAACCTGGCCCCCGAATTGATGGCACTGGGCAGTCGTAACAAGCTGCAGCAGGTGTAAGGCCTTGTAATCCGGGTCATCGCCCCAGCGCGCACGGCGTTGAAAGCGCATAAGCCGCCACCTCTGGCGGTACGGGCTCTGGCCCCTTTCACCGTATGAAGCACGCTTCTTCCCATTCCACACGGTTTTCTACCGGCCTGGTCCGCACGCTGCGTGCGGGCACAGCCGCCCTGGGGCTGCTGGCCCTGGTACACACGGCCCATGCGAACGACTGGACCCCACTATTGGGTGGTGGCGTCGGTGCTGCAGCTGGCGCGGTACTGGGTCAGTCCGTGGGTGGCAAAAGCGGTGCCGTGGTCGGTGGCGCGCTGGGCGGTGCCGCCGGTGCCGCAGTGACGACGCATGGATCAGGCCGCAATGGTGCGGTGATTGGCAGCGCCGTGGGCGGTGCTGCGGGTGCCGCGGTGGGGCAATCGGTAGGCGGGCGCAGTGGTGCAGTGGTGGGTGCCGGTTTAGGCGGTGCTGCGGGCGCTGGCGTAGGCCGCAGCGTGACCCAGCGCCAGTACCAGGCGCGTGGCTATGACCGTGGCGGACACTACGAACAAGCCAGCTACCGCCGCGACGACTACCGCCATGACTTTGGCCACCACGACCACCGCGGTTGGGACAAGCACCACCGCCACCATGGTCATGGCCACGACCGTGACCGCTACGACGACTAAGCCCGGCGCAACGCGTCAGCCGCGCAGGGTCTGGGCAAAAAAGGCCAGGGTGCGGTCCCACGCCAATTGCGCGGCGGCCGCATCAAAGCGCGGTGTGGTGTCGTTGTTGAACCCGTGCTGCGTGCCCGCGTACTGATAGGCCGTATAGCGCACACCCGCGGCCTTCAATGCTGCTTCGTATACGGGCCAGGCCGCGTTGATGCGCTCGTCCACCGCGGCAAAGTGCGCCAATAGCGGCGCCTTCACTTTGGCCGCATCTGCGGGGGCCGGCAGGTTGCCATAAAACGGCACGGCAGCTGCCAGCTCCGGCAGGCGCACCGACAGGATGTGGGCCATGCCCCCACCGTAGCAAAAGCCCACCGCACCCAGCTTGCCCGTGCCCTCGGCATGCGTCAGCAAATACCGGGACGCCGCCACAAAGTCTTCCTGCGTCTTGGTCTGGTCCAGCTTGGGGAACAGCTCGCGAGCCTTGTCTTCATCGCCGGGGTAGCCGCCCAAGGGTGTCAGCGCATCGGGCGCCAACACCAAGTAGCCCGCCAGCGCCAGGCGGCGGGCAATGTCCTCGATGTGGGGGTTGAGTCCGCGGTTTTCATGCACCACCAGAATGGTGGGCAGCTTGCCCGCAGTTTGCGCAGGACGCGCCAGATAGCCCTTGATGCTGCCGTAGCCGGCAGGTGAAGGAATGTCTACGGTGCGCGTGCTGATGCGCGCATCATCTTTGGGCACCACTTGGGCGGCCGCAAAGTTGGGGCTCAGCGCCGCCAGCAGCCCTGCGGCCGTCACGCCACCCACCGCAAACTTCTGGGCGCGCTCCAGAAACCCCCGGCGGTCCACGGTGCCGTGCACATAGGCATCAAACAGAATCAGCAGTTCCTGGTCAAAGTCCTGCGCGGTTTTGCGTTGCATGGGCTAGCCTCCCAAAAAAGAGGCCAGCTTAGCGGGAAAGCCGTTACGCCGCTGTGACTGCGCTCGTAACAGGGCTTTCACCCAGGGCCACTTCGCCGCCCAGCGCCTCCAGCAGATCCGGGATCAGCTGTACCAGCTCACCCGTGGCAATGGCCACGTCGGCATCAAAGTTGTCGTCCTTGCCATCCCCCGCGGCCTTGGCGGCTTCTTCAAACACGGTGTCCAGAAACGCAATTTTTTTGAGCTGCAAGGCCTCGGTCAGCACAAACGACACACGGTCGTTCCAGGTCATGGCCAGGCGCGTGGGCATCTTGCCCAGTGCAATGTGCTGGGCCACCTCATCCGTGTCCAGCGCATGGCGCGTGTAGCGCACCACGGCCTTGGATTCGTCCGCAGCCTTGAGTTCGCATTCGCGATCCACACTGAAGTCCGGGGGCGCCTCTTGCGTGCCCAGCCAATGCGCCATGGCCGTGGCCGGCGCCAGCTGGGTGTTGATCAGTTGCACGGCCAAGCCATCCACCGCCTTGATCAGCGCTGTCATGACTTCGTCGGCCTTGGCCTGGCTGCCTGCGTCCAGCACCAAACGCCCGGCCTTGGGGTCTATCCACACCTGCACGCTGGACTGCTTGGTAAACGCCATGGGCAACAGGGCCAGGCGGGCATCGTCACGGATCTCACGCGCCTCTTTCTTGCCGGGCTTGCGGCCGGTGGTGGCCTCAATCTGTTGCAGCTGTTCCTGCACCTTGCGCTTGACCACCGAGCCGGGCACGCTTTTGACCTCGATCATGAGCTTGAGCAGCCACTGGCCGCCCACGATCTCCACCAAGGGGCCGTGGGCCTGACCCCGGGGTTCGGTCCAGCCCACCGATTTCTCCTGGCTGGCGCCACATTCCACAAACCGCGCGCCATCCAGCGCCTCTTCCAACTGCGCCTGCGTTGTCGACCATGCCGACACCAGGCGGTACACCATCATGTTTTTGAACACTTTTGACCCATTTCTATAGACCCTGCATTTTCACGCAACTTTACAAACCCACATGGCGGCGCAATGGGACGGATACACAGGCCTCGCACACTTGCTTTCAACCTGATGCGATACCCGCTGCAGGTAGATGACCAAAGGAATACTCCATGAAACCCGTTTTCAAATCTCTTGTCGTGGCCAGTCTGTTGGCAGGTGCAGGTTTTTCCGTGATGGCGCAAAAGCCCGCCCCCGATGCTGCGGCCGAAGGCAAGCCCCGCATGGAACACCACCAGCGCATGGACCCCGCCAAGATGGAAGCAATGCATGCCAAGCGCGTGGCAGAACTCAAAACCAAACTGAAGATTACCGCCGCCCAGGAAGGCGCCTGGACCACCTTCACTGCCGCCATGAAGCCGCCTGCCCGTGACGCCAAGCAACGCCCTGACCGCGCCGAGCTGGACAAGCTGAGCACGCCGGAGCGCTTGGACAAAGTCCGCGCGCTGCGCACCCAGCACATGGCCGACATGCAAGCACAGATGGACAAGCGCGACGAAGCGACCAAGACGTTCTACGCCGTGCTAAGCCCCGAGCAGAAAAAACTGTTTGACGAAGAACACGCCCGCATGGGTGGCCACCGGGGTGGCGAGCGCAAATAAACTCAGGCCAGCAGCGTCTTGAGCTCGCCGCTGGCAATCAGGGCCTGCACGTCGGTGGCACCACCCACCAGCGTGCCCTTGACGAACACCATGGGAAACGTGGGCCAGCCGGTCCACAGTTTCAGCGCCGTGCGGCGGCGCCAGGTGTTGAGGTAGTTGCCGTATTCCAGGTAGGTGTAGGCCACGCCCGCGGCGTCCAGCGCCGCACGCGCCTTCTTGGGCATAGGGTTCAACCCCATGCCAACCACCACCACCGCATGCGCGGCGACTGCGGCCTGTACTTCTTGAACAATGTCCTGGTGGTGCCCGGCAATGCGTTCACGGATGGCGGGGTGGATGTGGGATTCATCCAGAACGGGGCGGGGCATAAGCAGTCCTCAAAGGGTTAGCTTTTTATTATGCGGTGGGCCCTTGATCTCCATCAAAATTTAGGGGCTGCTGTCGGCCTAGACTGGGTAGCATGGGCTTAGCACCATGACCACTCCATTTTTACCCCCACCCATCCGCACCATCACCCTGATGCGCCCCTTGGCGTGGTTGGGGCTGGCTTGGCACGACATGCTGCGCGCGGGTTGGGTGAGCTTTGCGCACGGCTTCGTGCTGGCGGCGTTTGGAGCCGCCATCGTGGCGGTGGCACACCACCGCTTCTGGCTGCTGGCTGGTGCGCTATCGGGCTTTCTGGTGGTGGCGCCTGTACTCGCGACCAGCCTGTACGCCCTGAGCCGCGCGCTGGAGCGCAAGGAAACCGCCGACTGGCGGGTGGTGGCCAAGACCTGGCTGAACTGGCAACACAGCCATTTCAACAAATGGGGCAACGACTACTGGTGCATGGTGCAGTTTGGTGCCCTGCTGGCCATCGCCGCCACCGGCTGGGTGCTCACCTCTGCCGCACTCATCACCCTGCTGGCCCCCATGCCGGTGAACACCCCCCTGGAGTTTGTGCGCCACGTTGTGCTGGCGCCCGACAGCTGGCTGTTTGAGCTGTGGCTGGCGCTGGGTGGCGTGCTGGCAGCACCCCTGTTTGCCTCCAGCGTGGTCTCCATGCCCCTGCTGCTGGACCGCCGTGTCACATTGATGCAGGCAGTGCTGACCAGCTGGCGGACCATCCTGGCCAACCCCGTACCCATGGCCCTGTGGGCGGCGCTCATCATGGGGTTCACGTTGCTGGGCTTGGGGTCGTTGCTGCTGGGTTTGATTCCGGTGATACCCATGCTGGGCCACGCCAGCTGGCATGCCTACCGCGAGCTGGTAGACGCCTCTGCCTTGCCTGCCAGAGAAGGCTACTCCGCTCCCTATGTCCGCCCCGGACCACGCTGATGTTTGGCTTTACCGAAGAGCAAATAGCCAGCTTTGGCCTCACCTTTGGGGTGGGCGGCTTCATGCTCTACATGCTATTCATCATTGGGCAGCTGGCGTGGGAATCCAAGGCGGGCAAATTCGGCACGTTTGTGCTGTTTTTGGGGCTAGCCTTTGGCATGGTGGGCTTTGCCGCCAAGTTCATCATCCAGTGGGTGCTGACCCGCTAGAACCGCGCAGCGGGTCAGCCCAGGGGACGAATGCCGATCAGCAGACCATGCAGCACAAAGGCGAACAGCGCCCAGGCTGCCACACCCACCGCCACGGTGATACCCGTGCCCCATGCAGTACCTGCCGGATACGCTGTGCCCAAGGCCCGGTCACGCCGGCGGCAAGCAATGAAATTGGCCACGGCCCACAGCAGGAAGGCACCAAACAACACGACGTGGGCCAGGTTGCCATTGGCCAGCAAATGCGCCAGGGCCCAGCTTTTGACTGCGAGCACCATGGGGTGGTGAAAACGCGCCTTGATGGCATTGCCCGGCACATAGGCCGCGGCCAACAAGACAAAGGCCAGCAGCGTGAGCAAGGCAGCCAGATGCCGCATGCCCGTGGGTGGGGTCCACAGCACCACCGGGGTCTCGCGTGCCACGCCAAACCCCCACACGATAAGCGCCAGGCCTGTGGCAGCCAACAGCGAATACACGCCTTTGTAAGCGCCCTCGCCCCAACGGGCCAGTGCCTGCGTGCGCCATGTGTCTGACACCATGCGCACCGAGTGCACACCCAAAAACACCAGCAAACCCAGCAGCAAATAGCCCATCACAACCCCTTGGTTACGCCACCGCGCCCTAGGCGCCCAGCACCCGGTTTTTGCCTGCGCGCTTGGCCAGGTACATGGCCTGGTCCGCACGGCGTATCGCGTTCCCAGGTTCTTCGTCCGCCGCCAGCTGCGCCACACCGGCACTGAAGGTGATCAACAGCTTCTCGGTACCGGCCAGAAAAAAGCGCTTGGTGAGTTCACGCTGCAAGCGGGTCATGGCTTCAATGCCCTTGTCCAGCGGGGTATCGGGCAGCAGAATCACAAACTCTTCACCACCGTAGCGGGCCAGTGTGTCTTGGGGGCGCATGCATTCGCGTGCCACCGCCGCCAAATGGCTCAGCGCGGCATCGCCCGTGGCATGGCCCAGGGTGTCGTTGAGCTTTTTGAAGTTGTCGATATCCAGCAAAGCCACGCTGAGCGGCAATTCCTTGCGGCGTACATGGGACACCTCGCGGTTCAAGGCCTCGTCCAAACCCTTGCGGTTCAGGGCACCCGTCAACGGGTCGTGCCGTGCCTGCGAGCTGACACGGTCCAGTTCCTGGTGCAGCCGGACCAGCTCTCCTTCTGACTGCACAGCGCGCCCGCGCAACACTTCCAACTCTTCACGCGAGGCTTGGCTCTCATGCGCCATGTTGCGGGTTGTGCTGACCACCTCTTTCAAGACAGGCGCAATGTCGGCCAAGGTCTTGGCTTGTTCGATCAAACGGGCACTTTCTTCCAGCTTCTGTTGAAAGGTCCCCGTGGACTGGCTCATCTGGGACAGGCGGTCAATAAAGGTCGCCACCATGGTGCGCATTTCTTCCTGCGTTTGCAGGGCACGCTGTTTAGCGTCTTTTTGTTTAAAAATAACGTCTTTTAAGCGGCGTTCCACGTCATCTAGGCGGCGTAGCGTCAACGGCGGCGTGGCGGCTTCCATCAGTGCGTCCATCTGGCCCTTGAGCCATTGCTCGTCCAGGCTGAGCTCGGCGACGTTTTCAAACACCAGGTGCAAGAGCTTCAGCAACGTCACCCGAATCTCGGCCTGGTCTTCCGCGGCAAACGAGAGACGGTGGCTGTAGTTCACCAGCATCAGCTTCACGGCAGCCACATCGGCGCCGGGTTGGCGCATGGCCTTGAGCAGGTTGTCGGTCTGTTCGTTGAAGCGAGCATCGTCCGAACCCAGGGCAGGCAAGGCATATTCAATCAAGCGCCCCATCTGGCCCAGAAATTCGGCAGAAATGGCGCTCGGTGCCGAGGGAACAGCATTCACAACCCCATTGGAAACGGGCGCTGCCGCAGCATCGGCTCCATTCATCGGAACAAAGCCGCCATAGGCAATGAGTGCCGACTTCACACCGTCCCAGTTCAGCCGGTCAATCGCATAGTCCAACAGGCCTTTCTGCTTTTGCTGGCCCGGTGTCTTGGCCGGCAGTCCCTGTGAAATGTCCCGCAGCATGTCGGCAGGGAAGTGCGGCACATGCGGGATACCCGCAATTTCGTTGTAGAGCGCCAAGTAGTTGGCTGGCGTGGGCGTGAGCTTGCGGGCAGTCAGTTGCTTGAGCGTTTCCCGGGCAATTTCAAATGCTTTTTTATCGGCCATAAACACCGTTTCAGGTAATTTTCAGGAACTCTTTGACTGCGCGCACAGTGCTTTGGGCATCCTCTTCCTGGGGCACATGCCCCAGTGGCTCAAACACCACCAGCCGCGCACCCGCAATATCTGCTGCAAAGTGCCTGCCATTGTCCAATGGAATCAGCCTGTCCTGCGCGCCCCAAAGGATCAAGGTGGGCAACTTCAGCGTTTTAATGTGTTCCACATGGTCCCAGCGCATTTGCCCAAAGCGCTGAACCAGTGCCGTGCGGTTGCCCGCCCGCAGGGTCAGCTCGTAATAGCGGTCCACCAACTCTGGCGTCACCTTGCTAGGGTCGCCATAGACATTGCGTACGCTGCTTTGGATCACACCGCGTGGCAGCGTGTATTCCATGAGTCTGCCTACGACAGGAGCGCGTGCCAGCCGAAACCCCAAAGGCACCGATTCCGATTGCATGGGATAACCGCCTGCATCTACCAAGATCAGCTGCGTTACGCGCTGAGGTTGGGCCACAGCAAACTCCCAGGCAATCTGCCCACCTAGGGAATTGCCGCCCAGCACCACGTGCTGCAGACCCAGGCTGTCCAGCACCTGCTGCACAAACTGCACATAGGCAGCCATCGAATAGTCATTCTGTGGGTGCGGGCCGGTCAAACCAAAGGCCGGCAAATCAAAGCGGATCACGCGCCGCGTGGCCGTGAGGTTCTGTGCCCACCCATCCCAGGTGTGGAGGCTGGCCGCCGTACCATGCAGCAACACAATGGGGTTGGGGTCATTGCGCGGCCCTTCGTCACGCAAGTGCACCTGCATGCCGGCTACCGACACAAACTGTGACGGCGCCTGCGCCCACCGGGCGGACAATTGCGCCACCGACCGGTCTGGTGCCCAGGTGGCAATGACGCCCGCGAACCCAAACACCAGCATCGCGATCAGCGACACACCCAAAATACGGACAACAAGTTTCATGGGGCTGAACTCTACCTGTCTCCACCCCCACCGTGTCAAAGAATAAACCTGTGCATAGATTTCGCATAAGCCAGTAGTTATCCACAGGCGGATGCCAAAACCCAAAGTTATCCCATTTCACGAAGCAAAACCAAAGCACAGTCACCCACAAGGGTTAAGCTTGTCTAAGTCTTTGATTCTGTTCAATAAAAGAGGCTTGTCCACACCGAAGGGCTTCCCTTATCTACTACTACTATCTTTAAATAAGTAACTTAAGTAAATAGCAAAGCGCATAACTTCCCTTCGTTGTTCCACTTTTTTGAAGCAATAAAAAAAGATGTGTACATCTGCAAAGAAGCCATCGCCAAGTCCGTGTTTGGGACCATCCATCAAGTAAGATTTGCCCGCTTCACACAACCGCCCTTTGCACATTTCCTCCATGCCAGTTTCTTCTGCGGGTTCTGCCCCAGGCCACAGCCCTGCAAGTTTTGAAATCAAAAGCGCCCAGCTCCCGCTGGTGGCCTTGCTGCTCAAAACCACCGACTGGACGCTCTTGGCCGAAGAACTGACGACGCAATTCGGCAGTGAAAGCGACAGCGCAGACTTTTTTGACCACGACGCGTTGGTCATCGATTTTTCGCATCTGCCGGTGGATACGCCAGTGCAGGACATGGTGCCGCTGCTCAAGGTGCTGCGCACCTGCAACCTGGTGCCCGTAGCGGTACGGGGCGCCAGCCCGCAATGGATGGCCGCGGCACTGGCCGTGGGCCTGGTGGAAGCGCCACCAGAAATCGTGCGCAGCAAGACGGCGGAAGCTCCCACACCCGCTAAAACCGTGGTGCAGGAAGTGGTCAAAGAGGTGGTGCGCGAAGTGCCCGGCCCCGCCACCATGGTGATCGACAAGCCCTTGCGCTCCGGCCAAAAGGTCTATGCGCGCAATGCCGATCTGGTCGTGCTGGCCATGGTCAACCAGGGTGCTGAGGTGGTGGCCGATGGCAACATCCATGTCTATGCACCTCTTCGTGGCAAGGCCATGGCCGGTGCGCGTGGCAACACCAACGCACGCATTTTTTCGCTCTGTCTGGAGCCAGAATTGATTTCCATCGCCGGTGTCTACCGCACCAGCGAAAATCCCTTGCCCAAGGATGTGCAGGGCAAGGCCGCCCAAGTGCGACTGAGTACCGATGGCCAGGAAAAGCTGCTCATAGAGCCGCTCAAGGCCTGAATCGACTGATATTTTTTATTTCGAAAGACATTTCACCCATGGCAAGAATCATTGTGGTTACCTCCGGCAAAGGTGGTGTGGGCAAGACGACGACCAGTGCCAGCTTCGCAACCGGTCTGGCCCTGCGTGGTCACAAGACGGCCGTGATCGACTTTGACGTGGGCCTGCGCAACCTGGACCTGATCATGGGTTGCGAACGCCGCGTGGTCTACGACCTGATCAACGTGATCCAGGGTGAGGCCAACCTGAACCAGGCCCTCATCAAGGACAAGCAGTGCGACAACCTCTACGTGTTGGCCGCCTCGCAAACCCGCGACAAGGACGCGCTCACCCAAGACGGCGTCGAAAAAGTACTGAAAGACCTGGGCGCGATGGACTTTGAGTTCATCGTCTGCGATTCGCCCGCTGGCATTGAAACCGGTGCGCTGATGGCCATGCATTTTGCCGATGAGGCCCTGGTGGTGACCAACCCCGAAGTGTCCAGCGTGCGCGACTCCGACCGCATCCTGGGCATGCTGGCCAGCAAGACCAAGCGCGCCATGGACGGTAGCGACCCGATCAAGGAACACCTGCTGATCACGCGCTACAACCCGGCCCGTGTAGACCAGGGCCAGATGCTGTCGCTGGAAGACATCCAGGACATCCTGCGCATCAAGCTCATTGGTGTGATTCCCGAGAGCGAATCCGTGCTGCAAGCGTCCAACCAGGGCGTGCCCGCCGTGCACATGCAGGGCAGCGACGTGTCCGAGGCCTACAAGGACGTGATCGACCGCTTCCTCGGTACCGACAAACCCATGCGCTTTACCGAAGCACCAAAACAAGGCCTGCTCAAGCGCCTGTTCGGAGGGAAATAAACCATGGCCTCCCTTCTGTCCTTTTTTCTTGGTGAGAAGAAGACCACGGCCAGCGTTGCGAAAGAGCGCCTGTCCATTCTTCTGGCCCACGAGCGCGCCGGCCGCAGTGCGTCCGAACCCGACTACCTGCCCGAACTACAGCGCGAGCTGGTCGCCGTGATCAGCAAGTACGTGAAGATCAATCCCGCCGACATCAAGGTCATCCAGGGCCGCCAGGACAACCTGGAAACCCTGGAAGTCAAGATCGAGTTGCCAGACGCCCGTTAACCCAGCGCAGATATTTGCTATGGTATTCATAGCTTCCTGCGCAATTTTGACGGGGGCTACAGGCCTATTTGGCTTCTGATCGCGCTGGCATCAGGCGTAGCAGCGTGATTTCAGAGGGCGCGCCAAAGCGCTTGGGGGGTCCCCAGTAGCCGGTGCCCCGGCTGGTGTAGACCCACAGCGCGCCCAGCTTGTGCAGGCCCGCGGTGAACGGCTGCTGAAAGCGCACAAAGTAGCCCCAGGGCCAGAACTGCCCCCCGTGGGTGTGGCCCGATAGCTGCAAATCAAACCCCGCCTGTTCCGCCGCCGCTGCACTGCGTGGTTGGTGTGCCAACAGCAGTTTGAACAAGGCTTGTTCAGGGGCTTGCGCCATCGCCGCCTGCGGGTCGCTGCGGTGGCTTTCATCAAAGTGGTGGGCACTGTAGTCGGCCACACCGGCCACCACCACCATGGCGCGTTCCGGGTCTTGCGTGTCGTTGCTGTGGTGAATCACCACATGCTCGTTCATCAGCACTTGCACGCCGAGTGCCCGCAACGCATCAATCCAGCTGTGTGCGCCTGAGTAGTACTCGTGGTTGCCCGTCACAAAAAAGGTGCCGTGGGTGGATTGCAGTTGCGCCAGCGGCGCAATGTGCTGGCCCAGTTCTTTCACGCTGCCGTCCACCAGGTCGCCGGTGATGGCCACCATGTGCGCACCCAGGCTGTTCACCCGGTCCACGATGCGTTGCAGGTAATGCGTCTTGATGGTGGGGCCCACGTGGATGTCACTGATCTGCGCCATGGTGAAGCCATGCAGGGCCTGCGGCAGGTTGGCAATGGGCACATCCACCCGTACCACAGCCGCAGTGCGGCGCGCGTTCCAGAAGCCCAGCACGGTCATCAGCAGCGCCAAAAGCGGCACGGCCTCAGCACTGGCGTGGCGCAGCACCGCCTTGTCCAGCGTCAATCCCACGGCTTGTGCGGCCCAGGCAGCCAACAACAGCACATCGCGCAACAGCGTGAGCACCAAGAGCGAGGAAAACAGCCCCATGCACAGCAGCCCAATCCACACCATGGCGGTACTCCAAGGGCCCCGCTTGGCACCGCGGCCCATCAGGCCGCGGGGTACCAGCAGGGCGGATACCACCAACACACCCCCTAGCAGCAGGCTGACGTCGGAGGGCAGATCAGGCAGCAACCGCCAGGCAATCAGCCCATGGAACAAGAGGGAAATCAGGGTAACCGGGGCAAAAGCCATGGTGTGCGCCACGTCGCGTGAAGGACGGCGGCAGAGTGGAAAGCTTGGTAGATGGTGCGTGAATCCTGGGGTTCAAGGGCTGGGGTGGGTCAGGCTGGTGTGGCCTGCGGCGCCGCTTGCACCAAAGCGCTGCTCGCTGAAGTGCGTTTCACCAACGTTCACACGCACCACACTGCAAGCCCGCGTTCCATAGCCGGGTGTGGCGATAAAAATGGCCGACAGGGCGCGCTCCAGCAACAGCGGTACCCCGGTGCGGGGCAGTTCAGCATCGGCCGCCAGCGCGCGCGATTGCAGCAGCGGCCACAGGTGTTCATCGTCTGTGTCACCCCGCGCGATACAAGCCGCCAAGCCGCCGCTGAGCTGGCGCAGCTTGGGCCAGGGCGTGTGGAAGTCGGCATTGGACACGGCGCCCAGGCCGGGTTGCAGTGCCACGATGCGAGCACCGCGGCTTTCCAGGCCCAGCAGGGTCTGGCCGTCAAACACCAGCAGGTTGAAGGGGTTGTAAGCGCTGGCTTCGGGTTGCAAAGCTTCCAGGTAAGCCTGGGCGCTGAGTGGGCTTCGCAAAAAATCGGCCACCAGCGCCCCGCGCGAAGGCGCGTCGGCGCGCGCAGGCGCCGCACTGCGGTAATTGGTGAGGGCCGCTACGCGGCCGCCAGGGCCCACACCCAGCCAGGTACCACCGGCTTGCAGATCACGTCCCGCCAAGATAGGGGCATCTGGCCAGTGGTGCAGCGGCTCGGCAGCGCGGGCGTAGAACTCGTCGCGGTTGCCCAGCAACAGCAGCGGCGTGGTGCTGCCGGGCTGCCAGTTCCAGGCGATCAGGCACATGGCTGGGCGCTCAGGGTGCGGAAGTGACGGACAGCGCCGTCCTGTCCACCACGCGGCGCAGCACAAAGCTGCTGTGCACGCCGGTCACACCCTCAATGCGTGTCAGCTTGTTGAGCAACAGCGCCTGGTAATGGTCCATATCGCGTACGGCCACCTTGATCTGGTAGTCGGCGTCTTGCCCGGTGATGAGCAGGCACTCCAGCACCTCCGGCAGCACGGCCACGCTGGCCTCAAAGTTGGCAAAGCGCTCGGGCGTGTGGCGGTCCATGGAGATGTGTACCAGCGCCATCAGCGAGAGCCCCAGCTTTTTGGCGTCCAGCAGCGCGCGGTAGCCCACAATCAGGCCGGATTCCTCCAGCGCCCGCACGCGGCGCAGGCACGGCGAGGGGGACAGGCCGATGCGGTCGGCCAAGTCCTGGTTGTTGATACGGCCGTCGGTCTGCAAAACTTCGAGGATTTGCTGGTCATAGCGGTCTAGTTTCATACTTCTGCCCTATTTCATACTAATATAAGCAGAGTATGCCAAACATTCAGCATATAGGCGCAATAACGCAATCATCTGCCCGCACCCCCGGCCTACATTGGAGTCCTCTGTTACCCACAGCCCCAAGCAGCACCGGCCACCCGCCAACGTTGCGCAGCCTAGCCCCACAAGGGCTCGTATTGCAAAACCCCACCCCGGGCGAATTCACCGCCCGGGGCGTTGTTTGATCTCCAAAATGCTACCAAATTCATAGCTGCCAGCGCATGTTTTACAGGGTCTAGCGGCCTGTTTGGCATATCAGTTAGCATGCGAGCCATGCCCCACGAATCCCCCCATGAGCCTCGTTTGACCCAGGCCTTGCGCCAGTTGCTGGCTGGCCAGCGCGTGGCGGCCTTGGGCACGCTGGATGGGCAAGGCCTGCCCTTTGTCTCCATGGTGCCGTTTGCCGTTGATCAGATTACCGGGCATCTCGTGGTGCACGTCAGTGGATTGGCACCGCACACCAGTAACCTGCTGCGCACGCCCCAAGTGTCGGTGCTCATCATGCAAGCCGAGGTGGCGGGTGAACCCGTGCACGCCCTGCCCCGCGTGAGCCTGGAGGGTGTGGCCACGGTGCTGGATCCACAAGAAGCCGCTTGGGCCCGTGGCCGCGCAGCCTATTTGGCGCGGTTTCCCGAGGCGGAGCCCATGACCCAGCTGGGCGATTTCCGGTTTGTAGGGATTGCCATTCACGCCGCCCGCCAGGTGGCGGGCTTTGGCGCGGCCCGCACGCTGGACGCAGCGGACCTGCAGCAGGTGCTGCGTTCCGCGGCCTAGACGCTGGCGGCGGTGCGGCCTTCGACGAAGGCCACCATCACTTTGGCAAAATCGGTGCCCTCGTGCCCTTGCTCCAGGCTTTGCAAGCTGGCGCTGTAGTGTGCGTCTCCCAGCACATGGCGGCGCTTGTGCAGCAGGTGGGCGCTGTAGTCCTCCACAAACTCGGGGTGGGGCTGGATGCACAGCACCTCCTGGCCCCTGGCATAGGCGGAAATCGGGCAACGGTCGCTGCTGGCCAGCAGCGTGGCGCCGGGCGGCAGCTCCAGCACCTGGTCTTGGTGGCTCGCCAAGAGGGCAAAACTGCCGCGGTTATCGCTGGCCGCCATGTCGGAGGCGTGCCAGGTGTAGGTGTTGCGCCCGGTCACCCAGCCCTGGGGCGCACGGCCTACCTTGGCGCCCATGCACAGGGCAATCAGCTGGTGGCCAAAACACACGCCCAGCAGTTTGGTGTCGGTGTCCAGCAGCGCGGTCACGCGGCGGCGCAGTTCCACCACCCAGGGTTCGTCGGAGAATGAATCGGCTTTGCTGCCGGTCAGCAACACGGCGTCGTAGCCATCGAAAGAGTCGGGGTACTGGAATTCGGGGGTGCTGAAGCGCTCCATGGTCCAGTCGGTGGCGCCAGCGTCGCGCAGCACGCGCTCCATCATCGCGGCGTAGTTGCCATAGGTGGGCACCAGCGCGGGGTCAATCGTGTCGTTGTCCAGAATGCAGATCTTCATACCCCGAATTTTCGCAGTTTCACCCATAAAACGACAGCTTTAGGGTCTTGCGTGCCAAAGTTACCCGTGTTTTTCACGTCCGTGCTACATTAGGGAGTCGCTTTTTGGCGATCGGCCGTGTTCTGGTATGCATGCCGCAACACATCCGCCCCCGGCAGTGGGGCCGCCGATTCCGGCCATTTCGCAGCGATCTGCAACCCGCCTTCCCACGGCACCGCAGTTTTTCCTTTTGAGCACGTCAGCCTCTGCCGCGGCCAGTGCGTTTGTATTTTTAATGATTCATAACCACAACAATATTGTTTCTTCGACACCAGTCACCATCGGCAAATACCGTATTGCCGCGTGCTCCAAGCCGCTTATCACTGGCCGCTTTGGCGCACAAGTTTCTATCGCCAGCGGCCGGGGTAGTGCCTCGACCGACCGAGTTTTGAGCTTTACCGACGACTTTTCGACCCCCGACGCAGCGGCCTGTTATGCCATTGCGCAAGGTATCCACTGGGTGCACGCTACCACCCGCCCCCAGTAAACTGTATCCCCCAAAGGAAACCACCATGGCCAAAGAAGATCTGATTGAAATGATGGGCGTTGTCAACGAAGTGTTGCCCGACACCCGTTTTCGCGTGACGCTGGACAACGGTCACCAACTGATTGCCTACTCCGCCGGCAAGATGCGCAAGAACCACATCCGCATCCTGGCGGGTGACCGCGTGTCGCTGGAGCTGTCGCCTTATGACCTGTCCAAGGGTCGCATCAATTTCCGTCACATCGAAGGCCGCGGCCCGATGACTCCTCGCCGCTAAAGCGAGACGGATAAAAAAACGGGGGCTATGCCCCCGTTTTGCGTTTCTATTTGCTAGATAAATCGTAGCTGCCAGCGCAGCGTCTATGCGGGCTAGCGCCCCAAAGACCCTGTGTGGTTGTTAAATCATTGTCTACCCAGCTGCAACGACTGTCCGTGCGACAGCTGCGTAGCCTGGTACGTCGGAGCCCCTGGCTGACCCTCGGCATCACCGCCCTGCCCCAACTTGAACACCGCCACCACCTGCACCAGGTCCTGCGCCTGGGCCTTCAGGCTGCTGGCAGCTGCGGCCATTTGTTCGACTAGCGCTGCGTTCTGTTGGGTGGCCTGGTCCATCTGGGTGACGGCTTCTCCTACCTGCGCCACTCCACTGCTTTGTTCACTGCTGGCTGCACTGATTTCTCCCATGATGTCGGTCACCCGTTTGATGCTGGTGACGACTTCGGTCATGGTGGAGCCGGCTTTGTCGACCAGGGCGGTTCCCTGTTCCACCCGCTCTACGCTGGTGCCAATCAAGGTTTTGATTTCTTTGGCAGCTTCTGCGGATCTTCCGGCCAAGGATCGGACTTCAGAGGCAACGACGGCAAAGCCTCTTCCCTGTTCCCCGGCTCTTGCCGCTTCTACGGCTGCGTTCAGGGCCAGGATGTTGGTCTGGAAGGCGATTCCGTCGATGACGCTGATGATGTCGGCGATCTTTCGACTGGACTCGTTGATGCCTTTCATGGTTTCCACGACTTGGCCGACGACTTCTCCGCCTTGGATGGCGACCGTAGAGGCATTCATGGCTAGCTGATTGGCCTGGCGGGCGGAGTCGGCGTTTTGTTTGACGGTGGAGCCGAGTTCTTCCATGGAGGCGGCGGTTTCTTCCAGGGCGCTGGCTTGTTGTTCGGTGCGGGCGGAGAGGTCGTGGTTGCCTTGGGCGATCTCGGCGCTGGCGGTGGCTACTGATTCACTACCTTGGCGCACCTGGCCCACCACGCTGGCCAGGTTGGTCTGCATGCGCTCCAGCGCCATCAGCAACTGGCCGGTTTCGTTGGTGGAATGCACGTGGATGGGCTGGGACAGATCGCCTTCGGCAATCCGGCTGGCCACGCCCACCACTGTGTTGATAGGACTGGTGATGGAGCGGATCAGCCACAGAGCGGCCGCGGCCGCGGCCACCACCGCCACCAGCAGTGCCACCAGCATGACGGTGCGCGCCGTGGTGAAGCTGTTGTCGCTGTTGTTGCTCGCAGTCACCGCGCCGTCGTGATTCAGGTCAGTGAGCTTTTTGACGCCGGCCTTGAGGCCGTCGTAAGTGGCCTTGGATTCACTCTCCAGCATCTTGCGTGCGGGGAACTTATCGCGTTTGGTGGACATGTCCACCAACTGCGTATGCTGCTCCAGGTATTTTTTCCAGTCGGCCTCGAAGGTGGCGTAAATCGCCCTCTCCTCGGGGCTGTCAATGAACTTGGCGTAATCGCCACGCACTTTTTCAATCGAGGCTATCGCCTCGACCATTACCTTGTTGATGCGTTCCATTGCGACTTCATCGCTGTTTTGCACGTGCTGGCTTTCAAGGGTCCGCAGTTCGGCAATGCCGGACTGCAGGGTACCCACCAGCTCAATGCTGGGCAGCCAGTCGCCGGTGATCTGTTGCGTGTTGGCGCGCATGGCCTGCATTTGCAGGATAGCAACGACCACCACCCCCACCAGCAATGCCGTCAACAAACCCATCGCGCTGATCAAGCGTGTTGAGATCTTGAGATTCTTCAATTCCATAGCCCGCGTCTCCTCGTATTTTTAATAGGGCAACTTCATTTAACCTGCAAACAGGTGCGCTGGCAATCCAGGGCTGTCGACCTCCACAGAAAAAAGGGCACCTGCCAACGGTTGCTGCAGCAATTGTGGCTCACTCAGGCCTGTACAAGCGCTGGAAATGAACAGGGTTTTCAAGTCCTTGCCGCCAAATGCGCAGTTGGTGATCTGGCTGGCGGGCAATGGGATGCGCAGCAGTTCCAGCGCCGTGTCCGGATCATGGCAGGTGACACAAGCACCGCCCCAGTGGGCGATCCAGATGCGCCCAGCTGCGTCGGTGGTCATGCCATCGGGCAGGCCATCGTCGGGCCCCATTTGCAGCCAGACGGTACCGGTGCCGAGTGTTCCTGCGATCGGGTCAAACGGGTAAGCCATGACGCGCCCGCGCACCGTGTCATTGGCGTACAGCGTGCGCTGGTCCAGCGACCAGGTAGGCCCGTTGGTGACACTCACGCCCGTGTGCATGCGGGCGCACTGGGAGCCGCCCATGTAGCGGTACCAGGCACCGTTGGGAGCCCGGCACGCCATATCCATGGTGCCGACCCAAAAGCGGCCCCGCACATCGCACTTGCCGTCGTTGAAGCGGTTACCGGGTTGGGCCGGTTCTGGCTGGTGCAGACGCTCCAGGCGCCCGGTGTCGGTGTCAAAAAACGCCAAGTCACGCCGCAGCGTGACCAACAGGCCAGGGCCATTGGCGCGCTCGGCAACTGCGGTGATTTCTTCGGAAAATTCCCAGCTGTCCCGCACCTTCTGGGCGGGGCTGAACCGGTGCAGCTGGTGGCCCAAGATGTCCACCCAGTACAGCGCCTGCTCCCGCACCGACCAGACGGTGCCCTCGCCCAGCAGGGCTTGGGCACTCCAGACGCTGCGCGCCTCCCCCCGCACCACAGGCAGTGGACAGGAGGTCGGCAGCGCCATGGCTAACGCGGACATCAGTGGGAGTCGCGCGGCACCCCAGCTCCACTGCCACCGACCAGGAAGTCCAGGTCGGCGCCCAGGTGGGCCTGCTGCACGGTTTCCACGTACAGCTTGTACCAGCCGCGCTTGGGTTTTTCGGGGGCTTGCCAGGCCGCCAGGCGGCGCGCCAGCTCTTCGTCCGAGATCTCCAGGTGCAGCTTGCGCTCGGGCACATTGAGTTCAATGATGTCGCCGTTTTGCACCACAGCCAGGGGGCCGCCGGCGGCGGCTTCTGGCGAGGTGTGCAGCACCGTGGTGCCGTAGGCGGTACCGCTCATGCGGGCATCCGAGATGCGCACCATGTCGGTAATGCCCTTTTGCAGCACCTTGGGAGGCAGGGGCATATTGCCCACTTCCGCCATGCCGGGGTAGCCGCGCGGGCCGCAGTTCTTCAGCACCATGACGCTGTTTTCGTCGATGTCCAGATCCGGATCATCAATGCGGGCGTGGAAGTCTTCAATCGACTCGAACACCACCGCCGGGCCGCGGTGGTGCAGCAGGTGCTTGGAGGCCGCAGAGGGCTTGATCACCGCGCCATTGGGCGCCAAGTTGCCACGGACCACGGCAATACCGGCGGCGGGCATGAAGGGCTCAGCCACGGTCTTGATCACATCGCGGTTGTAGCAAGGGGCGTTTTCCACATTTTCGCGGATGGTCTTGCCGTTCACCGTCAGGCAGTCGCTGTGCAGCAAAGGCAGAATTTCACGCATCACCGCGGGCAGGCCACCGGCGTAGCAGAAGTCTTCCATCAGGTACTTGCCCGAGGGTTGCAGGTTCAGGATGTTGTTCACTTCCGAACCCAACTTGTCGAAGTCTTCGAGCTTCAGCTCCACGCCCAAGCGACCGGCAATGGCCAAGAGGTGGATCACCGCGTTGGTGGAGCCACCAATGGCCGCGTTGGTACGGATGGCGTTCTCAAACGCCTTGCGCGTCACGATCTGCGACATCTTGATGTCCTGCTTGACCATTTCCACAATGCGGCGGCCAGTCAACTGGGCCAGGCGCTTGCGGCGTGTGTCAGCGGCGGGGATGGCCGCGTTTTCGGGCAGGGAAATGCCCAAGGCTTCCACCATGCTGGCCATGGTGGAGGCGGTGCCCATGGTCATACACGTGCCGGTGGAGCGGTGCATATCGCTTTCGCAGGACGAAAACTCTTGCATGGTCATTTCGCCAGCGCGCACCATTTCGGACATTTGCCACACGCCAGTGCCAGAACCCACGTCTTTGCCGCGGAACTTGCCGTTGAGCATGGGGCCACCGGACAGGCCAATGGTGGGCAAGTCGCAGCTGGCCGCACC
Source organism: Rhodoferax sp. ZS1R25 (assembly GCF_056521335.1). Classification (NCBI taxonomy): domain Bacteria; kingdom Pseudomonadati; phylum Pseudomonadota; class Betaproteobacteria; order Burkholderiales; family Comamonadaceae; genus Rhodoferax; species Rhodoferax sp. ZS1R25. Next base: position 397,341 of record NZ_JBWMAZ010000001.1, read on the forward strand.
CATCATCAAGGAGGGGGTGGTCTTGTCGCAGCCCATGAGCAGCACGACGCCGTCGATCGGGTTGCCACGGATGCTTTCTTCCACATCCATCGATGCGAGATTGCGGAACAGCATGGCGGTGGGGCGCAGCTGGGTTTCGCCCAGTGACATGACGGGGAATTCGAGCGGGAAGCCACCGGCTTCGTACACACCGCGCTTCACGAATTCGGCCAGCTCACGGAAGTGGCCGTTGCAGGGTGTCAGTTCGCTCCAGGTGTTGCAGATGCCGATGACGGGACGCCCATCCAGCAGGTCATGCGGGTAACCCTGGTTTTTGAGCCAGCTGCGGTGAACAAAACCATCACGGTCTTGGCGGCCGAACCAGGCTTGGCTGCGGCGGAATGGGGGTTTGGGGGAATCCATGAATGTGTGCCTCGTTTTGGTTGGAGGAGGGCCTCCGGTTCTTGACAACAGGCATGGTAACAATGCACAGTGATAATAGAAAATGAATTTAGTAGCGATTCATATACCTAATTTGCAATGTTTATAAGGAAAAAGCATGTCGGTCGTTTCACAGTTGGCTCAGTACCTCAGTTTGCGTGACAAAAACGTGTTCATTACGGGGGGAGGGACCGGGATTGGCGCGGCCATGGTCAGCGCATTTGTTGAGCAAGGCGCCAGGGTGGCGTTTGTCGACGTGGCGGCGCAAGAGAGCGCGGCCTTGGCGGAGCAACTGAGAGCACAGGGTGGCACTGTCTGGTGGCAAACCTGCGACGTGCGGGACGTTGCCGCACTGCAGCACGCCATTGCCCAGGCGCAGACCGAGCTGGGAGACTTTTCCACCCTGGTCAACAACGTGGCCCGCGACGACCGACACACCCTGGAATCGGTCACCCCTGAGTACTGGGACGAGCGCATGGCTGTCAACCAGCGCCCCGCGTTCTTTGCCATCCAGGCGATCGCACCCAGCATGCGCCGCCTGGGCGGTGGTGCGGTGATCAACCTGGGCTCCACCGGCTGGCAGACCAAGGGCAGTGGCTACCCCTGCTACGCCGTGGCCAAGTCGTCTGTGAACGGCCTGACCCGGGGCTTGGCGGACAGCCTGGGCGCCGACCGCATCCGCATCAACACCGTGTCACCGGGCTGGGTGATGACCGAGCGCCAGATCGCCATGTGGCTGGACGCCGCCGGCGAAGCCGACATCCAGCGCAACCAGTGCCTGCCCGACAAGCTCAAGCCCTCGGATGTGGCCCGCATGGTGCTGTTTTTGGCCTCTGACGACGGTGCCATGTGCACCGCGCAAGAGTTCAAGGTGGACGCGGGCTGGGCTTAAGCCGCTTCGGTTGAGGCAAATTCCTTGCCGTAGACCGTCATGGCCGAGGCCTTGAGGGCGCGCAACACCACCTCGCCAGCAGGCGAGAGCAGACGGTCGCGGCGAGTGATGAAGCCAAACGGCTCCAGCTCACAGGGCAGCGCCACGGGCAGGATGGACATCAGCCCGTGGTTGGAGTAGTAACGCGCTACGTCTACAGCCATCACGCTCACCATGTCGCTTTGCTGCATCATCTTGCTGATGAACAGCATGGCGCTGGTCTCCACGCTGTTCGAAGGCTGCTGCAGGCCCAATTCCTGGATCATCAAATCGAAGCGGTGGCGCAGCATGCTGCCATTCGGGGGCACGATCCAGCCGTACTGGAACACATCCTCGAGGCTGGGCTTGATGGCCGTCAGCAGGGGATGACCCGGGCGGGCCACGGCGCATATGGGTTCATCGCTCACTTCTTCATAGCGCAGGGCGGCCTTGTCGTGCTCGGGGGACAGGCGGCCGACCAAAATGTCCAGCGTGCCGCGGTTCAGGCGTTCTATCAGCACGTTGCTGGGCTCGATCTGGATGGTGATGTGCAGATTGGGGTGGGCCTGCTTCACAGCGGCCACCGTGGGCGGCAGCAGCGCCAGGCCCGGCGCGGTGATGGAGCCCAGGTTGACCTGGCCGAATTGCCCGTTCTTGGCGGCCTGCAGCTCCTCATGCGCCTGGTTCAGGCTGGCCAGGGCCGCGCGGGCGTGGCGGATCATGGTGTCCCCGTACCAGGTAGGCCGCATGCCACGCGGCAGGCGTTCAAACAACGACACCCCCAGCACATCCTCCAGGTCCTTCAGGAGCTTGGAGGCCGCGGGCTGCGTCATGTTGAGCACTTGGGCCGCCCGGTGGATGTTGCCCTCCTCCGACAAGGCGACCAGCAACAGAAGTTGTCGGGTTTTCAGCCTTGCGCGGAGAAACCAATGGGTGTAGTTAGTCATGTTAGGGTTATTACCAATCCGTAATTGAATATCAAATTCGCAACAAACTATATTAGAAATTAATCGCTCACGTCTTTATCATTCAAAGCCTGCGCCGACCCCGGCAAAGACCTTAGTGTGATTGAAGTTCATTAAACAGGAGACAACCCATGAATGCACGTAGAACGACTCTGAAGGCGCTGGTCGCCAGCTTGGCCCTCGGCCTGGCATTTGGCAGCACAGTGGCCAACGCCCAAGACAAAGGTCTGGTTGGCGTGGCTATGCCTACCAAGAGCTCTACCCGTTGGATCAGCGACGGCAACAGCATGGTGGCCGCTTTGGCTGCCAAGGGCTACAAGGCCGACCTGCAATTTGCAGAAGACGACATCCCTAACCAGTTGGCTCAGATCGAAAACATGATCACCAAGGGTGCCAAGGTCCTGGTGATTGCCGCGATCGACGGAACCACCCTGACCAACGTGCTGCAAAAAGCCGCTGACAAGGGCATCAAAGTCATTTCCTATGACCGCCTGATCGTGGGCTCCAAGAACGTGGACTACTACGCAACGTTCGACAACTTCCAAGTGGGCGTGTTGCAAGCACAAACCCTGGAAAAAGCCCTCGGTCTGAAAGAAGGCAAGGGTCCTTTCAACATCGAATTGTTCGGCGGCTCTGCTGACGACAACAACGCGTTCTTCTTCTATGACGGCGCCATGTCGGTGCTGGATCCGTACATCAAGAGCGGCAAGTTGGTTGTTCAAAGCAAGCAAACCGGCATGAAAGTGGTCCAAACCCTGCGTTGGGATGGCCAAGTGGCACAAGCCCGTATGGAAAACTTGTTGAGCGCTTACTACGGCAAGGCCAAGGTTCACGCTGTCCTGTCTCCGTACGATGGCATCAGCATCGGTATCCTGTCTGCACTGAAGGGTGTGGGCTACGGTACAGCTGAACAACCCATGCCTTTCGTGACTGGTCAAGACGCTGAAGTTCCTTCCGTCAAGTCCATCATCCGCAAGGAACAGTACTCCACCATCTTCAAGGACACCCGCGAACTGGCCAAAGTGACTGCTGGCATGGTTGACGCCGTGATGGGTGGCAAGGCACCTGAAATCAACGACACCAAGACCTACAACAACAAGGTCAAGGTCGTTCCTTCTTACCTGCTGAAGCCCGTTGCTGTGGACCTGTCCAACTACAAGCAAGTCTTGATTGGCAGCGGCTACATCAAAGAAGAGCAATTGAAGTAATCTTCGCTATGCGCTGAAGAGGCCCTGTGCCCCAAAAGCACAGGGCTTTTTCCATTCTTTCGGGTTCACAAGAACGATCGTTGAGGCACCATGGCCGAACCAATTTTAGAAATGCGTGGGATGAAAAAGTCATTCCACGGAGTGACCGCACTCAGCAACGTCAACCTGACAGTGTTGCCGGGTCAGATCCATGCCATCGTCGGCGAGAACGGTGCGGGCAAGTCCACCCTGATGAAAGTGCTCAGTGGTGTGTACCCCCACGGAGATTACGAAGGCGAAATTCGCTACCAGGGACAAGAGTGCAAGTTCAAGGGCATCCACGACAGTGAGTCCTTGGGCATCATCATCATTCACCAAGAGCTGGCCCTGGTGCCGCTGCTGTCCATCACTGAAAACATTTTTCTGGGCAACGAGCAGGCCAAAGCCGGCGTGATTGACTGGAACGCGTCTTACGTCAAAACACAGGCGCTGCTGACCAAGGTCGGGTTGAAGGAATCCCCGAATACCTTGATCACCAACCTGGGCGTGGGCAAACAGCAGTTGATTGAAATTGCCAAGGCGCTGTCCAAAGAGGTCAAGCTACTGATTCTGGACGAGCCCACTGCCAGCCTGAACGAAACCGACAGCGATGCGCTGTTGGAACTGCTGCTCGAACTCAAGAACCATGGCATTGCCTGCATTCTGATTTCGCACAAGCTCAATGAGATTTCCAAGGTGGCTGATGCCATCACCGTGCTGCGCGATGGCGCCACCGTGGCATCGCTGGACTGCCGCGCAGAAGCTGTGAGCGAAGACCTGATCATTCGCCATATGGTGGGCCGCGAGATGGCTGACCGTTATCCCAAGCGCACTCCCAATGTGGGGGACACGGTGTTTGAGGTCAAAAACTGGACCGTGCACCACGCCATCCACCCCGAGCGCAAGGTCGTTAAGGGTGTCGACCTGCATGTCAAGCGCGGAGAAATCGTGGGTATTGCCGGGCTGATGGGTGCGGGCCGCACCGAGCTGGCAATGAGCATTTTTGGCCGTACTTATGGCCAGAACATCAGCGGCAAGGTCTTTTTGCATGGCAAAGAGGTCGACACCAGCACCGTGCAAAAAGCCATCGACCATGGCATTGCCTATGTGACCGAAGACCGCAAGGGCTACGGCCTGGTTTTGGAAGAGACCATTGCCTGGAACACCACCTTGGCCAATCTCTCGGCCGTGTCAAAGCATGCGGTGTTGAATGAAGGCCGTGAGTTTGGTGTGGCGCAAGACTTTCGCAAGAAACTCAATATCCGCAGCCCCAACGTGTTCGCCCGCACCGTGAACCTGTCCGGCGGCAACCAGCAAAAAGTGGTGCTGAGCAAATGGCTGTTCTCGGAACCCGAGGTGCTCATCCTCGATGAGCCCACCCGCGGCATCGACGTGGGCGCCAAGTACGAGATTTACACCATCATTGCCCAGCTGGCCGCAGAGGGGAAGTGCGTGCTCATGATTTCGAGCGAGATGCCCGAGTTGCTGGGCATGTGCGACCGAATCTGTGTGCTGAATGAGGGGGCGTTTGTGGCGGAGTTTCCCGCTGCCGAGGCTACCCAGGAAAAAATTATGCGTTCTATCGTGACATCAGGAGTGAATTGATATGGCAACCCCAACCCCGGAAGTGACAGCCCCCAAAACCGGTAGCGGCCTGGCTTTTTTGAAGAGCAATCTGCGCGAGTACGGCCTGTTGATGTCGCTGATCATCATCATGGTGTTCTTTCAGGTGCAAACCAATGGCACCTTGTTCCAGCCGCTGAACCTGACCAACCTGATTCTGCAAAACAGCTACATCATTGTGATGGCGCTGGGCATGCTGTTGGTCATTGTGGCGGGCCACATCGACCTCTCGGTGGGCTCGGTTTGCGGTTTTATCGGTGCGGTTGCTGCGGTGCTGATGGTGGAGTACCACTGGCACTACGTACCTGCGGCCATCGTCTGCCTGATTTTGGGTGGCGTCATCGGTGCAGCCCAGGGTTACTGGGTGGCGTTCTACAAGATCCCGTCCTTCATCGTGACGCTGGCTGGCATGCTGGTTTTCAAGGGCTTGGCGCTGGCGGTGTTGGCGGGCGCCTCTGTGGGTCCTTTCCCCCCCGAGTTCCAGTTGCTCAGCACCGGCTTTATTCCGGACCCATTTGCAGGTGAAACCCTGCGCGTTGCATCGCTGGTGATTGGCCTGTTGATTGCGCTGGTCATGCTGATCACGAAAATTCGTGGCCGTGCAGACCGCGCCAGGCACGGCATGGAAAACGAACCCGTGGCCTTCTTTGCGGTGACGAATCTGATTTTCGTGGGCATGATCATCGCGTTCAGCTACCTGTTGTCGTCGTACAAGGGTTTGCCCAACGTGCTCGTGGTCATGCTGCTGCTGATGCTGGTGTATGACTTTGTGGCCTCCAAGACCACCATTGGCCGTCGTATCTATGCCCTGGGCGGCAACGAGAAAGCCGCCCGCCTATCGGGTATCCGCACGGAACGTCTGACCTTCTACACCTTCATCAACATGGGTGTGTTGGCCGCACTGGCCGGGTTGATCTTTGCTGCGCGTTTGAACACTGCCACCCCCAAAGCGGGTCTGGGTTTTGAGCTGGACGTGATTGCCGCCTGTTTCATCGGTGGCGCTTCGGCCTCCGGTGGTGTGGGCAAGGTTCTGGGTGCTGTGATTGGCGCTTTCATCATGGGCGTGATGAACAACGGCATGTCCATCATGGGCATCGGCATCGATTACCAGCAGGTCATCAAGGGCCTTGTGCTGTTGGCCGCCGTCTGCTTCGACGTCTACAACAAAAACAAGTAAGGAAAATTTCATGAGCGCAGTTGCTACCGCCCGCTACAAGGGCGTGTTTCCGGTCGTCCCTACGGCCTTCACCGAGACCGGTGCACTGGATCTGGAGAGCCAAAAACGCTGCATCGATTTCATGATCGACGCGGGCTCCACGGGTCTGTGCATCCTGGCCAACTTCTCCGAGCAGTTTGTCCTGTCGGACGCCGAGCGCGAGACCCTGACCAAGACCATTCTGGAGCACGTCAAGGGCCGTGTGCCCGTGATCGTGACCACCACCCACTTCAGCACCCAGATCACCATCGCGCGCAGCCTGCAAGCGCAGCAGTGGGGTGCCTCCATGGTCATGGTGATGCCGCCCTACCACGGCGCCACCTTTCGCGTGCCAGAAGCGCAGATTTACGAGTACTTCGTGCGCCTGTCGGACGCACTCGACATCCCCATCATGATCCAGGATGCGCCGGTCAGTGGTACCCCCCTGTCCGTGCCATTCCTCGTGCGCATGGCGCAGGAAATCAAGCAGGTCTCCTATTTCAAGATCGAGACCGCCGGTGCGGCTTCGAAGTTGCGTGAGCTGATCCGCGTCGGCGGTGCCGCAATCGAAGGCCCGTGGGATGGTGAAGAAGCCATTACGTTGTTGCCAGATCTGGATGCCGGCGCCACCGGTGCCATGACCGGAGGGGGCTTCCCCGATGGCATTCGCAAGATTGTGGACGCGTATGCCGCAGGCCGCCGTGAAGAAGCGGTCGCGTTGTACCAGCAATGGTTACCCCTCATCAACTATGAAAACCGCCAAGGCGGCATCTTGACCGCCAAGGCCTTGATGAAAGAAGGTGGCGTCATTGCTTGCGAAGCAGGTCGCCATCCTTTCCCGCCCATGCATCCCGATACCCGGGCTGGTCTCATCGAAACCGCCAAACGCCTGGACCCCCTGGTCCTGCGCTGGGGCAAGTAAGCCAAGGAAGCACGCATGTCCGACAACACCGTATTCAAGCTCCTGGGTCGCCGCCTGCGGTTGGCCGTCATTGGTGGTGGTCCTGGCTCCTTTATTGGCGCCATGCACCGCCAGGCCGCGCGCCTGGACGACCGCTATGAACTGGTAGCAGCGGCGTTGTCGTCGGACCCCGAGCGTTCCCGCATCACCGGCCAGGGCATTGGCGTGGCGCAAGACCGTTGCTACCCCAGCGGCCAGGCCCTCATTGATGCCGAAGCCCAGCGCCCGGACGGGGCGGAGGTGGTCGCCATCATGACGCCCAATGACAGCCACTACCAGTTCGCCATGCAGGCACTGGAGCGAGGGCTGGACGTGATTTGCGACAAACCTATGACCAACACCCTGCCCGAGGCCGAGGCGCTGCACGCGCGCGTACAGGCTACCGGGCTGGTGTTCTGCCTGACCCACAACTACACCGGCTACCCCATGGTGCGCCAAGCCAAGGCCATGGTGATGGGCGGTCAGCTGGGCGAGATTCGCCTGGTGCAGGTGGAGTACGTGCAGGGCGGTCGCGCCAAGTCCGGCCCCGGCCGCAAGGCTTGGAAAGAAGACCCTGCGCGTGGCGGCCCTTCGTTGGTGCTGGGTGACATTGGCACCCATGCCCACAACCTGCTGCGCTTCATCACCGGGCTGGAAGTCGCCCAGGTGGCCGCCGAGGTGGGCAGCATCGTGCCCGACCGCATCACCCACGACTACGCCGGTGCCATGCTGCGCCTGGGCAATGGTGCGCGTGGCAGCTTTTGGGTTACGCAGGCCGCCGCCGGCGTCGAAAACGGTTTGCGCATTCGCGTCAGTGGTTCGCTGGGCAGCATCGAATGGCACCAGGAGCACCCGCAGGTGCTGCAGTTCAAGCCGCTGGACGCGCCAGCCCAGGTGCGCACACCCAATGGCCCTGGCACCCTGCCCCTTGCGGCGCGTGCCTCGCGCATCGTGGCTGGCCATCCCGAAGGGTTCCACGAAGCCTTTGCCAACCTCTACACCGACGCGGCCGATGCGATTGCCGCACGCCGCTCCGGCCAGGCAGCAGATCCGCTGTCGCTCCATTTTCCCAACGCCACCGATGGCCTGCAAGGCATCCGCTTTGTGGCCGCCGCTGTGGCCTCCAGCAACCAGCAAGGTGCCTGGACGTCCCTCTAACTTTTGCACACCACCATGACTACTTCTCAACACAACAACCTGATCAACGGCGAATGGGTGGCCGCGGCCACCTACGCCCCTAACCTCAACCCCTCTAACCTGGCAGACGTGGTTGGCGAGTACGCCCAAGCGGACCTGGCCCAACTCAACACCGCTGTCGCCGCTGCGCAAAAAGCCTTTCCCGCCTGGTCGACCGGTGGCATTCAGGCACGTGCCGACGCCCTGGACAAGATCGGCAACGAAATCCTGGCACGCAGGGAAGAGCTGGGCACATTGCTGGCCCGTGAAGAGGGCAAAACCCGCGCTGAAGGCATTGGCGAAGCCGCCCGTGCCGGCAACATCTTCAAGTTCTTTGCCGGTGAGTGCCTGCGCCTGGCTGGTGAAACCCTGCCCTCAGTGCGCCCCGGCATCGGTGTGGACGTCACGCGCGAGCCACTCGGCGTGATCGGCCTGATCACGCCCTGGAACTTCCCCATCGCCATTCCCGCCTGGAAGATTGCGCCCGCTTTGGCCTATGGCAACTGCGTGGTGATCAAGCCCGCCGACCTGGTACCCGGCTGCGCTTGGGCGCTGGCCGACATTATCCACCGCAGCGGCATTCCCGCGGGCGTGTTCAACCTGGTCATGGGTTCGGGCCGCGTGATTGGCGATGCTTTGGTGAACCACCCTGGCATCACCGCCATCAGCTTCACCGGTTCGGTGGGCGTGGGCCAGCGCATTGCGGCGGCCTGTGCTGGCCACATGAAGAAAGTGCAGCTGGAAATGGGTGGCAAGAACCCGCAAGTCGTGCTGGACGATGCGGACCTCAATGTGGCGGTCGAACTCAGCGTGCAAAGCGCGTTCTACTCCACCGGCCAGCGTTGCACCGCGTCCAGCCGCCTCATCGTGACCGACAAAATTTACCCCGCCTTCATCGAAGCCATGCAAAAGCGCATGGCCGCCATCAAGGTAGGCGACGCGCTGGAAGCCGGCATCGACATCGGCCCCGTGTCCTCGCAGGCGCAGCTGGAGCAAGATTTGTCGTATGTGGAAATCGGCAAGGCCGAAGGCGCCACGCTGCTCACCGGTGGTGAGCGCCTGTCGCGCGCGACCGACGGTTTCTACATGGCCCCGGCCCTGCTGGTGGACAGCACGGCCGCCATGCGCATCAACCGCGAAGAAATCTTTGGCCCCGTGGCCAGCGTGATCCGCGTGAAGGACTACGACGAGGCTTTGGCTGTCGCCAACGATACGCCGTTTGGTTTGTCAGCAGGTATCGCCACCACCTCGCTCAAGTACGCTACCCACTTCAAACGCCATTCGCAAGCTGGCATGGTGATGGTGAACCTGCCCACCGCAGGGGTCGACTACCATGTGCCGTTCGGAGGCCGCAAGGGCTCCAGCTATGGCTCCCGCGAGCAAGGCAAATACGCGGCCGAATTCTTCACCACGGTGAAGACGGCCTACACCCTGGCATAAACCTTCAAGGCCCACACCATGCGCACCATTCGACGAATCTTTCTCAGTACTGTGTTGTTGGTGTCCCTGCCGTGGGCCCACGCGCAAAACGACAGCAAGGGTGGCGTGGGTGTCCTCATGCCCACGGTCACGTCCCAGCGCTGGGTGGTGGACGGGCTGGCCATGGTGCGTGCCCTGGACAAGCTGGGTTACCGCCCCGATTTGAAGTACGCGAATGACGACATCGCGACGCAGATTGCGCAGACCGAGGAAATGCTCAAGAGCCCTGACATGAAGGTGCTGATCATTGGTGCCATCGATGGCAGCAAGCTGGCCCCCGTGTTGCAGAAAGCGGCGGAGCGCAAGATCAAGGTCATTGCCTATGACCGCCTGATTCGCGATACACCCAACGTCGACTACTACGCCACCTTCGACAACTTCCAGGTGGGCGTGCTCCAGGGTACCTACATCATCGAGCACCTGGGGCTGGACAAAGGCAAGGGCCCCTTCAACATCGAGTTGTTTGGCGGCTCTGCCGACGACAACAACGCGTTCTTCTTCTACGACGGCGCCATGTCGGTGCTCAAGCCCTACATCGACAAGGGCAAGCTCGTCGTGGGTTCGGGCCAGATGGGCATGGACAAGGTGTCCACCTTGCGCTGGAGCGGGTCGGTGGCGCGTGCGCGCCTGACGCAGATTCTCGACAAGCATTACAGCAAGCAGCGGTTGGACGCCCTGCTGTCGCCTTACGACGGCATCAGCATGGAACTGCTCACGGCCATGAAAAAGGCCAACTACGGCCAGGGTGGCCAGCCCCTGCCCGTGATCACGGGGCAGGATGCAGAGATGCCCTCCGTGCGTTCCATCATTCGCGGTGAACAGACCTCCACGGTCTTCAAGGACAACCGCGAACTGGCCCAGGTCGTCACCACCATGGTGGACGCCATCCTGTCGGGTAAAAAGCCCGTCATCAACGACGAGAAGACCTACAACAACGGGCAAAAAGTGGTGCCATCGTTCCTGCTCAAGCCCGTCATCGTGGATGTGAGCAACTGGCGCGCCACACTGGTCACCTCGGGCTACTACAAGGCCGACCAGTTCCGCTGAGCGCGCCCGCTATTGCAACGGTGGCGCGTAGCGCTTGTGGGTTTGCGAGGGCAGCTCGCCAAACATGGCCTGGTAGTCCTTGGCGAAATGGCCAAAGTGCCAGAAGCCCAGGTCGGTGGCCGCATCGGTTACCGATGGCGCGGTCTTCAGGGCTTGGCGCACCGCGCCCAGGCGGATGGCCCGCAGGTAGGCCAAGGGGCTGATGCCCAGAATGCGCTGAAACGCGTTTTGCAAGGTGCGCCGGCTCACCCCCAGGTGGGTGCAGAGCTCCCCTACGGTGGGCGGTTGCTGCAGCTGGCTTTGCACCAAGCCGCGCGTTTGCTGCACCAGGTGCCAGTGCACATCGTGCGGCGCTTCGGAGGGTGAGGCCGCAATGTTCAGCGCCGTCACCTTTTCAACCAGCGTATCGACCATGCCGGCGCGCAGTGCGGGCAACTCAAACAGGGCGGGTGTGGTGTGCGCGGTCTCAAACAGCATCAGCATGACCTGGCGCAGGTTATCCAGCGCCTGCTGGTCGGTCGACAACAAACCGGACTCTTGACCCAGCAAGGCCCCATTGCCCCAGGGGTAGAGGGTGTTGGCCAGTTCGGGTTCCAGCTCGATACCCATCATCACGTGGTCGCTGCCGGTGCGAAATTCAAAGCCTGAGCGGCCCGAGAACACGTGCAGCGCATCGCGGTGCGACGCCGTGCCGCAAAACACGCTGCTGCCATCGCAGCGCAGGGGCACGCCCAGTGCCAGTACGCCGGGCTGCAGGTAGCCTGTCTGGTACACGGTGGACCCCAGGCCCTCCATGAAGAGGCGCGCGGCTCCCAGGTCCACACGCTGGATGGCGCCATGAAACCCACCGCCCGATAGCTGCAGGTAGGACTGGTTCCACCCGGTCAGCGCTGCAGCCTGTTCATCCACATCAGAAAACACCGCATTGGCAAACCCAGGGGGCACCGCCGCCAGGGGGCTGGCAAGCGCCGCAATTGCCGAAATGGGATGTTGGGACATAAGCCAAAGATTTTGCAAAAAACATGCCATGGGTTTGCTAGGTGTTTACGCGGAGCCCCCAGGCAGGCCACCGGGGTGCCGAAATGGGATAGCCCCAAGGGGAATGCGTCCGCAGAATGAATGCAGAAGTGACAGTCAACCCATAACGAGACATACCGAGAGGCATCGATGGCATCACGCAAGCAAGCGCCCACAACCGTGCGCAAACCCCCGGCAAACCCGAAAGAGCATGTCGCTGTAGCAGCCCTGCGCCAGTCTGGTGCGCCCAAGGTCAAGGTCGCCGTCACCGACATCGACGGCGTGCTGCGTGGCAAGTACCTGCACCGTGACAAGTTCCTCGGAGCCGCCGAGCCCTACCCCGCGGGGGGCTTTGGCTTCTGCGACGTGGTGCTGGGCTGGGACATGATGGACACCTGCTACGACAACACCACGGTCACCGGCTGGCAGCATGGCTTTCCGGACGCGCTGGCGCGGCTGGACCTGAACACGGCGCGCCATGTGCCCTGGGACAACGGCGTCCCCTTCTTCCTCGGTGAATTCGTCAATGGCGACGGCACGCCCCACGCCCTGTGCCCGCGCCAGACGCTCAAGCGCGTGCTCAAGCGCGCCGAGAAGATGGGCTTCCAAGTCATGACGGGCATGGAGTTCGAGTGGTACAACTTTCTGGAAACCCCCCAAAGCTGGGCCGACAAAAAAGGCGTGGGTGCTACGCCACTCACGCCCGGGATGTTTGGCTATTCGCTCTTGCGCGCCAACCAGAACCGCGAGTTCTTCAACGCCATCATGGACGACATGCTGGCCTTCAAGGTGCCTATTGAGGGCCTGCATACCGAGACCGGTCCCGGTGTGTTCGAGGCCGCGATTGGCTTCTCGGAGGCGCTGGAGCAGGCCGACCGCGCTGTGCTGTTCAAGACCGGCGCCAAGGAGATCGGCGCGCGCTTTGGCATCATGCCCAGCTTCATGGCCAAGCCGCACCAGCCACTGCCGGGCTGCAGCGGCCACATTCACCAAAGCCTGAGCGATGGCAAGAACAACCTGTTCTTCGATGCCAAATCGCCACGCAAGATGAGCAAGGTGTTCGAGAGCTACCTGGCCGGACAGGTCAATTGCCTGATGGAATTTGGCGCGCTGATTTGGCCCACCATCAACAGCTACAAGCGCCTGGTCGATGGCTTCTGGGCACCGGTCAAGCCCACCTGGGGCATGGACAACCGCACGGCCAGCTTCCGCGTGATTGCCGGCAGCCCCAAGGCCACGCGGCTGGAGACGCGCTGCCCGGGTGCCGATGTGAACCCCTACCTGGCCATGGCCGCGGTCATCGCGGCGGGCCTGGACGGCGTGGAGAAGGGCCTCAAGCTCACCGCCCCGCCCATCACCGGCACCAACCAGGGCGCCGACCACATTCCCCGTGCCCCACGCACGCTGATCGAAACCACACGCAACTTCCAGCAGTCCGCCGTGGCGCGCGACTGGCTGGGTGACACCTTCGTTGACCACTTTGCCGCCACCCGCGAATGGGAATGGCGCCAGTGGCTGGACGCAGTGACCGACTGGGAAATGAAACGCTACTTCGAAATCATCTGACACACACCATGAGCATTACTTCCTTCTCCTTCCCCACCCCCATCAAGTTCGGCGCCGGCGCCCGCAAGCTCGTGGCCCAGCACCTGCTGGAGCTGGGCTTCAAGCGCCCCCTCGTCGTCACCGACAAGGCCTTGGGTGCCCTGCCCGTGCTGGCCGAGTTCCAAACCCATCTGGCGGGGCTGGACGTGGCTGTGTTCTCCGGTGTGTTTGGCAACCCCACCTGCAGCCAGGTGATGGACGGCGCGGCGGCCTACAAGGCGCACCGCGCTGACTGCGTGATCGGCTTTGGTGGCGGTGCTGCACTCGATGTGGCCAAAGTCGTGGGCCTGGCCGCCACGCACGAGGGGGACATCCTAGAATACGTGTGGGACCACCCGCAAGTGCGCCCTATCGTCAACGAACTGCCGTATTTCGTTGCACTGCCCACCACCTCAGGCACCGGCTCGGAAGTGGGCCGCTCCAGTGTGGTGAGTGAGAACGACACGCACCTGAAGCGCGTGGTCTTCAGTCCCAAGATTTTGGCCAAGACCGTGTTTGCCGACCCCGAACTCACGTTGGGCCTGCCGCCCCATGTAACGGCTGCCACCGGCATGGACGCGCTCACGCACAACGTGGAGAGCTACCTCTCGCCCGCTTACCACCCGCTGTGCGACGGCATTGCGCTAGAGGGCACGCGCATTGCCGCGGCCGCGCTGGTGACTGCGGTCAAAGACCCAGGCAACCTGCAGGCACGTTCCGACATGATGATGTCGTCCATGATGGGTGCCATCGCGTTCCAGAAAGACCTGGGCGCCGTGCACTCCTGTGCGCACGCACTGGGTGCCGTGTGCGACCTGCACCACGGCCTGGCCAACGCGTTGATGATTGACACCGTGATGGCCTGGAACCTGGAGGCTGTGCCCGCCAAGTTTGATGAGCTAGCCCATGTGTGCGGTGTGCAGGGCGGTGGCAAGGGCTTTGTGGCCTGGCTGCAGGGCATCAAGGCGCTGGTGGGCATCACGGGCACGCTGTCCAGCCACGGCGTGAAGCCCGAGCACCTGGCGCGCTTGGTCGAAGTGGCCACGGCCGACATCTGCCACCAGACCAACCCACGTCCCTGCACGGCAGCCGACTTTGAGCGCCTCTTCAAGGCCGCCATGTGATGCACAACGCCGGGGAACGCCTCAAGATCGCCGTCAGTGCATGCTTCATGCACCCGGACCCGGCGCGCGCTGCGTTTGCCAAGAAGACGCTGAACTACGTGGAGCTGTCGGTGCCGCACTGGCTCATGTCGGGCGGCGCGCTGCCGGTCATGGTGCCTTCCGTCACCGGTGACACTGCGCGTGGCGGCATCACGCTGGATGACTACGCTGCATGGCTGGACGGCCTGGTGCTGCATGGTGGTGCCGACCTGTGGCCCGGCAGTTATGGCGAGGCGCCGATTGACGCGCGCTGGCAGGGCGACAAGCTGCGCGATGCGTATGAGATCGCGCTGGTGAAGGCTTTTGTGGCCGCGGGCAAGCCAGTGTTCGGCATCTGCCGAGGCCTGCAGCTCATCAACGCTGCCTTTGGCGGCACGCTGGTGCAAGACATCCCCACGCAGCGCCCCGAAGCCGTGCAGCACCGCGACGCCGAGCGCTACGACCAGAACTTCCACAGACTGGAGTTGGTGCCTCAAACGCGGCTCAGCGCCCTATTAAAGGGCGCAAGCAGCTACAAAATCAATAGCGTTCACCACCAGTGCATCAAAGACCTGGCACCCGGCTTTGCGGTGGAAGCCCGCTGCCCGGACGACGGCACCATCGAAGCCATACGCGCCACCGGCGCCGACTGGATAGCCGCGGTGCAGTGGCACCCCGAGTTCCACAAGCCCGAGCACGGCACGCTGGACGACACGCCGCTGCTGCACGACTTTTTGGCCCAGGCGCACGCGGTGCGTGCGGCGGCCAGCCACACCCTTTCTCCTGAACTTTGAGTACGACCATGAGCCAACTCGCCATCCACAACCCGGCCAACGGCCACCTGATCACCACCCTGCCCTCGGACGATGCGGCTTCGGTCGAAGCCAAAGTGGCACTGGCCCGGCGCGCCCAGCCCGCATGGGCCGCCACATCGCTGGCCGAGCGCAAGGCCTGCGTCAGCGCGTTCCGCGCCGGGGTGGTGCATGACCTGGAATCGCTGGCCTTCACCATGACGCGCGAGACGAGCAAGCCCATCAAGATGTCGCGCAACGAGCTCAATGGCCTGCTGGGCCGCATCGACTTCTTTCTGGCCGAGGCCGACGCCACGCTGGCCACCGAAACCGTGTTTGCGGAAGGCGGCATGACCGAGCAAATCCAGCACACGCCGCTGGGCGTGGTGGCCAATATCTCGGCCTGGAACTACCCCTGGTTTGTGGGTTGCAACGTCATCCTGCCCGCGCTGCTTACGGGCAATACCGTGGTCTACAAGCCGTCGGAATACGCCACGCTGACTGGCCTGGAAATCACCCGCCTGCTGCACAAGGCCGGTGTGCCCGAGAACGTGATGATTTGCCTGGTGGGTGCGGGCGCGGTGGGCGCAGCGCTGCTGGAGCAAAAGGTGGACGGTGTGTTCTTTACCGGTTCGTACGCCACCGGTGCACGCATCGCGCAGGCCGTGGGCACCAAGCTGGTGAAGCTGCAGCTGGAGCTGGGTGGCAAAGACCCCACCTATGTGTGCGACGACGCCAATGTGCAAGTGGCCGCCGAGAGCCTGGCCGATGGCGCCATGTACAACACCGGCCAAAGCTGCTGCTCGGTGGAGCGTGTGTATGTGCATGAGAAGGTGTACGACCAGTTCGTGCAAGCCTTCGTCAACACGGTCAAAACCTTCAAGGCCGGTGATCCTGTGGCCGAAGACACCTATATCGGTGCACTGACCCGCGCTCCGCAGCTGGAGGTGCTGGAGGCCCAGGTGGCCGATGCACAAGCCAAGGGCGCCACGCTGCTCACCGGCGGTGCACGTGGCGCGGGCGAAGGCAACTGGTTCCAGCCCACAGTGTTCTCCAACGTGAACCACAGCATGGAGCTGATGCGCGAAGAAAGCTTCGGTCCCATCATCGGCATTCAAAAAGTGGGCAGCGACGCGGAGGCCGTGAAGCTGATGAACGACACGCGCTACGGCCTGACCGCGGGTGTGTTCACCCCCAACGAGGCACGCGCCAAAGCGGTGCTGGAGCAGGTGCACGCAGGCACCGTGTACTGGAACTGCTGCGACCGTGTGAGCCCGCGCCTGCCCTGGAGCGGCTATGGCGATTCGGGGGTGGGCCTGACCCTCTCAACCTACGGCATTCAAACCTTCACGCGGCCCAAGGCATGGCATTTGCGTAAGGCGTAACCGATACAGCGAATTCGCGCGGCAGCACCAATTCGGGCTGCGCACGATGCCGCGGTATGCAAGTGGACTTTCACGACAGTTTTCAACGTAAAGGACAGACCAATGAGCACTCAAAGCGTTACGCGCGAGCCGCACGACGCGGATGCAATACTGCTGGAAAGCATGGGCTACAAGCAGGATCTGCACCGACGGATGAGCAAGTTTTCGAACTTCGCGGTTTCTTTCTCCATCATTTGTATCCTGGCCGGCGGCATCACCGCCTTCCCCAGCGCACTGGGTGCAGGCGGTGGCTTGTCCATCAGCCTGGGCTGGATCGTAGGCGCGGCCTTCGCCACCGTGGTGGCCCTGGCCATGGCACAAATCGCATCGGCCTACCCCACCGCGGGTGGCCTGTACCACTGGGGCTCCATCCTGGGCAACAAGGGCTATGGCTGGGTCACCGCCTGGTTCAACCTGTTGGGCCTGGTGCTCGTCGTGGCATCCGTGAACTTCGGCGTGTACGACCCCTTCTTCAAGACGCTGATCGCTCCGCTGTTGGGGCTGGACACGACCAACTGGGGCCTGACCGAGCAAGTGGGTTTCATCACCTTGTTCACCGTGACCCAAGCCATCTTGAACCACAAGGCTGCGGGCCTGACCACCAAGCTGCTCGACATCTCCGGCTACCTGATCTTCGTGATCGCCACCGTGCTGACCTTGTCGCTGTGGATCTTCAACAAGACCCCCATCGACTTCTCGCGCCTGACCACCTTCACCAACTTCACCGGACAAGAAGGCAGCATGTGGCCCCAGTCCGGCAGCTCCGTGATGGTGTTCCTGGCCGGCCTGCTGCTCACCGTCTACACCATCACCGGTTTTGACGCCTCGGCCCACACGTCTGAAGAAACCCACAACGCGGCCGAGAACGTGCCCAAGGGCATTGTCTCCAGCGTGCTGTGGTCCGCACTGTTTGGCTTCGCCATGATCTGCACCTTCGTGCTGGTGATGCCCAGCCTCCCCGAAGCCGTGAAGCAAGGCATGGGCTTTTTCTCCGCACTGCTGGACAGCCTGCCCCCCGCGCTGAAGGCGATTCTGGGCATCGGCATTTTTGTGGCCAATTACCTGTGTGCCCTGGCCTGCCTGATGTCCACCTCACGCATGATGTATGCCTTCGCACGGGACGGCGGCCTGCCCCTGTCCAACGCGCTGAAGTCCATTGATCCCGTGAACAAGACCCCTGGCGTCGCGATCTGGGTGTCGTGCGTGGCCTCCGTCATCGCCACGCTGTATGCCGATGCGTTTGCTGTGCTGTCCACCGCTTGCGCGGTGTTCCTGTACATCTCGTACGTCATGCCCACTGCCGCTGGCATCTTGGCCGAAGGCAAAACCTGGACCCGCAAAGGCCCGTTCAACCTCGGTGGCCTGTCCAAGCCCATCGCCGTGTTGGCCGTGTTGGGCGGCCTGGTGCTGATCTTCGTGGGCATCCAGCCACCGAATGAAAAGGTGCTCTACCTGATCATCGCGTTGGTGGTGTTTTTGGCTGTGTTCTGGTGGGGCTTTGGCGAGCGCAATCGCTTCAAGGGCCCGCCCGCTGTGAAGTAACTATTCGCGTTTGCTGTCACCGGTGAAGCGCGCTAGGCCGTAAGGCTTAGCGCGCTTCATTCGTTTCAGCCCTGCTGCGCTCAGGCCGCAGCGCGCCGTGCCCGCACGGCCGCAGCCAACTCCTGCAGCACCGGCACGGTTTGCACCATGCTGATGCAGGCGTCCGTCACCGACACGCCGTGCTTCAGTGTCTGGCCAACCACGATGTCCTGGCGGCCTTCGTTCAAATGGCTCTCGATCATGATGCCGGTGATGCGCGCATCGCCTGCCGCAATCTGCTGCGCCACATCGGCCGCCACCACGATCTGGCGCGCGTGCTGCTTGCTGCTGTTGGCATGGCTCACGTCCACCATCACCTGCTCACGCAGGCCCGCGGCCTTGAGCAGCGCGCAGGCGGCATCCACATCGGCTGCAGAGTAGTTGGGCTGCTTGCCGCCGCGCAGGATCACATGGCAGTCGTCATTGCCACGCGTTTCAAAAATCGCGGCCTGGCCCATTTTGGTCATGCCCATGAAGGCGTGCGCGCCCTGCGCGGCCTGGATGGCATCGGTCGCCACCTTGATGCCGCCGTCGGTCCCGTTCTTGAAACCCACGGGGCAGCTCAGGCCACTGGCCAGCTGGCGGTGGCTCTGGCTCTCGGTGGTGCGCGCGCCAATGGCACCCCAGCTCACCAGCTCGCTGATGAACTGCGGCGACAGCAGGTCCAGAAACTCGGTGCCTGCGGGCAGGCCCAACGCCAGCACATCCAGCAGCAGGCGGCGCGCCATCTCCAGCCCTTCGTTGATGGCAAAGCTGTCGTCCAGGTGTGGGTCGTTGATGTAGCCCTTCCAGCCCACGGTGGTGCGTGGCTTCTCGAAGTACACACGCATCACCACCAGTAGGTCGTCCTGCAGCGCGTCGGCCTGCACCTTGAGTTGTCGCGCGTACTCCATGGCCTGGTCATGGTCGTGGATGGAGCAGGGCCCCACGACGACGATGAGCCTGTCGTCCTGCCCATGCAGCACGCGCGAGATGGCGGCCCGGCTGCTCTCCACCAGCGCCTGTGCCGCGTCGGGTACGGGCAGCTTTTCTTCCAGCAGCGCCGGCGTGATCAGCGGGCGCACCGCTCCAATGCGCACATCGTCAATGCGGGTCGTGTCGTGGGTGGTGAGGTGGGCGGCGGTGGAACTGGTCATGCTATGAAATAAATAGCTGCTTGCGCAGATTGGACGGGGGCTAGGTGGTGATTTGGCTCGTATTTTAGGTGGTCGAGCACTAGGGAGTCCTCTCTCGCAAGTGGCAGAATGCTTTGCGGTCTTGCCACAGCCAGCAGCCGCGAACCAAAAGAATTGGCAGGGAGCGCGCAAGAGCATGGACAAACACAAGCTTTCGGAAAGCGACATCAGCGACAAATACGTCCGCCCTGCCATGGTGCAGGCTGGTTGGCACACGCTGGACCAGATCTATGCCCAGTTCCCTTTGCGCGCAGGCCGCGTTGTCGTGCGGGGCAACAAATCCCACCGCGACAAAGACACCGTCCTCAAAGCCGACTTCGCCCTGTTTCTCAAGCCCAACATTCCGTTGGCCGTCGTTGAGGTCAAAAAGGCCAGCTTGTCTCCCCAAGCCGGCATGCAGCAAGCCATTCAATACGCCCAGTTGCTGGACGTGCCTTTTGTGTTTTCCAGCAACGGCGATGGCTTTGTCTTCCGCGACGCCACCCTTTCCTCCGGCGAGCTCGAGCAAAACCTCACGCTTGACCAATTCCCCAGCCCACAAGAGCTGTGGGCCCGCTACTGCGCTTGGAAAGGCTGGTCTCCCGAGGTGCAACGCGTCGCCGCCTTTGACTACTCGCCCAGCAAAACCCCGCGCTACTACCAGCTCAATGCCATCAACCGCACGGTAGAAGCCATTGCCGCTGGGCAAAACCGCGCGCTGCTGGTCATGGCCACTGGCACCGGCAAGACTTACACCGCCTTCCAGATCATTTGGCGTCTGTGGAAAAGCGGTGCCAAAAAACGCATCCTGTTCCTGGCCGACCGCAACATCCTCGTCGACCAGACCATGGTCAATGACTTCCGTCCCTTCAAAGGTGCCATGGCCAAACTGTCGCCCAACGCCAAAGGCGTGGAACGCGTCAATGCCCAGGGCCAATTGGAGATGGACGACGTGGACCTGGCGGTGGACAAGACTACCAAGGCCGTTAACAAGAGCTATGAAATCTACCTCTCGCTCTACCAGGCCGTCACCGGCGCGGAGGACGAGGCCAATATCTACAAACAGTTCAGCCCCGACTTCTTCGACCTGATCGTGGTGGACGAGTGCCATCGCGGCAGCGCCAATGAAGACTCCGCCTGGCGCGACATCCTCACCTATTTCTCTAGCGCCACCCACGTGGGCCTGACCGCTACGCCCAAAGAAACCAAGGACATCTCCAACACCTTCTACTTTGGCGAGCCCATCTACACCTACAGCCTGAAGCAAGGCATTGAAGACGGCTTTTTGGCGCCCTACAAAGTCATCCGAGTGGACCTGGACAAGGACACCTTTGGTTGGCGCCCTACGGCGGGCATGATTGACAACAAAGGCCAGCTCATCGAAGACCGCGTCTACACCGGCCGCGACATGAACCGCAAGCTGGTCATGGAGCCGCGCGACGCCGTGGTGGCTGAGCGCATCACCGCCTACCTGCGCGCCACCGACCGCATGGCCAAAACCATTGTGTTTTGTGAAGACATCGACCACGCCGCCCGCATGCGCCAGGCCCTGAGCAATGCCAATGCCGACATTTGCGCCACCCAGCCCAACTACGTGGTGCAAATCACCGGTGACAACCCCGAAGGCAAACGCGAGCTCGACAACTTCATCGACCCCGAGAAGTCCTACCCCGTCATCGCCACCACCTCCAAGCTGATGAGCACCGGGGTGGACGCGCAAACCTGCAAGCTCATCGTGTTGGACCAAAACATCAAGTCCATGACGCTGTTCAAGCAGATCATTGGCCGCGGTACTCGCATAAACGAGTACTTCGACAAAACCTGGTTCACCATCCTTGATTTCAAGCGCGCCACCGAGCTGTTTGCCGACAAAGACTTTGACGGCGAACCCGTGCAGATCTACGAGCCCAAGTGCAACGCCCCGATCGCCCCGCCCGACGTGCTGCCCGAATCGTTCGACCCTGCCAACCCCACCGCCCACACTGAGCCTATCGACGGGCAGCCCCAAGGCCCGCTGGGCCCCTTTGGTGGCGGAAGCGGGCCCGTCATCAAATATGTACTGGGCAACCAGGTCACTGTCGCTGTAGCCCGCGAGCGCGTGCAATACCTCAACGCCCAGGGCAAACTCATTACCGAGAGCCTGCGCGACTACACCCGCATCAACCTCACCAAGCAATACGACTCGCTGGACAAGTTTTTGCAAGCCTGGAACGACGCCGACCGCAAAGCCGCCCTGTTGGAAGAGCTAGAGTCGCGCGGCGTGATGATCGAGGCCCTGGGTGAGGAGGTAGGCAAAGACCTCGACCCCTTCGACCTGCTGCTCCACGTGGCGTACAACATGCCGCCCCTCACCCGGCGCGAGCGCGCCCGCCGCGTCAAAAAGCGCAACGTGTTCACCCATTACGGCCCCGTGGCGCGTCAGGTCATCGACGCCCTGCTGGACAAATACGCCGACGAAGGCATCGCCACCATCGAGGCCGATACCGTCTTCAACGTCCAGCCCTTCACCGACATTGGTCGCCCCGCCGAGATCATCAAGAGCTTCGGCGGCCGCCCCCAGTACAAAACCGCCCTGCAAACCCTGGAGCGCGAGCTATACACTTTCGGGCCAGAGGCGTAAAAACGCTACTAAATTGGTAGCTGCTTGCGCACAGTCCATGAGGGCTAGAGCCCTATTTCATTCATAAAACCAACAACAGCATGTCCAATCTCTCCAGCGTCATCAAGTCCATCCAGGACGTGATGCGCCAAGACAGCGGCGTCGATGGCGACGCACAACGCATTTCCCAGCTCACCTGGCTTTTGTTCCTCAAAGTATTTGACGCGCTGGAGGAAGAGCTGGAACTTACCCGCGACAGCTACACCAGCCCCATCCCCGAACCCCTGCGCTGGCGTAACTGGGCCGCAGATGCGGAGGGCATCACCGGCGACACCCTGTTGGCCTTTGTGAACAACGAACTCTTCACCGCGCTGAAAAACCTCAGCGGCGATGCCCAGCGCAACCCGCGCGGGTTTGTGGTGCGTGGCGTGTTTGAAGACGCTTACAACTACATGAAAAGCGGCCATCTGCTGCGCCAGGTGATCAACAAGCTCAACGCCATCGACTTCAACCGCCAAGCCGAGCGCCACCAGTTCAACGACCTGTACGAAAAAATCCTCAAAGACCTGCAAAGCGCCGGCAACGCGGGCGAGTTCTACACCCCCCGCGCCGTCACCCAGTTCATGGTGGACATGGTCAACCCCCAGCTGGGCGAAAAGGTGCTGGACCCGGCCACCGGCACGGGTGGCTTCTTGGTGTGCGCCATCGAGCACATGCGCAAGCAGGTCAAAAACACCGAGCAAGAGGCCGTGCTGCAAACCTGCATTGGCGGCGTGGAAAAGAAGCAGTTGCCCCACATGCTGTGTGTCACCAACCTGATGCTGCACGGCATCGAGGTGCCCAGCCAGGTGGTGCACGGCAACACGCTGGCCCGCCCGCTGCGCGACTACACCCCCGCCGAGCGGGTGGACGTGGTGCTCACCAACCCGCCTTTTGGCGGCGTGGAAGAGCCAGGCATTGAACAGGGCTACCCCGCTGATGTGCGCACCAAGGAAACGGCGGACCTGTTTCTGGTGCTCATCAAACACATCCTCAAAACCAAGGGCCGCGCTGCGCTTGTTTTGCCAGACGGCACCCTGTTTGGCGAAGGCGTCAAAACCCGCATCAAAGAGCAACTGCTGAATGAGTGCAACCTGCACACCATCGTGCGCCTGCCCAACGGCGTGTTCGCGCCTTACACCGGCATCAAGACCAACCTGCTGTTCTTCACCAAGGGCACGCCCACCAAACACGTCTGGTACTACGAACACCCGTATCCGGCGGGCGTGAAGAACTACAACAAAACCAAGCCCATCCGCATCGAAGAGTTCGATGCCGAGAAAGCCTGGTGGGGCAGCGAGGCCGATGGTTTTGCAGGGCGCGTGGAGAACGAGCGGGCCTGGAAGGTGAGCATCGACCAGATCAAGGCAGCGGGCTACAACCTGGACCAGAAGAACCCCCACGTGGACGACGTGGTGGACCACGACCCGGATCACCTGCTAGCCAACTACACCCGCCTGCAAGGCGAAGCCCAGGCTCTGCGCAATGAGCTGCGAGAAATATTGGCCAAATCACTGTCTAGCCCCCGTTGAATCTGCGCATCACCTCATCCCGTAGCCAAGAGCGGGGCTTTTCTGCATAATTCGTTTTCAAATACAAAACGTTCGTTTCTATTTTGAAAACAAATATCTCTCTTTCTGAACTGCTGTTTCCCAACCAGTACCGGCGCAAGGTGCTGGCCCTGTTGCTCATGCAGCCGGACCAGAAAATGCACCTGCGCGAGCTGGCCCGCCAGACGCATGCCGCTCCTGGCACCTTGAAAAAAGAGCTGGACGCGTTGTGCTTTGTGGGCCTGCTCACCAGCGAGCGGGTGGGTAACCAAGTGCAGTTTCAGGCCAACCAGGCCCACCCCATCTTTGCCGAACTGCAGGCGCTGGTGCGCAAAACCACGGGGCTGGCCGATGTGCTGCGGCAAGCCTTGCAGCCGCTGGGCGACCAGGTGACACTGGCCCTGGTGTTCGGCTCCATGGCCAGCGGCAGCGCCCACGCGGGCAGCGATGTGGACTTGCTGGTGGTGGGCAGCGCCAGCTTCGCCCAGGTGGTGGAAGCCACCTACGCCGCCCAGACCCAACTGGGGCGCGAAATCAATCCCAAGGTCATGACCGCCGCCGAATGGGCCACCAAACAGTTGGAGGGCAACCCTTTTGTGCAAGAGCTGCTGGCCAAACCCCAAATACTGCTGATCGGAACGCTGAATGCCTGAACAAGAACTCAACAACCTCGCGCGCATCGGCCAGCTCGACAAAGTACCTTTTTCTGCCGCCCTGTTGCGCAAAATGCTGGCCACTGCCCGCACCCGACTGCAAGACGCACAGCGCACGGACAACAGCCTGGAGACCCGCTTCGACTGCGCCTACACCGCCATACGCGCCGTGGCCGATGCCGCACTGCTCGCTCAGGGTTGGCGTACCGCCACCAGCAAGCCCGGCCACCACCAAACCACCATCGGTTGCCTAGTGCACACCCTGGGCGTGAGCCCCGCCACCGTGCGCGTGCTCGACGCCCTGCGCAAACAACGCAACCTGAGCGATTACGACGGCGAACTCGTCACCGACCAAGCCCTGCACGAATGCCTGCAGCAAGCCGCAGCCCTGGTCCAGTTAGCCGAGCAGCAGTTGCAGCCACTTATGAATAAAAACACCCTCTAGCCCCCGTGGAATCTGCGCATGCTGCTATCAAATTTGAACCTATTGGCCACCGCCTCCGGCGGCGTAGCGCGTCTGCGCGAGCTGATTTTGACGCTGGCCGTGCAAGGCAAGCTGGTGCCGCAAGACCCGGGGGATGAACCGGCGAATGCGCTGCTGAAGAAGATTCGGGCGGAGAAGGACCGGCTGATTGCCGAGGGCCAGATCAAGCGAGATAAGCTGCTGGCGGAGATTGCGGAGGAGGAAAAGCCGTTTGGATTGCCGAAGGGATGGGAGTGGGTGCGTTTGGGCGATTTGGTCAACGCCAGCGAGGCGGGCTGGAGTCCGACCTGCATTGGGTCACCACGACGCAAAGGCCACTGGGGCGTACTCAAGGTCAGCGCTGTATCGTGGGGGCGATTCGATGCCTCGGCAAATAAGGAACTGCCGTCGGAGCTTTCACCTCGACCCGAGTACGAAGTGAAGGACGGCGACTTTCTATTGTCACGGGCCAACACCGAGGAATTGGTGGCACGCTCAGTAGTGGTTGGCAAGGCTGAACCAAAGCTGATGTTGAGTGACAAGATCATTCGGCTGGACGTTTCCAGCCACATGAGCCGTTTGTTTTTGAACCTCTGCAACAACGCGAGCCATTCGAGGATGCACTACGCAGTCAATGCTTCTGGCACGAGCAGTTCCATGAAGAACGTGTCGCGGGAGGTGGTGCTACGCATGCTTGTGCCCCTCCCACCATTGGCCGAGCAATCCCGCATCGTCACCCGCGTCGAAGAACTCATGCGCCTGTGCGACGCGCTCGAAGCCAAAGGCCAGCTCGAAGCCACGCAACACGCCCAACTCGTCAGCACCCTGCTGAGCACGCTCACTGAGAGCGATACGCTCGCGCAACTGACGGAGAACTGGCACCGCATCGCCACCCACTTCGACCTGCTGCTGGACCGCCCCGAAGCCGTTGATGCCCTGGAGCAAACCATCCTCCAACTCGCCGTGCGCGGCCTGCTCGTCCCCCAAGACCCGCAAGACGAACCCGCAAGCGAACTACTGAAGAAAATCCGCGCCGAGAAAGACAAGCTCATCGCTGAGGGCAAGATCAAACGCGACAAACCCTTGCCACCGATTGCTGAGGATGAACAGCCGTTTGCGTTGCCGCAGGGGTGGGGGTGGGTGCGGCTTGGGGCCGCAGCCAAGAAAATTACGGATGGGACACATCATTCCCCAGCGAATTTCCCCACTGGCGACTTCATGTACTTGTCTGCCAAAAACATCAAGCCATGGGGCATTGATCTTTCCAGTGCTACGTACATTCCAAAGGCTGTGCACAACGAAATCTATGCACGGTGTGACCCGGAGTTTGGCGACATTCTCTATATAAAAGATGGAGCGACTACAGGCGTTCTTGCTATCAACACGATTCGCGGCCCCTTCAGCTTGTTGTCAAGCGTTGGAGTAATCAAGCCAAGCTGCGGATTGACTTCCGAATACTTAGCTCTAGTTTTGCGGTCGCCATTTTTCTACCAAGCTATGCGAGACGGTATGTCGGGTGTTGCAATTACTCGGGTCACTCTTTCAAAACTTGGCGATGCAAAGTTTCCCCTCCCACCCCTCGCCGAACAATCCCGCATCGTCACCCGCGTAGCCCTGCTGCGCCGCCTGTGCGCCGACCTGCGCCAGCGCCTGGCCGCCAGCCAATCCACCCAAGCCCACCTGGCCGAGGCGCTGGTGCAGGAGGTGGCCTGACGCCATGAGCACCAACGAACATCCAAATCCCAACGACCTCCCCACCAACCTCAAATGGGGCCCGCTGGCCATCGTGGCCGTGTGGCTGGCCGTCATGGGGGCGCTGTACCTGCTCTCAGCGCAGTACCTCAAGCCCAAGGCAGTGGCGGTGTTGCCGGGTGGGGTGTTGGTAATTCCGATGGCGCCCGATGGACACTTCTATGCGACGGGCACGGTGGGCGGCAAGCCGGCGCGGTTTTTGGTGGACACAGGCGCGTCCCTGGTGACGGTGAGCGAGGCGTTTGCGCAGCAGGCGGGGTTGGCGGGTGGCACGCCCACGGTGTTCAAAACAGCCAATGGCGATTTGCAGGGGCGGGTGCTGGCCGATGTGCCGGTGTCGCTCGGCCCCGCGCAAGTGTCCGGGGTGCGCGTTGGCGTAGGGCTGGTGGGCGGTGAGCCGGATGAGGCGCTGCTGGGCCAAAGCTTTCTGAACAAATTCGAGATCACGCTGGCCGACCGCCAGATGACACTCAAGCCCAAGGCGCAGTAGCCCGGCTGGCGTGGGCTAGGCGGGCGATGCCTTGGCCGTGCTGGGCGCCGGCCGCTGGCTGAGCCGGTACACGCCGGCTTGCGGCTCAGCGTCCTTCTGCGCCGCAGTGTCATAGGCGGCCTGGGCGGCCCACACTGCATCCATATTGCTCTCGGCCCAATGGGCCAGCACCGACACGGTTTGGGTCAGCGTGCTGCCCAGCGGCGTCAGCGTGTACTCCACGGTCACGGGGCTGGTCTGGAAGACCTGGCGCGCCACCAGGCCGTCGCGCTCCAGCTTGCGCAGCGTTTGCGTCAGCACCTTTTGGGTGATGCGCTTGACGTCGCGCTTGAGGGCATTGAAGCGCAAGGGGCCGCCCTTCAGCCGGTCCAGGATGAGCAAGGCCCATTTGTCCGCCAGGCGCTCCAGCACCAGCCGGGTGGGGCAGCGGTCTTCGTACACATCCAAAGACATGTTGTTCGGGTTCATGGACATGGGGGCTCCTGGCTGGGGGTGGTTTCCACAAGGAAACCTGGTTACGTTGAAGTGCGTTCTTTCGCAAATTCCAACGCATGGCAAAAATATACCTGGTTTCTTTTAAATACCTAAGGAGTTTGCATCATGAGCGGAAAAATTTTGGTAATCGGCGCGGGCGGCAATGTGGGCCGCCCCTTGGTCAAGGCCCTGCGGGCGCGCGGCGAAGTGGTGCGGGCGGCCAGCCGCAGTGGCGCATCAGTCGAGGGCGCCGAGGGCGTGGTGTTTGACTTTGCCAACTTCGCCACCGTCGCCCCGGCGCTGGAAGGCGTAGACCGCGCCTACCTACTGTTACCCGCCGGCTACCTGGAGGCGACCCAGCTGCTGCTGCCTGTGGTGGACGCTTTAGCCGCGCGCAAGATCAAGATCGTGTTCCAGAGCGCCATTGGGGTGGACGCGGACGACTCCATTCCCTACCGCCAGGTGGAGCTGGCCGTGGAGCGCGCGGGCGTGCCCTTCGTCATCCTGCGGCCCAACTGGTTCTCGGACAACTTCCACACCTACTGGAAAGCCGGCGTGGCCCATGGCCAGATCGCCGTGCCCGCCGCACAAGGCAAGTCCAGCTTTGTTGACGCGCGCGATATTGCCGACAGCGCGGCCGCTGCCCTCACTTCTTCCCAGTTTGACAACCGCGCCTTCAACCTGACCGGGCCGGAAGCGCTGGGCTATGCCGAAGCCGCCACGCTGCTGACCGAGGTGCTGGGCAAGCCCGTGGCCTACACGCCGATGGAGGATGCGCCTTTTGTGGAGATGCTCGCTGGTGCGGGCGTGCCGCGGGGCTATGCCAGCTTCCTGGCGTCCATCTTCTACCCTGTGCGTGAAGGCTGGACGGCGGCGCCCACCGATGCGGTGCAAACCCTCACCGGCCGTGCTCCGCGCTCCCTGCGCACCTATGCGCAGGACAACCGGGCGGCTTTGCTGGCGCCTTAACGCACCAGCCCGTGCCGCTCCATCACCTCGCGCCAGGCGGCCAGCTTGCGCTCAAACGTCCAGCTGGCGTTGGCCGGGCTGGTGCTGGGCAGCTTGTAGACCGGCACGCCCAGGGTCTGGGTGTGGCGCGCGTGCTTGTAGCTCTCGCCGCCGTTGTGGGCAATGGCCTGCAGCTGCGGTAGTTGCAGGCCGGCAATGTCGTTGACCACGGCATCGCGGATGGCGGTGTCCAGGCTGCCTTCGCGCTGGCAGCTGGCGTACACATCCCACACGCCCAGGCCGCGCTCCAGCAACCATGCGCTACGTTTTTCATAGCTGTTCGCGCCCGTTACATGGGGGCTAGAGGGCCAAATGGCTTGCAATATCTTCCAGAACTGGTTCTGCGGGTGGGCGTAGTACTGCTGGGTTTCCAGCGAACGCACGCCCGGGAAACTGCCCAAAATTAGCACCCGTGTGGCGGATGACACCACGGGTGCCAACCCGGTCAGCAGTGCAGTGGCCACGGCGCCTTACTTCTTGGCCAAGGCCTTGCGCGCCTGCTCGATGCCGCCCGCGTTCTCGGCCTTGCTGTAGCCCAGGTCCTTCAGCGTGGTCAGCGCCCGGCCACTCAACACGCCCGACTGGCAGTACAGCTTGATGGTGTCGTCCTTGCCAATGCCGGCCTTGGCCACACCCTGGGCGATGTTGCCGTGTTCGATGTTGATGGCGCCATCCACATGGCCCGCCGCGTATTCCTGGGGCGTGCGCACGTCGATCACCACGTCTTTGGCCTGGGCGCCCAGGCTGAGCAGGGCCAGCATGCAACCGGCAAGCAGTGTTTTCATACGGTGTCTTTCTTCAAAATGTGCCAACGGCAAACCGCCATTGTGGACAATTGCCAAAACCCCTGCAGCCCGGAGCCCCTCGATGAACAAAACCCGACTCGAAGCCTTTAGCGATGGCGTGATCGCGATCATCATCACCATCATGGTGCTGGAGTTCAAGGTGCCGCATGGCCAGGAGTTTGCTGACCTGCTGCCGCTGTGGCCCATCTTCCTGAGCTATGTGCTGAGCTTCGCCAACGTGGGCATCTACTGGAACAACCACCACCACATGCTGCACGCGGTCAAGCAGGTGAACGGCGCCATCCTCTGGGCCAACCTGAACCTGCTGTTCTGGATGTCGCTGATGCCGTTTGCCACCGCCTGGATGGGCGAGAACCACTTTGGCGCCGCACCCGTGGCGGTGTATGCGGTAGACCTGCTGATGTGCGCCATCAGCTACACGCTGCTGCAGGCGCAGATCATCAAGTCGCAGGGCGCGGATTCCTTGCTACATGTGGCCGTGGGTAACGACCGCAAAGGAAAGATATCGGTGGCCAGCTACGTGCTGTCCATCCCGCTGGCGCTGCTGGGCTACCCCTGGTTGTCCGGCATCCTGCTGGCCGCCGTGGCCTGCATCTGGTTCATTCCTGACCGGCGGATTGAGAAGAAGCTGGTGGGCGAGTAAGCCGAGCTACTGCGGAATAAACCGCAACCGGTAGATCAGCGCACTCTCCGCATTCATGCGCGGCAGCGGCAAGCCCACCGCGGCCAGCCAGGCGCCGTGCGCCGTGGGCGGCAGGGCCTGCTGCGCACCGGCGGCCAGGGCGGCGTCGTTGAGCGGGCTGCTGGTCCACTCGGGGGGCGTGGGGTCCAGCCGTTCGATGGTGTAGTGGGCGGCCGGGCGCAGCATGGGCAGGCGCAGTGGCGGTGTGTTGCGGTGGCCGGTGGGCGTGGTGCGGTAGACCAGCAGCAGCACCTCGCTGGCATTGGCGTCGCCATGGGCTTGCCACAGCACGCCGTCGCCCGCCTCGCCCAGCCACACCTGGCCGGTGTGCAGGCGGTTGCGCAGCTGCTTGTACAGGCCCACCCAGCGGCCCAGTGCCATGCGCTCGTCGTCGCGCATATGGCGCACATCGGCCTCTATACCCAGGTGGCCGCTTAGCGCCACGCCGGCGCGAAAGTTCAGGCTCTGGCTGCGGCCCGTGGTGTGTGCGGGCGCGGGGCCAATGTGGGCGCCCAGAATCTCGGGGGGCAAAAACTGCAGCGCACCGCGCTGGATGGCGACGCGCGACAGTGCATCGTTGCAGTCGCTGGTCCACACGCGGTGGGTGTGGGCCAGCACACCCATGTCCAGCCGGGCGCCGCCGGAGGCGCAGCTTTCAATCTCCAGCTGCGGGTGGGCGGCGCGCACGCGGTCCAGCAGCGCGTACAGCGCATGCACGAAGCCTCTGTAGGCCGGGCGGCCCAGCGCGTTGCCTGCGGTGGTCAGGTCGCGGTTCATGTCCCACTTCAGGTAGGCAATGGGAACGTTCTGCAGCAGGGTGTCCAGCTTGGTGAACAGGTAGTCGGCCACCTCGGGGCGGGCCACGTCCAGCACCAACTGGTTGCGCATGGTGAGCAGGGGCCGGCCTTCGAGCTGCAGCGCCCAGTCGGGGTGGCTGCGGAAGAGCTGGCTGTCGGGGTTCACCATCTCGGGCTCCACCCACAGGCCAAACTCCATGCCGAGTTCGTTCACGTAGTTGGCCAGCGGCTGCAGGCCGTGCGGGTACTTGCCAGCGTCTGGCCACCAGTCGCCCAGTGCGGCCTGGTCGTTGTGGCGGCCCTGGAACCAGCCGTCGTCCAGTACAAAACGCTCTACGCCCACGCTGGCTGCGGCGGTGGCCAGCGCGCGAATGTCTTCGGTGCGGTGGTCAAAGTAGACCGCCTCCCAGGTGTTCAGGTGCACGGGGCGCGGGCGCATGCGGCCACCGGGCCAGGGCAGGCGGTTGCGCACGGTGGCGTGGAAGTTGGCGGCCAGACCGTTCAGGCCCGTGGCGGCGCAGCTGGCAAACAGCGTGGGCGTCTGCAGAGATTCGCCCGCGGCCAGGCGCACTTCGCTTGGCGCCAGCCATTCGCCCATCTGCCATAGGTACTGGCCGTCATGCAGCCACTCAATCGCCTGCTTGTGGTTGCCGGACCAGGCCAGGTGCGCGCCATACACGGTGCCCGTGTGTTGCGTGGCGCCCAGCGTGGTGACCACGGCGCCCGGAAAGCTGTCGTGCGAGGTGCGGCCACGCCGGTTCTCGCGCTGCCACACGCTGCGCGAGAGCGTGTCCACCTGGAGCTGGAATTCATTGGCCCATTGGCCCGCGTACGAACGCACGGCCTGGGCGTCGCCGGGCAGCGGCACGGTGCCCGCGGCCAGCCAGTGCACGTCCAGCACATCACTGCCGTCGTTGAACAACTCACTGCGCAGCTGCAGCACATCGTGCGCGTCCAGTGCCATGTGCAGTACCAGGCGCAGCTGGGCCACGCTGTCTGTCAGATGGACGGCGATGCTTTGACCAGCCACCAGCGTCTCGATGCGGCAGGCCGTGAACTGCTGCGCAAACTGCTGCCCACCGCGGTGCGCCAGCAACGCGCTCTGGCCGTACCAGCCCACGCCAAAGGTGGGCGCCACGGTCAGCGGCTGGTCAAACTCCATGCTGCTAGGCGGTATCGGGCGGCCATCGCGCAACGGCGCCAGGGGCACGCAGTGGTCCGGCAGGCGCGGACCCCAGTAGCGCCACAGCGGCGCCTCATGGGGGCGCACTTCCAGCACCACGGTGCTGTGGGTGCCGTGCAAAACGGTGAATGCGGCGGAGGCCTCGGGCGCGTGGGTGGGCATGTTCAGTTGCAGTAAATACGTTGGCCGCTCTTGTCGAACAGCAGGGCCTTGGCCGCGTCAAAGCGCGCCTCCAGCACCTGGCCCGAACGCAGGCTGCGGCCGTGCTTGGTCTCGATGACCACCATTACGCCACTGCTGGAGCGGGCGTAGGCAAAGGTTTCGCCGCCCAGGTGCTCCAGCATGTCGATGGTGACGGGCAGCGTGGCGCTGCCGTCTTCCTGGAAATGCTCGGGCCGCACGCCCACCGACACCTCGGTGCCGACGGCGGGCAGGTTGCCGTCCAGTGGCAGGGTCACCACCGCATGGTCAAAGCCCGCCAGGGCGACCTGGCAGGCGTTGGTGCCGTTGCTGCGCGTGTGGCCGGTCACCGTGCCGTCAAAAAAGTTCATGCGGGGCGAGCCGATGAAGCCCGCCACAAAGGTGTTGGCCGGGTTGTCATACAGCTCCAGCGGTGCGCCCACCTGCTCCACCACACCGGCGCGCAACACCACGATTTTGTCGGCCAGCGTCATGGCTTCCACCTGGTCGTGCGTCACGTAGATGATCGTGCTGCCCAGCTCGCGGTGCAGGCGCGCAATCTCGATGCGCATGTGCACGCGCAGCTCGGCGTCCAGGTTGGAGAGCGGTTCGTCAAACAAAAATACCTGCGGGTCGCGCACGATGGCACGGCCAATGGCCACGCGCTGGCGCTGCCCGCCCGACAGGGCCTTGGGTTTGCGGTCCATCAGCGGGCCCAGGCCCAGGATGTTAGCGGCCGCGTCCACCTTGGTGGCCACCTCGGCTTTGGCCACACCGGCGTGTTTGAGCGCAAAGCCCATGTTCTCGCGCACCGTCATGTGCGGGTAGAGCGCGTAGCTCTGGAACACCATGGCGATCCCGCGCTTGGACGGGTCCACGTTGTTCATCACCTGGTCGCCAATGCGCAGCTCGCCACTGGTGATGTCTTCCAGGCCCGAGATGGCGCGCAGGAGGGTGGACTTGCCGCAGCCCGAGGGGCCGACAAAGACCACGAACTCGCCGTGCTTGATGTCCAGGTCCACGCCGCGGATGACGTCGATGTTGCCAAACGACTTGCGGACCTGGGTGAGTTTTACGTCTGCCATGCTGTGTTCTCCTCGTTCATTCCGCGCGCAGCGCCAGGCGCTGTTCGCCCAGGCGGCGGGTGCGGATGCGCACCGCAATGTCGCCTACGGCGCCGGTGGTCTCGATCCAGAAACCGGTCACGCCGCCCTTGATGGGCAGGCTGTCAGGGCCCAGCAGCTTGGCGGCACCGCTCACTTCCACGGTGGCAATGTCGTCCAGGAAGGGCAGCACGCGGCCTGTCTGGTCCAGCGCGCGCACGATCACGCGGGTGGCGTCTTTCTCACCCGCACGCAGCGTGGTGTCGTCCACCTGCACCTGAAGCGTGGTGGGCAGTGGGTTGCCGGACACGGCCACCGTGGCCACGGCCTTGCCGTTGATGTAGCCCGTGAACGTGGCGTCGCGCCACAGCATGCCCCAGGCGCCCAGGTCGTTCATGTTCACATGGCGGCCGTCAAAAATGACGGGCGCATGCGGCAGGTGCGGGTAGAGCGCGCGGTCGGGTTCAGCGCGCTTGGCAGGGAAGTCGCCCACCTTCAGTTCCACATAGTCGCAGTTGGTCAGCACGATGAGGGGCAGCACCTCGCAGCGGTCCTTCTCGCCACGGGCCCAGTAGGTTACGGGCTCCAGCACGATCTGTTCGGCGGGGCTGCACTGGCTGGCGTACACACTGGCGGCAAACTTGGGTTCGCGGAAGATGTCCATCACGCCGTGGTGGCAGATGCGGTCGCCCGCGCCAAAGTCTTTGTGCGTGTTGTAGTCAAACATGCACCAACCAATGGCGCCGCTGATGACCGGGTTGCCATAGGCCACGTCCAGCACCTGCAGGTGGCGGGTGACGTGTTGGGCCTGGCGGTCTTCGGGGTCGATGCGCTTGGTGGGGTACATGTGGCCGGTGTGCTCGGTCACCAGGTAGGGCACCTCGTGGTCCAGGCCGGTCACAGCGCGCGGTGCACGCAGCGGCACGGGGTCACGCCCGGCCAGCCACTCGGGGCCTGCGCCGTTGAAGAAGTCGTTCATGGTGTACACGTCTTCCAGCAGCTCGCTGTTGTCAATGCAGCGGATGCCGCCGATGGGGCGAGAGGTGTCCAGCGAGCGCGCCATGGCGTTGGTGCGCACATAGAAGTCGTGGTTGTCGGCTGACTCGTTAATGCGCACGCCCCAGCAAATGATGGAGGGGTGGTTCCAATCGCGCTCGATCATGCGGCGCGTGTTCTCCACCGACTCGTCCTGCCAGGCCTGGCCGCCAATGTGCTGCCAGCCGGGGATTTCTTCCAGTACCAGGAGGCCAATCTCGTCACAGCGGTCCAGAAAGTAGGTGGACTGCGGGTAGTGCGAGGTGCGCGCCAGGTTGCACTTGAGCTCGTTTTTCAGGATGTCGGCATCTTTCTCCTGCGCGCGCTGGCCCATGGCGTAGCCCACGTAGGGGTAGCTCTGGTGGCGGTTCAGGCCACGGATCTTGAGCGGTTGGCCGTTCAAGAAAAAACCTTCGGTGGTGAAGGTGGCGGTGCGGAAGCCAAAGCGGGTGCTGAGCTGGTCTTTGCCGGCCGATGTGGTGGTGGTCACGCGCACCAGGTAGAGCTGGGGGGCGTCCAGCTCCCACCGCTGCAGGCCGACGAGTTTGTCAAACGCCACGCTGAAGGTGTTGCCCGACACGTCGGTGCTTTGCTGCTGCAGCACCGTGCCGTCCACCTGGCACAGCTCCACCAGCGCAGTGCCGGTGAATGCTGCTTGGGTGGGGTTGGCGATGAAGCCAGTCACGCGCACGCCCTTGGCATCCGTCAGCTCGCCCGAGGTTTCCACCTTGAGGTTGGCGATGGACACGGCATCGGCCAGCTTCAGCCACACGTCGCGGTAAATGCCGGCGTAGGTCAGGTAGTCGATCTGGCCACCAAAGGGCGGAATCTCGGGGTTCTCGGTGCCGTCAATCTTGACGGTGATGAGGTTGTCACCTTCCTTCAGCAGGCCGGTGAGGCGCGCGCTAAACGGCGTATAGCCGTCCTTGTGGGCGGCGACCTGTTGGCCGTTGACCCAGACCACGCTGTTGGCCATGGCGCCGTCAAATTCGAGCGAGATTTCGCGGCCCGCAAATTCGGGCTGCCAGGCCAGCGTGCGCTGGTAGCCAAATTCCTTTTGGTAGCTGCGCTCATCCAGGTAGGTCATCTCCAGGTCCACTGCGTTGTGCGGCAGGCGCACGGTGGCGCCGGGGGCGGCTTGGGTGATGAGGTTGGAAGAGAACGAGGTGTGGAAAGTCCAGCCCGTGTGGAGCTTGGTAATAGAACGCATGTGAAAAAACCTTATTTGACGGAGCCCAGCATGCCCTGTACGAACTGCCGTTGCATTGCGAAGAAAACGAGGAGAGTGGGAATGGTGGCCAGCACCGTGGCAACCATGGTGACGCCGAAGTCCGGTGTGTAGGCCGAGCCGAGAGAGGACAGCACCAGGGTGATGGTTTTGAGTTCGTTGGATTGCAAGGCGATGAGTGGCCACAGGAAGGCATTCCACGACGCCATGAAGGCGATGATGAAAGCCGCTGCGTAGGTCGAACGCATCACCGGCACATAGACAAACAGGAAGATCTGCCATTCCTTGAGGCCATCCAGACGGGCGGCCTCGCGCAGTTCCGAGGGGAAGGCTTTGCTGCTTTGGCGGAAGTAGAAGATCAGGTACGCAGAAGCGACCACTGGCAAGATGACCGCCATGTGCGTGTCCAGCATGTCGAACTGGGCCATCAAGGTGAACAGCGGAATCATGAGCGCCGCAAAGGGCACCATCATCGACAGCAACACGACTTTGTAGATGCGCTCACGCGATGCCGAGCGGAACACTTCAAAGCCGTAACCTGCAATCGACGAGACCGCCAGTGTCAGCACCGTGCCAACAATGGCAATCTTGGCAGAATTCCAGAACACCAAGGGCACGTCATACAGCGAGGCGAACTTGGCGTAGTTGTCGAACAAGGCACTGCCGAAGGTGATCTTGCCTTTGGTGACATCGCGGCTAACGTTGGTGGCGCTGATCGCCATCCAGATGAAGGGGAAGATCGACATCAGGGCCATGACGCCCAAGAAGACGTAGACCACCATCCCACGGAGTTTGTCGAGCACGGTGTTCATTAATCACGCTCCCGGGCAAGGTAAAACTGTGCCACCGCCATGACCGCTACGAGAGCCACAATGACATAGGACACCGTAGCCGCGTAACCAAAGTTGGGCACGTAGCGGAAAGACAGGTTGTAGATATACAGCGACAGCGACAGCGTGCTGTCGGCGGGGCCGCCTTGGGTGATGTTCATCACCTCATCGAACAGCTGCAAGGTGCCGATGGTCGACGTCACCGTGGTGAACAAAATCACCGGCTTGAGCATGGGGATGGTGATGGACACAAAGCGGCGGAACGCCGAAATGCCATCAATACGGGCGGCCTCGTAGATCGACTTGTCGATGTTTTGCATGGCCGCGAGATAGAACACCATGTTGTAACCGGTCCAGCGCCAGGTGAGCGCGGAGATGATGACGGTGCGCGACCAGAAGGGGTCGGTCATCCACGGAATGGGGGTGTCGAGCAGGCCAATGTGCAGCAGCGTCGCGTTGACAATGCCGTCGTACGAAAACATGCTTTTGAACAGTACCGAGTACGCCACCAGCGAGGTTACACAGGGCAGAAACACGGCGGTGCGCAACAGGCCGCGAAACTTCAGGTTCGGCATGTTCAGGCACGAAGCCATGACCAGCGCGAGCACGATCATGATGGGCACCTGAATGACCAGGAAGATGAAGGTGTTCGTAAGTGCCCGCAGGAATATCGGGTCGCTCCACAGGCGCACCACGTTGTCAATGCCCACAAAGTGCACCATGGTGCCTTGCCCCGCATGCGTGGACATCCACAGCGATCTGAGAATGGGGTAAACCGTGAAGGCTGCCATCAGCAGCAAGGCTGCACTGATGAAGGCCCAGCCATTGATGTCGTAAAAGCGCCGGTAGTTGGGCGCGGGGGGGTGCCGCATGAAAATTTCCTCAGGCAATCCAAAAAAGGGCGGAACGCACCGCGTCCCGCCCCTGCCAACAAGACCTTACTTGATCTGTGCGGCGAGTTGCTGCTGGATGTTGTCCAGGATCTTGTCCACAGGTGTGCCGGAGATCAGACCGGGCAACTGGGCAGCCACAGCGGCGTCACCTTCGTAGGTGTAGATGCCGTAGTTCACGCTAGGCACCTTGCCCAGGTAATCGCTGAACTGTTGCCAGACCTTGGCGCCGCCAAAGAAGGCATCAGGCGCGGAGTATTCCTTGCCGTTGCGCGAAGCCAGCAGCGTGCCCACGGCACCGCGGGATTGCAGGATGGTTTGGTAGAAGTCCACGTCCTTGGCATACACCTCGTTGAGGAAGTCCACCGCAGCAGCCTTTTCCTTGCCACTGGAGAGCACGTACCAGCTGGAGCCGCCCAGGTTGGACGCATTGGACGCGCCGGGAATGCCCAGGGACGGCGTAGGGGCCACAGCCCACAGGCCGGACTGGCTCTTCTCGGACTTCACCGAACCGGTGATCCACACGCCGGTGGTGATAGAGGCCACGTCGCCGCTGTTCACTGCGCCCACGTATTCAGCCCAGCCGGTGGTGGGCTTGACGATGCCGGACTTGAACAGCTTGGCCTGGATTTCCAGCGCGGCTTTCAGGGCGGGGTTGCCCTTGATGTCGAGCTTGCCGTCTTTGTCGAAGTACCAGCGGCCGCCGGATTGCATCATCACGCGGACCAGGCCGTTGTCATTGGGGTCAATGCCGAGCATCTTCTTGCCGGTAGCGGCTTCGACCTTTTTGCCGATTTCGATGTATCGGTCCCAGGTGATGTTTTGCATGTCTTTTTCAGCAAAACCGGCCTTGGCCAACAAATCCTTGCGGTAGTACATGCCGGTGACACCCGAGTCGAAGGGCAGGCCGTAGACCTTGCCGTCCAGGGTCATTAGGTCGACCTTGTATTTGGCGAAGCCCTTGTAGTCCACCTTCCCGGACATGGATTCGAAAGCGCCGGGGAAGGCGCGCAGGTACTTGGGTGCGTTGTAGTCTTCCACCAGCACGATATCGGGCAGGGACTTGGTCACGCCAGAGGCCAGTGTGGTCTGCAGCTTTTGCTCCAGATCGGCCTTGGCCATGTCCACGATCTTGAACGTGGTGTCCGGGTGCTTGGCGGTGTAGCGCTTGCCCGCCTCTTGCATGATGGCGATGTTGAAGTTGGGGTCCCAGGCCCAGATGGTGACTTCCTTGGCGGAGGCCGTGGTGGTGGCCATCAGGCCTGAGCTGCCGAGAACAATGCCGGCCATGGCGGTCAGCGTGGTGCGTTTGGTGAAATTCATGGTTTGGTTTTCCTGTCTACGTCTGTAAATGTGGTCAAGCCGTTTGCAGTGGATCACTGGCGTTGTGGGCTTGTTGTCTCCAAGATTGGTGTGATGACTCCGTCTCGACTGGCATCCTTTCGTAAATTTAAGCGGTTAAATTTTTAGCCCGACCCCAGGCATCCATGTGCTGCATTTCCAGGGCCTGGCGTTTCTATCAGGTCCTGGTGGGATAGCCGCTAAATTAAATTTAAGCGGTTAAATTCAGCAATTTTTGTAGTATACCTACAGCTGTTCCGAAAAAGACCACGACCAAGGGTAAGTCCTTAATGCCGTTTTTCTTATCTCAAACGCAGGTAACCAGCATCCCCCATGGCCACGCTCAGTGATGTCGCACGCCTGGCGGGGGTGACCACCGCCACGGTGTCCAACGTGTTGCGCAACACCCAAAAGGTGAAACCTGCCACCGTATTGAAGGTGCAGGAGGCCATTGCCGCAACCGGTTACCGGCCCAACCTGATGGCGCGCGCGCTGGCCGAGGGCAAGTCGTCCATGGTGGCGCTGGTGGTGCCCGACATCACCAACCCGTTCTACCCCGA
The DNA here is from genome assembly GCF_056521335.1 of Rhodoferax sp. ZS1R25. Lineage (NCBI taxonomy): Bacteria > Pseudomonadati > Pseudomonadota > Betaproteobacteria > Burkholderiales > Comamonadaceae > Rhodoferax > Rhodoferax sp. ZS1R25. The sequence goes on from NZ_JBWMAZ010000001.1 coordinate 436,678, forward strand.
GTTTGTGGCCGTGGCCGAGCGCGTGGCGCGCGACCGCAACTACTTCCTCATGGTGTGCAACACGCCCGAGCGGCCCGACATCGGCCGCGCCTACCTCAAGCAGATCACCGGCACCCTGGCCGGTGGCGTGCTGGTGCTGGACACCGGCATCACGCCCGAAGACGTGGAGCAAATCAGCAACCGGCGCGCGCCCATTGTGCTGGCGTCGAACGAAGCCATTCACTACAGCGACCAGGTGCCCCACGTGGTGTTGGATTTACACCGCGCCGGCGAGATTGCTGGCCAACACCTGGTGGAGTTGGGCCACACCTGCATGGGTGCCATCGTGGGCTGTGGCCTGGCCGGGCGGCAGATTGTGCGGCTCGGCGGGTTCGAGAGTGCGCTGCACGCCGCGGGGCTGACGCTGCTGGAAGAGAACACGCGTGACACGCCCGACACCATCGCCGGTGGGCGCGCTGCCGCCGAATCGCTGCTGGACGCCAACCCGAACATCACTGCCATTTTCGCCACCAACGATTTGATGGCCTACGGCGCCGCGCAGGTGCTGGTGGAGCGCGGCATTGCGGTGCCGCAATCCATGTCGCTGATTGGTATCACCGACATTCAGCTGGCACGCGACATGCGCCCTGGCCTGACAACCGTGGCGCTGCATACAGAGATCATGGCCACCATGGCCATCAACCTGATGCTGGACCTGATCGAAAACCCGGACCACCAGCCACGAAGCGTGAAGGTGCCGGATCCGTTGCTGGTGGCGCGGGCTTCGACGGGCCCGGTCAGGAGCGCTTAGCCGGGAAGTTTGCTATCAAAATAGAAGCTTCTGGCGCATAATCCACGCGGGGCGGACTCAAAAGACCAAGTGAAACACAAGCAGAGCTTACAGGATGGTGTCAGGAGAGAGGTCAAGCTTGGCTAGCCATTGGCCGCAGAACGCCAATGGAGTCAATCAGCCCAATGCCTGGGTGGCCTCACATTCATCAAACCAACGATCCCGTATAGCTGCTCCTGACTGTAGCCCAACAAGGCCTTCTCGGTTTGGCAGGAACTGGCGCACTAGGCCATCGGCATTTTCGTAGGTGCCTGAATATCGCCATGGACTGCGTGGATCAAAAAAGTAAACGATAACCCAGATGTTGGCGGTCGTTTGCCACGTCCCGTCCCCGGTCATAGGTCAGTATTTGACGCATTGGTTTGCCCATACCATTTAGCTGTCCGTAAACGCTTACAGCAAGTGGGCCGCAGTGGCTGGGTTTGGCTGAGGTAGCTTGATCAACATCAAAAGCCTTTCGCTGCGCTTCACCAGGGGGCATGACGCAAAAAAGTCGCTCGCGCCTCTGATTGAGTCGCCTTCTTAGTGCTCCGGAAACTGGCGCTCGTCCATCTCGGGCGGTTGCCAGAGAACGATCAAAAGATCGCGATTTGTCCGCGAGGGTCTTAGCCATGCGAGCGAGGCCAGCACTTGGTGTTGTAGGCGTTTTCGATGAATGTCTCGCAGCTAGCTAAGTCCACCGCATGGACCTTTAGTATCCTCACAAACCGCTCAGCCTGCACATTGCTATGCGGGATACTAGACGAATTCATAGAACCCCATAGTCCGGCCTGATGCAAGGCATGCCAATAGGTCTCGCTTGCATACTGGCTGCCGCGATCCGTGTGGCAAATTGAACTCGGTGGTGGATGTCGGCTCTTCTGAGTCGAATGTAGCGCCGCCAGCGCTCGTGGGGTATGAACGCGACTAGAGATCGTTTGACCCACAATCTTTCGATTGCGCGCATCCAAGATGGCCGGCGAGTCGGGATCCAAATCAGAAAACCAACAGTAATCAGTACCAACTGAAAATCAATTGTGTGCGTGGCAATATCACTTCCGTTGCATCCAGCAAACTGTATGAAGTGCCGACTTTGTTCTACATCAGCTTACGGAAATCACCAGTCCTTTGTCGAAGGATGGGTTCTCGAACACGAAGTCCTCTTTGGAAGTCACCAATGTTCGGTTGCGGACGTAGCCCGCCGGATTTGCTACAACGCGGCATCTGCCTATCCGGTAATCAAAGGAATCGTGCACATGGCCGTGCAGCCAGAGGTCAACACTGGGCATCAGTTGAGACAAATCGCTCACGTATGCCGCATTGAGTTTGTGCCCCAGATACCGGGGATGGAGAGACAAAGGATGAGGCCCATGGTGGGAAACAACCACAGTCTTTCCTTCAAATGGCTTACCTAACTCTTCGGCCAACCATTGACGTGACACCATATGCTGTTGCAAGGCATCCTGTGGCGTAAAGAGTCCTGAATCTGGGTGAGTGCGGTGGTGATCCATCTCGCGCCGTTGGATTTCTTCCATCACGTAAGCCTGCGAATACATGGACCGCAAGCAGTAGTCCGTCCATAGCGTGCATCCAAGAAAACGAACACCGCTTATGACAACGACATCTCGCTCAAGATAATGGATACCAGTGATGGTCGACAATTCCCGAAGGCGGTGGTCCACGACGCTTAGCGACCCCTCATAGAACTCATGGTTGCCGGCTACGTAGACGATGGGGACATTTCTGTCCGCGCTCCATTGCGCGAAAGTGTCCATACCCAGAGCTCCCTTGTGGATATCTCCAGCGAGAACCAGAACGTCGGCATCTTGCGCTGGGGAGATCAATCGCTCATTTGGCCAACGCGAATGCAGGCGATCCAGATGGAGGTCAGAGGCGAGTTGGATTTTCATGGGTAAGGTAGATATGAGCAAACGATGTTGAATTGCGTTGAAGCCTGTCTCAATCTTTTCATCAAATCAAATTGCACTGCCGCTGCCGCGACTTTGTTGCCTCCACCCCCAGCCAAGTGGCCAGCTTCTCAGCATACGGATCGAGCTTGCTTGAGCGCACCCGCTTTGCGTAGGTGGGCTCAGCCACGTCGGATCGCAAATACTTCTTCACGGTGTTGCGAGCCATGCCTGTATGCCTGGAAATCTCGCGGATGGACATGTTTTCTCGCAATGCCCAACGCCTGATGAGATTCAATGCCGCCACGTTTATCAATCCTAAGCTCCTCTGCTTTAAAAACTAGCAGGGTAGGGCTAACGCGGATCAATTTTGGCTGGAAATAACTGCCCGAACTGGATCAGTTTTCAACGAAAATCAACAACCCAACAACCCAACAACCCAACAACCCAACAACCCAACAACCCAACAACCCAACAACCCAACAACCCAACAACCCAACAACCCAACAACGCTAAACGTCAATATTCCCCGCTCGCAGCGCGTTGGTCTCAATGAATTCACGGCGCGGTTCCACTTCGTCACCCATCAGCATGGTGAACACGCGGTCGGCTTCGATGGCGTCGTCGATCTGCACCTTGAGCAGGCGGCGTACGGTCGGGTCCATCGTGGTTTCCCACAACTGGCTTGGGTTCATTTCACCCAGACCCTTGTAGCGCTGGCGGCTGGTGCCGTTCTCGGCTTGTGTGATCAGCCAGGCCATCGCTTCGCGGAAGTCGTTGACCTTTTCTTCCTTCTGGCGCTCGCCTTCGCCACGCATCACACGGGCGCCTTCGGACAACAAACCCTTGAAGGTGTTGGCGGCTTCGGCCAACGCCGCGTAATCCGCGCCGTGCACAAAGTCTTGGGTCAGCACGCTGCTCTTCACGTTGCCGTGGTGGCGGCGGCTGATGCGCAGAATCGGTTTGTCAGTGCGTGTATCAAATTCCCCCGCCACTTCGGCGTCGGGCAGTCGCGCTTGCAATGCGGCCGCAGAGACTTCGGCGTCGGCCACGGTGTCTAGGTTAAGCGCCACACCATCGGCCACCGAGCGCAGGGCTTCAGCGTCCATGAAGTTCTTCAGGCGCGCGATCACGGCCTGTGCGACTTGGTGCTTGCGCGCCAGTTCAGACAAGGTCTCGCCGGAAATCGTGGTGCCGTTGGGGCCACCGGTGAACACCGACGCGTTGACCAGCGCAATGCGCAGCAGGAAGTTGTCCAGATCGCCCGCGCCTTGCAGGTACAGCTCTTCCTTGCCGGCCTTGACCTTGTACAGCGGTGGTTGCGCAATGTAGATGTGGCCGCGCTCGACCAGTTCGGGCATCTGGCGGTAGAAGAAGGTTAGCAGCAGGGTGCGGATGTGGGCACCGTCCACGTCGGCATCGGTCATGATGATGATGCGGTGGTAGCGTAGTTTGGCGACGTTGAAGTCGTCATTGCCGGTGGAGCCACCGGCCTTGCCGATGCCGGTGCCCAGTGCAGTGATCAGCGTCAGGATTTCATTGCTGGTCAGCAGCTTTTCGTAGCGTGCTTTTTCCACGTTCAGAATCTTGCCGCGCAACGGCAGGATCGCCTGGAACTTGCGGTCGCGGCCCTGTTTGGCGGAGCCGCCGGCGGAGTCACCCTCGACGATGTAGATTTCGCACATCGCCGGGTCTTTTTCCTGGCAGTCGGCCAGCTTGCCGGGCAGGCCCATGCCATCCAGCACACCTTTGCGGCGGGTCATGTCGCGGGCCTTGCGCGCCGCTTCACGAGCACGGGCGGCTTCGATGATCTTGCCGACGATGATCTTGGCGTCGTTCGGGCGTTCCTGCAGGTAGTCGGCCAGCAGTTTGCTGACGATATCTTCTACCGGGCCACGTACTTCGCTTGATACGAGTTTGTCCTTGGTCTGGCTGGAGAACTTGGGTTCGGGCACCTTGACCGACAGCACGCAGCACAGGCCTTCGCGCATGTCATCGCCGGTCACTTCCACCTTGGCTTTTTTGGCCAGCTCGGTGTCGTCGATGTACTTGTTGATGACGCGGGTCATCGCGGCGCGCAGACCGGTCAGGTGGGTGCCACCGTCGCGCTGGGGAATGTTGTTGGTGAAGCACAGCACCTGCTCGTTGAAGCCGCTGTTCCACTGCATGGCCACTTCGACTCCGATGTTGGTGCCCTGGTCGCTCTGGCGGTCGCCCATGGCGTGGAAGATGTTGGGGTTCAACACCGTCTTGCCCTTGTTGATGAAGTTCACAAAGCCCTGGACGCCACCCGCACCGGAGAAGTCGTCTTCCTTGCCACTGCGTTCGTCCTTCAGGCGGATTTTCACGCCGTTGTTCAGGAAGGACAGCTCGCGCAGGCGCTTGCTCAGGATTTCGTAGTGGAAGTCGTTGTTTTCTTTGAAGATGTCGGTGTCAGGCAAAAAGTGCACTTCGGTGCCACGTTTTTCGGTGTCACCAATCACCTTCATGGGCGAGACTTCAATGCCGTTTTGCGTCTCGACGATGCGGTTCTGCACAAAGCCTTTGCTGAACTCCATCACATGCACTTTGCCGTCGCGGCGGATCGTCAGGCGCAGCATCTTGGACAGTGCGTTCACGCAGGACACGCCCACGCCGTGCAGTCCACCAGACACCTTGTAGCTGTTCTGGTTGAACTTGCCGCCGGCATGCAATTCGGTCAGCGCGATTTCGGCCGCCGAGCGCTTGGGCTCGTGCTTGTCGTCGAGCTTGATACCGGTGGGAATACCACGGCCGTTGTCCACCACGCTGATGGAGTTGTCGGAGTGGATGGTGACCAGGATGTCATCGCAATGGCCAGCCAGCGACTCGTCGATGGAGTTGTCCACCACTTCGAACACTAGGTGGTGCAGGCCCGTGCCATCCGACGTGTCACCGATGTACATGCCGGGGCGCTTGCGCACCGCTTCCAGGCCTTCCAGGATCTGGATGGAGCCTTCGCCATAGGCCTCGGTCGCGCCGGCCTGGTTGGTGTCGATGGTGGGCTGGAAGTTGGAGCTGTCTGAGCCGGCATCGCCCGTATGGACGAGGCCATCGTTGTTTTCAGGGGCGGGAACAGACTTGTTTTCTTCGGTCATGGCTAACTTTCTCACGATTCTTTAATGACCAAACCCCCGAAGGCCGGGGGTTTGGTTGTGCGGGCAGCTACTGTTTTTGTAGCGTCAGATCCTCATGGGCATCACGACGTACTTGAAGGTCGCGTTGTCGGGAATAGTGATCAGCGCCGAGCTGTTGCCGTCCGACAGCTCCACTTTCACCATGTCCTGGCTCATATTGCTCAGGGCGTCGATCAGGTAGGTGACGTTGAAGCCGATCTCGATGCTGTCACCACCGTAGTCGATGTCCAGCTCGTCCACCGCCTCTTCCTGTTCGGCGTTGTTGGACGCCACACGCAGGCTACCGGGGTCTATGTTCAGGCGTACGCCCTTGAACTTGTCGCTGGTCAAAATCGCGGTGCGCTGCAGCGTGGCCAATAGGGCAGTGCGGCCCAGCGTGATGCCGTTCTTGTGGTTCTTGGGGATGACGCGGTTGTAGTCAGGGAACTTGCCCTCTACCAGCTTGGTGACGAACTCCATGCCATCAAAAGTGAACTTGGCTTGGTTGTTGGCAAACTGCATTTCGATCGCGCCTTCGGCATCGCTCAGCAGGCGCTGCAGTTCGATCACGGTCTTGCGCGGCAAGATCACTTCCTGCTTGGGCACTTCCACGTCCAGGGTGGCAGAGGCAAATGCCAGGCGGTGGCCGTCGGTCGCCACCAGGCTGAGCTGCTTGCCTTCGGCCACGAACAAAATGCCGTTCAGGTAATAGCGGATGTCGTGCACCGCCATCGCGAAGGACACTTGGCTCAGCAGGTCCTTCAGGGTTTTTTGCGGCACGCTGAAGACGGGGCCAAAGCTGGCGCTCTCTTGCACCAGCGGGAAGTCTTCGGCCTGCATGGTCTGCAGCGTGAACTTGCTCTTGCCGCCCTTGAGGATGATCTTGCTCTGGCTGGACTCCAGCGACACGGTCTGGTCACCGGGCATGGTGCGCAGGATGTCGATCAGCTTGCGCGCACCGATGGTGGTGGTGAAGTTACCGGTGTCACCACCCAACTCAGCCGTGGTGCGGATCTGGATTTCCAGGTCGCTGGTCGTTAGCTGAATGGATGTGCCCGTTTTGCGGAGCAACACATTGGCCAGGATAGGCAGCGTATGGCGGCGCTCGACAATACCGGCTACGGATTGCAGAACCGATAGAACCTTGTCTTGCGTTGCCTTCAGTACGATCATGTCAACCTCTTTTTGAAACTCAGTCATGGATGCCATGCCAAAAAAGCACGGCATTTACGAACAATCCCACCATTTTCACCTTTTTTGACAGTGACTTGCGGGGGGCGGCACTTGTTTTTGTATCAACCCTTGAGCGTTTGCTCCAGTACATGGAGCTGCTGGTTCAGCTCGGTCAGCTGCTGGCGCTCTCCCCCGATTTTTCGTACGGCGTGCAGCACCGTGGTGTGGTCCCGCCCGCCAAACAGCTCGCCAATCTCGGGCAGGCTCTTTTGGGTCAGCTCCTTGGCTAGGTACATGGCAATCTGGCGTGGCCGGGCAATGCTGGCGGGCCGCTTCTTGGAATACATGTCCGCGACCTTGATCTTGTAATAGTCAGCCACGGTCTTCTGGATGTTTTCCACAGAAATCTGCCGGTTCTGGATGGACAGCAGATCGCGCAACGCCTCACGGGCCAGCTGGATGGAGATCTCTTTCTGGTTGAAGCGCGAATACGCCAGGATCTTGCGCAGGGCGCCTTCGAGTTCGCGCACGTTGGAGCGCACGTTTTTGGCGACAAAAAACGCCACCTCTTCAGGCATTTCCGAGCCCTCGGCGCGCGCCTTGTTGATCAGAATCGCCACCCGCATTTCCAGCTCGGGCGGCTCAATGGCCACCGTCAGGCCCGAGTCAAACCGCGAGACCAAGCGCTCATGGATGTCGGTCAAACCCTTGGGGTAGGTGTCGCTGGTCATCACGATGTGCGACTTCTTGGCCAGCAGCGCCTCGAAGGCGTTGAAAAACTCTTCCTGGGTGCGGTCTTTGTTGGCAAAGAACTGCACATCGTCAATCAACAATAAATCCAGGGAGTGGTAGCGCTCCTTGAATTCGTCGAAAGTTTTGCGTTGGTAGGCCTTAACCACATCCGAAACAAACTGCTCTGCATGGATGTAGAGAACTTTGGCGCCCTGCTTGTCCGCCAGCAGGCGGTTGCCCACCGCGTGCATCAAATGGGTCTTGCCCAAACCCACGCCACCGTAGATGAACAGGGGGTTGTACAAATGCCCCGGCATGGTGGCCACATGCATGGCCGCGGCACGCGCCATGCGGTTGGCAGTCCCTTCCACCAGGCTCTCAAAGGTCAGCAAGCTGTTCAGTCGGTTCTTCGGCCCACCAGCCATGCGGTCTTCACCGACATAGGCTTCTTCAATCACGGCAGCCGGCTCGGCCGCGCGCGGGGTAAAGGTTGATTTTGCGGGGGCTTCCCGCGGAGTAATCGCTAACTCAACCTGAACGGCCTGGCCGTACAGTTTCTCCAGCAAACCTGCGATGCGGCCGCTGTACTGTGCCCGTACCCAGTCCAGTTTGAAGCGGTTGGCCACAAAAATGGTGACCTTGGAGATGTCGTCCTGCACCTGTGCCGTAAGCGGCTTGATCCAGGTATTGAACTGCTGTTCCGGCAATTCCTGCGCGAGCTGATCGACGCAGCTTTGCCACAGGCTTTGGCCGAGTTCGAGGCCGCTGGAATCGGAAGAAGAGTGGGGGTGTCCCTGGGTCATTAGGTGGTCAGCTTCTGTGGATAGTTATTGTTTGCTGCGGGCTGGATTGTAATTTATCAAACCTTTATCCACATTTTTTGTGGGTAAGTGAAAAGTTCCAGCGTTGCACACTGTGTGTGGCCTAAGGTGTTGCCGGCATTCAGAAAATTTGCGATAATCGCGGGTTCCCCTGATTGTGTTCGGGGCGATTAGACCGACATCTGTGCCTTGCTCTCCTTGTGGAGTGGGTACGGATACCCACTGAGCCTGTTAGGAATTTCACATGAAACGCACGTACCAACCCTCCAAAATCCGCCGCGCACGTACCCACGGTTTTCTGGTTCGCATGAAGACCCGCGGTGGCCGCGCCGTCATCAACGCACGCCGCGCCAAAGGCCGCAAGCGTCTGGCCGTCTAATCTGCGCGAATTCTGCAATCCAGGGCTGAACAGCTTTTGGACATTGCACATTCGCAAGGTACTGGCAAGGCCGCAGTGCGACGTCTTCAGACGCGCGCGCAGTTCCAGGCAGCGTTGGGTGGGGCTACTGTTTCCAAAACAGCCCACTTCGCGCTCCATTGCTGCCCAGTGACGCCCCCTTCCCCAGCCACGTCTGCGGACGCGGTATTCCCGGTTGCTTCGGTGTGGCTAGGTGGAATGGTGCCCAAACGCTGGGCCAAACGTGCTGTGACCCGCAACGCCATCAAACGTCAGATCTACAGTATTGGCGCCGAGTTCGCTCCGGCGCTGCAGGCGCGCGCGCATCTGGTGCGTCTGCGTGCTGGGTTTGACCGTGCGGAGTACGTCAGTGCCACGTCGACCGCGTTGAAAAAAGCCGTTCGCCAAGAACTGCTGCAATTGTTCGCACGTATTGCTCCCCCTATCCCGGCTCAGGCGCCATCCGCAGTGATGAATGCCGAGGTGCTCCCATGATGCAAGCCTTCTTGGTGGGCGCCGTCAAGGCCTACCGCTTGCTACTGAGTCCCTGGCTCGGTTCGGCCTGCCGGTTCGAGCCGACCTGTTCGGCCTATGCCCTGGAGTCTTTGCAGACCCACGGTGCGGCTGCGGGCTCTTACCTTACGGTAGCGCGTCTGGCGCGCTGCCACCCTTGGTGCGAGGGTGGTCATGACCCCGTGCCTGTGCAACGTCCCCGGCTGTTTGGCCGCCTGATTCCTCCTTCTTCTGAAAAGAAACCTTCATGAACGATATTCGCCGCACCATTTTGTGGGTGATCTTTGGTTTTTCCATGGTGTTGCTCTGGGACCAATGGCAAGTGCATAACGGCAAGAAGGCCACCTTCTTCCCCAGCCCGACGCAACAAAAAGCGGTGGCCACGGACGGTACCAAGCCTGCTGCGCCAGTGGCAGCTGCCACTGCCAGCACCGCAGCAGCGGCGGCGGCGGCAGAACCCGCAACACCGAAGGAACGCTTTGAAGTGAGCACCGACGTGCTCAAGCTGACGCTGGATACCGAAGGCGGTTCCTTGGTGCGTTCCGAGTTGTTGAAATACGCAGAAACGGGCGATAAGTCTAAAAACATCGTGTTGCTGGACGACAGCAAAGAGCGTGTCTACCGCGCCCAAACCGGCGTGGTGGCGAGTGAGGCGGGTGGTGCGTTCCCCACACACAAGACTGTGATGTCCGTGTCTGGCCCGCGCGTGCTGGCCGAAGGCGAGAACGAAATCTCCATCAAGTTCACGTCCCCCGATGTGGGCGGCATCAAGCTGGTGAAGACCTATACCCTGCGCCGTGGTGCCTACGACATTGCCGTGAAGCATGAACTGGTGAACACCTCCAGCGCGGCCATTTCGCCCCAGCTCTACCTGCAGCTGGAGCGCGATGGCACCAGCCCTCCCGGAGGTTCGTCCTTCTATTCCACCTTCACCGGCCCTGCGGTGTACACCGATGCCAAGAAATTCCAGAAGGTGGACTTCTCGGACATCAAAAAAGACAAAGCAGACTTTGAGAAGACCAGCAGCAATGGCTACATCGCCATGGTGCAGCACTACTTTGCCAGCGCCTGGCTGTTGCCCGATGGCGTGAAGCGCAACCTGTCCATGGTGCCCGTGACCCTGGATTCCCCCGTGGCCGACTGCTGCTACCGCGTGGTCATGGTCTCGCCCGTGGAGTCAATTGCGCCCGGCGCCAGCAAGACGGTGGACGCAAAGTTGTTCGTGGGTCCGCTGGAAGAAAAGATGCTGGAGTCGCTGGCTCCCGGCATGGAGCTGCTGAAAGACTATGGCCGTCTGACCATTTTGGCCAAGCCGCTGTACTGGTTGCTGGACAAGCTGCACAGCTTTATCCAGAACTGGGGCTGGTCCATCGTGGCGCTGGTGCTGTTGCTCAAGATCGCGTTTTACTGGCTCAACGCCAAGGCCTACTCCAGCATGGCCAAGATGAAGGCGATCAACCCCAAGATCATGGAAATGCGCGAGCGCCTGAAAGACAGCCCGCAGCAAATGCAGCAGGAAATGATGAAGATTTACCGGGAAGAAAAGGTCAATCCACTGGGTGGTTGCTTCCCCATCGTGGTTCAGATCCCGGTGTTCATTGCGCTCTACACCGTGTTGCTGTCCACCATTGAAATGCGCGACGCACCCTGGATTTTCTGGATCCATGACCTGTCGTCCAAAGACCCGATGTACATCCTGCCCGTCCTGATGACCATGACCACCTTGCTGCAAACCGCGCTGAACCCCGCGCCACCAGACCCCATGCAAGCCAAGATGATGTGGATCATGCCGCTGGCCTTCAGCGTGATGTTCTTTGCGTTCCCGGCTGGCCTGGTGTTGTACTGGATCACCAACAACATCCTGTCCATCGCGCAGCAGTGGATCATCAACACCCGCATGGGTGTGCCGCCCCAGTTCAACCTGCCCAAGTTCTCTTGAGCCTCTAGCAGCAGGCCCCATGCTGCCGCGCCACTCGGACCCCATCGTCGCGATCGCCACGGCCCCCGGCCGGGGCGCCGTGGGCATAGTCCGGGTCAGCGGCAAGCACCTGAGGGCCTTTGTGCAAGCCCTGCTGGGGCGCGACCTGCGTCCGCGCGAAGCCACTTACCTTCCGTTCCCCGATGCCCAGGGCCAGCCGCTGGACCAGGGCCTGGCGTTGTATTTCCCGGGGCCACATTCCTTCACCGGTGAAGACGTGCTGGAACTCCAGGCCCATGGCGGCCCCGTGGTCTTGCAGCTGCTGCTGGCCCGTTGCCTGGAGCTGGCCAGCCCCGTGCAACCCGGAGCGTCCGCGCCTCTGCCAGGCCTGCGCATTGCCGAGCCTGGTGAATTCACCCAACGCGCATTTCTGAATGACAAGATCGATTTGGCGCAGGCCGAGGCGATTGCCGACCTGATCGACGCCAGCACCGAGGCCGCGGCGCGCAGTGCCACCCAGTCGCTATCGGGTGCTTTTTCCAAAGAAGTGGCCACGCTGCGCGATGCGCTGATCCACCTGCGCATGCTGGTCGAGGCAACCCTGGACTTTCCCGAAGAAGAGATCGACTTCCTGCAAAAGGCCGATGCCTTGGGGCAACTGCAGCGCCTGCAGGTGGCCTTGCAGCAAGTGCTGCAGCGGGCCTCGCAAGGTGCGCTGCTGCGCGAGGGTATCCAGGTGGTGATTGCCGGCCAGCCCAATGCGGGCAAGTCGTCCCTGCTCAATGCGCTGGCGGGGGCAGAGCTGGCCATCGTCACCCCGATTGCGGGGACCACCCGGGACAAGGTGCAAGAAACCATCCAGATCGAAGGCGTGCCCATTCACATCGTGGACACCGCGGGCCTGCGTGCCAGCGACGACACGGTGGAGAAGATGGGCATTGAACGCGCCTGGCAGGCCATCGAGGGGGCTGATGCGGTGTTGTTTTTGCACGACCTCACGCGCAGCGATGCTATCGAATATATAGCTGCTGACGCAGAGATTGCGGGGGCTCTGGCCCAAAAACTTGCCAAAGATATCCCGGTGATCGACGTCTGGAACAAGGCGGACGCGGTGACCGCAGAGGGGGCGCATGGCGGTGTGGTGCTGTCCGCCAAAACCGGGCAGGGCTTGGAGGCCCTGCGCCGCCGCCTGCTGGAGGCCGCCGGCTGGCAACCTCCCTCTGGTGGCATGTTCATCGCGCGGCAGCGCCACCTGCATGCCCTGCAGCAGGTGGACCAGCATTTGATGGAGGCGTTTGCCCACCTGAGCGCGGGCGCCGGCACGCTGGACTTGCTGGCCGAAGAGCTGCGCCTGGGCCAAAACGCCCTGAATGCCATCACCGGAGAATTCAGCTCTGACGACCTGTTGGGTGTGATCTTTTCCAAGTTTTGCATTGGCAAATAGCTGCACTACACTCGGCAAGTCGTCGAATCCGAAAGCAATAAGAATGTCCCTGTTTGGTTGGTTCTCCAGAAAGCCGCATGAGCAAGCGCCCGCGGCCGAAAGCTCCGGTCTCGGCCATGTAGATGCAACCGTACCCTACCTGCCCGGTAGCAAAGGCCGCATGAAGGCACCCGTGTCTGTGCCAGGGAACGCGGCCAACCGCAAGAGCGAGCGCCTGGAGCGCCGCGAGCTGTTGTACACCGTGGTGCGCGAGTCCATGACCCGCGCCGGACTGCTATCTACCAGCTACAAATTCAAGGTGCTCTCGCTGGATTCACGCGGACGCCAGTACCTGATCATGATGGACATGGCGCGCCAGAATGTGGGCGACACCTCCCGCTTGGCCGATATGGAAAGCCACATCGCCAAAATTGCCAAGACCCGCCACGACATTTTGGTGACCGCGGTCTACTGGCGCGTGAATGAGCATGTGACGGCTGGTCTGGCACGCAGTGCCCCTGTACCTGCGCCTGTTCCTCGGGTTGCCGCCGTGGGAGCGCCGGCCGCGCCGATGGCGCCACGTTTTGAACCCTTGCAGGCCGACGAAGTGGCTGCATTCAAGCAGGCCTTGGCATCGATTCCCGCGCCCGCCGCCTTGTCGGCCCCAGGGGAAATTGTGCGTTCGGGTCGTCGCAATCCGGCACCTCCCAGCTTTCAGGACACCGAGCTAGACGACCGCCAGTCGCCCCTGAGCGGCACCCAGTACGGCGACCTGAACTAAGCCCCGCGTGGGGCCGCAGGTCAGTGGCCTGCGAAGTCCAGCAGGGTGAACAGTGCCAGGCCTGACTCCCTCAGGCGGGCGGAGCCACCCAGTTCGGGCAGGTCCACAATCGCCGCGCCTTCCATGACGTGGGCGCCCAAGCGCTCCAGCAACTTCTTGCCGGCCATCATCGTGCCACCGGTGGCAATCAGATCGTCAATCAGCAACACGCGGTCGCCAGCTTTCACCGCATCGGTGTGCAGCTCCACGGTGGCACTGCCGTATTCCAGTTCGTAGGTTTCTTCCACCGTGGTGAAGGGCAGCTTGCCCTTTTTGCGGATTGGCACAAAACCAATATTGAGTTCGTAGGCCACCACCGCACCCAGAATAAAGCCGCGCGCATCCAGCCCAGCCACCACGTCAGGGCGCATGCTGGGGTCCATATAGCGGTGTACAAACGCATCGATCAGCACGCGGAACACCTTGGCATCCTGCAGCAGTGGAGTGATGTCGCGGAACTGCACACCGGGTGCCGGCCAATCGGGCACGGTGCGGATGTGGTCGCGGAGGTATTGGTTGACGCTGAGATGTTGCATGGACGCGGGGCGGTAGGGCACACGGGGGTGCGGGGCAGGCGCTATTGTGCCTGCAGAGTGCGCCGCCGGGGCCTATCCTTTGAGCAGCTTTTGCTCGGCCACGGCCAGCGCCCCGGCTTTGCCGGAGAGTACCAGGGTGTCGCCGCCTTCGAGCAGCATGCCCTCGTCGGTCGCCGCAGGTTTGCCATCCGCACGCCGCAGGCTGACCAAGCGAATTCCGAGTGCCAGCAAATCAAAGTCTGCGAGGGCTTTGCCGGTGGCCCTGGAGTCCATGGGCAGGCTCAAGGTCACCAGGCGTTCGTGCTGCAACTCGTCCACCGAGTCGTCATCAGCACCGTGGAAGAAGCCGCGCAGCAGGTTGTAGCGTGCGTCGCGCTGGTCCTGCACGATGCGAATCACGCGCCGCATCGGCACGCCTACCAGTGCCAGCGCGTGACTAGCCAGCATCAGCGAGCCTTCAATGGCTTCGGGCACCACCTCGGTCGCGCCCGCGGCTTGTAGTTTTTCCAGGCTGTGGTCATCCTGGGTGCGCACGATCACGGGTACCTGCGGTGCATGCGCGCGGGTGTTGCCCAGTACCTTGAGGGCGCCGCCCTCGTCCAAATAGGTAATGACCACGGCGCTGGCACGCGCCAGGCCTGCCGCCATCAAGGCTTGCAGCCGCGCCGCGTCTCCAAACACGACGGAGTGACCGGCTGCGGCAGCTTGCCGCACCCGGTCTGGGTCCAGGTCCAACGCCATATAGGGGATGCCTTCGGCTTCTAGCATGCGCCCCAGGTTTTGCCCGCAGCGGCCATAGCCGCAGATGATGACATGGCGGTTGGCGTTGATCGACTTGCGCGCAATGGTGGTCATCTGCAAGGACTGTTGCAGCCACTCGCTGCTCACCAGCTTCAGCACGATGCGGTTGGTGTACATCAGGATGAAGGGGGTGGCCAACATCGACAGCACCATGCTCGCCAGGATGGGATTCAGCAGGCTGGGCGGGATCAGAGCGTGTTCTTGTGCCAGTGTCAGCAGCACAAAACCGAACTCACCGGCTTGGGCCAAGTACAGCCCGGTGCGCAGCGCTACGCCCGAGGTGGCCCCCAGCGCTTTTGACAAACCCGCCACCAGCGCAGCCTTGAACACGGTAGGCACCGCCACCAACAGCAACACCAGTGGCCAGCGCTCCAGCACCAACCGCCAGTCCAGCAGCATGCCGATGCTGATGAAAAACAGGCCCAGCAGTACATCGTGGAAGGGCCGTATGTCGGTTTCCACCTGGTGCTTGTATTCGGTCTCCGAGATCAGCATGCCGGCAATGAAGGCCCCCAGCGCCAAGCTCAGCCCTGCCAGTTCCGTCAGCCAGGCCAATCCCAGCGCGATGAACAGCAGGTTCAGCATGAAGAGCTCATCGCTCTTGCGACGGGCCACCAGCGTGAGCCAGCGCCGCATCACATGCTGCCCGCCGACCAGCAGCACGGTGACCAGTACTACGGCCTTGAAGCCCGCGACGGCCAAGGACTCAAACAGGCGCTCTCCAGACGCCCCGAGTGCGGGGATCAGCACCAGCAGCGGCACCACGGCCAAATCCTGGAACAGCAGCACGCCCATCACGCGCTTGCCATGCTCAGACTCCAGCTCCAGCCTCTCCACCATCAGCTTGACCACAATTGCCGTGCTGCTCATGGCCAGTGCGCTGGAAAGCGCCAAGGCGGTTTGCCATTCCATGGCCCAGAACTGGGGTAGCACCAGGGCCAGGCCCAGCGTGGCCCCCGTGGCCAGCACAATGGTTACGACCACCTGCAGCAAGCCCAGCCCAAACACATGCTGGCGCATGGCGCGCAGGCGCGGCAGGTTGAATTCCAGCCCGATCACAAACATCAGAAACACCACGCCGAACTCACCCAGATGGCGCACGGCCTCAGAGTTTTTAGACAAAGCCAACGCGTTAGGTCCAATCACCACGCCCACGGCCAGATACCCCAGCATGGGCGGCAGCTTGAGCGAGCGGCAGGCCACCACCCCCAGCACGGCGGCCAGCAAGTAAAGAAGGGTGATTTCCAGCGCACTCATGGCGCCATACTAGCAAGAGAAGTGCGGGTCTATAAAATGCCCGCATGACAGCACACGCACACCCTGGCGGCGCCTCGCGCGCCGACCGCGCATTGGCACTGGCCAGAGAAACCTTTGACATCGAAGCGGCCGCCGTGCTGGGTCTCAAAGACCGGGTTGGAGAGGCGTTTGCCCGCACCGTCGAATTGGTATTGGCCTTGCAAGGCCGTGTGGTGGTGATGGGCATGGGCAAGAGCGGCCATGTGGGGCGCAAGATCGCCGCCACTTTGGCCTCGACAGGTACCCCTGCCATGTTTGTGCACCCCGGCGAGGCCAGCCACGGCGACTTGGGCATGGTGACGCAGACCGACCTGGTGCTCATGATCTCCAACAGTGGTGAATCGCAGGAAGTGGCCGCCATCCTGCCCGTGCTCAAGCGCTTGGGCGTGCCCTTGGTGGCCATGACGGGCAATGGGAGCAGCACCATGGCGCAGCACGCAGACCTGTGGATCGACTCTGCGGTGGCCAAAGAAGCCTGTCCCTTGAACCTGGCCCCCACGGCAAGCACTACGGCACAACTGGCCATGGGCGACGCCCTGGCGGTGGCGCTCTTGGATGCCCGCGGTTTTCGCGCTGAAGACTTTGCACGCTCCCACCCGGGTGGCGCGTTGGGCCGCAAGCTGCTGACGCTGGTGAGCGACGTGATGCGCAGTGGCGATGCGGTGCCCAAAGTGGCACCCACAGCCAGCTTTAGCGAGCTGATGCGCGAGATGAGTGCCAAGGGTCTGGGCGCGACATCGGTCGTGGATGCGCAGAGCCAAGTGCTGGGTATCTTCACCGATGGTGACTTGCGCCGCTGGGTGGAGAAGGGTGTGGACCTGCGGGCCAAGACTGCGCAGGAGGTGATGCATGCGTCGCCCTGCACCATCAGCATCCATGCGCTCGCGGTGGATGCGGCTGACCTCATGGAGGCGCGGCGTATCACCAGCGTGCTGGTATTGGACGACGCGGGCGCGCTCTGCGGCGCCCTCAATAGCAACGACCTGATGCGCGCGAAGGTGATCTGATGCAGCCCCAACTTCAATTTCCCCCAGCGCTCCTACTCCAGGCCCAGGGCATCAAAGTGGTGTTTCTGGATGTGGACGGTGTGCTGACCGATGGTGGTTTGTATTTCTCGGATGCGGGAGAAACCCTCAAGCGCTTCAACACCTTGGATGGTCATGGCCTCAAGTTGTTGCAAAAGGCCGGTATCACGCCCGCCGTAATCACGGGCCGCGACTCCCAACCGCTGCGTGTGCGTCTGAAGGCCCTGGGCGTTGAGCATGCGCATTTCGGCACCGAGGACAAACGCCCTTCGGCCGAACAAACCCTGCAGGCACTGGGCCTGGATTGGACGCAGGCGGCCGCGATGGGCGACGACTGGCCCGACTTGCCCATGATGCGTCGCGCGGCATTTGCCTGCGCGCCGGCCAATGCCCATGTCGAAGTGACCGGCATGGCCCACTACGTCACCCGGGCCGAGGGTGGCCACGGTGCGGTACGCGAACTGTGTGACTTGCTGATGGTGGCCAGCGGCCGCTACGCCAGCCTGCTGGAAGCCTACACCCAGTGAACCGTTTTCTGTACGATGCCTGGGATCGGGCGCTTCTGTACCTGCCAATCGCCATCATGGGTGTGCTGGCTCTCGGGACCTATTGGTTGGTGCGTAGCACACCCGTGCAGGAGGCGGCGCAGGCCGAGCGGGTGCGTGGCCACGAGCCCGACTACTTCATGCACGGTTTTTCGATCAAGACCTTTGACACGTCGGGCCGCATGCGCTCCGAAGTGCAAGGCGATGTGGCGCGCCATTACCCCGACACCCAGTGGCTGGAGATTGACGGTATCCGCATCCGCTCCTTCGACGTTCAGGGCCGCCTGACCACGGCCACTGCGCTGCGCGGGCTGACCAACGAAGGTGGCTCGGAGGTGCAGCTGATCGGCAATGCGGTGGTGGTACGCGAGGCGGATACCCGCGCGGCCAAGGCCACCCCACGCATGGAGTACCGTGGCGAATTTCTGCACGCCTTTATGGACACCGAGCAAGTCAAATCCCACAAGCCCGTCGAGCTGTTGCGTGGCAAAGACCGGTTCACCGCCGACACCCTGGAGTTTGACAATGTGGACCAGGTCATGCAGCTGCGTGGCCGGGTGCGCGGCACGCTGGTGCCGGACAACAAATAACCCCTGCCCGGAAAGGCGCCCATGTCACAACTGATCTTCATTACCGGCGCCTCCAGCGGCATCGGACAGGCACTGGCCTGGCGTTTTTACCAGGCGGGTTATGCCCTGGCCCTGGTGGCGAGGCGCACCGAGGATATGCAACGCTGGGCCGAGGCGCAGCAACTGGATCCTGCCCGCTTTCGCATTTATGGTGCCGATGTGGCGGATGTGGACAGCATCGTGGCGGCCGGCCAGGCGTGCCTGCGTGAACAGGGCGTGCCCGATGTGGTGATTGCCAATGCGGGCATCAGCATCGGCATGGACACGGCGGTGCGTGCAGACCTGGATGTGATGGCACGCACTTTCGCCACCAACAACCTGGGGCTGGCGGCAACGTTTCACCCCTTTGTGCAGGCGATGGAGCAGCGCGGCAGTGGAGCACTGGTGGGCATTGGCAGTGTGGCGGGCATTCGTGGCTTGCCGGGACATGGTGCGTACTGCGCGAGCAAGGCAGCGGTCATTAACTACTGCGAGTCCTTGCGGGGTGAGCTGCGCAGCAGCGGTGTGAAAGTGGTAACGATTTGCCCCGGCTATATCGATACGCCGCTGACCCAGGCCAATCGGTATTCGATGCCGTTTCTGATGAAACCCGACGTGTTTGCCGACAAGGCCTTCGCCACCATTGCGGCGGGCGCGTCGTACCGGGTGATCCCTTGGCAAATGGGTTGGGTGGCCAAGCTCATGCGCTGTCTGCCGAATGCGCTGTACGACAAGGCGCTCGCCGGGCGTCCGCGCAAGCGGCGCCTGGACGAAGCCTGACCCGCAGCACTGACCGAGGGCAATAAAAAAGGGACCCTAGGGTCCCTTTTTGTTTGTGCTGCAAGCAGTTCAGTGCTTAGTAGCTGCTACGGCCACCGCCGTAACCACCACCGCCGCCACCGCCGGAACGGCCACCGCCGCCACCGCCGTAACCGCCGCCACCGGAGCGGTCACCGCCGCCGCCGTAGCCGCCACCACCGGAACGACCGCCACCAGCGCCGCCGCCGTAGCCGCCACCGCCAGCACCACCGCCGAAGCCGCCGGAGCGGGGAGGACGGGGTTCCATGGGACGGGCTTCGTTCACCACAAGGCCGCGGCCACCGAATTGTTGACCGTTCATGGCGTTGATAGCGGCTTGCGCTTCAGCGTCGCTGCCCATTTCCACAAAGCCGAAACCCTTGGAGCGACCGGTGTCGCGTTCCATCATGACTTTGGCGCTGGAAACGGAACCGTGTGCTGCAAAAGCTTGTTGCAGGTCTTCGTCACGGAAAGAATAAGGCAGGTTGCCTACGTAAAGTTTGTTGCCCATGAAAGGACTCCTCTAAATAACTCAAAACGCGATGGAGTCCTTAACCGCAATCAACAAACCAATGAAGACTTAAAGCAGACGCGAAACTGACTAATCACCGCAAACTTGCACCGTCGTATTTACGGCAATGCAAGACCATTATGCGCCTTTTTTCAAAAAGAAAGCTAATTTTTGAACTTTTCCGGGAAAACTCCGTTGGAATCGTCGTTTTCTGCGTAATTGCGCCATTGGCGCAGGCCGTTGCGCATGGCCAGCATCTGCCGCTCGAACTTGGGGCAGGCGCCACAGGCCATCAAATGCAGGCGCAGCGCGATCCGGTCGGCCAGGCCCAGGGCGCGGTCTTCCCGGCTCACCATCAGGGCGGCGGCTTCACGGCAGGTTCTTCGCAGCGGGATCATGATGTCAGGGCCTTCGCAAACCAGTTCATTTCAAGGCATTCGCGCAAACGGAGGCGGGCGCGGTGCAGTTGGACGTAGAGGTTGGTCGGCGTGAGCTGCAGTTCCTTACAAATTTCCTCGCTGGATAGCTCCAGCCATTCGCGCATCAGGAACAACCGGCCCTGGCCAGCGGGCAGCTTAGTAGTGCAGGCCTCCAGCACTTCAAAGAACTGCCGGCTGGTGAGTTGTTGTTCGGGGTTGCCCCATTCGGCCGGCGCCTGCGCGAAATGGCCGTCGGCCTGGAAAGCGATGTAGTCCAGGGGGTCGCTTTCGCCGTCTTCACCCGTGTCCAGTCCCCCGACCTCGCGGCTGTGGTGGCGTAGCGCGTCGATCACCTTGTGCTTGAGGATGCCCACCAGCCAGGTCTTGAGCTGTGAGCGGTTGCCAAAGGCCTGGGGCTTGGCCAGGGCGGCCAGCACGGTCTCGGACACCGCGTCTTCGGCCCAGGCCTCGTTGCGCAGCTGCAGCCGGGCGAACTTGAGCAGGTAGTCGCGCAGTTCGACGATTTGTTGTTCAAAGCTTGGCATGGTGGTGGGCGGTGGTGGGCTGCGCGCAGTGTACGTTTTCGCCATGTACCTCAGCGAGCAAAAACGCGGGAAAACCCTTGCCACGTAACTATTTTGCGGCCGTAATGTAAGAAACACATGCGGCTCCAGACTAAACGTCAACCAGTGCAATGGTGCCTATGTGCACAGGCAAGTCCTGGTTGATGTGTCACCTGTTTTTACTTTCCCTTTTAGGAGTTTCCAAATGAACCAACGCGCAATGCTCGCTGCCACTGCAGCCACCCTGATGACCCTGGCTTTGGCCTCTGCCCCCGTGGCCGCCCAGGAAAAAGAAAAGTGTTTCGGTATCGCCAAGGCTGGCCAAAACGACTGCGCCAACCTGTCGGGCAGCCACTCCTGCGCAGGCCAGGCCAAGGTCGACATGAGCAAGGACGACTGGAAGTACGTGGCCAAGGGCACGTGCAAGGACATGAAGGGCATGTCCATGGACGACGCCAAGAAGATGAAGAGCTAAATTTGCAATAGCGTTTCTGTGCTCGCCACCATGCTGTCCTCTGCAGTGCCCATGCCCTTAGCCACCGATGCGGTGGTGGGCGTGGGGTGGCGACACCCCCATTACGCGGAGCTGCTGCAGCGGCAGCCCGTACTCGATTTTCTCGAAGTCCATTCCGAGAATTTCTTTGGCCAGGGCGGTGCCGCGCTGGCTGTGCTGGAGCAGGGCCGCGCGCACTACCCCGTCAGCCTGCATGGCGTGGGCCTGTCGCTGGGCTCGGCCGTGGGGCTGGACCCCTGGCACTTGGACCAACTGGCCGCGTTGGTGCAGCGCATAGACCCGGTGCGGGTCAGTGACCACGCGAGCTTTGCCCGAGGTGTGTTCAACGGCCACACGGTGCATGCGGCTGACCTGCTGCCCATTCCCTTCACCACCGAGGCGCTGGACCTGCTGTGCGGTCATGTGCAGCAGGTGCAGGACCGCTTGCAGCGCCGCTTCATGGTGGAGAACCTCTCGGCGTACCTGCACTGGAATACGCCGGACGGCGCAGCTTGGCGCGAGACCGAATTTTTGACCACCCTGGCCCGGCGCAGCGGCTGCCAGCTGCTGGTGGATGTGAACAATATTTATGTGAATGCCCTGAACGCGCAGCGCGACGGGCTGGTGGCCAACCCCCTGCAAGCCTGCCGCGATTGGCTGGATGCGATAGACCCGGAGGTCGTGGGCGAGCTGCACCTGGCCGGGCACTGCCATGTGTCGGATGCGCATGGCGACATCGTTATTGACGACCATGGCAGCCGGGTCTGCCCCGAGGTCTGGACGTTGTACGCCCATGCCGTGGCGCGCTTTGGCTGCGTGCCCACACTGATTGAGTGGGACACCGATGTGCCCGCGCTGGACGTGCTGCTGGACGAAGCCCAGCACGCCCGCGCCGTCTGCGCCAGCGTCTTTGAGCCGGTGGCCGCATGAGCACACTGGCTGCGC
Organism: Rhodoferax sp. ZS1R25; assembly: GCF_056521335.1. Classification (NCBI taxonomy): domain Bacteria; kingdom Pseudomonadati; phylum Pseudomonadota; class Betaproteobacteria; order Burkholderiales; family Comamonadaceae; genus Rhodoferax; species Rhodoferax sp. ZS1R25. The sequence continues at coordinate 458,864 of NZ_JBWMAZ010000001.1, forward strand.
AACAGCAGGCGCTGGTGGAGGCCTTGTTTGCCTGGCCCGCCGAGGATGCTATGAAAAACGTAGCTTCTGGCGCAATGGATACGGGGGCTAGAGGACTAAAAGCTTATCAATCCAATGGCCACCAGCTGGCTGACCGGGCTTTGCAGGGTGCCTACCCCGTGCTGGCCCAGCTGCTGGGTGACGACAGTTTTGCTGACCTGGCCCGTGCGCTGTGGCACGCCCAGCCGCCGCAGTCTGGCGATCTGGCCCAGTGGGGCCAGACCTTGCCCGACTTTGTGCAGGCCAGCCTGCAGCTGGCCGACGAACCCTACCTGGCCGACGTGGCCCGCGTGGAGTGGGCGCTGCACGCCGCAGCCACTGTTGCCGACCAGGCGCCGGACCTGTCGACCTTGGCACTGCTCACCTCCGCAGACCCCGCCACCCTGCGGCTGACCCTTGCCCCGGGCTGCAGTGTGCTGCGCAGCCCCTGGCCCGTCGCCAGCATCGTGGGTGCGCACCTGGAGCACAGCCCCAGCCTGGCCGAGGCCGGCGCCCAGATCCGCGACCGCGTGGCGCAAGACACCGTGGTCTGGCGCCAGGGCCTGCGCCCGTACGCCCGCGCCGCACTCGAAGGCGAAGCCGATGCGTTAGCGGTGTTGCTGGCTGCGGGCACGTTGGGCCAGGCGCTGGATGCAGCGCCTACCCTGGACGTGGGTGCGTGGCTGCCGCTGGCAGTGCAAACCGGTTTGTTGCTTTCGGTGGTGCAAATACCGCCTTCCTTTCTCTCACTTGACCCATGAAACCTACGCCCATGCCGCAGCCCCTGCTGCACTCGCCCTCCCTCATCACCCGCGGCCTGTTGGCCTGGGGCTCGCTGGAGCGCGGTCTGGTGGCCCTGCAGCCCTTGGCCGCCCTGCTGGCCCGCTTGTATGTGGCGCAGGTGTTCTTTGCCTCGGGCCTGACCAAGTTGCGCGACTGGGACATCACCATCGCGCTGTTCATGGACGAATACAAGGTGCCACTGCTGCCGCCTGAACTGGCCGCAGTGATGGGCACTACGGGGGAGCTGGCGCTGCCTGTGCTGCTGGTGCTGGGCCTGGGCGGGCGCTTTGCGGCGTTGGGCCTGAGCGTGGTGAATGCGGTGGCCGTGGTGTCGCTGGCCGAGGTGGCGCCCGCCGCGCTGCAGCAGCACATCACCTGGGGCGTGCTGCTGGCCGCGCTGGCGCTGTACGGCCCGGGTAACTGGGCGCTGGGCCCCTGGCTGCGCGATTGGTGGCTGCGCAGGGGTTAACCTTCTGCCATGGCCCCAGACACTTCGACTGCCCCCATCACCACCTGGTTTGCCCGGCTGTGGCCCAAGCGCATAGCCTGGCGCCTGGCGCTGGGCCTGGGCGCCTTAGTCCTCATGGTGCTGCTGGCGCTGGTGCAGACCGCGTGGCAGTTGCGCCTGGTGTCCGATGTCACGCAGCGCTTTGCCGCGGGCGACATGCAGCGGCTGCTGCGCGTGCAGGCGCTGTCGCTGCAGACCGAGGGTGTGGGCAGCGCGCTTGTGCGGCTGGTGCACGCGCCGCGCGCCGACCGCGTGAAGGAGTACGCCGATGTGGATGCGCGCAACCGCAGCATCGACGGCATCATCGAATCGCTGTCCGACGAACTCAAGGACCCTGAACAGGAGGCCACGTTGCGCCGCCTGGTGGCCTGCCGTGCGATGTATGCGCAGGCCTTTATCGCCACGGTGGACGAGATCGAGGGCGACAACATGCAGGCCGCGGCCCGCGCGCTGAACGACCAGGTGAACCCCGCGCTCACCGCCATGTTGCGCGAGTCCGGCACGCTACTGCAGCGCGAGCGCCAGCGTGTGGAGGCGCAGCTCAGTGATGCGCGCGCGCTGTTTGGGCGCGTGGCCATGTGGGTGGGCCTGCTGTCGCTGCTGGCCATCGCGTTGGCCACCTACCTGGCCTGGCGCACCACGCGCAGCGTGGTGGCCCCGCTAGCCCAGTTGGAGCGGGCCGCGCGCCACATTGCCCAGGGGGACTATGCGCACCAGGTGCAAACCACGGGCACGCAAGAGGTGGACCGCGTGGGCCAAGCGCTGAACACCATGTCAGATGCGGTGTCGCAGCGCGAACAGCAAATCGTGCGCCTGGCCTACCAGGACAGCCTGACCGGCCTGCCCAACCGCACGGCCCTGCTTAACCCCCAGCATCCCGGGCCCGAGGGCGCCAACACGCTGGGTTTAATGGACCTGGCGCGTCTCAAAATCATCAACGAAACCCTGGGCTACACCACGGGCGACACGCTGATCAAGGAGCTGGGCGTGCGCGCCAGCCTGGTGCTGGGCGCTGCGGCCGGGCGTGGGCTGATCGGGCCGCAGTGGGTAGTGGCGCGGCTGTCGGGTGGCACGTTTGCCGCGGCTTTTCAAGCCGACCAACGCAGTGCGGTGGAGCAGTTGCGTGCGGACCTGATGGAGGCCACCACGGCCTCGGTGGCCTGCAGCGGCCACAGCGTGGACCTGAGCCTGAGCTGCGGCTTTGCTGATACCACCGACACCGCCAACGGGACCGTGGGCGCACTGCTGCGCAATGCCGAGGTGGCCCTGCACAGCGCCAAGCGCGCCGCACTCAGCCACGCCTGGTACAGCGCGGCGCAAGAAGCTGCACGGCTGGACCATCTGGGGCTGGTGTCCGACCTGCGCGCGGCGGTGGCCCAGTCCCAACTGCAAATGTGGCTGCAGCCCAAGTTCTCTCTTTCGGCCACTGGCCAGCCCGTGGGGGCCGAGGCGTTGGTGCGCTGGATTCACCCGCAGCGTGGCTTTGTGTCACCGGCGGAGTTCGTGCCGTTCGCAGAACAGACCGGCTACATCACCATGGTCACCGACTGGATGCTGGAGCAGGCCTTGCGCACCCTGCAGGCCTGGCAAACCACGCACCCCACGCTCAGCATTGCCGTCAATGTGAGCACGCGTGATTTGCAGGACGCAGGCTTTGCCCAGCGCGTGGGGCACAAGGTGGCCACTAGCGGCATCAACCCGCAGCGCCTGCGCCTGGAGATCACCGAGAGCGGGCTGATGGAAGACGCGCAGAAGAGTGTGGAACTGCTGCACGCGCTGCGCGCCGTGGGCATTCCGCTGTCGATTGACGACTTTGGCACCGGCTACTCGTCACTGGCCTACCTGCAGAAGCTGCCGGTCAGTGAACTCAAGATCGACCGCAGCTTTATCGACGGCATCGACAAGGCGCCGGGCACCCAGAAGCTGGTCAAGGCGATGATCGAAATGGGCCATGGCATGGACCTGTTTGTCACCGCCGAAGGCGTAGAGACCGAGGCCGAACGCGCCACGATTGCCCAGCTGGGCTGCGATGTGATGCAGGGCTATTTGCGCAGCCGGCCGCTGTACGGGGGGCCGCTGCAGGCTTGGCTGGATAGCGTGGCCTGAGCGGGTTGGTTGCTTACCAGTTGGCCTCGCGCTCCGGCGTGGCGCTGATCTTGTGGATGGACAAGTCGGCACCGTCAAATTCTTCCTCTTGGCTAAGGCGCAGGCCCATGGTGGCCTTCAGCGCGCCGTAGACGATGAAGCCGCCCAGCGCGGCCCAGGCCACGCCCATGGCGGTGCCTATCAGCTGCGCACCCAGGCTCACGCCGCCCAGGCCGCCAAAGGTTTGGCTGCCGAAGATGCCAGCCGCAATGCCGCCCCAGGTGCCGCACAGGCCGTGCAGCGGCCACACGCCCAGCACGTCGTCGATCTTCCATTTATTCTGCGTCAGCGTGAACATCACCACAAAGATGGCGCCGGCCACGCCGCCCACCACCAACGCGCCCAGCGGGTGCATCAGGTCGGAACCCGCGCATACGGCCACCAGGCCAGCCAGCGGGCCGTTGTGCACAAAGCCGGGGTCGTTCTTGCCCAGCAGCAGCGCCACCAGCGTGCCGCCCACCATGGCCATGAGCGAGTTCACCGCCACCAGGCCCGACATCTTGTCCAGTACCTGCGCGCTCATCACGTTGAAGCCGAACCAGCCCACGATCAGAATCCACGCGCCCAACGCCAGAAACGGAATGCTGCTGGGCGGGTGCGCCGACATGGCGCCGTCCTTGCGGTAGCGGTTGCTGCGTGCGCCCAGCAACAGCACGGCGCCCAGCGCAATCCAGCCGCCTACGGCGTGCACCACCACGCTGCCCGCAAAGTCGTGGAATTCGGCGCCGGTCAGATTCTTGATCCAGGCCTGCACGCCAAAGTGCTGGTTCCACGCAATGCCCTCGAAGAAGGGGTAGATCACACCCACAACGACGGCCGTGGCGATCAGCTGCGGCCAGAACTTCGCGCGCTCGGCAATGCCGCCCGAGATGATGGCCGGGATGGCCGCGGCAAAGGTCAGCAGAAAGAAGAACTTCACCAGCGCATAGCCGCTTTGCGCGGCCAACTGCTCGGCGCCCACAAAGAAGTGGGTGCCGTAGGCCACGCCATAACCCACCAGGAAATACACCACGGTGGATACCGAGAAGTCCACCAGGATCTTGACCAGCGCGTTCACCTGGTTCTTGCGGCGCACCGTGCCCAGCTCCAGAAATGCAAACCCCGCGTGCATAGCCAAGACCATGACCGCGCCCAACAAAATGAACAGGGCATCAGCGCCCTGTTTTAGTGCTTCCATACAAACCCTCTTTGAATAAATGCTTGTGTTTGGTGCAAATAAAGTGAATTTCTTCAAAATGCACCAAACTAAAGCAAAAATCGCGCCATCGCATCCAAATTGGTGCGCCCCGTAGCTTTTTGCCCCGCAAACGCCGTGCTTGCTATACTTTGGGTTCACAGCGCCAATTTGCTCCAGCTTGCGGGCGCTTAATAAATTCAGCTAAACACGGACCCGCCATTGGCACTGCAACCCGGCCCGCGTTTAGCGTTGCCGGGTTTTGTTTTTATGCTGATCGCCACGCCCCAGTCCATGCGCTTCGATGCCCCTTTGCCCATGCAAAGCGGTGCGCTGCTGCATGGCTATTCCCTGAGTTACGAGACCTACGGCACGCTGAACGCCGACAAGTCCAACGCCGTGCTGGTGTGCCACGCGCTCAATGCATCGCACCATGTGGCGGGCGTGTATGCGGGCCAGGACAAAAGCGAGGGCTGGTGGGACAACATGATTGGCCCGGGCAAGCCGGTGGACACCGACCGCTTCTTTGTCATCGGCGTGAACAACCTGGGCTCCTGCTTTGGCTCCACCGGCCCCATGCACACAGACCCTCATAGCGGCAAGGTATATGGCGCGGACTTTCCGGTGGTGACGGTGGAAGACTGGGTCACCGCACAGGCCAGGTTGCTGGATGCACTGGGCATTCAGACCCTGGCCGCCGTGCTGGGTGGCAGCCTGGGTGGCATGCAGGCGCTGAGCTGGACGCTGCAGTACCCCAATCGTGTGCAGCACGCCGTGGTGGTGGCCAGCGCGCCCAATCTAACGGCCGAAAACATCGCCTTCAACGAGGTGGCACGCCGCGCCATCGTGACCGACCCCGATTTCCACGGTGGGCATTTTTACGAGCACGGCGTCATCCCCAAGCGCGGCCTGCGCATCGCCCGCATGATTGGCCACATCACCTACCTCAGTGACGACGTGATGAACGAAAAGTTCGGTCGCCAACTCAAGGAAACCCTGTTGGACCACGCATCGGGCTACAAGTATTCGACGCAGGAGGTGGAGTTCCAGATCGAGAGCTACCTGCGCTACCAGGGCGACAAGTTTGCCGAGTACTTTGATGCCAATACCTACCTGCTGATCACGCGCGCACTGGACTACTTTGACCCGGCCCGCGCCTTTGGCGGAGACCTCAGTCTGGCACTGGCCCGCGCCACCTGCAAGTTCCTGCTGGTGAGCTTCACCACCGACTGGCGTTTCAGCCCCAAGCGCAGCCGCGAACTCGTCAAAGCCTTGCTCGACAACCGGCGCGAGGTCAGCTACGCCGAGATCGATGCGCCACATGGGCACGATGCCTTTTTGCTCGATGACCCCCGCTATATGGGCGTGGTCAGCTCCTATTTCAATAGCATTACGCGTACGCTGGAGGTGGCAGCATGACCGACCTGAACACCCTGCACGCGATTGCCAGCCTGGTGCCCCAGGGTGCCCGTGTGTTGGATCTGGGCTGTGGCGATGGCGCCTTGCTGGACCACCTGCAGCGCCACCGCGGCTGCACCGGCTACGGCGTGGAACTGGACGATGCGAATGTGCTGGCCTGCGTGCAGCGCGGCGTGAACGTGCTGCAGCTCAACCTAGACCAGGGCCTGACCATGTTCGAGGACGCGAGCTTTGACGTGGTGCTGCAGATCGACACGCTGCAGCACCTGCGCAATGCCGAGACCATGCTCAAGGAAACAGCGCGCGTGGGCCGCGTGGGCATCGTGGCCTTCCCCAACTTTGCGCACTGGCCCAACCGCCTGAGCATTCTGCAAGGCCGTATGCCGGTGACCCGGCGCCTGCCCTACCAGTGGTACGACACGCCCAATATCCGCGTGGGCACCCATGCCGACTTGGCCGAGCTGGCGCAGCGCAATGGCCTGCGCGTGCTCGACAGCTTTGGCCTGCAAGACGGGCGCACCGTGCGCTTTGCGCCCAACCTGCGTGCGGGCACCTCGGTCTACAAGCTGGCCCGCTGACGACTCCGGCCCCTGCTGCCCATGCCTCGCTTTGCCGCCAACCTGAGTTTTCTATACACCGAGCATCCATTTCTGGAGCGCTTTGCGGCAGCAGCAGCAGATGGCTTTGCAGGCGCGGAGTTTCTGTTTCCCTACGCCTGGACGCCTGAGGCGCTGATGGCCCCGCTGCAGGCGGCGGGCTTGCAGCAGGTGCTGTTCAATGCGCCGCCCGCAGGCAGCGATGCTGCCTCCATGGCCAGCGCCTGGGACCGCGGGGAGCGCGGCACTGCCTGCCTGCCGGGACGCGAGGCTGAGTTCCAGGCCGGCATCACCGCTGCGCTGCGCTATGCCGCTGTGCTGCAGTGCCCGCGCATCCATGTGATGGCGGGGCTGGTGCCTGCGGGTTCAGACCCTGCGGCCTTGCATGCCACCTATGTGCGCAACCTGCGCTGGGCCTCGGCGTTGGCCGCGCAGCAGGGGTGCGCCCTGCTCATTGAACCCATCAACCCGCGCGATATGCCGGGCTACTTTTTGCGCCACCAGGCCCAGGCCCATGCCGTGGTGGCCGAGGTGGGCGCAGCCAACCTGCAGGTGCAGATGGACCTGTACCACTGCCAAGTGGCCGAGGGCGATGTGGCCAGCAAGCTGCGCCAGTACCTGCCCACGGGCGCTGTGGGCCATATCCAGATCGCCGGTGTGCCCGAGCGCCAAGAGCCCTCGCAGGGCGAGCTGCACTACCCCTACCTGTTGGCCTTGGTGGACGCACTGGGCTACGGCGGTTGGGTCGGTTGCGAATACCGGCCCCGGCTGGGCGCACAGCCGGGGGGTACCCGGGCCGGCTTGGGCTGGCGCGACACCCCCCTGCGCTGAGGGTTTGCCACAGCCAGATTCGAGTCTGCGCATGGCATGATGGCGCATCCATCACTCTGTTGTTTCAGGAGTTCGCCATGAACGCCCGCGTACCGCCCGCTGCCTTCAATGCGCCACAAGCGCTGGAGCAAGTCAGCCAAGCTTGGGATAGTGACATTGTTCACCGTCTGGAAGACTACATCCGTATCCCGGCCAAATCGCCCATGTTCGATGCCGACTGGGCTACCGGCGGCTACATAGACACCGTGGTGCGCAACACTGCCCAGTGGATAGAAGAACAAAAGGTGCCCGGTCTGACCCTCGAAGTGGTGCGCCTGGAAGGCCGCACCCCTGTGCTGTTTTTTGAAGTGGCCGCCAGCGGCAGTACTTCAAACCAGACCGTGCTGATGTACGGCCACCTGGACAAGCAACCCGAGTTTTCCGGCTGGCGCAACGACCTGGGCCCCTGGACCCCCAAATACGAAGACGGCAAGCTCTATGGCCGTGGTGGTGCCGACGATGGCTACGCCGCCTATGCCGCCATTGCCGCGCTGCAGGCGCTCAAAAGCCAGAACATGCCGCACCCGCGCGTCGTGGGCCTGATCGAGACCTGTGAGGAAAGCGGTTCTTACGACCTTATTCCTTACATCGACATCCTGAAAACCCGCCTGGGCGATGTGGGGCTGGTGGTGTGTCTGGATTCGGGTGCCGGCAATTACGACCAGCTTTGGCTGACCAACAGCCTGCGCGGCATGGCCAGCGGTGTGCTCAAGGTGGAGATCCTCACCGAAGGCATCCACTCGGGCGATGCCAGCGGCCTGGTGCCATCGAGCTTTCGCATCATGCGCCAGGTGCTGGACCGGCTGGAAGATAGCAAGACCGGCCGCCTGCTGCCCGCCAGCTTCCACTGCGAGGTGCCTGCGGCACGGCTGCAGCAGGCCCAGGCCACCGCAGCCATTTTGGGCGACGAGCTGTTCAAGCGCTTCCCTTGGGCGCACTACGACTGCGGTGGTGCCACCACCTTTGCCCTGCCCACCACCACCGACCCGCTGGAGGCGCTGCTCAAGCGTACCTGGCAGCCCACGCTGAGCGTGACCGGTGCCGATGGCCTGCCCGAACTGAAGAACGCCGGCAACGTGCTGCGCCCCTATACCGCCTTCAAACTCAGCCTGCGCCTGCCGCCGCTGGTGGAAGCCGATTCCGCCGTGCAGGAGCTCAAGGCCTTGCTGGAGGACAACGCGCCCTACCAGGCCCGCGTGACCTTTGAAGGTGCCGCTAGCGCCACGGGCTGGAATGCACCGGACACGGCGCCTTGGTTGGATGCGGCGCTGGACGAGGCATCGCAGGCCCATTTTGGTGCGCCCTGTGGCCACATCGGCCAGGGCGGGACCATCCCGCTCATGAACATGCTGTCGAAAGGCTTCCCCAAGGCGCAGATGATGGTCTGCGGCGTGTTAGGCCCCAAGAGCAATGCCCACGGCCCCAACGAATTTCTGCATGTGCCCTACGCCAAGAAACTCACCGCCGCCGTGGCCCAGGTGATTTCCCGCTTTCCCTGACTTTCCCCGATGTCCACCATGAGCTCTGAAACCACCCTCACCACCTTTGTGGCCAGCGATGGCGATAACGTGGTCATCCAAGACTGGCCGCTGGAGCCCGGCGTGACCGCGCGTGGCACCGTCGTCATCGTGCACGGCCTGGGCGAACATGCGGGCCGCTACGACCATGTCGCACGCCAGCTCAACGCCTGGGGCTTTGCCGCCCGCGGTTATGACCAGTGCGGCCATGGCGAATCGGGCGGTCTTCCCGGCAGCCTGCCCAATGACACGCGGCTGCTGGACGACCTGGCTGACATCGTCGACAGCACCCGCGCCCGCATGGCGCCGGGTACACCGCTGATTCTGCTGGGCCACAGCATGGGCGGTTTGGTGGCGGGCCGCTTTGTATCGCTGGGCATGCGCCCGGTGGATGCGCTGATGATGTCTTCCCCCGCGCTGAACCCGGGTTTGAACGCCTTCCAGAAGCTGTTGGTGGCGGTGTTGCCCAAGCTGGTGCCCAACCTGCGCGTAGGCAATGGCCTGAACGCCAGCTACATCTCGCACGACCCCGCCGTGGTGGCCGCCTACCAGGCGGACAAGCTGGTGCACGACCGCATATCTGCCCGCCTGGCCCAGTTCATTGCCACTGCTGGCCCGGCCACGGTAGCCCTGGCCCCGCAGTGGCAGGTGCCCACGCTACTGATGTACGCGGGTGCAGACCGCTTGGTCAACCCCCAGGGCAGCCGCGACTTCGCCGCTGCTGCGCCTGCGGGCGTGGTGACCAGCCAATGCTTTGAGAGCCTGTACCATGAAATTTTCAATGAGCTGGACGCTACCGAGGTGTTCGCCACCCTGCGCCAGTGGTTGGCGCAGCGGTTTTGAACCCGGCATCGGCCTTGCTTAGCGTGTATCTTTGAAAGCCCTCTTACCGCCTATGCAGCGTTTCCCTTTGAGCTTTGCCAATCTGCGAGCCCGCTGGCGTGCCGGCTTGCCGCTGCGTTACACCATGATGCTGGTGGTGGTGCTGGGCGTGAGCCTGCCAGCCGTGTTGCTGCTGACACTGGAGCAGGAGCTGGCCGAAAAATCCCAAAAGGCCCTGCTGGCTCAGAGCGAGTCGGCGCTCATGAAAATTGGCAGTGTGTCGATTGCTGAGCCTATGTGGGTGGTGGACCGCGTGGCGCTGGATGCGGCTGCCGTGCGCCTGCTGGAAAGTCCCCAGGTGGTGGCCGTGCGCATCGAAGATGGTTTGGCCAACACGCCCGAGCTGGAGCGCGTGCGCCCTGACTTTGCGCGTTCGCTGCACGACGACGCCCAGGCCGGTCGCCTGACCCGCCGGGTGCAAAAAGTGATGCGCTCGGGCGAGGAGCTGGGCACGCTGGTGGTGTGGTTTGACGCGTCCTACGGCCAGGGCTTGCTGCAGGCCCGGCGCAGCCAGATGCTGTCGCTGGTGGCCTTGCAGGTACTGGCAATTCTGGCGGTGCTGATGCCGGTGCTGGTGTCGCGCGTGCTCAAACCCATTGAACGCCTCAAAGAGCAGGCCACCGCCCTGCTCGACCATGACCACACCGATGCCCATGGCAACCGCTTTGTCTGGCGCCGCCAGGACGAGTTGGGCCTCTTGGGCCGCCACCTAAGTTTGGTACAGAGTGAGCTGCGCGAGCTGTTTGGCCAGCTGGGTGCCAAGAACGCCCAGCTGCAGCAGATGGCGTTTTACGACCAACTGACGGGCTTGCCCAACCGCGCGCTGTTCATTGACCTGGTGCAGCGCGAAATGCTGCAAGCCCACCGCAGCCAGCAACAGTTCGGTATTTTCTTCATCGACCTGGACCGCTTCAAGGCGGTCAACGACTCCATGGGCCACGCGGCCGGCGACGAGCTGTTGATCGAGGTGGCACGCCGCCTGCGCGATACCCTGCGTGAGGTGGACGTGGTGTGCCGCCAAAGCGGCGACGAGTTTTTGGTCATGGTGCGCGACATCGACCACTGGGAGTCGCTGGGCGAGATGGCCGAGCGCATCCTGCGCGTGGTGGAAGAGCCGGTGCAACTGGCCAACACCACGGTGCGGGTGTCGGCCAGCATTGGCATTGCGCTGTTCCCCGAAGATGCGCAGGACTTTGAAACCCTGGTCAAGCATGCCGACATTGCGGTCTACCAGGCCAAGACCCTGGGCCGCGCGCGCTACAGTTTTTTCCACTCGGAACTCAACTTCCGCCTGCAGGCCAGCCTGGAGCTGGAACAGCAGCTGGCCCATGCCATTGCGAATGGCGAGCTGGTGCTGCACTACCAGCCCCAGGTGGACGCCATGAGCGGCGCCGTGGTGGCCGTGGAGGCGCTGGTGCGTTGGCAACACCCCACGCGCGGCCTACTGTTTCCGGGCCAGTTCATTGGCCTGGCCGAAGAGTCCGGCAAGATTGCCGAGATGGGCGTGTGGACCCTGCGCGAGGCCTGCCGCCAACTGGCGGACTGGAAGGCGCGCGGCATCCGGGTGGGCAATATGGCGGTCAATGTGTCGGCGCTGGAGTTTCGCGACCACCGCCTGCTCGACAGCCTGCAGGCTGCGCTGGCCGCCAGTGGCATTGCACCCAATGAGCTGGAGATCGAGATCACCGAGAGCGTGCTGATGGCTGAGACCGAAACCAGCCAGCGCATCATCGAGCGGCTGCGTCAGCTCGGTGTCGGGATTGCCATTGATGATTTCGGTACCGGCTACTCCTCGCTGGCCTACCTCAAGCGGCTGCGGCCTAACCAGCTCAAGATCGACCAGTCGTTTGTCAACGACGCGGACACCGACAGCGATTCACGCGCGATCGTGCGTGGCGTGGTGGGGCTGGCCAATGCGCTGGGCCTGAGTGTAGTGGCCGAAGGTGTGGAGACCGTGGAACAACAGGCATTTTTGCAAGAGAGTGGCTGCCACACCCTGCAGGGCTACTACATCGCACGACCCCTGGCGGTGGAGGCCCTGGAGGCCTGGATGGCCGAGCGACACAAAACATAAAACGGGAGACTTCCGCATGCATCTACTTCAACTCCGGGTACGGCGTGCCTTGCTGGCGCTGTCTGTGGTGGGCGCCTTCAGCGGCCTGCATGACGCGCTGGCCAATACCGTGTCCAGCGTGTTCCCGCCCACCCAGGTGGTGCAGGGCAGCACCCTGTCAGTCAACGGCATGGGCACCCGCTACAAAGCCATCTTCAAGGTGTACGACATGGCGCTGTACACCCCCAGCAAGGTCACCACGCCGGAGGCACTGTTGGCCCTCCCCGGCCCCAAGCGCCTGAGCTTTGTGGCGCTGCGTGAGGTGCCGGGCACCGATCTGGGCCTGGCCTTCATCAAGGGCCTGAACAGCAATTCGTCGCCCGAGCAGGTGCAAAAGCACGCGGCGTCCAGCACCCGCTTGATCGAGATTTTCTCGGGCAAGGCCAAGCTGGTGCCGGGCGATACCTTTGCCATGGAATATGTGCCTGGCAAGGGCACTACCTTCTACATCCAGGGCCAGGCCCAGGGGGCGCCGGTGGGAGATACCGAGTTTTTCAACATGGTGTTGCGGATCTGGGTAGGCCCGGTGCCTGCCGACTTCAAGCTCAAAGACGCCCTGCTGGCCCAGTAAACCTAGCTTGCGTGGGCGCTGCGCTGGCGTGCCGCCAGCCACAGCAGTGCCGCGGCGGTGAGCAGTACGGGCGGCAGCGAACCCTGGTTCAACCAGGTCCAGCCGCCGGTCACCACCAGGGCGCCGGATGCCAACGAGGTCAGCGCCATCACCGCAAACACACTGAAGTTGATAGCCGCCTGGGCGCGGTCCTTTTCTTCAGGTCGGTAGGCTGCCAGTGACAACGTGGTGCTGCCGGTAAACAGAAAATTCCAGCCCACACCGAGTAGGAACAGCGCGATGGTGAACTGGTGCAACTCCACACCGCTGAGCGCCACCGCAATGCACAGCAGGTTCAACAGCACGCCCACGCCCATGATGGTCAGCGTGCCAAAGCGCTTGATCAGGTGGCCGGTGAAGAAGCCCGGTGCGAACATGCCAATCACATGCCACTCCAGCACGAAGGCGGCATCGTCAAAGCCCAGGCCGCATTGCTGCATGGCCAGCGGCGTGGCGGCCATCAGCAGATTCATCACGCCATAACCCAAGGCAGCGCTTAGACAGGCCACCAGGAATTCCGGTTGGCGCGCGATCTCCCAAAGCGGCCGGCCGCGCGCCGTCTGGGCCGTAGGCGCCTGGTGCGGGGGGAACTGCACGAACGCCATCAGCACCATGGCCAGTAGCGCCACGCCAGCCAGTACCACGTAGGCACCGGCAAACGGCACCTCCAGCAGGGTGCGCGTGCGCGCCGCGAGATTCGGCCCAGCAACCGCGCCTATCAGCCCTCCGGCCAGCACCAGCGACACGGCTTTCTCGCGGAACGCGGGCAGCGCCAGTTCGGCCGCGGCAAAGCGATAGAGCTGGCCGTTGGCGCTGTAGTAGCCCGCCACCACGGTGGCGGCGACCAGCCACCAGAATTGCTTGTCGGCAACGGCCCAGGCGCCCAGCAGCGCAGAGATCACGGCCACTGCGAGGCCAATCTGAAACGAGGTGCGCCGACCAAAACGTGCCTGCGTCTGCGCCACCAAGGGTGTGGCCAACGCCCCGCCCACCACATAGCCCATCACGGGCAGCGTGGCCATCCAGCCATAGGGCGCCAGCGCCAGACCGACCAAGCCGTTGATGGCGATGAAGGTCACATTGTTGGTGAGGAACAGTCCCTGGCACAGGGCCAGCAGCCAGAGGTTGCGGTTCATGGTGGGTTCGCTTTCAGAGTCATAGCCAGCCCTCTTGCTCGGCCTTGCATTGGTGCAGCAGCAAGGCGTCGCGCAGGGCGGCGAGTTCGGTGGGTAAAGGGGTCGCGGCCAGGGCCTGTAAGGTGCGCAGGTCGTATGCGGTGAGTGGGAGTGTGGTGCCCCCAAGCCAGCGCTGCGACTCCATGTGCGTGGCTTGCCAGGACAGACCCGCCTGCTCCCACAGGGCACCTGCGGTCATGGCAATTTGAATGCCGGCCGGGTCCGGGTCGCAGCTCAGCGTGGCTGGAGCGGGCGCGACTTGCAGCAGCCAGCGCATGGCCGCTTGCCAGTCGTGGCCCGGCCGACCGGGGAGCCATACAAGGCAAATGCCGTCTTCCAGTTGCTGCGCATGTCGCTCAAAGCTGGCGCGGTTCTCAATGAGCCAGTAGCGCGCCGGGGCTTTGCCTGCGCGCAAGGGTGGGGCGAACTGGCGGCAGGGCAGTGCGCTGAAACCTGCCATGGCAAAGTCCCATTGCGCACCGGTTTGTGGGTTGTGCAGCGTTAACGCACCACCCAAAAAGAGCAACGGTTCAAAACGGGCGATGCCCAGGTTGTCCATCGGTGCATGCTGCTCCAGCCAGTCCCACTCGGTCGCGGTGAGTGCCTTGGTGTGGCCACGCGCGGCCAACGCGAAGTCCTGTCGCAGGCCTTGGCGTTCCTCTTGCTTCCATTGCGCCAGTGCCAGCAGCAGCTCGACCCGGGCTGCTTGTGCCGCGGCAGACAGCTTGCCTTGCAAGCAGGACTGCACCGCACTGGCGAGCCATTCGTACTCGTCTGCCAGGGCCTGCAATTGCGCCACCCCGCGGTCTTTGTCTGCTTGCCGTTCGGTGTGGGTGGTGATGCCCGCTGCGCGTTGTACTGCGTCCAGGTTGGTCCAGACCACGCGCCAGGGACGCCATTGGGTGTGGACGCGCTCTTCCTTCACCGCGACTGCACCGGCGTTCAAGAGCAAGTGCAGCAGCTCGTTGGCCGTGTCCAGGTGCTCTTTGCCTGCGGCTTCCAGCAAGCTCTGCCAGTTGCGCTCCTGCGCATGGCTTTTTAGCCAGGCCTTTAGGACTTGGTGTTGTGTGGCACCCAGTGGTGGAAGCGTTGCAAACGGCTGGCTGCTGCGCCGCGTGCGCTTGTGTTTGCCGTTGGGTGTCACTTCCAGCATGGGCGGCTTCAGTGGGTCTGCTCGGGTTTGCCGCGTCGCTTGGCGACTGCGATGGGGGGCGCCCAGCGGCTGTCGCGGGGCTTCTTGCTGGTAACCAGCGTGATCTCGGCGGGCTCGAAGACTTCCAGGTTGTGGGTGATGGGCGTGGTCAGCACGTACTGCGCCTGGGTAGAGCGCAGGAAGTGGCCCACCAGTTGGATGTTGCGTACATCCAGGTGGGCAAAGGGCTCGTCGATGAACACAAAACCGCCGGAGGCGCTTTCTTCGTCTTTGAGCAGACCCACCAGCAGGATCAGCGACTTGATCACTTGCTGTCCACCCGAAGCTTCACCGTCGTTCAGTCCGATGCTGCCTTTGCCGTCGAAGTTGAAGTTCACTTTCAACCCGGCTTGCGAGAGCACGGCGTCGTCGTTCTCCAGTGCTGGCAGTTCGGCAGACACGTCCACGCCGGCCAGACCGCCAAGCTCCTGGATGTTGTTGCGGTAGCGGCGCACTGTGCTGCGCAGCACCTCGATATAGCTTTCACGGGCGTTGAGCACGGCCGTGCCTGCCTGCGAGTTCTTAACCTTGTGGTCCTCCAGGTGGAAGCCTTGTTCGCGTACGGTGGCCTCCATGCGGCGGTAGCGTTCCTCTACAGTGGCGTCTTTTTCCCAGGTGTCTTGCGTTAAATCGACTTCGACCGCATCCAGCCGCAGCCGGGCTTGGGTGTCGTTGCTGTACTTGGTCACCAGCTCGTGCAGCACCTCGGGCGTGCGCCAAGTGGCGGGAATCTGGCGACGGCGGTGGTGTGAGCTGTCCACGTCGGCGGTGAGCTGCCTGCGCCGCTGCACCAGCTCTGCCGCCAGGCGGTCGGCTTCGGCAAAACGCTGGCGCAACGTGGCGTCCTGGTTGCGGTAGTGCGCGTCGCTGCGCTGGTGCTGGGCCTTGGCCTCGCCATACGCCTTATCCAAGTTCTGCCAACGCATGGCGGCGGCAATACGGGCCTGTTTGGCTGCGGGCAAGGCCTGGCGGGCGGTGGCGAATTCATCGCTGCGGCGCGCCAGCTCTTCGGCGGCGCTGTGGCCTTGCAAGGCGCGCTTGCAGTCTTCCACCTGGCGTTTAAGCGCCAGCAGCGCCTGGGTGACCGGGCCCAAATCGGCGTCCACGCGGCGCAGGTCACGTTCCAGTGCGTCACGCTGGGCTTGCAGGGCGGCCGCGCCAAACTGGTGCTCACGCGGCTCCACCCACACCGAGCGGGCACCGCGTCCGTCAAAGCTGTAGGCCTGCGGGGTGATCCAGTTGCCGCTGGTCTGCCGCCCGGCCGCCGGATTGTCCACACAGCGCAGGTTTTGCAACTGCTGGATCAGCCAGCGGGGCAGCTTGGCGTCAAACTGCACCTGGGCCAGCAGGCTGTACGGTTCTGCCGCCGGCACGGCTTCACCAGGGGCCACGGTGTAGTGGCGGTAGCGCTCGGCAGAGGCGATTTCGTCCGCCCGGACCAAATCGGCGGCCTGATCCAGCAACACCATCCAGCGCAGCGGGCGCAGCACGCCTTCTACGGCTGCACGCCAAGGCTCGGCTTTGACTTCCACCACCTCGGCCAGAAAGCGGTGGGCCACACCGGCGCTTTGCAAGCGCTGGCGCAGGCGGCGTGCATCTTCCGGAAAAGGCGGGGCGTTTTGGCCTTCCAGCCCCGATAGAGACTGCGCAAGGCGCTTCTTTTTTTGTAGCAGTACGCTGTGCTTTTCCTGCTGCACCTCCTCCTGCGCATGGAGTTCGGTCAGGTGTTTGTTCAGCGCGTCGGCGTCGCTTTCCTTGTCCACGAGGGCCAGCAGCTCGGCTTCGCGTTGGGTCAGGGTTTCAAGCGGGCGCTCAAAGTCTCGGGTGCTGTCGCGTTGGTTGGCAGCGCCGTCGCGCTCTTGCAGCAGGCGGGCTTCATCGGCTTCGGCACGGTTGCGCACCTCCAACAGGGCCAGCAGCTCTGCATTTTTCTGGGCGCGCTCCGCCTTGGCCTGAGCGCTCTGGTGGCGCTGGCGGCGGTGTTCGCGGCTGCGCTCGGCCAGCTTCTGGCGCTGGCCATGCCATTCCAGCACCGGCAGCACTTCGGTGGCGAGGCGCTCGCGTTCCTGCACCAGGTGTTGCCAGCGTTGGTAGTTGCTGACCTTGTTTTGCAGCTCGGAGAGCTGGGCCTTGCTGTGGTCCAGTTCCTTCTCAGCCTGCTGCATTTCGCGGTTGAGTTGTTGCTGGTGTTCGCGGGCGGTGTCGTAGTGGTTGAGCACTTCCTGGTCGCCAAACACGTCAAACACCAAACGCAGCAGTTCGCGCGGGCTGTATTCGCACAGGCGGTCGGTCTGGCCCTGCTCCAGCGAGAGCACCTTGGCAATGGCGGGCGACAGGCCGGCGTCGGCCAGCATGCGGCCCCAGGCCTCCACACCCATGACCTGAAGCTCTTTATCGGGCCGTTCGGTGAGTTGTTCGATGCTGACATCGCCTTCCACCGCCATATAGCGGCGTTGCCAGTCGCCGCCGTTGCGATCGATGCGGCAGGCCAACGTGACCTGGTCGCTGTAGAGCAGGCGGCGGGCAAAGGGGCGGCTGGAGGTCTGGCGGTTTTGCGGCTTGTTGTCGACGACGGCCCGCAGCCAGGCGATGTTGGCGCCGGCATGGCGGGCGTAGGTTTTGAAGTCACGCGGCTGCGAGCACTTGAGGCCCAGCAGGGTACGCATGGCGTCCAGCAGCGTGGTCTTGCCCGAGCCGTTGGGCCCGGCAATGGTGATGATGGACGCATCCAGCGGCAGGCTCACGCGCTGGCAGTAGTCCCAGTGCACGAGTTCCAGGGTTTGCAGGTGAAACATGGGGCTTACTCAGATTCGGGGGAGGGGGCAGGCGCCGGGGTGTCGGCCCCCTGAGCTTCTTGTGCTGCATGTTCACGTGCCAGCACATCGGCCAGCGCACCGTCCAGGATGCGCGGGGCCAGTACGTCGTAGTCCAGCAGCACGTCGAGCAGCGGGCCTTCGGCAATGTCGTCTTGTTTGCGCAGGATGAAGCCGTGGCGCTCCAGCAGCTTGAGGTTGGCGTCCAGGCGCAACTTCTTACCCAACTGGGGGCCATAGTCTTCCAGCAAGGCCTTGTAAGAGAGTACCGGGCTCACGCTGCGCGCGTTGGGCAGCGGCTTGGCCCCGGCGAACATGTCGTTTTGCGGTACGGACTCGTCGGTTCGGCTGGTTTGGCGCTCACGCTTGGGCAGCACGATCAGCGCCCACACCACCACCAGCAGGGCCATGGCGTCGCGTGGCAGGTCGAGGTTGTTGTTGGCATTCAACCCGGCCTCGCCCAGCACGGCAGTTTGCGGCCCGGGCAACAAGGTGATGCTGACGTGGTCGGCATACACGTTGTCCACCCAGCGCAGGCCGACCTGGGCCAGGCGCTGCTCGATGAGGGTGAAGAGTTCGGTGTCGGTGAGCGCGCGCCGCACCCGGGGGTGGGTGCGCGGCAGGTATTTGCGAGTCAGCAGTTCGGCCACCAGCAAGGCGGCGTCGTGGGAGGTATCGGTCATGCGTTGGAATCGCGGGGGGCGGTCTGTCCGTCGGGGTTATGGATGAGCTGCCCGCTGCTCAGGTGCGTGACGGCGGGGTGGTCTACGTTCAAGATGTCGGGGCTCCACTGCACACGCCAGGTTTGGCGGGCCAACTCGCCCGTGGCACCCGGCAGTTCGCGGGCCTGTGCATCGCCCAGCAGGGGCAGTAGCTGGGCTTTGTAGGCCACCTGGGCATAGCGTGCCGGGCTTTCGCTGCCTTCCGACACGCCAAGCAGTGCGGCGCTCACGCTGTGTTGGGCGGGTGCGCTGTCGATGGCGTCGTGCGGTGCAGTGCCAAGCGCCAGTTCCCAACCTCTGAGCAGACTGGAGAGGTCAAACAGCTCATGCGGCAAGGCCACGGCCGTCAGGTCGCCCACCGGGGCGGCTTGTGCGCTGGGCAGGGCATCGGGCAGGGCGGCCACCGGGCGGTCGCGTTCGAACTCCGCCTCGGTCACGTCCAGCAATTCGTGGGGCGCCAGGGCGGTCAGGCCCACGGGCAAGGCCACGGCATCGACCGCCAGGTGCGGGAGCGCGTCACGGGCGCCCAGCGTTTGCAACCAACGTTTCACGTCGGTACTGGTGATGCCGGTGGTGCCTAAGGTGACGCGCTGGCGGTCCACCTGCTGCAGCGCGCGGTTGAACTGGCTGGCCATGGCCAGCAGGCGCGACTGGGCTTGCCCCAGCGAACGGGCGGCTTGCTCCAGAGCCAGTTGGCCACGCGCGTTGCTGATGATGGCGGTGATGGTGTCGGAGGCTTTGTCGATGAGCCGGGCGGCCCGGTCGTAGCGCTTGCGCGCTTCGCGCAGGCGGAACTCGGAACCGCTGGCAATGGCGTCGGCAAACTCGTGGTGCAGGCGGCCCAGCTGGGCTTGCAGCATGCGCACTTGGCCCGCGTCCAGTGTGCCCAACTGGTCAGCGCCCACCACCTGGCTGAGCAAGCCGGACAGTTCGTCATGCACCGGCTGGCTCAGGGGGCCCAGCATGGTGGCGGTGTGCTGGGCCAGCGGGGTGATGGCGTAGTGGCGCTGGGTGTCGTCCCAGGTCAACAGGGCGGCTTCGCGCAGGCGTTTGATGGCGTTGTCGGTGGCTTCCGGGCGCACGGGGTGGAAGAGCTGCTCCAGTTCTTCACGGCTCCAGAATGCGCGGCCCTGGCTGGTGAGGGTGAGCAGCATCCACACACGCAAGCGCACCACGCCACCGGGACCTTGAAACAGGCTGCGCAACGCTTCGATGGTGGCGCTGTGCTGGTCCATCTGCCAGGCCAGCGCGGAGTCGGCTACAAACTCGGGGTCGCGAAAGTAGTCGGCCAAAGCCGATTCACTCTCCCCCGTGGTGCTGAGGCCGGGGTCGAGCGAGGGGCTTGCGGGCTTCATGCTTGGGTGAGCAGGGTCAGCGCTGCCAGTGCCGCTGTCTCGGCCCGAAGCACCCGGGGGCCCAACGATGCAGGGGTAAAACCGGTGGTCAGGGCTGCGTCTTCCTCCGCTGGGCTAAGGCCGCCTTCGGGCCCGGACAAAAACCACGCGGGCAGGCTGCTGTGGGGCAGCGCTGCCACAGGGGCACTGCGATCGCGCAGCGAAAGCAGCAGGCGTTGGGTGGCAGCGTCCGTCGCAGAGGCGCTTTTGAGCCACTGGGTTAGCGTTTGCACCGGGTGCACCGTGGGCACGCGGTTGCCGCCGCACTGCTCGCAGGCCGAGACGGCCACGCTTTGCCAGTGGGCCACTTTTTTCTCGGCGCGCTCGCCCGAGAGGCGCAGCACGCTGCGCTCGGTCATCAGCGGTTGGATGCTGGCCACGCCGAGTTCAGTGGCTTTTTCCACCAGCCAGTCCATGCGGTCGTTGGCCGGCATGCCCACAGCCAGGTGCACACGGCGCGCGGGCTCGCGCGCGGTGGTGCGCGGGGTGCCCACCTGCACTTGCACGTCGCTGCGGCCCATGCGGGTGACGGTGGCGTCAAACTCGCGGCTGTCCTCCCCGTTGAACAGCGTGATGGCATCGCCCGGCTGCAGGCGCAGCACCTGTACATGGCGCGCCGCACCGGCGGGCAGCTCCAGCAGGGCGTCAGTCGCCAGAGGGGTGGGGCAGTAAAAGCGGGGCATGGCAGCTGTGTTTTGCTATTGAATCAGGAGCTGTTTGCGCAATATCCACGGGGGCTAGAGGCCTATTTGGTTTAAAAGCAGCTTTATGAACGACCGAAAGCGAAGACATTGGGCATCTCAATGCCTTCGATGTTCTCCACCAGACGCAGCAGTGGTTTGAGCTGCATATAGCGGCCGCAGGTGCTGCGGATGTAGTCGATGAAGCGGGGCGTGTCGGCCAGGTACTTGGGCTTGCCGTCGCGCAGGGTCAGGCGCGCAAAGATGCCAGCGATTTTCAGGTGGCGCTGCAGGCCCATCCACTCCACCCCGCGGTAAAACTCACCAAAGTCGTCGCCCACGGGCAGGCCGGCTTTGCGCGCCTTTTCCCAGTAGCGAATCGTCACGTCCAGGCAGAAGTTTTCGTCCCAGGTCAGGAAGGCGTCGCGCATCAGGCTGGCGATGTCGTAGGTGATGGGGCCGTAGACCGCGTCCTGAAAATCCAGCACGCCCAGCGTGGTGGCATCCAGCTTGGGCGGCAAGCCGTCCAGCGGCACCATCAGGTTGCGCGGCATGAAGTCGCGGTGCACATAGACGCTGGGCCAGGAAAGGTTGTTCTCGATCAACAGCGCAAAGCTGTCGTCCAGCACCTTGCGCTGGGCCGCATCCAAGGTGACTTGGCGGTGCGCGGCGATGTACCACTGGGGGAATAGCTCCAGCTCGCGCAGCAGCAGCGCGTGGTCGTAAGGCGGTAGCACGTCGGGTTGGGAGGCCAGCTGCCACTGCACCAGCGTGTCTACCGCGCCCAAATACAGGTCCAGCGGCGGGCTGCTCAGCGCCTGGCCGGTGACGCTGAAGGTGGGGTTGAGGTCGCCGCGGGCGGCCATGAACTGCATCATGGTCAGTGTGCCCAGGTCGCTCAGCAGCATGAAGCCGTGGGGCTGGTCCCAGTTCAGAATGTCGGGGGCGCGCAAACCTGCCTGCGTCAGGAGTGTGGCTATGTCCACAAAGGGCTGGCTGTTTTCCTTGTCGGGCGGCGCGTCCATGATGACCAACGTGCCGCTGGGGCCCTGTACCCGGAAGTAACGACGAAAGCTGGCATCCGCCGATGCAAGCCCCAGGGTGCTGGCATCCAGTCCATGGGCAGCCCGGATACCGGCAAACCAGGTAGCAAAGTGCGCTTGGCGCGCCGGGTCGGTCCAGAGGATGTCGGTAGAGGAGGGCACGGCGGGGGAGTTCGGGGAAAGGGAGGGGCTTGGGCTCATGGATAATCCATTCTACAAAGCCCCATGGCCGTGCCCCTGTGCGCACGACCCTGGTTGGCTGCCTTGTCCGACACCTGATTTGCTGACCCTGCGCCCCGCCCCATGCGTTTCCCCCCGCGCGACCTGACCCACAGGCCGCCCCACTGCCCGCCACCCCTGACCCGCCTTGTGGCTTTGGTGGCGCTGGCGTGCGTGCATATGGCGGCGCAGGCCCAAGAGGCTGCGCCGGCTGCCGAGTCGGTCGAAACCGCGCCCGTGAAGCTGTTGCCTAGCCCGCGCTTGCAGGAGTCGCTGCCACCCGCCCAGCGCGAATCGGCCCCCATGTTTCTGATGGGCCAGCGCATCTCGGGCCGTCCGGACCTGGAAACCGTGGTGGAGGGCCAGGCCGAGTTGCGCAAGCCCGGCACCGTGATCAAGGCGGACCGGCTGGAGTACAACGCCGCGGACGATCAAGCCAAGGCCACGGGCAATGTGCGCATCAACCGCGGCGGCAATGTGTTTGAAGGGCCGCAGCTGGAGCTCAAACTCGAAGCTTTCGAGGGCTTCTTTTTGCAGCCGCGCTACCAGTTTTTGCAGGGCGACGCGCACGGCGACGCCAGCCGCGCCGATTTCGTGGACGCCAGTACCACCGTGGTGCATGACGCCACCTACACCACCTGCCGGCGCAAGCCCGGCCCGGGCTGGATGCCCGACTGGGTGCTGAAGGCGGCCAACATCACATTTGACAGCGACGAAGACGTGGGCATCGCCCATGGCGCCTACCTGAGCTTCAAGGGCGTGCCCATCCTGCCCGTGCCAGCCATCAGTTTCCCGCTCAGTGACAAGCGCAAGTCCGGTCTGCTGCCGCCCACCGTAGGCGTAGACAACGTCAATGGCGCGGAGGTCAGCGTGCCCTATTACTGGAACATTGCGCCCAACCGGGATGCCACGCTCACCCCCACCATGATGACTGCGCGTGGCGTGGACCTGGGGGGCGAGTTCCGCTACCTGGAGCCCACCTACGCCGGCGTGCTGCGCGCCAACTACATGCCCAGCGACAAGCTGCGCAGCGCGGACCGGTGGGGGGCGACGCTGAACCAGACGGGTACCTACGACACGGGCCTGGAAGGCGTGGGCAATGTGTCCTACCTGCTGAACCTGAACCGCGTCAGTGATGACAACTACTGGCGCGACTTCACGCACTCCAGTGCTTCGCTAACCCAGCGCCTGCTGCCCAACAACGCGTCGGTCAGCTGGGCCCAGGGCCCGGTGGCGCTGACCGCCAGCGTGCTGCAATGGCAAACCCTGCAAGACGCCACGTCGCCGATTGTTCCACCCTACGACCGGGTGCCCCAGCTCACCGCGCGCTACACGCAGACCAACCAGAGTGGATTCGACTGGTCTCTGGAAGGCGACTACACCCAGTTTGTGGCCGACCGCAGCCTAACGCTGCAGCCCAATGCCCAACGCGTCTATGGCCTTGCCCAGGTGAGCCGACCCTGGGTGGGCGCAGCAGGCTTTGTCGTGCCCAAGCTGCAGCTGCATACTGCGGCCTACCAGTTTGACAACCCGATTGCCAACGGCAACCGGTCTGCCGACAGCACGGTGCCTACCTTCAGCCTGGACGCGGGCCTTGTGTTTGAGCGCGACGCCAGCTACTTTGGCCGCGCGCTGGTGCAAACCCTGGAGCCGCGCGCTTTCTATGTGCGCACGCCGTACCACAACCAGAGCCTGCTGCCCAACTACGACACGGGTGCGAACGACTTCAACTTCGCCAGCATCTACACCGAGAACGCCTTTGGTGGCCACGACAAGATCTCGGACAACAACCTGCTGACCCTGGGGGTGACCACCCGCCTGCTGGATGCAGATACCGGTGCACAGCTCGCACGCTTTGGCGTGGCCCAGCGTTTCCGGTTTGAAGAGCAAAAGGTCACGCTGACGCCTTCGGCCGCCACGGCTTTGCCTGGGTTCAGCGATGTGTTGTTTGGTGCCGCGGTGAATGTGAATGAGCGCTGGGCGCTGGACTCCACGGTGCAGTACAACCCACGTACCGACAAGTCAGAGCGCTCCACCATCGGCACCCGCTACAGCCCCAGCAACTACCGTGTGATCAACGCAGCCTACCGCTTCCAGCGTGATGTGAGCGAACAGGTGGACGTAAGCTGGCAATGGCCGCTGAATGACCTCTGGGGTGACCGTGGCCAGGACCTGGGCGCCGGGCGTGGCATGGGCGAGGGCCGCTACTACGCGGTGGGTCGCATGAACTACAGCGTCGACGAGCGCCGCCTGGTCGACACCCTGTTGGGCGTCGAGTACGATGCGGGCTGCTGGCTGGCGCGGGTGGTCATAGGCCGGGTGCAGACCAGCACCTCCTCGGCCACCGAGAGCATCAAATTCGAGCTGGAGTTTGTCGGCTTTACCCGTCTGGGCGTGAGCCCGTTGCAAACCCTGAAATCCAATATTTCACGCTACCAGAACTTGCGAGAAGTGGGCGGCACCAACAGCCGCTTCAGTAACTACGATTGAACACCATGAAATTTCGCGTCTGGGCCTGGGCCCTGGTCTGTCTGTGCAGCGTGGCGGTGTCGCCATTGCAGGCGCAAACCCCGCAACCGCTGGACTACATCGTGGCGGTGGTCAACTCGGACCCCATCACCAACCAGGAAGTGCAGCTGGAGGTGAAGCGCGTAGCACTGCAGCTGGCCCAGCAGGGTAAGCCCGCACCGGCGCCGGCTGAATTGCGCCGGCTGGTGCTGGAGCGCCTGATCAACGACCGGGCCCAACTGCAACTGGCGCGCGAAACCGGTATCCGCATCGACACTGCCGCCATTGACCGCGCCGAGCAAGCCGTGGCCGCCCAGAACCAGGTGGATGTGGCGGGCCTGCACCAGCGCCTCGCCAAGGACGGCGTGTCGGTCACCACTTTCCGGGATGGCCTGCGTGACCAGCTGATGCTGAACCGCCTGCATGAACGGGATGTGGAGGCGACCATCAAGGTGTCCGATGTGGACGTGGACCGCGCCATGCTGGAGCAGCAAGCCGCCAACACCGACCCGTTTACCTTTGACATCAACCTGGCCCAGATCCTGGTTGCCGTGCCGGAGAAGGCCTCGGCCGAGCAGGCGGCCGCTCTCTTTGTGCAGGCGCAGAAGTTGTTGGAACGCATTCGCGGTGGCGAAGACTTTGACCGCCTGGTGAAGGACGTGTCTGCCGCCGACCGCAGCAATGGCGGTCAGTTGGGCCTGCGCCGTGCCGACCGTTACCCACCCTCTTTCGTGCTGGCTACGCAAAAGCTCAAGGTCGGCGAGGTGTCTGACATCGTGCGCTCGGGCGCGGGCTTCCACATCCTCAAGGTGGTGGAAAAACGGCCCCCCAACCGCTTGGTGCAAACCATCACGCAGAGTCGGGCCCGCCACATTCTGCTGCGGGTCACACCCCAGTTGCCGCCGGCCCAGGCCGTGGCACAGCTGGCCGAGGTGCGCCAGCGCATCGTCGCTGGCAAGACCGACTTCGCCACCGAGGCGCGCAAGCTGTCCCAGGATTCGACAGCGGAGCAGGGCGGTGACTTGGGTTGGGCCTCGCCGGGCATGTTTGTTCCCGAGTTTGAAGAGACCATGGGCCGCCTGAGCGAGAGCCAGATCAGCGCACCGCTGATTTCGCGTTTTGGTGTGCACCTGATCCAGCTCATGGAACGCCGCAAGGTCGAACTGAGCCCGCAGCAGGTGCGCGAATCCGTGCGCAACCAGCTGCGCCGCAGCCGCTACGACGAGGCCTACACCACCTGGGCGCAGGACGTACGCGCCCGCGCCTTCGTCGAGATGCGAGAAGCGCCGCAATGACCAAGCACATCGCACGCAAGCGTTTCGGACAGCACTTTCTGTCCGATCGCGGCATCATCGATGCCATCGTGCATGCCATTGACCCGCAGCCCGGCCAGCCCATGGTGGAAATTGGCCCCGGCCTGGCAGCGCTGACCCAGCCCCTGGTGGAGCGCCTGGGACACCTCACCGTGATCGAGCTGGACCGTGACCTGGCCAAGCGCCTGCGCAGCCATGAGCAGCTCACCGTTATCGAGTCTGATGTGCTGAATGTGGACTTTGCCCGCATAGACATTGTGCCTGCAGCTACTAAAACCATAGCGGCCGCAGATGCTGCGCCGGCGCTGCGCCCCAAGTTGCGCGTAGTAGGTAACCTGCCTTACAACATCTCCACGCCCATCCTGTTCCACCTGCTGGACCATGTGGACTGCATTGAAGACCAGCACTTCATGCTGCAAAAAGAGGTGATTGACCGTATGGTGGCGCAGCCCGACACCTCGGACTTCAGCCGTCTGAGCGTGATGCTGCAGTGGCGCTACGCCATGGAAGATGTGCTGTTCGTGCCGCCCGAGAGCTTTGACCCACCACCGCGCGTGGACAGTGCGGTGGTGCGCATGGTGCCGCTGGCGCAACCGCCGGTGATCGATCAGGCCTTGTTTTCCGAGATGGTGCAGGTGGCATTCAGCCAGCGCCGCAAGCTGCTGCGCCATACCCTGGGCCGTTGGCTGGAAGAAAAAGGCTTTGCCGGCACTTTTGACGTGCAGCGCCGCGCGCAGGAAGTACCGGTGGACGAATACCTGGGTCTGGTACAGCAGCTGCGCTAGCCGTCGCTGATGGGCGCGGCCATCGCGTCCAGCCGTTCGGGAGCCGTGAGGGGCAAGGTCATGCTGAACGTCGCGCCCGCGTCGGGCCGGCTCTGGACCTCAATGCGCCCGCCCAGCACACTGCCCACCAGGTTGTGCACGATGTGCAGCCCCAGCCCCGAGCCGCCCTGGCCCAGGCGCGTGGTGAAGAAGGGGTCAAACACGCGGTGCAGGTCCTCGCCCTGAATACCGTGGCCGGTGTCACGCACCTCAATCACCACATGCTGGCTGTCCTTGGCCCAGGCCTGCACTTCAATCTTGCCTTCCTCCCCCGGTTCAAAGCCGTGCAGCACCGCGTTGTTGATCAGGTTCGTCAGCACCTGGCCCAGCGGACCGGGGTAGCTGTCCATGGTCAGCGCCTCGTCGATGCGCGTGCTGACGGTGCAGGCGGTTTTGCGGATCGCAGGGTTCAAGGTGACCAGGATTTCGCCCACCACTGCGGCCAGGTCAAACTTGCGCCGTTGCGAGCTGGTCTGGTCCACGGCCACCTGCTTGAAGCTAGCGACCAGCGCGGCCGAGCGGCCCAGGTTGCGCACCATGATGTCCGAGGCCAGCTGCATGTCGTCCAGAAAACCCTGCAGGTCCGACTTGCGCAGTCCGGTGGCCGCCAGATGGCGGAAGTCGCGGATGCGGTGTTCCAGCGAGCTGGCCACCGTCAACCCGTTGCCGATGGGCGTGTTGAGTTCGTGCGCCACACCCGCCACCAGCGAGCCCAGGGCAGCGAGTTTTTCGGACTGCACCAGGTGGTCTTTCGCCACCTTCAGCGTATCCAGCGTGTCGGACAGTTCCTGGTTGGCGCCTTGCAGCTCCGCGGTGCGCCGGGCCACGCGGGCTTCAAGTTGGGTGTTGAGTTCCAAAATGCTTTGCTGCGCGGCTCGGCGTTCGGTGATGTCAAAG
This sequence comes from Rhodoferax sp. ZS1R25, assembly GCF_056521335.1. Taxonomy (NCBI): domain Bacteria; kingdom Pseudomonadati; phylum Pseudomonadota; class Betaproteobacteria; order Burkholderiales; family Comamonadaceae; genus Rhodoferax; species Rhodoferax sp. ZS1R25. The sequence goes on from NZ_JBWMAZ010000001.1 coordinate 486,279, forward strand.
TAAGTGAACAGCACCATGGTCCGGTTTATCTCTTCGAACAAGCGGGTGGAGAGGGAGATCCAGCGCAGCTCGCCGTCGCGGCGGCGCATCTGCACTTCCACGTCGGTGAAGGCGGTGCCCTGCACCGTCATGCCCAGCATGCGGGCCCGGTCCTCGGGATTCACCCAAATTCCCAGTGTCAGGCCCGACTTGCCCTGGTCCTGCACCGGGTCAAACCCAAACGCGTCGAACCAGGCCTGGTTCCATTGCGTGGTCTGAAAGTCGTTTTGGGTGCCCGAGTAACACATGGGCAGCGGGGACTGCTCAAACAGCCGCGAGAAACGTGACTCACTCTCTTGCAGGGCACGCGCAGCGCGGCGCTCGTCGGTCACGTCGCGCAGCAGCGCAATGATGTAGCGCTCCCCGCGCGACTCGAAAGAGGCGGCGTTGAGCAGCGCCTCGCGCACCTGGCCATCCCGCACGTTCAACGCCATGGCGTAGTCGCTCACCGCTCCCTCGGCGCGCAGCACCCGTGTCAGGTCACGCCGCTTCTCGGGCTCGGCCCAGATGCGCAGCTCGGTGGAGGTTTTGCCGATCGCATCATCGCGGCTGACGCCCGTGATGCGCTCGAACGCGGCATTCACCTCGACGTACTTGCCGTCGTCCATGCGCGAAATGGACATGAAATCGGGGGTGAGGCGGAACGCGGCCTTGAACTGCTCATACACCACGTTGTGCTCGGTGATGTCCCGTGCAATCCACACGGCGTGGGAGTTGTCCGCGCCGTCCAGCGCAATCAGTGCGCAGTTCACCATACAGTCGCGCAGCGAGCCATCGCGTCGGCGCAGGGTCACCAGGTGGTTACGGGCTGAGCCGTTTTGCAGCATTTCGGCGATGAGGGCGGTCCGCTGGGCCGGCTGGGCCCAGACGTTGAAGTCCGCCATGCGGCGCCCCAACACCTCGTCGCGCTGGTAGCCGCTGATGGTTTCGAACCCGGTGTTGACGTCGGCAATGGTGCTGTCGTCCAGCCGGGTGATGACGATCCACTCCGCGCTGGTGTTGAACACCCGGGAGAACTTGTCCTCCCCGTCAGACAGGGCGGTCAGAAGCCGGCGCTTGAGCGCCTTGGGTAAAAGCCTTGCCAGGATGCCCATGCCAACGAGTGTCTCTTTGTTTGCCGCAATAGTACAGCGTCCAAAAAAAAGCCTGTCACGACGGACAGGCTTGGTTTTGGGCGGCGAGCCACCCGGCAGGAAACGGAGGGCTTGCCGCTTACGCGGCTGCCAACCAGTACCCTGCGTTGAAGGGGCTGCTCATGCGCAGCGCCAGGGGAGAGACGTCCAACAACTTGTCGGTGGGCATCTTCTCGCCGGTTTCAGTAGTCAATTCGACGCCGACCACTTCGGTGGATGCGGTTTCGCTGCTTGCCTCGTTCGCCCGTTCTGCTTGGCTGGTGTGTGCAGAACGGGCTACAGAAAAGAATAGAAGCATCGGAACGGTATCTTCCGGTCTCCCCAGTAGTCCGCGGTGTCGCGGAAGATGTCCAGCAGCTGCTCGCGCGCTTCCTTGTCGAACTTGACGTTCGCAGGAATGTGTTCCAACACGGCGATGAAACCAGGCTGTGGGCCCGACTTGTGCACCGGGTCGGTCATGCTGTCGTACAGCGCGTCAAAATTCTTGCTGACGGTGGCCGGCAGCATGAATTGCTGGCCGATCATGTCCAACACGTCCTGCTTGGTCTGCGCGTTAGCGAGGTTGGCGTACAGAAAGTGATGTCCCAAGCCTTGGGCGGCTTCCTGCAAATCCGACACCCGGAAGGCGCGGATTGATTGAACGATGTTCGTTCTGACAGTTCGAAGTGGCGTATCCATCCCCGATTCTCTTTCTCAAAGTACAAAATTCAATTCAGGGCACGATCTTGCGAAAACTCGCATAGTGATCGGCCGTGTAGTAACAGGCATCTGGCACGGTGGCTGGGCCACCGCACACAATTCGTCGTGCTCCCCGGTCCGAGGATCCGGGCGTGTTCACGGTGTATTCCCGGTAGTAGCCGCGCTTTTGCAAGGGCAGCAAACGCTCCCGATTGCCGAAGACCACGCCATCTTTGGCGTAGGGAAAAGGGCCGCCTTGCCGGACCAGCGCATAGGTTGCGCGGGCGGGGGCTGGAAGGCTGCCCACTTCCACGGAGGGAGTGGCCAATGGCCAGGGCGCGTCTTTGGCGAAGGTGAGGTCTACAGACACCGCTGCAGCCAAAACCAAGCCAGTAAGCACTAACTTGAATACACCCTTGCGCACCCTGAATCCTTGTGTGACTACCGCGGGTAAACCCGGAAAAGCAAGTGCGTAGTGTCGCGGATTCGGCACAAAAAAGCAAGGCCTTGCTCAAGAAATGAGCAAGGCCTGCGGGGTCTTTACAAAGTAAAGTGTGCGCTAACTGTTACAAAACCCGTTAACGCGTTGCGTTTGCGTCCGCCACAGTCAGTGCCGTCATATTCACGATGCGGCGCACCGTGGTGCTGGCGGTCAGCACATGCACAGGCTTGGCCGCACCCAGCAGCACTGGGCCAATCGCAATGTTGCCGCCGGCGGCGGTTTTGAGCAGGTTGTAGGCAATATTGGCGGCGTCGATGTTGGGCAGCACCAGCAGGTTGGCATCGCCCTGCAGTGTGCTGTTGGGCATCAGCACCTTGCGGGCGGCGCCGTCCAGCGCCACATCGCCGTGCATTTCGCCGTCCACTTCCAGCCAGGGCGCACGCTGTTGCAGCAGCGCCAAGGTGGTGCGCATCTTGATGGCGCTGGGTTCGTTGCTGCTGCCAAAGTTGGAGTGGGACAGCAGCGCGGCCTTGGGCTTGAAGCCAAAGCGCATCATTTCCTCGGCGGCCATCACCGTGATCTCGCAGAGCTCTTCGGCGGTGGGGTCGTAGTTGACGTGGGTGTCGACGAGGAACACCTGGCGATTCGGCAGCATCAGGCCGTTCATGCAGGCGTAGATGGGTGCGTGTGGAGCCGTGCGGGTACCACTTTCCACGCGCTTGCCAATCACCTGGTCGATGTAGTGCAGGTGCATGGTGGTGGTGCCCCAGGTGCCGCAGATCAGGCCGTCCACATCGCCTTTGTGCAGCAGCATGGCGCCGATCAGGGTCAGGCGGCGACGCATCTCGATCTTGGCGACCTGTGCCGTGATGCCCTTGCGCTCGGTCATGCGATGGTAGGTTTGCCAGAAATCGCGGTAGCGGTGGTCCTGCTCGACGTTGACCACGTTGTAGTCCACACCTTCCTTGAGGCGCAGGCCGAATTTCTCCACGCGTTCGGCGATCACTTTGGGGCGGCCGATCAGCGTGGGCAAAGCCAGGCCTTCGTCCACCACGATCTGGGCGGCGCGCAGCACGCGTTCTTCTTCGCCCTCGGCATAGGCCACGCGCTTCTTGAGCGCCTTCTTGGCCGCCGTGAAGATGGGCTTCATGGTGGTGCCGGACGCGTAGACAAAGCTTTGCAGCCGCTCGCGGTAGGCATCCATGTCGGTGATGGGGCGCAGCGCCACGCCACTGTCGGCGGCGGCCTGGGCCACGGCCGGCGCGATCTTCATCATCAGGCGCGGATCAAACGGCTTGGGAATCAGGTACTCGGGGCCAAAGGCCAGTTGCTCGCCTACATAGGCGGCGGCCACCACTTCACTTTGCTCGGCCTGGGCCAGCTCGGCAATCGCGTGCACCGCGGCAATTTCCATCTCCAGCGTGATGGTGGAGGCACCTGCATCCAGTGCGCCGCGGAAGATATAGGGGAAGCACAGGACGTTGTTGACCTGGTTCGGGTAGTCGGTGCGGCCGGTGGCCATGATGGCGTCGTCACGCACGGCCTTCACGTCTTCCGGCAGGATCTCGGGCGTGGGGTTGGCCAGCGCGAAGATCAGCGGTTTGGCGGCCATGGAGGCCACCATGTCGGGCTTGAGCACGCCACCGGCCGATAAGCCCAGGAAAATGTCGGCGCCGGCAATCACTTCGCGCAGCGTGCGCGCGTCGGTTTTTTGTGCGAAGACGGCCTTGTCTTCGTCCATCAGCTCCGTGCGGCCTTCATAGACCACCCCGGCCAGGTCGGTCACATAGATGTTTTCACGCGGAATGCCCAACTTGACCAAGAGGCCCAGGCAGGCCAGCGCGGCCGCACCGGCGCCCGAGGTCACCAGCTTGACGTTCTTCGGGTCTTTGCCGACTACCTTGAGGCCGTTGAGCATGGCCGCGCCCACGCAAATCGCGGTGCCGTGTTGGTCGTCATGGAAGACCGGGATCTTCATGCGCTCGCGCAGCTTGCGCTCGACGTAAAAGCAGTCGGGCGCCTTGATGTCTTCGAGGTTGATGCCGCCGAAGGTGGGCTCCAGCGACGCGATGATGTCGACCAGCTTGTCCAGATCGTGTTTCTCGTCGATCTCCAGATCGAACACGTCGATGCCGGCGAACTTCTTGAACAGCACGCCCTTGCCCTCCATCACTGGCTTGGAGGCCAGCGGGCCAATGTCGCCCAGGCCCAGCACGGCGGTGCCGTTGGTGATGACGGCGACCAGGTTGCCCCGGCTGGTGTACTTGAAGGCGTTGTTGGGGTCCTTGACGATTTCTTCGCAGGGCGCTGCTACGCCGGGCGAGTAGGCCAGCGCCAGATCATGCTGGTTGATCAGCTGCTTGGTCGCGCAGATGGCGATCTTGCCGGGGGTGGGAAACTCGTGGTACTCCAGCGCAGCCTGGCGCAATTGCGCTTTCTTTTCGGCCGAATTGGAAACGGGGGGATGGGGGACGAGGGGAGCGGGTTGCTGGGGCATTAGGAGTCCTCTGCGGCGAGGGGCTCTAGCAAACTCGCATGTCCCCCGGCTCGGTCATGGGCTTTGGATTGTAGACCTCGTCCGTGGTTGCTTGGTTGCAGAGGAGGCCAACTTTATGCGAATAAAGAATGGGGTTATTCAGGCCGTTGTGGCCTTGCTTTGCTCCATGCGGCGGGCCGTGCTTTTGCCTGTCAGCACAAAGCCGCGCTGGGTGCCGTCCCCATCGGTGAACTGCCAAATGCCTTCGCCATCCCCCGCTTTCCACGCGCCGGCCAGGGCCGGGTGTGCGGCGGCCACCACGATGGGCAGCGCGGGCGTTTTGATGCTGACTGGCATAAGCGGAAACACCAGTGCAGTGGGTGTACCCGCCAGCGTGGCGGCCAGGGCCTTGGCTGCGTTCATGATGGGCATGACATAAGGCAGGGTGCGTTGTCCGGCCGAGGCGTACTGCGCGCAGTCGCCCAGCGCATAGACATTCGTCGCCGAGGTCTGCAGCGTGTCGTCCACCACAATACCGCGCTCGCAGAGCAGGCCCGCTGCCGCAGCCAGGGTGGTGTCGGCGCGCAGGCCAATGGCGCTGAGCACCATGTGCGCAGCTAGGCTGCTGCCGTCAGCCAGCTGCACGTTCAAGCCGCTATCTGCACTGTCCACTCTGGTCACCGTGGTGCCAAAGTGCCAGACCACGCCCAGTGCCTCCAAGGCCGCCTGGAGTTGGTCGCCCGCCTCAGCGGGCAGCAACAGCGACAGTGGGCGCTGCGCCGGGTCCACCACATGCACCGTGGCACCGGCGTGCACCAGGTCGTTGGCAAACTCACAGCCGATCAGCCCCGCACCCATGATGAGCACGGTCTTGGGCGCTGCGGGCTCGGCGGCGCAGGGGTCTACGCCCAGGGCCTGGTGGAAGGCGCCAAAGTCGTCCAGGTTGTTGATGGACTTCACCTGGTCCGCCGCCGTGCCGGCCACGGGAACACGAATGGGCTGGGCGCCCGTGGCCAGAACCAGGCGGCTGTAGCGCAGGGTCTGCGTCTGGCCGCCATGGGTCAGCACCACGCTGCGCGCCGCTGTGTCCAGCGACTCCACATGGTGCTGGGCCAGCAGCGTCACATTCAGCGTCTCCACCATCTTGGCCGCCGGCGTGCTCACCAGCTGGGCCGGCGTGCGCTTCTGCGCGTAGGCATTGGACAGCGTGGGCTTGGCGTAAAAGTCGCCGCTGTCCGCGGTGACCAGCACCACGGGCGTCGTGGCATCCAGCTTGCGGAATTCGCGCACCGTGGTCCAGCCGGCCAGGCCCGCGCCGATGATGAGGATGGGGTCAGAGGTGGCAAGCTGGGAAAGGGGCAGGTCACTCATGCGGCAGGCTCGGCGGAGGTCAGGTGGAAGGAAGCAGCGAGTCTAGATCAGAGCGCCACCATCTCGAAGTCGGCCTTGGCCACGCCGCAGTCGGGGCATTCCCAGCTCTCGGGCACGCTGGCCCAGGCGGTGCCGGGCGCGATGCCGTCTTCGGGGCGGCCAGCAGTCTCGTCGTACACAAAGCCGCAAACGATGCAAATATAGGTGTTCATGGGGGTTCTCGGTTCAAGTTATAGGTGAAATAGGGTGCTAGCCCCCGCGGAATATGCGCGGCCAGCTATCAAATTCATAGTGGGTGTGAAAAACCTCAGGCGCTCAGGCTGGCCAGTTGGGCCTTGTAGTGGGCCGCGTGGCGCTCTTCTACCCGGGCCAGGGCGGCGAAGCGCTTCTGGGCTTTTTCCAGCGTGGCCTTGAATTGTGCCGCGTGCACCTTGCTTTCCTCGATCTGCTCGTTCATCTCGGCCACGGCGGCCGCGTTGCCCTCGGCCTCGGCGGTGGCGCGGAAACCGGGGTACATCTCGGTGTACTCGTAGGTCTCGCCGTCGATGGCGATCTGCAGCGCCTTGGCCGGTGTCATGCTGGCCTTGGGGTAGAGCAGGTCCAGGTGGCCAAAGGCGTGCATGACTTCCTGGTCAGCGGTTTCCTCAAAGGCACGGGCCGTGGCCTCGTCGCCCATCTCGCGCGACAGCTTGGCGAAGTAGCGGTACTTGATGTGCGCCATGGACTCGCCGGCGAAGGCGGACTCGAGGTTGGCGAAGGTCTTGATCTCGGGGCGGGCGGTGGTGGACATGGTGCTCTCCTTGGGTGGCAGGTGCTGCAGAAACCATTTCTGCAGCCATGGACACAATGGTAAGGAAGGCGGGCTATTAAAGCCAATCGACTTTCACTAATTCATTGATAGTAGCTATCGTTGCCGCGCCGCTTTCACCGGGCTGTCACATGGCGAGTGAACACTGCCCCCTTTTCCAACGGAGGACTTTTCCCATGCGCTATCCCCTTGCCCTGGCTGCTGCGGTACTCACCACGCTGGTGCTGCCCGCCCAGGCCCAGCAGGCTTATCCCGCCACCCTGGCCGGCCACGCCGTGCTGCCCGCCTACAGCCTGATTCCTGCGCCCAAGGATGCGCCGGCTGACCTGCAGGTCAGCGGCAAGTTCACCACTGGCCAGCGTGTGGAAAAGCTGGGCAGTGTGGAAGGCTTGTCAGGCGGTCGCCCCACGGGCGTGTCGCTGCCCTTTAAGGGCCAGCCACTGCAGGGCCACTCCGGCATCAAGCGCATGAAAGACGGCAGCTACTGGCTGCTGACCGACAACGGCTTCGGCGCCAAGGCCAATTCGCCCGACGCCATGCTCTACCTGAACCACTACACCGTGGACTTCAAGACGGGCCATTTCAAACACCTGGGTACTGTGTTTCTGCACGATCCCGACAAGAAGGTGCCCTTTCGCATCGTTCACGAAGGCACCAAGCAGCGCTACCTGACCGGCTCGGACTTCGACACCGAGAGCTTTCAGATCGCCGGCGGCGCGCTCTGGATTGGCGACGAGTTTGGCCCCTACTTGATCAAGGCCGACCTCAAGGGCAAGGTGCAAGCCGTGTTCGAGACCCTGGTGGACGGCAAGGTGGTGCGCTCGCCGGACCACCCGGCGGTGACCACGCCAGGCGCGCCCGGTGGCGAGGTGAAGTTCCAGGTGCGTCGCTCCAAGGGCTTTGAGGGCATGGCGTCCTCGCCCGATGGCAGCAAGCTCTATGCGCTGCTGGAGGGTGCGGTGTGGGATGACGCGACCAAGGCCTACGAAATGCTGGACGGCAAGCAGTACCTGCGCGTGCTGGAATTTGACGTGAAGGCCGAACGCTGGACCGGCCGCCACTGGAAGTACGTGCTGGAAGCCAACAGCAATGCCATTGGCGACTTCAACATGGTGAACGACAGCATGGGCCTGATCATCGAGCGTGACAACGGCGAAGGCACGGTCGACAAGGCTTGCCCCGAAGGCCAGAAGCGCACCGATTGCTTCCACGACATCGCCAAGTTCAAACGCGTCTACAAGGTGGAGCTGAACGAGGCCAATGTGGGCGCCGCCGTGCGCAAGGTGGGCTATATCGACCTGATGGCGATTGCCGACCCCGACAAGCTGGCGCGCAAGCCGCTGACCAATGGCGTGCTGGCCTTCCCCTTCTTCACCATTGAGAACGTGGACGTGGTGGACGCCACCCACATCATCGTGGGCAACGACAACAACCTGCCCTTCTCCAGCAGCCGCGAGCCCAACAAGGCGGACGACAACGAGCTGATCCTGCTCGAAGTGGGCGACTTCCTGAAGGCCAACTAAGGTCTTCGCCCAGTACCCCTAGGCCCCCGCAGGATAGGGGGCCGGGGGTATGCTTCCGCCCCTATGAAAACTTCCTTCTTCGGCACCGCCCTGGTGCTTGGCCTGCTGTCCGCCATCGGCCCCTTCGCCATCGACATGTACCTCCCCGCCTTGCCCTCCATTGGGCAGAGCCTGGGCGCCTCCATGGGCGCTGTGCAGGCCAGCCTCATGGCCTTCTTCATCGCGCTGGGCATTGGCCAGATCATTTACGGCCCGGTGTCCGACATGGTGGGTCGCAAGGCGCCGCTGTACTTTGGCCTGGTGCTGTTTGCCGTGGCCAGCGTGGGCTGTGCGCTGGCGCCCGATATCCACACCTTGGTGGTGCTGCGTTTCATCCAGGGCCTGGGCGCTTGCGCCGGCATGGTGGTGCCACGCGCCGTGGTGCGCGACCTGCACACCGGCCATGACGCCGCACGCCTGATGTCGCTGCTGATGCTGGTGTTCAGCGTATCGCCCATCCTGGCGCCGCTAGCCGGCAGCGTGTTGATTGAAACCGTGGGCTGGCGCAGCGTGTTCTGGGCCGTGACCGTGGCTGCCGTGCTGGGCCTGATCTTGCTGGCCACCAGCCTGCCCGAAACCCGCCCTGCAGAAGAGCGTGTGAACAGCAGCGTGGGCAGCGCCCTGGCGGCCTACGGCGTGCTGCTGCGCGACAAGCACTTTCTGGGACTGGTGTTCATTGGTGCCTTTGGCATCTCCAGTTTCTTCGCCTACCTGGCCAACTCGTCCTTTGTGCTGATCGACCACTACGGGCTGACGCCCCGCCAGTACAGCTTTGCGTTCGCGGCCAATGCGGCGTCCTTCATCGGTATCTCCCAGTTCACCGGCAAGCTCAGCGCGCGCTTTGGCCTGGTGCCGTTGGTGAAGTTTGCGGTGGTGGGCTACGCCGTCATGATGACGCTTTTGTTGGCCATCAACCTCGCCGGTGTGGAGCGGCTGGACGTGATGATCGTGGTGCTGTTCATCGGCTACGGCTTTCTGGGCCTGGTGGTGCCCACCACCGCCGTACTGGCGCTGGAGGAGCATGGCGAGATTGCAGGCACTGCCTCCGCGTTGATGGGTACCCTGCAGTTTGTGACGGGTGCGGTAGTGATGGCGGTGACCGGCGTGCTGGCGGATGGCTCAGCCCGCCCCATGATCGCTGGCATTGCCGGTTCGGCTATCGTCGCGTATGTGTTCTCGCGCGTCACCCTGCGCGGCCACGGCCACACCCAGGAGGCACAGCATGGCTGACATCGTCGTTCAACAACCCGCGGGCCCTGCCAAGCAGTTGTTTCTGCTGAACCATGGCGTGGGCGCCACCCCCCAGGGCCTGGTGCCGCTGGGCCAGGAGCTGGCGGCGGCGTTTCCTGACGCGCTCATCGTCAGCGTCCAGGCGCCGCATGCGTCCGACTTCGGCCAGGGCTACCAGTGGTTCTCGGTGCGTGAGATCACCGAGGACAACCGCCCGGCCCGCGTGGCCGAGGCCATGCCCGAATTTGTGCAGATGGTGGAGCGCTGGCAGGCCCAGAGCGGCGTGGCCGCTGAGGCCACCGCGCTGGTGGGCTTTTCGCAGGGCGCCATCATGTCGCTGGAAGCCGCCCAGCTGGACAAACACCTGGCGGGCCGCGTGGTGGCGTTGTCGGGTCGCTTTGCCCAACTGCCGAAGTTGCCCCATGCCCACACCACCCTGCACATGGTGCATGGCAAGAGCGATGCGGTCATGCACTATGGCTATACCGTGTCGGCCGCCGAACACCTGATCAGCCTGGGCGCGGACGTGACCGCCGATGTGATCCCTTTCCTGGGCCACGAGATCAACGCCGAGGTAGTGGAGACCGTGGTGGAGCGCCTGCTGGGCCACGTGCCCAAGCGCCACTGGGAAGAAGTGCACCGCGCGGCCGAGGCCGGCGACGCGCCCGCGCAGTAAGCTAGCGCCTCCTCACATTACGGAGATATTCGCGATGGCAGAGCAAGCGCAGACACCGCGTGTGGCCGACTGGGAGCTGTACCGCGCCCTGCGCGAGCAGTGGACCCACGAAGACAACCTGGTGAACCACCGCCTGATGTGGCTGATCCTCTCGCAGGGCCTGCTGTTCACGGCCTACGGCACGCTGACTACGGACAAACACCGCTGGCTGGTGATGGGCTTTCCGGTGTTTGGCATGGCCGTGGCTGCCATCATTGGTATCAGCATCCTGGCGGCGTTGGACGCCACCGAGGTGATCCGCCGCCAGTACGAGGCAGCGCGGCTGAATGCACTCTGCAGCCTGACACCCAATAGCCCCATGAGCCACCGTGGCGCTTGGGCCGCCAAGGCCCTGCCCCTGGTGTTCGGCACCCTTTGGGTGCTGGCGCTGACGGGTTATATCCAGGCGGATTGAGCCCGGTGGCTCAGGTTGCGCGGCGGCGGGCCGTGGCCTCGAGAAATTCCATGCCCCATACCGGGGGGGCGTCGCCCCTCGAGCGACCAGGCGGCAGTTCGCCACTCATGAAGACTTTGATGATGGCGGAGCGCACCTCTTGCGGCTCCAGCAGTTCTACGTACGAGCCATTCACGCGCAAGTAGTCACCCTTCTCCGAGATAGCCAACAGGCCATATTCCAGTCCCCAGCGCACGATGCCGATTACCACTTGGTGGTTTTTGGCAATGACAAAGGCCTTTACACCGTTGCGGCGCAAAGAAACGGTCAGCTGTGGCCGCTCCAGCCTTAGCGCAAGAGGCGCTCGCTGCGCAGCAGGCGCAGGGTTGCTCAGCGTGAACTTGCGGCCGGCCATGTCAGCCACGCATCAGCGCTTCAATCGCGTCCGGCTCCACCGGCACGCCACGGCTGACGAGTTCGCAGCCGGTGTCGGTGACGATGGCGTCATCCTCGATGCGAATGCCGATGTTGTGGAACTGCTCCGGCACGCCATCTGCCGGGCGCACATAGATGCCGGGTTCAATCGTCAGCACCATGCCGCTGCGCAGAACGCGTGCAGGCCGGTTAACGATGGTGTCGCCGCTCAGCGCGTCCTTGCGCACACTGCCCTGGCCTAGCTCGGCCGGTTCGGTGTAGCTGCCGCAGTCGTGCACATCCATGCCCAACCAGTGGCTGGTGCGGTGCATGTAGAACTGGAAGTAGGCGCGGTTCTCAATCACATCGTCCAGGCTGCCCACCTTGTTTTTGTCCAAGAGGCCCAGGTCCAGCATGCCCTGCGCCAGCACCTTGACGGTGGCCTCGTGCGGGTCGGTAAAGCGGGCACCAGCCTTGGTCGCGTTTACCGCGGCAATTTGTGAGGCCAGCACCAGGTCGTACAGCGCGCGCTGCGGCCCGCTGTACTTGCCATTGGCGGGGAAGGTGCGCGTGATGTCGCTGGCATAGCCGTCGAGTTCGCAGCCAGCGTCGATCAGCACCAGCTCGCCATCGCGCACGGCGCCCGCATCCGCGCGGTAGTGCAATACGCAGGCGTTGGCACCCGCGGCGACGATGGAACCGTAGGCCGGGTACTGCGAACCGTGGTGGCGGAATTCGTGCAGCAGTTCGGCGTCCAGGTGGTATTCGCGCACATCCTGGCCGGCGCGCAGCATACGGGCTGACAGTTGCATGGCGCGGATGTGGGCACCTGCGCTGATCTGCGCGGCGCGGCGCATGGTGTCCTGCTCGTAGGCGTCCTTGACCAGGCGCATCTCGTCCAGTGGGCCGCAGAGGTCGCGCACTTGTTCGGGCGTGAGCGCGCCGTAGCGCACACGGGCGCGCAGGCCGCTGAGCCAGCCGTCCACCCGGGTTTCCAGGCCCTTGTGCGTGGCAAACGGGTACCACACCGCATCGGCCCCATCCAGCAGCGCGGGCATGCGCTGGTCCAGCTCGTCCACCGAATAGGCGGCGTCCACGCCCAGCGCGGCGGGCGCGGCGTCCGGCCCCAGGCGAAAGCCGTCCCAGATCTCGCGCTCCAGGTCTTTGGGCTGGCAAAACAGCGTGGTCTTGCCGTCGCCCGTGATGACCAGCCAGGCCTTGGGCTCGGTGAAGCCGGTCAGGTAACAGAAGTAACTGTCGTGGCGAAACAGGAAGTCCGCGTCGCGGTTGCGCTGTTGTTCGGGCGCGGTGGGCAGCACGGCCACGCCGTGCTTGCCAATGCGGGCGGCCAGCGTGGCGCGGCGGGCGGCGTAGTCGGCTTGGAGGGATGAGGTCATGGTGTGGGTGGGTTGAGTTCTGCCAGCCGCTCGGGCGTGCCGACATCGGTCCAGCGGCCAGTGTAAATCTCGGCGCTGACCTGTGCTTGCGCCATGGCTTTGCGCAGCAGCGGTGCCAGCGGTGCCTTGGTGCCCTGCGGGTTGCCCGCAGGAATGTCGCACCAGGGCGCCGCAAACAGGGCGTGATGGAACAGCGCAAAGGTGCTGTAGGTGTAGCGCGGTGCCGTGCTGTCGGCCGCCGGGTCGGTGCACAGGCCTATGCCGTGGGCGTCGGGCGTGTCCAATCCAAAGTCGCCCTTGCGGTGGTGCGCCGGGTTGGGCACCAGCCACAGGTGGGCCAGCTTGCCGCTGGCGGCAAAGCGGTCCACCGCGGCCTGGGTGAAGACAAAGTCGGGCGCAAACACGTCGCCCGCCATGGACCAGAACACGGGCGCCAGCTGCGGCAGCGCGCGCGCGATGCCGCCTGCCGTTTCCAGCGCACCGCCAAAGTCATGCCCCTCGTGCGAGTAGTGCAGTGCCATGGAAGCCGAAGAATGCTCTGTTTTTGATAGCTGTTCGCGCAATATTGACGAGGGCTGGATGCCGATTTGGTTTCCAAAGTGCGCCTCAATCTGCTCGCCCAGCCAGGCGGTGTTGATGACGGCCTGGTCAAAGCCACCCCGCGCCAGCGCCTCCAGGTGGTACTGCATGAGCGGCTTGCCATGCACTTCCAAAAGCGGTTTGGGGCAGGTGTCGGTCAGCGGGCGCATGCGCTCGCCGCGGCCAGCGGCCAGCACGATGGCGGGAATGGAAAGGGGTTGCGTGTGGGGCACGTGGATGCTCGGTGGAAAGTGCAAGCGAGCATAGCCCAAGCAACACTGCGGTGCTGCCACCCCACTCAGCCGCCGCCGGCGGTGGCATCTAACAACGCTGGGCAGGGGCGCGGGTAAGTTGCAATGCCTGCTCCAGCGGCATGGGCCTGCCCAAGGCATAGCCCTGTGCCAGACCCACGCCAAGTTGGCGCAGCGTCTCAATTTCGGCGGTGGTTTCCACGCCCTCTGCCACCAGGCGACCCCGAGTGGAGTCTGCAAAGCGCACCAGCGCCACCGCCAGGGCCTGGCGGCTGAGGTCGCTGTCGATATTCCGGGTGATGCTGACATCGAGCTTGATGATGTCCGGTGACAGATGCAGGATGTGCTTGAAGCAGGCATAACCCGCTCCCGCGTCGTCCACTGCCACGCGCAAGCCGGCCTGGCGCAAGGGGCGGGTGATGCGCGCGATCTCGTTGTACAGCGCCACGTCTACCTCCTCGTGTTCGGTGATTTCCAGTACCAGGCGCTCCAGCGGGAGGTCGAGCAGTACCCGTGACAGCTCGGGACTGACCACGGTGTGAGGGGATGCGTTGACGGCGACGTAGATTCCATCGGGCATCTGGGACAGTGTCCGCAGGGCGCATTCAATGGCGCAGATTTCCATGGCGGTTCCCTGGCCCGCAGAGGTCGCTTCGGCAAACCACTGGTCGGGAGAGCGTTGCGGCTCGCAGCTGAAGCGCGTCAATGCTTCAAACCCGACCAGCCGGTTGTGGGTCAGATCCCAGATGGGCTGGTAGACGCTGCGCATGTGGGCAGGCTCAATGGCCCGTGCCAGACGGGCCTGGATGTCGCTCTGCGTCTGCTGGTCATGCATATCCGTTTCGATCTGGTCTGCCAGCATCTCGGACAGCACCCGCATCATGGCCAGGTCGCGGGTGGTGAGGCTGTGGTCGGCCTGCGAGCTGAAGCAGCAAAAGGTGCCAAAGACGCGTCCACTCTTGAGCCGGATGGGCACGCTCAAGTGGGCACCGACTGGCAGTCCATGGGTCGCGGGCAGCGTAAGGGCTTCTGCATTCAGGCAGGCGTCCGCCATGAGTTCGGGCAAGCGTCCGTCCACGATGCGCTGGCAGTAGCTTTGTTCCAGAGGGTCGGACTGGCCGACCCGAATGATGGCTTCCTGGTCCGCCGAATCCACGTACCGGAAATAGCGGCGGTCATCCACAAATTCCGAGATAAATGCCACCTCCATGTCCAGATGGGTACGGATGGCATTGAGGCTGCGCGACAAGGCTTCTGCCACACCGGCGCGCGGCAGGTGCTGGTGTTTTTGGGCCAAGCGCACCAAAGCGCTTTCAAGTGTGCTCTTCATGGCAGTGACTCCCTGATAACGGTGGGGTGCCCGACCGTCACCTAAATAATGCCACGCTTGGTACACGGCGTCCATCGTGATGCCCGCCAAGGGATTGCTTGTGCGCGAAAATGTCGGCATGGCGTCTTGCCGAACCCTATAACGTTGGAATGTTGCGATGACGGTTCTTGTGGATTTTGAAGCCCCCAACCTGGTCACCATCCGCGTTAGCGGCACCATGCGCCGCGCCGAGGTGGATGCCGGCAAGCACCAGGTGCACGACCTGATGCAGCTGCACGGCAACTGCCTGGTGACGATCACGCTGGAGCCCGGCTTCTCCAACCTGGAGGCGTTTGTGCGCTGGGACGACATTGAGGTGGACCACTACATCAAGCGCCACATCATCCGCCTGGCCGTGGTGGGCGACCTGCGCTGGCGCGACAGCGCGCTGCTGTTTCTGTTCAACACCATGGTGCCGTTCCAGATCGAGTACTTTCCTGCGGCGCAGGAAGAATTTGCCCGGGCCTGGCTGACGCATTGACACCCCGAATGTAGGGGCCTTGGGGCCTGCTTGGCGTTGCCATGCGCGGGAAGTATCATTTCCGCTCTGAATCACCAACGGGAGCTGGCTATGGGACTGATGGACTTCATCAAGAAACAGTTTATTGACGTTATTCAATGGACTGAGGAAGACGATGGCACGCTGGCCTGGCGCTTTCCCATGGCGGGCATGGAAATTCAGAATGGTGGTGTGCTCATCGTGCGCGAATCCCAGGTGGCGGTGTTCGTCAACGAAGGCAAGGTGGCCGATGTCTTTGGTCCCGGCACCCACAAGCTCACCACGCAAACCCTGCCGGTGCTGACCTACCTGAAGAACTGGGACAAGTTATTCGAGTCCCCCTTCAAGAGCGACGTGTACTTCTTCAGCACGCGCCAGCAGACCGACCAGAAGTGGGGTACGCCCCAGCCCATCACCATCCGCGATGCCGACTTTGGTGCTGTGCGCCTGCGTGCCTTCGGTAACTACAACTTCCGCATTGCCGACCCCAAGCTGTTTCATACCGAGATCTCGGGGACGCGCGAGAGCTACACCACGGCCGACATCGACGGCCAGCTGCGCGGTCTGGTGCTGCAGAACATCAGCAATGCGGTGGCCAGCAGCGGCATTGCGTTTCTGGACCTGGCGGCCAACCAGCTGAGCTTTGCGCAGGCGCTGGTGCGCCAACTGGCGCCCGAGTTCGAGAAGATTGGCCTGAAGCTCGAAGGCATGACGGTGCAAAACGTCTCGTTGCCTGAAGAGTTGCAGAAGATCCTGGACCAGAAGATTGGCATGGGCATGGTCGGCAACGACATGGGCAAGTTCATGCAGTACCAAACCGCGCAGGCGATTCCCAAATTTGCCGAGGGTGCGGGTTCTGGCGGCGGCATTGCGGGCGATGCCATGGGCCTGGGCGCTGGTGTGGCACTGGGCCAGGTGTTGGCGCAGAACCTGGCCAGTGGCTTGCAGGGCAACGCGGCACCCGCGGCGGCTGCAGCGGCACAAGTGGCGGGCGTGAAGCCTGAGGATGTCATGGCTACGCTGGAAAAACTCGGAGAACTCAAGGGCAAGGGCATCCTGACGCAGGAAGAGTTCGATGCCAAGAAGGCGGAGTTGTTGAAGAAGCTGGTGTAGTCACCGACTAGGCGGGCGGAGCGGCAGAGGGTTCTGCTGCGTGTCCCCCGCCCTTCGGGCTCCTCCTTGACCTTCGCATAACCCTCTACCGCCCCACCTTTCTTGGCTAACGAGACTGTTGCTCCCCAACGTGCCTACCGGGCCCCTTGCCCGGGCTGTGGCGCGCCTGTCAGCTTTCTGAGCGCGCAGAGCACGCATGCGGTCTGCGCGTTTTGCCAGAGCACGGTGGTGCGCAATGGTGACGTGCTGCAGCGCATCGGCAAGATGGCCGAGCTGTTTGACGACCACAGCCCGCTGCAGTTGCAGGCCAGTGGCACCTGGAATGGCCAAAGCTTCACGCTGCTGGGGCGCCTGCAATACAAATACGGGGAAGGCACCTGGACCGAATGGCATGCGGTGCTGGGTGATGGCAGTAGCGCGTACCTGAGCGAAGACAACGGTGCCTACGTCTTCACCACGGCGCAGGCCGTGCAGCGCGAGATGCCGCCGGCCGAGCGCTTTGGCGTCGGGGCCACCACGGCCATCAATGGCAAGTCCTTCACCGTCGCGTCCAACCAGCAGGTTGCGCTGATTTCGGCGCAGGGCGAGCTGCCGCGCCTGCCCGCGCTGGGCACCAGCTTTGCGATGGTGGAGCTGCGCAGCCAGGCGGTGGACGCCAAGGGTGTGGGCGAGGTGCTCAGCGTGGACTACAGCAGCCAGCCGCCCAGCGTGAGCATGGGCAAGTCGGTGTTGCTGGAGGACCTCAAGCTCACGGGCCTGAAAGACGAATCGGCCAAGGACGAAAAGGGTCGGCAGTTTGCCTGCCCCAACTGCGGTGCCACGCTGACCGTGAAGCTGGCCGGCAGCCAAAGCATGAGCTGTGGCTCATGCAACAGCATCATCGACCTGTCGCAGGGTATCGGCGGCGAGCTCAAACACGCGATCCAAGACGAGCCCGTGCAGCCGCTGATCCCGCTGGGCACCACGGGCACGCTGCAGGGCTCGCAGTGGCAGGTGGTGGGCTTTCAGCACCGCATGGGCACCGACCCCAGCGACCCCGACGAGCACTTTGGCTGGGAAGAGTACCTGCTGTACAACGCCAAGCGCGGCTTCATCTTTCTGGTGGACTCCACCGAGGGATGGAGCGTGGTCCGCCCCGCCACCGGAGCGCCCGAGGTCAGCGGCAACCAGCTCACCGCCAAGTACCTGGGCGCGAACTACCAGCTCAAGGAGCGCTACACCGCGCGCACCAACTACGTGGTGGGCGAGTTCTACTGGCAGGTGCGGCGGGACCAAGTGACGGAGAACCGCGACTACAGCAGTGGCAAAAACCTGCTGTCGCTGGAGCAAACACCCAACGAGCTGACCTGGTCGGTGGGCAGCACCATCGACAGTGCGACGGTGGCGATGGCCTTCAAGTTGAAGGACAAGCAGGATCTGCTCAAGCGCACGGACGTGGGGCCGCTGGTGTCTACCAACAACCCGCTGATGCGCCAGGAGTTCTGGATCTTCATCGTGGTGGTGCTGATCTTCCTGGCGATGACGCGCTGCTCGTCCAACTGCGACCCGAATGTGGAAAACTGCTCCAGCAGCAGCCGCACCTCGGGCGGTTCGTTCGGCGGGTTCTCGTCGGGCGGCGGGCACAAATAAACCGGTTCTATTTCCAAGCAATACACACAGGGGGCAAGATGTCGGAGAACGAAAATAGCAAAGACGATAGTCACGGACTGTTAGCAAAAATCAAGAATGCGTTGTTTGAGCCAGAGGCCGTGGTTGAAAAAACCGCCTCGTCCCCGGTGGGGGTGGCGGTCCCCGGCGAGAACCCCACTAAGCCAGCCCCGTTAGTACCAAACAACCCCATGGCAGAGCGAATGATGGCCGTCGTGATGGATCGAACAACGGCGTACACCGCGCTGATGGAGGCGATCACTCCGCTGGAGAGCTACATCGCAGACGAGGCCTCACGCTACAAAGCGGCCTTCGGGATTGTGGGTAAGACCCGCAGTCTGGAGCAGATTATTCAGTCGATTGACATGCAGCATTTGCCTGCTTTGGATGCAGAAACACAGCGCTTTCAAACCCAGGCATTAGCGCAGCAAGACCAGCAAATCAACGTGCGTGGTCGAGAGATGGAAACTTTGCGCAAGATCATTGCAGATACTGAGCAAGAGCAGAAGCGACTGGAAATCCGCCAAGAACAACTTAAACAGGATGCGGTCAATGCCACCGCCAAGATTGGTGAGATTGAAAAGGAAATAGCGCAGAAAAAGCGGGATATTGCGCAGGTGAATCAGCAGTTTGAAGACGCTCTGACATCCGTCAAAGGGCGGATGCTGGAAGCTAAGGCTAAAGTCCTGAAATACTTGGGCGCCTGAGCGATGCGCCCCTCTCAACGTTTGACAGCAAGAAAGACCCAGCGATGAACGATCTCATACCGCAGAACTTCAAACCCAAAAGTTTTTGGGAGCGCCCCGAGGGTGTTACCGGGCAGGTTGTTGGCGTTGCCATGGTGGCTGGCGCCGGCTACTTGTTGTACAAGGCCTTGCCGTACATCATCACGCTACTTGAAAACACGATTTACGCCGCACTGCTGGGCGTGGTTGCCGTGGTGCTGGGCTTTGTAATTTCTGACAAACGCTTTTGGCGTTTGGGCAAGTACATGTACATGAGCTTGATGCGCAAGATCACCCAGATCTTTGTGGAGATCGATCCCATCGGCATCATGAAGAACTATGTGGAAGAGTTGGAGAGCAAGCTCGCCAACATGAATACGCGCATTGCCAAGCTGTCCGGAATGATCCGCCAATGCAAGGAGGAGATCAGCAGCAACAACAAATCGCGCGATGGCTCCATGCGGCTGATGAGTGAGGCCAAGAAACAAAACAAGACCATGGATTTGGCGCTGGCCTCGCGTGAGGTGGGGCGCATGAACGATGCCAATTTGACATACCAGGACTTGCTGGCCAAGTTGGAGCTGCTCTACCGCGTGCTCACCAAGTACCAAGAGGTTTCCAGCTTTCTCATCAAGGACATGAAGAGCGAGATCAAGGTCAAGGAACGCAAGAAGGAGATGATGGACAACGCCTATTCCGCCATCAAGTCTGCGCAGGCCATTATCAACGGCGATCCCGATACGCGCGCAATGTTTGATATGGCCAACGAATACCTGGCGGCAGACTACGCGATGAAGATCGGTGAAATCGAAGACTTTGCCCGCATGTCCGACAGCTTTATGCGTTCGGTGGATCTGAACAATGGAATTTACGAGGCAGATGCCATGCAAATGTTGGCGGAGTGGGAGAAAAATGCAGAGTCACTGGTTCTGGGGGATACGAAGCGCTTGTTGATTGAAAACAATGCGTCGAATGCGTTACCCAGCTCGCTCAACCAAGCACCTCGCGAAGGCGTCCACACAGGCCCATCCCCTGACGGAATCGATTGGTTCAAGTCCCAGTCCGGCAATAAGTAATCACAACGCTTTTTAGAGAAGAAATATGGCTTTAAAACCCTTTCCCCGTCTGGTGCTCATCGCAGTAGCTGTCGGTGGTGCAATGTACGGTTTCATCAAGTTCAACGAATCGCGCAAGCAAGAAGCCGGTGATGTGCCGTTGCCAGTCGCGGGCGTGGTACCAGCGGCACCTGCCAAACCAGTGGCACAGGCGCAACCCGCGGCGAGTGTCGCGAACGACACCTACAGCGCGATTGTGGAAAAGGGCGTGGTTCGTGCCAGCGTGCAATCGCCTTCCCAGCCGTTTTTCTATGTAGAGAATGGCCGCCCACAAGGCTTCAACTATGAATTCCTTAAAGTGCTGTTTGCACAGTCGGAATTCGTGCAAAAGCACAAGCAGATTGCCATTGACACAGACCATGTGGTGGACACGTACCCAGCGGTGCCAGAGGCTCTGTTGAAGACCGATAACCGTGGCAACTCCACGGTCGACATTGCGATTGATGGCCTTACCTTCTCCGATGAAGATTTGCCGGGCGTCGTGTATTCCATTCCCTATGTGGACGACTTTGGCTATGCCTTGATTACGCCCAAATCCTCTTCCATCAAGAGCGCTGCTGACGTGAATGGTTTGACCATCGGGATTCTGAAGGGCGACCCTGATGTGAAAGCCTTTGCTGCCCAACAGTTCCCGAAGGCCCGCCTTGTCGAGTTGAGCGACGCCTCTATCAACGGTGAGCGCATCTGGATCCAGCATTTCATCAAGGCTGGCAAGGTGGATGGTGTGATCTATGACTACCCGTTTGCAGTTGCAGAAATCCGTGGCACCGATCTTCAGTTCGCTATTTCCAAGCTCCCGGGTTCCGACCTGAAATACAAAATCGGTGTGCGCAAGGGCGATGCCCAACTACTGGAAAACTTGAACATTGCCATTCGCAAGGTCAAGGCCAGCCCAGAGTACCTGGATCTGATCAAAAAATACTTCATGAGTGCCAATTTGGCCCAGGTCAAAGGGGCCGATCGCAATGAAGTCGTCTATGTCGTGAAGGTGGGGGACACCTTGTCCAAGATTGCTGCGGCGTTGCTGGGCAATAGCCAGCGCTATACGGAAATCGAGGCACGCAACAATCTTCCCAACCCCAACCTGATCCAGGTTGGACAAAAGCTGGTGGTACCCAAAGGCTGATGGTTCGCGCCTGCAACGCATGGCGCATTTAAGGAGATGACCATGGATTGGTTGAAACCGGATGTGGTGTTGGGCTCGGTGCTGTATGCGGTGATGGGGGTGCTGATTTTCTGGATCAGTTTCATCATCATTGACAAGATCACGCCCTACAACCTGTGGCTGGAGATTGTGGAAAAGCAGAACAAGGCGTTGGCGCTGGTGGTTGCCGCCATGTCGCTGGGCATTTGCATCATCGTGGCGGCTGCCATCCATTGAAGGCTGAGGGATTGGAGCCGCAGGCGCAGCACACCGGGCCGCGCCCGGTCGAGGTCGCGCTGCTCGCCTCGGTGTTTGTGGTGGCGGCCTGCGGGTTGGTGTACGAGCTGGCCGCCGGTGCGCTGGCCTCTTACCTGCTGGGCGATTCGGTGCTGCAGTTCAGCACCGTCATCGGGGCCTACCTGTTTGCCATGGGCATTGGCTCCTACCTGTCGCGCTTTTTCGAGCGTCAGCTCAGCGCCCATTTCTTGCGCATAGAACTGATGGTGGCCCTGGCCGGTGGTGCGCTGCCAGCTATTCTTTTTGTAGCGCATGCCCTGCTACCGGGATCGTTTCGTTTTGTGCTTTACGCCATGGTGCTGCTGGTGGGCATTCTGGTGGGGCTGGAGATACCGCTGGTCATGCGCATCCTCAAGCGCAATGTGGCGCTCAAGGATCTGGTCTCGCAGGTGCTGACCTTTGACTACCTGGGCGCGCTGGTGGTGTCGGTGGCGTTTCCGCTGCTGCTGGTGCCCAAGCTGGGGCTGGTGCGCACGGGCCTGCTGTTCGGGCTGCTGAATGCGGTCGTGGCGCTGTGGGCGCTGTGGCTGTTCCGCCATGAGTTGCGTCGCTTTGCCGCCCACGCGTGGGCTTGTGTTGGGGTGCTGGCCCTGCTGGGCGCGGGCATGGTCGTGGCCGACCACATCACCACCTGGGCTGAGGACAAGCTTTACCAGGACAAGGCCGTCATTGCGCAGACCACGCCCTACCAGCGCATCGTGGTGACCTACGCACCCGGCGAGGGGCGCATGGGCTACCGCCTGTTCCTCAACGGCAACCTGCAGTTCGCCCAGCGCGACGAATACCGCTACCACGAGGCCCTGGTGCACCCCGCCATGGCGGCCTTCTCGGCCACCGGCGCCGCGCCCAAAAAAGTGGCAGTGCTGGGCGGTGGTGATGGCATGGCGGTGCGCGAAATCCTCAAATACCCCGGTGTGGAGCAGGTCACGCTGGTGGAGCTGGACCCGGCCATGACCAAGCTGTTCACCCAGACGCCCGAGCTGGCCGCGCTCAATGGCGAATCGCTGCGCTCGCCCAAGGTCAAGGTCATCAACACCGACGCCTTCACCTGGTTGCAGGGCACGGAGGAGGTGTTTGACGTGGTGGTGGTGGACTTCCCCGATCCCACCAACTTCTCGGTGGGCAAGCTGTTCACCAACGCCTTCTACGCCTTGCTGGACAAGCACCTGGCCGCCAGCGGCTACGCGGTGGTGCAGACGACTTCACCGCTGATTGCGCGCAAGAGTTTCTGGACCGTGGTCACCACCATCGAGTCCGTAGGCCTGACCGCCACGCCCTACCACGCCCATGTGCCCAGCTTTGGCGAATGGGGCTTTGTGCTGGCCAGTCGACGCCCTTGGCGCATGCCCACCGCGCTACCTGCTGGCCTGCGCTTTCTGAACGTGCCCAGCTTGCCGCTGTTGTTCGATTTTCCGCAGGATATGGGCCGTGTGCCGACTGAGGTGAACCGCTTGTCGAACCAGGTGCTAGTGACCACGTACGAAGAGGAATGGGGCAGGGTGGCGAAGTGATGCAGCGCCGCCACTTTCTGGCGTCTGCCGCGGTGCCTCTGGTGGCGTGCTCTGCGCAAACGGACATCACCGGCGGCTTCACCGGCATAGACCACGCCCGCGGCCACCAGCTGCGTGACCGCAGCAACTGGCCCGCTCCCGCCGTCACCCACCGCACACACACCGTCATCGCGGGTGGCGGTGTGGCCGGCCTGGCCGCGGCCCGCGCGCTGCGCCTGCGCGGGCACGACGACTTTGCGCTGCTGGAGTTGGAAGACAGTGCGGGCGGCAACGCGCGCGGCGGCGCGGTGGGCGGTATCGCCTGCCCGCTGGGCGCGCACTACCTGCCCTTGCCCAGCGACGACGCACCCGAGGTGCAAGACCTGCTGGAAGAACTGGGCCTGCGCCAGCGCGTGGCCGGGCGCTGGCAATACGAAGAGCGCCACTTGTGCCACAGCCCACAGGAGCGGCTGTTCTTCCACGGCGCCTGGCAAGACGGCCTGCTGCCCGTGCAGGGCGTGGGGGAGTCCACGCTGGCGCAGTACCGGCGCTTTGCGGCGCTGGTGGAGCAGGCACGCAGTGCCGCCAAGTGGACCATCCCACTACAAAACAAGCCTCTAGCCCCCGTCAAACGTGCGCTAGCAGCTATGACTTTCATAGCATACCTGGAACAAAACGGCCTGACCGACCCGCACCTGCGCTGGTACCTGGACTACTGCTGCGGCGACGACTATGGCGCAGGGCTGTCCACCGTGTCGGCCTGGGCGGGCATCCACTACTTTGCCAGCCGCCATGGCTTCCACGCGCCGGGGGCAGAGTCGGCCGAGCGCGAGGGGTTGCTGACCTGGCCCGAGGGCAATGCCTGGCTCACCCGCCGCCTGGCTGCCCCGCTGGGTGTGCGCCTGCGCACGGGCTGTGTGGTGCTGCGCGTGGCGCAGGGCCGCCACGGCGTGGAGGTGGATGCCTTCAACACCGCCACGCAGCAGGTGGAGCGCTGGCAGGCGCAGCAGGCGATCGTGGCGCTGCCCATTTCTGTGGCGGCGCGCGTGGTGGAGGGGGCGCCTGACTTTCTGCGCCAAGCCGCGCAGCGCGTGGTCTACGCGCCCTGGCTGGTGGCCAACATCCACGTCCGCGAGCCGCTGTTTGACCGGCCCGGCCCGGCACCCAGTTGGGACAACGTGATTTACGCAGAGGCAGGCGCCACCCAGGGCCTGGGCTATGTGGACGCCATGCACCAAAGCCTGCACCCCGTGCCCGGCGCCACGGTGCTCACGCACTACCGCGCACTGGGCGACGTGGCGGGCGGTCCCAGCGCCGGGCGCAGGCAGTTGCTGGAGCAGCCGTGGACCCATTGGCGCGACACCATCCTGGCCGAGCTGGCCACCGCCCACCCCGACCTGCCCGCCAAGGCCACGCGCATGGAGCTGACGCGCTACGGCCATGCCATGGCCATCCCCGTGCCCTCCATTCAAGGTGAAATCGGCTTCCAGCCCCCGTCGACTATGCGCAAGCAGCTATCAAAACAAGAGCAATTTGCCTTGACCCACGGCCGCCTGCGCTTTGCCCACAGTGACTGGGCAGGCTATTCCATCTTTGAGGAAGCGTTCACGCTGGGGCACCGGGCGGGGGCATAAGACTGCTTGACGCGTGGCACAGAATGTTCTCTAATTTCTGCAACGACAGAAATTAGAGAAATCGATGGACCTCAGCCCCACCACCCAAAAATTCGTCCTGCACTGGGGCGAAATGGGGTCGCGCTGGGGGGTGAACCGCACCGTGGCGCAGATCCATGCGTTGGTGTTTTGCAGTGCCCAGCCGCTCAACGCCGAAGACATTGCCGCGGCACTGGACGTGGCGCGCTCCAACGTCAGCAACAGCCTGAAGGAACTGCAAGGCTGGGGCCTGCTGCGCGTGACCCATATCGCCGGCGACCGGCGCGACCACTACGTGGCGCACCAGGACATCTGGGAGATTTTTCGCGTGGTGATGGACGAGCGCAAGAAGCGCGAGCTGGACCCCACGCTGGTGGTGCTGCGCGAATGTGCGGCCCAGTCGCAGACCGACGCGCTGCTGGACCCCAGCACCCGGGCCAAGATGGACGGCATGCTGGAGTTCATGGAGCTGTTCATGGGCGCGTATGACGACTTCAAACGCCTGCCCACGCCCACGCTGAAACGCCTGCTCAAGACCGGCGGCAAGATCGCCCAGTTCCTGGGGCCAGACAAGGACGCCAAGCCATGACGACGCTCGCGCTGGTGCTCTACTTCGACGGCCAGTGCCCGTTTTGCGCCGCTGAAATGCGGCGCCTGGGTCGCTGGGACCGTGCGGGGCGTTTGGAGTTTGTGGATATCGCAGCGCCGGGCTTTGACCCCCGCCCGCTGGGCGTGGACATGGCGGCCCTGAACCGCGAGATGCACAGCCAAACCCGCGCCGGCGCCGTATTGGTCGGCATCGACAGCCTGCTGGCCGCGTACACGCTGGTCGGCCGGGGTTGGCTGGTGTGGCCGCTGCGGGTGCCGGGCCTGCGCCAGCTGCTGGCCCTGCTGTACCGCGGCTTTGCGCGCAACCGCTACCGCTTCTCGCGCTGGCTGGGGTACCGCCGGATGCCTGCGTGCGACGGCGGCACCTGTGCCGTCGGCAACCCCTTCTTCAAAGACTAGCCTGGCCACTTGTTTCCAAGACCTTCCATGCGTACCCAAGATTCTTCTTCCACACGCCCATGGCTGGTCCGCTGGATGTATGCCGTGGCGGTAGCTCACCTGGTGGTGGCGGTGCTACTGCCCTGGATGGCCCAACTGCCCCTGCTAGACAACTACCACCGCGGCATTGAGCAGTATTTCTGGTCGGGTGCGGCGCCTGTGGCGGCGCGTGCCCAGCAGCTGTGGTGGATCTCGTTGTTTGCCGCCACCATGCAGAGCACCGCGTTGTGGATGCTGGCGCTGGTGCATATCGGCAACCGCCAGCGCACTGCGGCGGCCTGGCTCTGGCTGCTGGCGGGGCTGGCGCTGTGGGCGCCGCAGGACATCGGCTTTTCGCTGCAGGCACACGTGTGGACCCATGTGGCGGTGGATACCTTCGCCTTGCTGATCATGGTGCCGCCGCTGGTGTGGCTCTGGAGACTGGACCGCGCATGACATCTTCCCCCAATCCCTTCCAGACCATGCCCCCGCAGCGGGTGCTGATAACGGGGGGCACCGGTTTTATCGGCTCGGCGTTGGTGAACCATCTGCTGGACGCGGGTCACACCGTCACCTTGCTGGCCCGCAACCCCGTGCGCGCAACCAAGCAATTTCAGGCACGCGCCCGGTGCGTGCCTTCCATCGCTGCGCTGGGTGTGGAAGAGGGTTTCGACACCGTCATCAACCTGGCAGGTGCCCCGGTGCTCGGGCCGCGATGGAGCGCCCAGCGCCAGGCGCAATTGCTGGCCAGCCGCGTGGGGGTGACGCAGTCGCCGCTGCAGTGGTTGGACCGTGCCGCGCACAAGCCCGCCACCTGGCTGCAGGCGTCCGCCATAGGCTACTACGGCGTGCGCGATGGCGATGAACGGCTGACCGAGTCCAGCGCACCGGGGCAGGGCTTTATGTCCACGCTGTGCCAGCGATGGGAAGCGTCTGCCCAACCTGTGGCGGACCAGGGCGTGCGCCTGGTGGTGCTGCGTTTGGGGGTGGTGTTGGGGCCCGGTGGCGCCTTGCCACCGATGTTGTTGCCCTACCGTTTTGGCATGGGTGGGCGCCTGGGCGATGGCCAGCAGGTCATGAGCTGGATCCACCGCCACGATGTGCTGCAGATCATGGCCCGCGCCATGGCGGATGCCCGCATGCTGGGCGTCTACAACACGGTGGCACCCGGAGCCGTTCGCCAGGCCGAGTTCGCCCGCACGGCCGGAAAAGTGCTGCACCGGCCCGTGTGGTTGCATCTGCCCGCGGCACCCCTGCGCTGGGTCGCCGGTGAAATGGCCGAGCTGCTGCTGGACGGGCAACGGGTCGTGCCCCAGCGGTTGGTGGACGCGGGCTACCGGTTTGCCCACCCCGACTTGCAGCAGGCGCTGGAAGACCTGGTTTGACTTCACGCACAGTACCAACACAGGAGAGGCATGTGACGAATAGCGATGACACCGCATTTCTGGCCGCCGAATACGCAGCCATACGGGCCGCGGCCTACGCCCTGGCAGGTGGCCTGACGGACCTGCCACAGCGTGCCTCGGTGTACTTCCATTTGTACGAGGACTCGGGTGGTCGCAATGTGTTTCCGCTGATCGCCGCCCATGGCGCCCTGTGGGGTGCGGGCTACTTTGCCAAAGGCATGTTGGCGGGCCAGGTCCTGGCGCTGCAATATGCGCTGCAATCACAGCGCAAACGCCAGCAGCAACAAGCGCTGCACCAGTTTGCAGACCGCTTTCGGGACATCAATCGGCGCGTGTGCGCCGAGGCCTACACTGCCTACCACTTCTCTCAGCGGCATGGGCACACGGCATTCGCCGAGAGCACGATCCCGCCGCGCTTGCTGCGCGCGCTCAACCAATGCCATGCATCGTGCGTGACCGGGGCTGCGTTCTCTGCCGAAAGCCGCCGGGAGTTGTTCGATGCGTTCTTCCTGTGGGAACAAGACACCATCGTCGCCCAAGCCGTGCACGAGGCCGTGGCGCAGCTGGATTGGCCCGTGGCGAAATACCTGGCCATGCGGCCCCGCATCGCGTTTGCCTACTTTGCAAAAGGCCGGGGCCTGCAGTTCAGCAACTTTGCCGACAAGGAGGAGCGCATCCAGCATGGCCGCACCGCCTACGCCGTGGCCGAGCAGGTGGGCTTGGGCGCGGTGGAGGCTGCCCTCCAGCACTACGGGATCATGCCGGACACCTTTTTTCAGGACAGCCGGGCCCACTTTGCCCACCATCTGGCGGCGCTCGCCTAGCGTGCATACAGGGCCGCGGCGGCTCCTGCCCATAATGCGCCCTCACCCTTTCTATCTTTATGCCAACCATTCCCTGGGGCCCCTGGCCCATGCGTGTTCTGAAAATCGGCCTGGTGCTTGCGGTGCTGGTACTGGGCTTTCTGCTGTCGGCCATCGCCTTTTTGTACCCGCAACTGCCCGATACCTCTTCGCTGTCCAACTACCAGCCCAAGCAGCCGCTGCGCGTCTTCACGGCCGATGGCGTGGAGATTGGCGGCTTTGGTGCGGAGAAGCGGGTCTACCAGCGCATCGACCAGATCCCCGCGCTGATGAAAGACAGCCTGCTGGCAGTGGAAGATTCGCGCTTCTACTCGCACCACGGGCTGGACCCTGTGGGCATGGCGCGTGCGGCGGTGGCCATCGTTACCGGCGGGCGTATGCAGGGCGCCTCCACCATCACGCAGCAGGTGGCGCGCACGTTTTTTCTGAGCCGCTCGCGCACGCTGGAGCGCAAGCTCAAGGAGGCCATGTTGGCCTTCAAGATCGAATCACAGCTCAGCAAAGACCAGGTGCTGGAGCTGTACATGAACCAGATCTACCTGGGTTCGCGATCCTACGGCTTTGAGGCCGCGGCACAAACCTACTTTGGAAAAACTCTGTCCGCACTCAGCGCGGCCGAGTGCGCCATGCTGGCCGGCCTGCCGCAGAACCCCTACTTCGCCAACCCCATCCACAACCTGGAGCGCGCCCGTGCGCGGCAGTTGGTGGCCTTGGGCCGCATGCGCTCGCAGGGCGTGATTGACGGCGGGCAGTACGCGCAGGCGCTGCTGGAAAAGCTGGTGGTGCGCAAGCTCAATGATGTGGAGGTGCACGCCGAGTACGTGGCCGAGATGGTGCGCCAGCAGGTCTACGCCCAGTTTGGCGAGCTGAGCTACACCACGGGCCTGAACGTCACCACCACCCTCCGCTCCACCGAACAGCAGGCGGCCTACAAGGCCTTGCGTCGCACGCTGGTAGAGCACTCCCAGCGCCAGGCCTGGCGCGGCCCCGAGGGCTTTGAGGCGTTGGCCCCCACGCTGAAGGACGAAGACCCTGCCGTGGCCCAGGCCTTGGCCGACTTTGATGACGACGATGACCTGCGCCTGGCCATCGTCACGCGCGCCACGCCCAAGGCCGTGACCGTGGTGCTGGCCTCGGGCGAGGTGCTGCAGATCGACGGTGCCGGCCTGCGCGCCGCGCAGAGCGGCCTGGCCGAGTCCGCCTCCAACAAATTGAAAGTGCGCCGCGGCGCAGTCGTACGTGTCGTGCAACAGGGCAAGGGCTGGTCCCTGGTCCAATGGCCCGAAACCGAGGGCGCCTTTGTAGCGATGGACCCGCTCAATGGCCAGGTGCGCGCGTTGGTGGGCGGCTTTGACTTCCACCGCAACCAGTTCAACCACGTGACCCAGGGCTGGCGCCAGCCCGGCTCCAGCTACAAGCCCTTCATCTACTCCGGTGCGATCGAAAACGGTGTGCAGCCCGACACCCTGGTCAACGACGCGCCGTTGGAGAACGTGGGCGACTGGGCACCGGAGAACGACGACGGCAGCACCGATGGTCCCATCACGCTGCGCCACGCACTGGCGCGCTCCAAAAACCTGGTCTCCATCCGGCTCATGCAGTTTCTCTCGCCCCAGGGCGCGCGCGACTGGACCAGCCGCTTCGGGTTCGATGTAGAACGCCAGCCCGCCGACCTGACGCAGGCGCTGGGTACCGGTTCTACCAACCCGCTGCAACTGGCGGGTGCCTATGCCGTGCTGGCCAATGGGGGCTTCCGGGTGTCTCCGCAGTTTGTGAAGAGCATCACCCGCGCCAGTGGCGAAGTGGTGTTTGAGGCGCCCGTGCAGGTGCTGGACGAGTCCCTGCGCACCGTGCCGCAGCGCAACACCTTTTTGGTGTCCAGCCTGCTGCAGGACGTGACCCGCGTGGGAACCGCCGCCCGCGCCCAGGCCACGCTCAAGCGCCCAGATTTGTATGGCAAGACCGGCACGACCAACGACGTGGTGGACGCGTGGTTTGCCGGCTACCAGCCCAGCCTGGTGGCCGTGGCCTGGGTGGGCTATGACACACCGCGCAGCCTGGGCTCGCGCGCCTCCGGCTCGGCGCTGGCCTTGCCCGCTTGGATCGAGTTCATGGCCACGGCCCTCAAGGGCGTGCCGGTGCAAGAGGTGCAGCCGCCCGCAGGGGTGGAGCGTGTCGACGGCGACTGGCGCTACAGCGAATGGGCCTTCAATGGCTCTGTGCGCACCCTGGGCATGGACGCCCAGCCCATCAGCCCGGCCTTGGCCGTGCGTCCCACGCTGGAGTCCAGCCTGGCGCCGCCTTGGGCGCCTGTGGTGCACTGAGAATTTTCTGACCAGCGGCTGCGGGCGGCTGTCGAGCGTGCAGGGCGCGCGCCAGCGGCGACCCTAAAATTTGTGCGGGAGGCTGCACGCCAGGGTGTGGCTGGGCATAACAAATCACATTCAGGCCTGCATCCATGAATCCAGACACCGCACTGCGCAGCCAGCTGCTCAAGGTCCTTTGCTTTGCAGCGCTGGCGCTGTTTTTCATCCCCGCGCTCACCTACGGTTTCGTGCGCTACGCCGCGCACCAGGACGACGTGGCCTTCCAGCGCATGGTGGAAGAGCGTGTCTACGCCGACAACAACGCTTCCAGCGAGGAGAAGCAAGCCCAGATCACCTTCTACCGCCAGCGCCCACCGTCCACCGCTTGCAGCAATGCAGAACCTGATGCGCAGCGCTACCGGGAGTCCGTATGCCAGCCGTATGGCGAGGTGTGGCAATTCCACCTGGTGCGCCGCGTGGCCGGCTGGACGCTGGTGGGTGGGGTATTGGTCCTGTTGGCCATTGCTGCGCTGGGCGCGCTGGCCTTTGTGAACCGCAAGCTGCAGCACCGCAGCTTTGTGGTGGGGTGGCGCCTGATGATGCTGGCCAGCGCGGCTGCGGTGGTGGTGCAGGGCGCTGCGCTGGTGTGGCTGTCGTTCTGGCTGACGGCGTTTTTCTTCCACAAGTACTACCTCAAGCTGATCCTGATTGCGGGCGTGCTGGCCCTGGGCGCGGTGTGGGTGGTGGTCATGAAGATTTTTCAGCGCGTGGCGCTGAACAACACGGTAGAGGGCGAGGTGGTAACCGAGGCCGACGCCCCCTTGCTGTGGCGCCGCATCCGCCACATGGCGGCGCGCCTAAAGACGGCACCGCCTGACCACATCGTGGCGGGCATAGACACCAACTTCTTCGTCACCGAAACCCCGCTCACCGTGGGCCAGAAGACGCTGCAGGGGCGCAGCCTGTTTGTCAGCATTCCGCTCTTGCGTGTGCTGAGCCTGCAGGAGGCCGATGCCGTGCTGGGCCACGAGCTGGCCCACTTCCGCGGCGGTGACACGCGCAACAGCGCGCTGCTGGGCCCCAAGCTGCAGCAGTACGACCACTACATGCACGGCCTCAGTGAAGGTGGCTTGGCGCTGGTCGTGGTGCCGTTCATGCAGCTCTACCGCATGGTGTTTCAGCTCGCGCTGTCGCGCGACAGCCGGACGCGAGAATTCAAAGCCGACCGCACGGCGGCCAAGCTGGTGTCGCCCCAGGGCATCGTGCAATCGCTGATCAAAATTGCGGCCTATGACCACTACCGCTCCAATACCGAGCGCACGCTGTTTGAAAGCGACCGCAAACTCAACGGAGCTTTGGGCATTGCCCAAGCGGTGGCGCAGGGCCTGCACCCGTATGCGGCGTCGGACGACTTCTTTGATGACATGCGCACCGCCCATATCCCGCACCCGTTTGACAGCCACCCGCCGATTGCCCAGCGCATGCGCCACGTGGGCCATGTCGTGCTGCCCGATGACTACGGCGCCATCGTGCGCCAGACGCCCACCACGACCTGGGCCGACGAGATCCTGACGTCCGTAGCCATTGAGGAGCGCCTGTGGGCGCAGTACGAGGCCCAGTTCGCCCAGAACCACGAGCAGACTCTGGCCTACCGCTACGAGCCGGCCAACGACGAAGAGCAGGCGCTCGTGCTCAAGTACTTTCCGCCGGTGGTGTTTTCGCTCAAGAATGGCGCGTCAGTTGAGGTCAACTACAGCGGCATCCTGCCCTCCGGGGAGGAGGAGTTGCCCTGGGACAGCGTCAAGGCCCTGCAGTACCACGAGAGCAGTTTTGGCGACAGCATGACCGTCACCCTGCATGAGAAAGGCCTGATAGGCGCCAAGACCACCAAGCTCAAATTGGCCGGGCTGGGCAAGCAAAAAGACGCGTTCAATGTCGCGGTCAGCCACTACTGGCGCCGCCACCAGATCATGCGGGCCCAGTAGCGCGGCCGCAGAAACTTGGATCAATTGCGCAAAAAGTCACGCTGGCAGCGCCCTGGTGGGCCCACAAAGCCGGCTTGGCGTCCAGGGCGTTCCTTACAATTGCAGCTTGGCAAAATTTGCCAGTAACCGCACGGGACTCATGAAAAAAATCGCCATCGCCGCCGTTCTGGCCGCCAGTTCTTTCCTCTCTGCACACGCAGCTTCCATCTCCGGTTTGGTGAACACCGGCAGCTTCGCCAGCGGTTCGCAAGACACCAACTACGTACTCAATGGCGCTGGCTACGGCTACGTGAGCTACGACAACTCCTGGCCCATCAATCCCTGGATTGGCAACACTGCCGCTTCCAAGTGGATCACGCCCACTGCCAACCAGGCCGACTCCCTGGACCCCTCTGTCAACGGCACCTACTCCTGGACTCTGTCGTTTAACCTGACCGGCTTTAACGCCAACACCGCCAGCTTCTCCGGCCAATTCGCTGCCGACAACGCAGCGATCGTCAAGCTGAACGGCGTGAACATCGGTACTTCTGGTGGTTTCACCTCCTACTCCAGCTTCGCTGCCAACAGCGGATTCAACGCTGGCGCCAACACGCTGGAATTCGTGTTGACCAACTATGCCCAAGGCAGCGGCAACCCCGCAGGTCTGCGTGTGGAATTCCTGCAGTCCACCGTGGCCGCCGTTCCCGAGCCAGAAACCTACGCCATGCTGCTGGCCGGTCTGGGCCTGATCGGTTCCATCGCACGCCGCCGCACGCTGCGCCGCAAAGCCTGATCTGCGCGGATCGCAAAAAAGGGAGCCTAGGCTCCCTTTTTTTATGGCTGCGGCAGTGTGCCGCGTAGCAGCTGGTGCTGCTCCACATGCGCCGCGTCAAACAGCTGCAGCAGCGTTGCCAGCAAGGCCCGCGCCTTGGCCGAGTGGTCGCCGCCCATGTTGCATACGTACACATCGAGTGTTACCGCGCGCTGCTCCGGCCAGGTGTGCACGCACAGGTGCGACTCGGCTAGCAGCACGGTGGCCGTGACACCACCGGCGCCCTGCGCCGTGGCGGGAAAGGTATGTACGACCTGCGACACGGCCTGTAGCCCCGCTGTCTCCACAGCACGCACGCAGAAGTCCCCCAGGGGGCCGGCCTCAGTCAGCCAGTCCATTCCACAGCGGCAGCCGTGCAAATCGGCAGTCAGGTGCAGTCCCTGCATAGCTGCGCCTGCTTAGCGCCCGCCCACGGCCACCTGGCCAAACACGGCCTGCGCCTCGCGCGGCAGGCTGCGCCAGTAGGTCGGGTGGGCCTGTACTTCGCCGCCCAAAGCGGCGGCGGCTTGCCAGCCCCAGCGGGGTTGGTACAAAAAGGCGCGCGCCAGCCCCACCAGGTCGGCCTCTCCGCTTTGCAGAATGGCTTCGGCCTGGTGCGGGTCGGTGATCAGGCCCACGGCGATGGTCAGCAGGCCGCTGGTCTCGCGGATTTGCCGGGCAAAGTCCACCTGGTAGTTAGGCCCCAGTGCAATCTTTTGCTGTGGTGACACGCCGCCGCTGGACACGTGGATGAAATCGCAGCCCAGAGCTTTGAGCCGCTTGGCAAACTCGGCGCTCTGGTGCACGTCCCAGGCCCCTTCCACCCAGTCGCTTGCAGACAGACGGAGGCCCAGCACGCCGTCATAAACAGCACGCACGGCCGCAAATACTTCCAGCGGAAAGCGGATGCGATTCTCGAAATTGCCGCCGTAGGCGTCGTGGCGCTGGTTGGCAATGGGGGACAAAAATTCGTGCAATAGATAGCCGTGCGCGCTGTGGATTTCGATGGCCTCCATACCCATGCGGTCGGCCCGCCTGGCCGCTTCCACAAAGGCAGTTTTCACGCGCTCCATGCCAGCCTCGTCCAGTTCCGTGGGGGGTGCTTCGCCCGGCAATTGGGGCAGCGCCGAGGGGCCAAAGGTCTCCCAGCCGCCCTCTTCTTTCGCCATCAGTTGGCCGCCTTCCCAGGGAATGTGGCTGGATGCCTTGCGTCCCGCGTGGGCCAGCTGGAGGCAAACTGGCACCTGCGGTGCCAGTTTGCGCGCACGCGCCAGCTTGTCGGCCAGCGCGGCTTCGGTGCGATCGTCCCACAAGCCCAGGCACGCCGGGGTGATACGGCCTTCGGGCAACACGCCCGTGGCTTCGATGGTGAACAGGCCGGCGCCGCTGTTGAGCAGGTTGGCCCAGTGCATCAGGTGCCAGTCCGTGGCCTCGCCATCGACGGACTGGTATTGGCACATGGGCGCAATGACGATGCGGTTGGAGAGGGTGAGGCCGCCGCGGGGCGATGGCAGGTTCAGGGGGGTGAAAAGCAGGCTCATGCATAAAAGCATAGCCCATGGGTCAAATTCCAGGCGGTACCGCCCTGTAACGCCCCTTCGGCGCGGCCCGGTAAAATCGGGAGAGTTTCGCCCTTCTCACCGTTTTCCAACCTTACCCCGGAGTTGCCCTGCATGGCCCCCACCCCCAATACCAAAGACATGGCAAATGCCATTCGCGCACTTGCCATGGACGCAGTGCAACAAGCCAACTCGGGTCACCCCGGGGCCCCCATGGGCATGGCAGACATGGCCGTTGCCTTGTGGGGTGATCACCTGAGCCACAACCCCAGCAACCCCAACTGGCTGAACCGCGACCGCTTCATCCTGTCCAACGGCCACGGCTCCATGCTGATCTACGCGCTGTTGCACCTGACCGGCTACAAGCTGCCCATCGCCGAACTCAAGAACTTCCGCCAACTGCACAGCAAGACCCCGGGTCACCCCGAATTCGGCTACACCGCTGGCGTGGAAACCACCACCGGCCCGCTGGGCCAGGGCATTACCAATGCCGTGGGCTTTGCGCTGGCTGAAAAGCTGCTGGCCACGGAATTCAACCGTGAAGGCCATACTGTGGTGGACCACCACACCTACGTTTTCATGGGGGACGGCTGCCTCATGGAAGGCATCAGCCACGAAGCCGCCGCACTGGCTGGCGCCTGGAAGTTGGGCAAGCTGATTGCGCTGTACGACGACAACGGCATCTCCATCGACGGCCAGGTCGCGCCCTGGTTCATCGACAACACCGCCCAACGCTTTGTGGCCTATGGCTGGAACGTGATTGGCCCCGTGGACGGCCACGACGCAGCCGCTGTATCCGCAGCCATTGCACAAGCCAAGGCCGGCACCGACAACCGCCCCACCCTGATCATCAGCAAGACCCACATCGGCAAGGGCAGCCCCAACCGTGCCAACACCTCCAAGGCCCACGGCGAACCCTTGGGCGCTGAAGAAATCAAGCTCACGCGCGAAGCCATCGGCTGGAGCCACGCGCCCTTCGTCATCCCCAAAGAGGTGTATGGCGACTGGGACGCCAAGGAAAAAGGCAAGGCCGCTGAGGCCGCCTGGAACGACAAGTTCGCCGCCTACAAGGCCGCTTTTCCCGAGCTGGCCAAAGAGCTGCTGCGCCGCATGAAGGGCGAGCTGCCCAAGTCGTTTGTGCAAACCGCGGTGGACACCGTGATTGCCGCCCACCAAAAGGGCGAAACCGTGGCCAGCCGCAAGGCCAGCCAGCTGGCACTCGAATCGTTCACTGCCGCATTGCCTGAGCTGCTGGGTGGTTCGGCCGATTTGACCGGATCCAACTTGACCAACACCAAGAGCACGCCCAACCTGCGCTTTGACGCGCTGACCGGTGCTGTGGTGACCAACGAGGCCGGCCAAGGTGGCCGCCACATCAACTACGGCGTGCGTGAATTCGGCATGGCCGCCATCATGAACGGCGTGGCCCTGCACGGTGGCTTCATTCCCTACGGCGGCACCTTCCTCACCTTCAGCGACTACAGCCGCAATGCCATCCGCATGGCCGCACTGATGAAGCTGCGCGTGGTGCACGTGTTCACGCACGACTCCATCGGTCTGGGCGAAGATGGCCCCACCCACCAGTCGGTGGAACACGCCGCCAGCCTGCGCCTGATCCCCAACCTGGACGTATGGCGCCCTGCGGACACCGCAGAAACTGCTGTGGCCTGGACGGTTGCTTTGCAAAACAAGAGCAAACCCACGGCCCTGCTTTTGAGCCGCCAGAACATTGCCTACATTGCCAAGACAGACGCTGCCGATGCGCCCAACGCCTCCGGTCTGGACGCGATCAGCAAGGGCGCTTACGTGCTGTCCGAGCCGTCCGACGTGGGCCTCAAAAAGAAGACCCAGGCTGTGATCATTGCCACCGGCTCCGAAGTGCAATTGGCCATTGCCGCGCAAAAGCTGCTGGCCGAGCGCAAGATCGCGGTGCGAGTGGTGTCCATGCCTTCCACCACCACGTTTGACCTGCAAAGCAGCGAGTACAAGTCAGAGGTGTTGCCCGCCGGCCTGCCACGTGTGGCGGTCGAAATGGGTTCCACCGGTGGCTGGTGGAAATACGGCACTGCGGCCGTGGTGGGCCTGGATACCTATGGTGAATCCGCGCCCGCGCCTGTGCTGTTCAAGCACTTTGGCTTTACCGCCGAGAACGTGGCCGACACCGTGCAAGCTGCGCTGGCCCGCAAGTAATTCTGGTTTCTGTGTCCTACGACTTTTTTAGTGAAGTGAGAAGCAAATGACAATCAAGATTGGTATCAACGGCTTTGGCCGCATCGGCCGCATGGTGTTCCGTGCCGCCATCCAGAACTTCAACGACGTGGAAATCGTCGGCATCAACGACCTGCTGGAACCTGACTACCTGGCGTACATGCTGCAGTACGACAGCGTGCACGGCCGCTTCAAGGGCGATGTGTCCATCGACAACGGCGCCCTCATCGTCAACGGCAAGAAGATCCGCCTGACGCAAGAGCGTGACCCCGCGAACCTGAAGTGGTCTGACGTCGGTGCCGACATCGTGGTCGAATCCACCGGCCTGTTCCTGACCAAGGAAACCGCGCAAAAGCACATCGACGCCGGCGCCAAGAAGGTCATCCTGTCGGC
The DNA here is from genome assembly GCF_056521335.1 of Rhodoferax sp. ZS1R25. NCBI lineage: Bacteria > Pseudomonadati > Pseudomonadota > Betaproteobacteria > Burkholderiales > Comamonadaceae > Rhodoferax > Rhodoferax sp. ZS1R25. The sequence continues at coordinate 523,355 of NZ_JBWMAZ010000001.1, forward strand.
GCCTTCCAAGGACGACACCCCCATGTTCGTGTACGGCGTGAACCACACCACCTACAAGGGTGAGGCCATCATCTCCAACGCGTCCTGCACCACCAACTGCTTGGCCCCTCTGGCGAAGGTGATCCATGACAAGTTCGGCATCAAGCGCGGCCTGATGACCACGGTGCACGCCACCACCGCCACGCAAAAAACCGTGGACGGTCCTTCCAACAAAGACTGGCGCGGCGGCCGCGGCATTCTGGAAAACATCATTCCTTCCAGCACCGGCGCTGCCAAGGCTGTGGGTGTGGTCATTCCCGCACTGAACAAAAAGCTCACCGGCATGTCCTTCCGCGTGCCCACCAGCGATGTGTCTGTGGTCGACCTGACCGTGGAACTGAACACCTCCGCCACGCTGGCTGAAATCAACGCCGAGCTGAAGGCCCAATCCGAAGGCGCCCTGAAGGGCGTGCTGGGTTACACCGAAGACAAGGTCGTGGCCACCGACTTCCGTGGCGACAGCCGCACTTCCATCTACGACGCGGAAGCCTCCATCGCCCTGGATGGCACCTTCGTCAAGCTGGTGAGCTGGTACGACAACGAATGGGGTTACTCCAACAAGGTGTTGGAAATGGCCCGCGTGGTTTCGAAGTAAACAACGTTCCAGACTCCGGTCTGTGCCAAGCCCGTACCTGCGAAGGTGCGGGCTTTTTTGTTTCATGTGACCCGCGCCGGATTAGGCTGATCTACGTTGAGTGCGGGAACCTTTGAAAATGCTTCGGCGATGAAATCCATGAAGACGATGGCCCGCTTCGGAAGAAGTCTGTTTGCCACATAAACGATTTGTATCGGCACAGGCGGGGCGTCATATTCTGTCAGCAGCAATTGCAAATTACCGTTCTTCAACCCGTCTTCGAACAACCATTCCGGGCCAAGGCCGACCCCTAGCCCCGCGTTGACAGATTCGCGTGCGGCTTCGGGTGAGCTGACCCGAAGCCTGCCGGTTACCGGAACTTCTGTATCCCGAAAACGCCAGGTGGCGCCTGACGACAGTAGGGTGTAGACCACGCAATCGTGCCCGCGTAGATCGTCGGGAGCAGCGGGGACTCCACGTTTGGCCAGATATCCTTTGCTGGCAACGCACACGCGTTTGAACAAACCTATGCGCCGCGCGCGTAGTGCGCTGTCTTCCAAATGCCCGATCCGAATCGCGAGTTCAGCCCCCTCATCGACGAGATTCACATAGCGGTCATTGGTCTGGAGGTCCAGCGTCAGTCCTGGATAACGCTCCAGGAATGCGGGCACATGCGGCAACACAAATGCATAGCTCAGCGCGGTCGGACAGGCAACACGCAGCAATCCGGACGGATCAACGTTCGCCTTGAACGACGACTCTGATTCGTCCACGGCGTCAAGAATTCGCCGCGCTTCCGCGTAGTAGCGTTCCCCCTCTGGCGTGAGGGCAAGCTTGCGCGTTGACCGGTGCAGCAGCCGCGTTTGTAGATGATCTTCCAGTGCCGCCACGTAGCGGCTGACGTTCGGCTGTCCTAGCCCCAAGTCGCGGCCCGCAGCGGAGAAGCTGCCCGTCTCAACGGCACGGGCGAAGCATGTCATCCACAAAAAACGGTCCACGTGAAATCCTTGATTAATGCAATTGAAGCATGAAACATATACAAATATACGATCTTATCCAATTCATTGCATGAGTGCATAGTTCTCCCCACGGCAGGTCAGCCAAGGTTGGCTGACCATAAATAACCTACAGGAAAACTTTCATGTCCCGATTGCAAGGCAAACGTACTCTCATCACCGGCGGCACCAGCGGCATTGGCCTGGAAACGGCCAAACAGTTCCTCGCCGAAGGCGCACGCGTCATCGTCACCGGTGTCAATCCGGATTCCATCGCAAAGGCCCAGGCAGAACTGGGTAGTGAGGTCCTGGTACTGCGCGCCGACTCAGCCAGTGTGGCTGCCCAGAAGGCGTTGGCGCAGGCCGTCCAGGCGCACTATGGCCAGCTGGACATCGCCTTTCTCAACGCTGGCGTCTCCGTTTGGATGCCGATCGAAGCGTGGACAGAAGAAATGTTCGATCGCTCGTTTGACATCAACGTCAAGGGACCCTATTTCCTGATCCAGGCGCTGTTGCCTGTCTTCGCGAGCCCCGCATCGGTGGTGCTCAATACGTCAGTCAATGCGCACGTCGGCGCGGCGAATTCGTCGGTGTATGCCGCGACCAAGGCCGCGTTTCTGAATCTGTCGAAAACGCTTTCGAGCGAACTGCTCGGACGCGGCATCCGCGTTAACGCCGTCAGTCCCGGCCCTGTCGAAACGCCGCTGTACGACAAGCTCGGTATCCCCGATGCCTACCGTGACCAGGTCAACAAGGACATTACCGCAACCATTCCGTTTGGCCGCTTCGGCACGCCGGAGGAAGTGGCCAAGGCGGTGCTGTACCTGGCTTCCGACGAGTCCCGATGGACGGTCGGCTCCGAAATCATCGTGGACGGCGGCCGCACGCTGAATGGCTGATTGAAACCACACTTAACCCACACTTTAAAAACTCTTCTATGAATACGCTTTCCACACCCGCTCAGCCCAGTGCATTTCGCAAAAGCGCGCTGATCCTCATCGAATACCAAAATGATTGGGTGGCCGTTACCGGCAGCATCAACCCTCAATTCCAGGATCGCAAGCAGTTCGACGACTCGGTCGTGAACGCCAAAAAAGTGCTCGCCGAAGCCCGTCGTCGGGACATGGAGGTGATCCACGTCGCCATGGTGCTGGAGCCGAGCTACAAGGCATTGGGTCAGGGCAAGTACGGACTACGCACGATGATCCCCGCGTATCAATCTTTCCTCGGCAAGCAGACGGAGTTTTTTCCGGGCTTCGAGCCTGCTGCCGGAGAGCATGTGATCACCGAGCGCACTGGCGGCAGCAGCGCCTTTGCCGCCACCACGTTGGACAGCTACCTGCGCAACAACAAGATCGAAGACATCTATCTGATGGGCTATGCGCTGCGCCAGTGTGTGGAATCAACGCTGCGCAATGCGCACGACCTTGGCTACCACACCAACGTCATCCACGACGCGTCAGCAGCCTTCACGCAGGAGCAGCAAGCCTCGTTCCTGACAGATATCTTGCCCTTTTACGGCAATGCGGTGACTACGCAAGATTTCTTGAAGCCCTAAAACCCAACTGTCTGCCACAGGACCACCCCCATCCGCGGGGGACTCATTTTTACAGGGCGCATTCCAATGTCACAAACACAGCTGACACTTATCAGTCATCCCCTATGCCCATTCGTTCAGCGGGTCGCCATTGTGTTGCTCGAAAAAGGGATCGCCTTCGAGCGGGTTAGTGTGGATCTTCACGACAAACCAGACTGGTTCCTTGCCATGTCGCCAACGGGCAAGGTTCCATTGCTCAAAGTTCTACACGCCAACGGGCGCGAGTCCGTTCTATTCGAGAGCGTGGCCATCTGCGAATATGTGGAGGATGTACAACCCGAGCCAGCTTTGCATCCAGAGAATGCGCTACTCCGAGCACAACACCGTGCTTGGATTGAATTCGCGTCTGTCACGTTGTCGGATGCATGGGGATTCCTGAACGCTTCCGACCACGATACAGCCCGCGCCAAAGCAGCCGCTTTAAGGAGCAAGCTAGAGCGGTTGGAGTCCGATATGTCGGAGGGCCCTTATTTCGCTGGTGAAAACTTCAGCATGGTCGATGCTGCCATTGCCCCGGTTTTTCGCTACTTCGACATACTTGACTTGGGGTCCACCCACCCCGTGTTTGATGAGCTGAAGCGGATATCGGATTGGCGTCATGCTTTGGTTCAGCGCCCAAGCGTCAAGGCGGCCGTGGCGGAAGACTATGCCACCCGGTTTCTCAAGCACTTGCAGGAAAAGGACGCACTTTTAGCGACTGTATAGCGTGACATAACTGGTCGGTAAGGCAGCGCGAATTGAACTCGAGTTAGGCGATAGCACCCGTTTTAACCATGCCCATTCACGGATCGGAATTGCTGAGGCGTCACGCCTGCGATGCGCCGAAAGAATTTACTGAAATGCGTGGCCTCTTTGAAGCCGAGATGATCGGCAATAACGCCAACGGGCCAATCGACGTGTATCAGTAGACGTTTCGCCTCCAGACCAAGCCGTCTTAAGACGTACTCCTTAGCGCTGATGCCTTCAGCGTCCAGCGCGGCACGCGTGAGGCTTCTTTCGGTGCACCCCATCTCACTTGCGTAAGTACCGATGTTTTTCCATTCGCGGAAATGCTGCTCTACCAAGTCCTTGAATTGATAAAAACGCATCAGCGCCGGTCGCCTGCGCTGATCATCCTGGTGCTTGTCCCTGTAGGTAATGGCAAGCCATGAAACCAGCGCATAAAAGCAATATCGCAGATGAGACTGCATGTCCTCGACAAATTCCGCAGATCCGTCCAAGTCTTGCCGCAAATGCTGTGGGCTGTGTTCGTCATGGCATGCCGCATCCTGCCTCATCCATTCGATGGCGGATTCTGCACGCTCCAGACCCTTGGCATCCATGTGGACGCGGGCTGGAAAGCGCTTTATATCGAAGCCCAAGTGAAGGTCCTTGAGCGATGACGCGGGCCAGAGAAAATCGGGACGCACCAAAAGTATCCAGCCATCCCAATCTTCGCGCTCTCCAAAGTTATGCGCCTGCCCAGGGTGAACCATGATCAGACTCCCAGACGCGCCTGCGCAAGGCTCGAAGTCCAGCATTTGATTGCCCTGACCCTCGGTGACGAGTATCAGCATGTAGAAGGTATAGCCGTACGTCCGGCGCATGTCTTCTCGGCTCGTCCTTCGACGCAGGTCTGAGACACGGAACACCTCCAGGCCATAGGGGTACGAGTCTTTGGGCTGATAACGGATTTTCTGAACCTGGTCTCTTGATGCTTGCCTCATTTCATTGATTCCTTTCAGCGCGGAGATCGCACGCCGCTATGGCCAGGTTTGTCCGATAAGTGCCAGCAAAATGTCAATTTTGCCTTTATTTCTTGCAGAAAGTGCGAAAAAATAGCATTTTAGGAAACAAGGAAATAGACGATGAGCAGCAATCTTCAAAAGGTCACGCAGGAAGTGTTTGAGCTGGAGCGCTCGCTGAATGAGCGGTGGAGCGCAGGAGACAACCGCGGCTATCTCGACAACTACCATGAGGACATCAGCTACTTCGATCCTATTCTCGAGAGCCTGTTGATGGGGCGTGATGCCGTCGTCGCACACATCCAAAAACTGTACAAAAACCCGCACATCGTGCGCAGTGAGTATCTCAATCCACACGTGATCACCAGCGAGGCAAGTGACCTGGCCGTCTTGATCTACAACCTGCGCACCTATGTTGTGGATGCCAACGGCGCCGAGCAACTGCTACGCGCCTGGAACACGACTGAGGTCTTCCGGAAGATCATGGGCACATGGCGTATCGTGCATTCGAACTGGGCGATCACGCAGTCCATGACAACGCCCTCGGCCTCCTGATCCGGAACGCAGCGTTCCTTGTTAACGATGTTCCTATGAACGTGCGCGATTCTGGCGACCAGAAATCTGGCACCAGACGCCTTTCGCCGCGCCAGCTTCAGACGCTGGCTCGAGAAGTGGCGGCATCGCTGCCCGGCGTGAGCCACGGCCGCCCGTTCGTGGAAAAGCTGGACGTGTACAAGGTCGGCGACAAACTTTTCATGATCGTCACCGATGATCCCCACGAGAGGATCATCACACTAAAAGCCGATCCAGACCATGCGAGTGCGCTGCGCGATCGCTTCCAAACGGTAACTTTTGGACGCTACCTTGACAAGGGACACTGGATATCCATCAGCGCGGGTCGGGGCATTTCCCCGCAGTTGATTACGGAACTGGTCAAGACTTCCTATCAGTTGGTGGTCGAAATGATGCTGGTGCGGGATAGGCCAAAGAAGGACAGTGCGTGAGCAAGAGCCAGCAATCTCAGAAAACCCAAGCACTTGCAGATCACTACGTAGATCAGCTCTCGTCCTGGGCAAAGATCACGACACGGCCTTTGTTCGGCGCCGTTGCACTCTATCGGCAAGAGCATGTCTTTGCCATGGCGTGGCATGGGGGCATCTACTTCAAGGTTGATGACGATTCGCGCAAGAACTACGAGGCTGCTGGTTCTCATGCCCTAGGCTACGTGAGCGAAGGCGAACAGCATGCGCTGAAGTCCTACTGGGAAGTGCCTGTGGATGTGGTTGAGGATCATGAGCAACTGCAGCAGTGGGCCGAGCGGGCCTACCGTGCGGCGGTCAAGAGCGCAAAAGGGTAATTCACGGCGATGGCGCGCACCGTGGTGAATCCCCCCGCAACGCAAGGACCAAGCACATGACGCATACAAATACCACAGCCTCACTGTTCGAGGTCGATGGCGCATCGCGGCCATTGGCAGACAGACTGCGTCCACACATCTTGTCCGATGTGGTCGGACAGGCGCATTTACTTGCGGAACACGCGCCCATCGGAAGGATGATTGAGTCTCAACGCTTGGTCTCAATGGTGTTGTGGGGGCCGCCTGGCTGTGGCAAGACCACCATCGCACGACTGCTCGCCAAGCAAACTGACCTCGCCTTTGAGCCACTTTCTGCTACGTTTTCAGGCGTCGCCGATCTTCGCCGAATTTTTCTGGCTGCGAAGCATCGACGTGAAGTTGGGCAAAAAACACTACTGTTCATCGACGAGATTCACCGCTTTAACCGTGCGCAACAGGACTCATTTCTACCCTACGTCGAAGACGGTACCGTCATCCTTGTCGGGGCGACGACTGAGAATCCCAGCTTCGAGCTCAATGGCGCGCTGCTGTCCCGCTGTCAGGTGTTCGTCCTCAAGCGTCTCGACGACACCGCGCTGAACGCCCTTATCGCCCGCGCCGAAAACCTGGTCGGCGAACGGTTACCGCTCGATGACTATGCGCGCCAGGCCTTGGTTGCTATGGCGGATGGCGATGGCCGTTACCTGCTGAACATGATCGAGCAGGTGCATTTGCTGCCAGCACCGGTTGACTCGGCTGCCCTCGCCGCAGCGGTGCAAAAGCGAGCACCGCTGTATGACAAATCGCAAGAAGGACACTACAACCTTATCTCCGCTCTTCACAAATCCATGCGGGGTTCCGACCCCGACGCTGCGCTCTACTGGCTAGCGCGGATGCTCGACGGCGGCGAAGACCCGTTGTTCATCGCCCGCCGCATCACCCGATTCGCAAACGAAGACATCGGCCTGGCTGACCCCAATGCGGTACGGCAAGCGCTCGCCGCATGGGATGTGTACGAGCGCCTCGGTTCGCCCGAAGGTGAGCTCGCCATCGCGCAAGCCGTGCTCTACCTCGCCACCGCACCCAAATCCATCGGTGTTTACCGAGGATTTAACAAAGCCAACGCCGCAGCGAAACGCACGGGCTCGCTGATGCCACCCGCGCACATTCTGAATGCCCCGACCCGTCTCATGAAAGATTTGGGCTACGGCAAAAACTACCAGTACGACCCCGACACCGAGACAGGCTTCTCTGGCGCGAACTACTTTCCCGAAGATATGCCTCGTCAGATTTTTTACGAACCCACAACTGGCGGCTACGAGCGACAAATTAACGAGCGGCTTCGCCACTGGACGCAGTTGCGAAGCGGCAATTCAGCCGATGCCTTCCCCGAACCCGACGCAGAATAATCCACCAACGAAAAATCCCAAACCATGACCTATATCCCTACTCCAGCAACCCGCGCATGGCTGGGAATCCCCTATGCCACCGCAGAACGTTTTCGCCGTCCCACTTTGCTGCCGTTCAACCCGGACCTACCCTATGACCAGAAGGGGCCCGCCCCGCTGCAAGCTGGCGACACCAGCTGGCTGGAGGCCGACAACGGATTTAGCGAGGACTGTCTGAACCTCAACGTCTGGGCGCCCGAAGACATCGGCGGCGAGCGACTGCCTGTGGTCGTCTACATTTTTGGCGGCGGGTGGATGAGCGGGGCGAACACCCAGACCGTGTCGAATGCGTCTGGGCTCGCTGCGACAGGTCGTGTTATCGGGGTATCAATTAACTATCGACTCGGCGCATTCGGTGCGCTGTCCCTCTCACAATATGGCGGTGCACTCGCAGAGGCCACAAACCTGTGTCTGCAAGACATCATCACCGCGCTCAGATGGGTGCAGACGAACATTGCCCGCTTCGGTGGCGACCCAGAAAATGTCACTATCACTGGCCACAGCGCTGGTGCCTTTTCTGCACTCGCTCTACTCGCGGCACAGTCAGCCGATGGGCTATTCCACCGTATCGCCGCATTCTCGGGTATGCCCTCACGCCAGGTACCGGCTTGGAGCGCCGAAGAGCGCGCCGTGGCGGTTCTTACCGCACTCGGGATTCAGGATGATCCCGAGCAGCTACTGAACATCGAGGCGAAGCTCCTTGCCGAGACGATGAGTAAGACGGTGTACACAGATCCTGGCGTCGGGCACGGCGTAGACAACGAATGCGTCGCCACCGTCGATGACTCTCACCAACCAAACGGCATTCTTACCGACCACCCCATGCGCGTTCTCGAGTCTGGACGGCACAAAGGCATCGACATCTTGTTTAGCAGTACCACCTACGAGACCGGTTGGTGGGTTCTTCACAAGACCGAGGATTTTGACCCTGGGAGCATCGACAACCTGGTCAAGGAATTCGCCAACCGCAACCGCATCCCACGCAGCCGCGCCCGAAAAATTATCGCCGCGTACGACGTTGACGGACGTAACCCAGTGCAGGTTCGCGGTTTGCTGCTCACCGACTACTCGTTCACGCTACCCCAGACACGAGGCGCACTTGCTCACGCTGCTGCGGGTGGCCGCGCTTATTTGCTGAGTGTTGGCCCTGTAGAAGGAATCCCCGCCGTTCATGGCACCGAAATGTACGGTATTGTTGGCCAGCAAAGCCCAGACGCTAGCGACGAGCAGATTGTTCGTGAAACTTTTGTCCGCGACGCCCTTCTCGACTTCGCCGCAGGCAACCACGACCGGCTTTGGAACACCGTGACGACGGAACCCACCGCGCACAGCATCGGCAACCCACCATACGACCCCACGGCCCATGCGGCCGAAGTCCTGCGCACCTTCGCGGGCATCGAACGGACCTGACTAGCCCTCCGTCGCCGCAACGCGCTCGGCAGTGACGCCGGGACTATGGCGGCTTTTTTTACAGCGCGTCTTCTAATGTCACAAACACAGTTGACTCTTATCAGTCACCCACCCTGGATTTGATGGGTTGAACCGGGCGCCAAATTGGCGTCGTGCTTTGGCTCAGCGCCCAAGCGTCAAGGCTGCCGTGGCGGAAGACTATGCCACCCGGTTCCGCAAGCATTTGCTAGAAAAGCATGCACTTTGGGTGACTGCATAGGAACGACCATGCGGTGGGTCCGTTCCGTTGTCAAAAATAGTTGGATGCAGCGCTTTCGGTTTGGCTACTGGCACAGCGCACGCAGCGCCGATAGGTCCAGGATCTCCAGCTCACCGCGCTGGATGCGCAGGATGTGTCGGCCCTTGAGGTCGTTGAGGATCTGATTGGTGGTCTGGCGCGATACGCCAATCATCAGCGCCAACTCTTCCTGCGTCACGGCCAGCACGCGCTGGGTGCTGCCATCTTCGGTGCGCTGGCCGTAGCCCTGGGCCATCCCCACCAGGCGGCGCGCCAGGCGCAGCGGGGCGCTCAGCACGGTTTGCTCCTCCATGCTCACAAAGGCCATGCGCAGCTTGTCCGCCATCAGCACGGCCAGGTCGCGCCAGTGCGCGGGGTGGGCTTGCAACCAGGCCAGTAGTTCTTCGTGCGGTACCTGCATCAGCGTGCAGGGTTCGGCCGCATGGGCATGGTGGGTGCGGGCCGAACCGTCAAACACCGAGATCTCGCCAAACCACTGCGGCGGCGTCAGCATCACCAGCAGGGCCTCGCGCGCGTCGTTGCGCACACCGCTTTGGCCCGAGATGCGGATGGCGCCCGACACCAGTGCATACAGGCCGCAGGGCGGGCTGTCGCGCAGGAACAGGGCATCGCCCGTTTGCAGCGTGCGCAGCTTGGCCATGTGCAGCAGGGCCTGGGCAAATTCGGCGGGCAGCTGGGCAAACCAGCGGCCGGACTGCAGCACGGCCAAGTAACGCGAGAGGTGAGGCAAGTCGGACAGGTCGGGCATAGTGGTTTGTACGGATGACGCGCATTGTGTCGGCTACCCGACAGACGCAGGCGCAAGGCTAGGCGGATCATGGCGCCTCGTCAATACAAGAAGGAGACCCACATGAAAACCCTGACCGACCACCTCACGCAGTACGCGGCCTACCACCAGGACCCGCGCAACGTGGCTACCCACTTTGTGGGCATTCCCATGATCGTGCTGGCCGTGACCATTTTGCTGGCCCGGCCGGGCTGGATGTTGGGTGGTGTGGCCATCACCCCAGCTGTGCTGCTGGCGGTGTTATCAGTGGTTTTTTACCTACGGCTGGACCTCCGCTTTGGCTTGGTCATGGCTGCGCAGATGGCTGTCAGCCTCTGGCTCAGCCAGTGGTTTGCGGCGCAGTCCACTACCGTGTGGCTGGCCTCGGGCATTGGTCTGTTTGTGGTGGGCTGGGCCATCCAGTTTCTGGGTCACTACTACGAGGGCAAGAAGCCAGCCTTTGTGGATGACCTGGTCGGCCTGCTGGTCGGCCCCTTGTTTCTGACCGCCGAAGTGGCGTTCTACCTGCACCTGCGCCTGGACGTGAAGGCCGAGATGGACCGCCGCCTGGGTGTGGCGCCCGCCCACGCCGCGGGTGCCGCTGCATGAATTTCACTGCCCTGCTGCCCACGCTCCTGCTGGTTGCGCTGGCCTTGGTCATGTTCGGGCTGGGTTTGTCCCTGTCTGTCGATGATTTTCGGCGCCTGCGCGAGCACCCGCGCTCGGTGCTGCTCGCACTTGCATTGCAAATGTTCCTGCTGCCCGGTGCGGCCTACCTGCTGATCCGCGTGATGGGCATTGAGCCCGTATTTGCCGTGGGCCTGATGTTGCTGGCGGCCTCGCCGGGCGGTGTGTCGGCCAACCTGTTCAGCCATCTGTTTGGCGGCAATGTGGCCATGAATATCTCGCTGACCGCCATCAACACCGTGCTGTCCATCGTCAGCCTGCCGCTCATTGCCAACTGGGCCATCGCGGCCTTTGTGCAGTCGGGCCAGGTGGTGCCGCTGCAGTTTGGCAAGGTGTTCGAGGTGGTGGGGGTGATTCTGGTGCCGGTGGCCATTGGCATGCTGGTCAGCAGCCGGCAACCCGGGTTTGCGCAGCGCATGGGCCAGCCCATGAAGGTGTTCAGCGCGCTGGTGCTGGCAGCGTTCTCGGTGATCGCCATTGTCAAGGAATGGTCGGCGCTGAGTGCCTCGTTTGCCAGCCTGGGCCCGCTGGTGCTGGCCTTCAACCTCATCAGCCTGCTGTGCGGCTACTACCTGTCGCGCTGGGCCGGCCTGAACAAGTCCATGGCCACGGCGGTGAGCTTCGAGATCGGCATCCACAACTCCACGCTGGCCATCTTCATCGCGCTGTCGGTGCTGGGCAATTTGCAGCTGGCGTTGCCAGCCGCCATTTACTCGGTGAGCATGTACCTCACGGCCACGCTGTTTGGTCTGCTGGTGTTGCGGACCAAGCCCGCAGCCTGACGCGGGGCGGGACAGGCCGGGTAAGCTAGCGACCCGGCCTTTTAACCCTCCCCGCTTTCCCCCTCCCATGCAACTCGGCGTTTTGTACGCGGCCCTGGCCTACACGGCCTGGGGCCTGTTCCCCCTCTTTTTCAAACAGCTGGCCTCGGTCAACGCCTTCGAGGTGGTGATGCACCGCACCGTCTGGTCGCTGGTGTTTTTGCTGGGCGTGCTGGCCGTGCGCAAGCACTGGGCCTGGTTGGGTTCTGGGCTGCGCAGCCCGCGCGTGCTGGGGGCGTTTGCACTGTCGGCCGTGCTGCTGGCGGCCAACTGGTCCACCTATGTGTGGGCGGTGCAAAACGCCCATGTGCTGGACGCCAGCCTGGGCTATTTCATCCTGCCGCTGGTGAATGTGGCGCTGGGCTTTGTGTTTTTGCATGAGCGCCCACGGCCCGGGCAGTGGTTGGCCGTGGCCGTGGCGGCGGCTGGGGTGCTGTGGCTCACGGTGCAGGCCGGGCGCGTGCCCTGGGTGGCGCTGGTGCTGGCTATTACTTTTGGCTTCTACGGCCTGCTGCGCAAGGTGGGCGCCCTGGGCGCGCTGGAGGGGCTGACGCTGGAAACCCTGGTGCTGAGCCCCGTGGCCGCCGGTCTGTTGGCTTGGTGGTCCTGGCAGGGCCAGGGTGCGCTGGTGCAGGGCGATGCGACCACGCTGGGCTGGCTTCTGCTGGCCGGGCCCCTCACCGCCGTGCCTTTGTTGCTCTTCGCCGCGGGTGCGCGGCGCGTCAGCATGTCCACCATGGGCATCCTCCAGTACATCTCGCCCAGCCTGCAGCTGCTGCTGGGCGTGTGGCTGTACGGTGAGACTTTTGTACCCGCCCGCGCCCTGGGCTTCTGCCTCATCTGGGCGGCGCTGGCGGTGTATGGGCTGGAGGGCTGGTGGAACAGCCGCCAGCAAAAATAATTGCAGCACCGCGAATCCAAACCCTTGCGGCCCGCCTCTTAGGAGATGGGAATGTTCCCAAACCCTGAATCAAAGGAAACTGCAATGTCTGCTTGGTATGTCAAAAATGTTCCCATGGGGGAGCGCGTGGTGCGGGTCGTGGTGGGATTGGGCGGCGCGGTGGCCGCCGTGCTGCTGGTGCCCGGTGTACTGGGCTGGGTGGTGGGGGCTGGCGTGGCCAGCTTTGCGTTTACTGGCTTGGTGGGTTTTTGCCCCATGTGCGCCATGGTGGGCCGCAAGCCCGTGGGCTGACGCGCGGCCGTGAGCAATGCCATGACCTCCGCCGCCAGCCAGCAGGTGCTGGTGTCGGCGCACGCCGGCGACCCTGGCGCGCTGGACGCGCTGCTGCGCGTGTGCCGGCCCGACATCCGGCGCTACGCGCAACGGCACTGCCTGATCAGCGATGTGGACGACGCGGTGCAGGAGGCGCTGATGGTGCTTTCGCGCAAGCTGCAGTCGGTGCGCACGTTGGCAGCGTTTTCGGGTTGGCTGTTCCAGATTGTGAAGCGCGAGTGCCGCCGCCTGGGCCGCCTGGCCATGGCCTACGACCCCTGGGACGAGGCTGCGGTGGACGCCTGGGCCGCGCGCAACAGCGACGACGCGCTGCGCATGGACCTGGTAAGTGCGCTGCAGTCGCTGCCACCGCAGTACCTGGAAGTCATCCTGCTGCGCGACTTTGTGGAGCTGTCGATTGCCGAAATCGCGGCCCAGCTCGGCCTGACCGCGGCCGCCACCAAGAGCCGGCTGCACCGTGCCCGCACGCTGACGCGGGAGTATTTACTGGCAGATTAAGAGCAAAATAGGCCTCTGGCCCCCGTGGAATATGCGCGAGCAGCTACTAAATCAGTAGCAAGCCCCTCATCACCTCAGAAATCGTTGGGGTATACGGCCAGCGCCTGGGTGCGAATGCGTTGGGTGATGGCGTTCTCGCGGCCCAGGAGGCGGGCGCTTTCCAGCAGGCAGGTGATCACCTTGGGCTCGGGCGAAAAGCGCAGCGTCTCCAGCGCCCCGACGTACAGCGCCGCGGCGTTCTCTGGCGTGGGCGGGGTGGTGGTCACCTCGGCAAATAGCACCTCCTTGCGGAACAGCCAGGAGCCACGCACTTTCTCCAGCGTGTCCTCGCGGTAGGCCTCGGCGCGTAAGGTGGGTGGCAGAAAGAGTTGGCTCACGCGCGCGTAGTCCCAGCCGGCGTAGGCCAGCAGCGGCAGGGCGCAGGCGGCCATGGCCGTCAGCGTTGCGGCCAGCGCGGGGCGGGCTGGTGGCGGCGCGCTGCGGGTGGCCCACAGCAGCCACAGGCACAGGCCTACCGCCATCTGGAAGGGGCCGTACCACAGCGGGTACTCCAGCAGGCTGTGCAGGCCTATTACCGCCAGCCCGGCCCAGGCCAGTTGCCGTGCGGGCCGTGTCTCGCGCCAGGGCTTGGCCCAGGCCACGGCAGCCAGCATGGCCCCGCACAGCAGCACGGCCAGCGGCAGGCCCAGCTCCACCGCCAGGTGCAGCGGCAGGTTGTGCGCGTTGTCCAGGATCTCGCAAAAGCGCTCGCCCTGGTAGGGGTGGATGAAGTGGGCGAACTTCAGCCCGCCCCAGCCCCAACCCAGCCAAGGCTTCTGGGCGATCAGCTCCACCACATTGCGCCACAGCACGGTGCGGTCGCCGCAGCCCGAGTTTTCCTGAAACCGTTCCACCACGCCCAAGCTCGGGCCGCTGCCCAGGCTGTCGGACGATGGTGAAATATGGGGTGTCAGCAGCGCCGCGGTCAGGTACAGGCCCAGAGCCAGCGCGCTCCAGCGCAGCGTGGTGCGCTGGCCATTGCGCTCCCACAACAGGCCCAGTCCCACGATCAATACCCACTGCAGCGCCCCGGTGCGCGAGACACTGGCCGCATTGCCCAACGCCAGCAGCACCAGGGCCAGCGCGATCGCCCCGAGGCGCAGCCGGCGATGGCCCGCTCCCGTGTGTTCCCCTGCCAAGTACAGCAGCGATAGCAGGCCCAGCGAGGTGAGCGAGGCAAACTGGTTGCGCTGGCGCAGGTTGGCATAGGCTTGGCCTAGGTCGGCCGCATTGATCCACGGCGCGGTGCGTACATCGGCCCAGCCAAAGTACTGCATCAAACCCGCCACCGCACTGAGCAACGCTGCCAGCAGCCAAGCGCCGGCGACGGTGTGGGCCAACGTGCGGGCAGACAGCTGCCCCCACGCGCCGCAGCACAACAAGACCACGACCCCCAGCCCCGACAAAAGCCCCTGGACCATGGCCGGATCAGGCCCCCAGGTGAAGGGATTGACCCACGGCAACACGATGGCCGCGCCCACCAGCAGCACCCACGCAGTGACGAGGGGCTGGCGCGCGTGGGGGGCAGAAGGAGCGTGTGGCATAGGCGTGTATTGTCCAAACTTTCTGAACGCATTTTTTATCCATGCACCCCGACCTGCTTCTCGCCCACACCCAGCTCTACCAACCCCTTGGGTGGGAGTGCAGCACGCCGCAGGCCGAGGCCGAGAGTGCCGACTACGGCGCCTATGCGCTGATGGTGGCGGGCCTGCGTGTGCGTTTTCGCGCGGCCAAGATCACGCCCACCAAGGTGGGCCAGTTCGTTACGCTGTGGCAGCGCGTGGGGGCTGGGCCCATCCAGCCCTTCGACATGGCGGATCCGGTGGACTGCTGTGTGGTCAGCGTGCGCCGCGGGGCGCAGGTGGGGCAGTTTGTGTTCCCCATGGCGGTGTTGCGCCAGCAGGGCGTGGTGTCGGTACATGGCCAGGGCGGTAAGCGCGCGTTGCGCGTCTACCCGCCGTGGGATACGCCCACCAGCCGCCAGGCCGAGAAGACCCAGCAGTGGCAGCGCGACTGTTTCGTGAACCTGAGCGACGGTGCGGTGGATCTGGAGCGCGCCCGACGCCTCTACGGTGTGTAGCCGCCCGGCCTAGCGCCGCCCCCGCACGACCGTAGCCAGCGTGGCTACCAGTGGCGCCATGGTTTCGGCAGGCACCTGCGCATAGCCCAGCAGAAAGCCACGCCAGGGCTGGTGGCGCGTGCCCACCGCATGCAGGCTCAGCGCGGGCGCGACGATACCGCGCTGCATGAGCCGCTCGCTCATCGCCACATCGTCAGCCGCGCGGTCATGCAGGCGCAGTGCCAGGTGCATGCCGGCCGAGCCGCCGTGTACCGTGGCCACATCGCCCAGCTGCTGCTCCAGCGCCGCCACCAGTGCATCGCGCCGCTGCCGGTACAGGCGCCGCATGCGCCGCAGGTGCAAGCTGAAGTGGCCGCTGCGCATGAACTCGGCCAGCGCCAATTGGTCGGCCGTGCGCCCGCGCGGTGCCGCGCGCGCCAGCAGGGCGGTCAGGGGCGGCGCCAATGCCGCTGGCACCACCACAAACCCCACGCGCAGCGCAGGAAACATGGTCTTGCTGAAGGTGCCCAGGTACAGCACCGGCGCATCGGCCGCCAGCCCTTGCATGCACGACAGTGGTGGCCCTTCGTGGCGGAACTCGCTGTCATAGTCGTCTTCGATGATCAGGGCCGCCGCGTTGCGCGCTTGACCAATCAGCGCCATGCGCCGCTCCAGGCTCAGCACGCTGCCTACGGGGTACTGGTGCGAGGGCGTAACGTAGATCAGCTTGGGCCGGTGCCGCAGCCAGTCGCTGGCCAGCGGTGCCAGGCCCTCTTCGTCCACCGCAATGCCGATGGGCTTGAGCTGCGCACCGCGGAATGCGGCCAGCGCGCCTTGGTAGCCGGGGTTCTCCATCCACACCTTGTCGCCGGGGTCGGCAAACGCGCGGGCCACCAGGTCCAGGCTGCTCTGCGTGCCATCGGTGATGAACACCTGCGCACTGTCCACCAGCGCGCCACGTGCCACGCGCAGGTGGTCGGCAATGGCGCTGCGCAGCGCCAGCTCGCCTGCGGGGTCAGCGTAGTTCAGCTGTGCGGGCTGCAGGGCGCTCCAGGCCCGGTCCAGCAGGCGGCGCCACAGCGTGATGGGAAAGCTGCCCAGCGCCGGCACGCCGGGCGCAAACGCTACCGACATCTCCGACCCCGGCAAGGCCGGCAGCCCCTGCGTACGCCGCGACAACCCCGTGCGCAGCGTGGGTGCGGTGGCCCGCTGCGGCAGCACCGCCGCCAGAGAAGCCACCACCGTGCCCCGTCGCGCGGGTTGCACAAAGCCCTCGGTGGCCAATTGGTCGTAGGCGTAGAGCACGGTGTTGCGCGACACGCCCAACTCCTGCGCCAGTGCACGGCTGGCCAGCAAGCGCGTACCGCTGGCCAGCGTGCCCTGGCGGATGGCACCGCGCAGGCACTCGTGCAGCTGGCGCTGCTGGGGCCAGCGTGCATGCGCGGTATCGGCCTGAAAACGGCTGAAGAGCAACTGGTAGTCCATGGAAGCCTAAATCGTGGTTCTAAAAAATAGTCTATTAATGGATCTTAATTTGGAACCACATTTGCCCTACATTCTGCGCTCGCTTCACCCCTCCATCCCTTGAAAGGAACCCCGTGCCAGACACCGCCGCCCAGGCCCCCTCCGACCGCACCCGCGTACGCCGCATTGCCGAGAACGCGCACTACGACCGCGCCACCCTGCATGCCATCATCGACGCCGCCTACCTGTGCCACCTGGCCTTTGCGGACGAAAAAGGCACGCACTGCATCCCCACGGCCTGCTGGCGCGAAGGCGAGTACCTCTACATCCACGGCTCCAACGGTGGACGCCTGCTCAAGCTGCTGCAAAAGGGCACGCAGGCCTGCGTCACCATCACCCACTTGGACGGTCTGGTGCTGGCGCGTTCGGCGTTCAACCACTCGATGAACTACCGCTCCGCCATGGTGTATGGCGCGTTTGAACGCGTGGAAGACAAGCGCGCTGCGCTGGACGCCTTCATGCAGCACCTGGCCCCCGGCCGCCAGCATGAGGCCCGCCCCGGTAGCGACAAAGAGTTCGCGGCCACTACCGTCATGCGCATTGCGTTGGACGAAGCCGCCTGCAAAGTGCGCAGCGGCGGCCCGGTGGACGACGCGGAGGACATGGCCCACCCCGCCTGGGCCGGCGTGCTGCCCTTTGCGGTGACGGCTACCCCGCCCGTGGTGGACCCGCTGTGCAACATCGCCGCGCCGACCTACGTGCAACAGTGGGCTGCGCCATGAGCCACTGACGGGCGAGACAGGGTCCGGGGAATCCTCCATAATTTCTCATGCCCTTGTCTTCCCCCACCGAACATCCGGTGTCACTGATCCGCCTGTTGGGCCGCCACCCCACCTTGGTGGGTGCGCTGTGTGGCTACGCACTGGCCCTGGCGCTGGCTGCTGCGGTGGTGCTGCTCATGCTGCAGCTCAAGGTGCAAGACATTGAGGCGGGCCACGCGCAGATTGTGCGCACCATGCAGGTGGTGCAGACCGATATCCGCGAGTTGCTGGACGAACTCAACCAGTCCTACAAACCCGAGTGTTCGCCCGAAAACCTGAACCAGCTGCGCAGCTTGCTGTTCAGCCACCGCTATGCACGCGACATCGGGCTGCTGGACAGCCAGCGCCAACTGTTTTGCAACACCAGCATTGGTCTGTTGGCGGCACCCCGCCCTCCGGGCACGGGTGGCATTGACGGCTCCATTGGCCGCTACTACCGCGGCAGCCTGCTGCAGCTGTCCCAGGGTGCCATCGTCATCACTGTGGTGGAGCGCGGGCACTTTCAGGTGGCCATCGAGCCCAACGCCACGCGCGATGTGTGGGTGCAAGGCGCCGACAGCGTGTGGGCTGGCGCGGGCAACCAGCGCACCCAGGTGTTCAAAGGCAAGCAAAGCCAGTTGACCGCACCCATGGTGGCCGCCGATACGCCGCATTTGCAGCTGGACTGGAGCCGTGGCCTGGTGCTGGTCACCACCACCGAGCCCGGTGTCAGCCCCATCTCGGTCCAGTCGGCCGTCGGCGTGTGGGCCTTGTTGCAGGCGCACCTGGCGGTGCTGGTGGCTGCAGGCTGCGTGTGCCTGCTGCTGGGTTTTTTGACCAGCGACGTGGTGCGGCGGCGCTGCCGGCATTACCAGTCCATGGAGTACCGCATCCAAGACCTGTGCAACGCCAGCAACCTGGAATGCCACTACCAGCCCATTCTGGAGCTGGCCACAGGCCGCATCGTGGGCTGCGAGGTGCTGACGCGGCTGCGCGATGGTCACACCCTGGTCTACCCCGACCAGTTCATCCCCGCGCTCATGCGCCAGAAGCTGGCCTGGGCGTTTGACGCCGCGGCCAGCGCCCACGCGCTGCGCGAGCTGGGCGTGCATCTGCCGGCGCAGCAGGGTAGCTTCAAAGTGGCGTTGAACTTCTTTCCACACAACCTGCAGCGTGATGTCATCCACAACCACCTGCAAGCCCAGCTGCAGGCCCTGCGGCGCAGCGACCTGCAGATCGAGCTGGAGGTGACCGAGTACAACTTCTCGCCCGAAATCGTGCCGCATCTGCAACGCCTGAAGGCCGATGGTTACCTGATCTCGCTGGACGACTTCGGCACCGGCTATTCCAACCTGGGTATGGTCAAGAAAGTGGCGCCCGACTTCATCAAGATCGACAAGTCGTTTGTGTTCGAGATGGAAGATGTCACGCTGCGCTCCAGCCTGATCCCCGAAATCATCGGCATCGCCAAGGCTGTGCACAGCCAGGTGATTGCCGAGGGTATTGAAACCGCTGCCCAGGCTACCCAGCTGCGCACGCTGGGGGTGGAGTACGGCCAGGGCTACTACTTCGCCCGCCCCATGCCTTTGCCGCAGTTTCTGGCCTACCTGCAGACACAGCGCACGGCGCCCTGAGACGCTGAAATGGTCAAGGGCTTAGCGGCCGTCGCTGGCCCAGCAGTTGTCCTGCGCGCGCAGGTCGTTGTGCACCCAGTATTCATTGCCCCCTGCCAGCTTGAACACACCGCCCAGGCTGGCTGCGTTCGCTACGCGGTAGCCCGTGCCCAGCGCCTGCACGCAGGCCGCATCGGCCGCGCTGCGGGTGGCAAACTGGTTGCCCTGGAAATCATCGCTGGTGGCGCTCACGTCCAGGTGGCGGCTATTGCCCTCGTCCACTGTGCGGCCGCAGGCCAGAGGCCGGGGTGTCACGCAGCTTTGCGGCTTGACGCACTGAAAGCCGCAGTGGTTCAGGTCCGCCGCGTTGGCCGGCACCACCACTACGCTGCCAGCCACACCGCCCGCTGGCAGATCCACGCCTGACGCACTCAGCACTGCGGGCAGGTTCTGCAGCGCCTGGGCATTGGCCTGCAGCTGCGCAGGAATATCGGCCTCGGACTTCAGCACCTCCCCCTGGCAAAACCGGCCCACTTGCACGGGCGACGTGGCACTCACACAGTCGTAAAAAATGCCGGTGGCCGAGCGCACCAGCGGCACAAAACGCAGTTGCACGGCGCGCCCATCCACTTTGGCATCCAATTCCACCAGCAGCGTGGTGTCGGGCTGCAGGGCCCAGCTTTTCACGCCATTGTTTTTGGGCACAGCTGGCAGCACCACATCGCCGGGCGTGGCCAGTTTTTTGTGCTGCAAAAAATACTCGGCCAGGGGCCGCACCAGCACGCTGCCGTTGTTGGCCGACCAGTCGGCATAGCGGTCCAGGTTGATGCGTGCCTTCTCCCCACCCAGGCGCGACCAGCTGAAGAAAATCAGCAGCGGCACGGCCACCGCCAGCAGCAAACCCCAGCCACGCATGCGGTTCATGGTGTGGCGCGCACTCAGGCTTTGTTGAACAGCGGATGCAGCGTGCTGTGCTTGCCGTCAAACACCTCGGTCCCCTCGTCAATCTGCAGCGTGATCCCCAAGGGTTTTTGCGCCAGCAGCGGGGCAAAGTGCGCACCTACCGCAGCGGTCAAGGCATCCCCCATCTGCTTTTGCACCGCCGCGCTGCGCCCGCGCGCGATGCGCAGGTTCAGGTAGACAAAGCCATAGTCCCCCTTGCCATCGGCCACTGCACTGTGCGCGGCCGGGTAGGCCAGCACACGCACACCCCCGGTGGGGAACACTTGCTTGCCCGCCTCGTCGCGCTGCGCCAGCATGGTGTCGGCCATCGTGCGGCACAGGGTTGACATATCGGTCTCCCGGTCCAGGTTGGCGGTGTACAGAATGACCAGATGGGGCATATGGGAATCCTTTACTCGGTGATCAATACGAAATAGGCTCGTGGCCCCTGTGAAAGCTGCCCGAGCAGCTCCTGTTTTAGTAGCGGATGCATTCTGCACTATGGGAGCCTGGCGCGGACGGTGGTCACAGGTTCGCTGTCACACAACTTTCTTTTCCACTACAACCATGAAACGATTATTTCTTTTAGCCATCGCCTTGGCACTGACCGGCTGTGCCGCTCCCCGTTTGTCGCAGCAAGCCGAACAACAGATCAAAACCGTGGGCATCGTCACGCTGGTGCCTGAGAAAGCCAACTTCACGAAGATCGGTCTGACGGTCTTTAACAATGAGTACACACAGATTGAGATGGGTGACCAAATCAACGCCACCATTGAAACCACCCTCGCCAGGCAACTGGCGGTGGTGCGCCCGAATTGGAAAATCAAACCCGTGAGCTATCCGCGCACGGACTGGACCCAGCGGATGAATGCCAGCGGCTTTTTCGTGAGCTCCCCGCAAGAGCGTTTGGCCAAAGACTTGGCTGAACTGGCGCGTGTTCACCAGCTCGATGCAATCGTGGTGGTGAACAAGTACAGGCCCGAAAACGCGCATGGCGATGGTGTTGGCATTCTGCTGCGTACCTTGAGCCTGTCCTCCGTGGGGGATGCGTATGTCACCAGCTACCTCTATGCCAACATCGTGGACCCCAAAGGTGAAGTCCAGGCGGCCAGTTGGGGCAGCAGCCCCATGCCTCCCAAAGTGATTGACCCCAAGGCCTATGGCATCCAGTACAAGCTGGCAGATAACAACGATCCAGCCTTGCAAGACCGTTTGCGCAAGGACATCGTGGACCAGGTCGCCAAGGTCACGGCAGACTTGGTGAAGAGGCTCGGCCTGTAGGCCTGTTGCTAGTGCATCGGCGCGGCGACTGCCGCGTCCGCTGCGGCCTTCGCAGGCCGCAGCAAAACCCCCAACACCGCCGCCGCCAACCCACACGCTGCCCCCAGCAAAAACGCGAGTTGGTAGCCGCCGTTTAGTGCCTCGGCCATGCTGGCACCTGCGTTGCGCAGGGTGTCGGTGCGGGCGTCGGCGAGGCTGGCCAGCACGGCCAGGCCCAGGGCGCCGCCCATCATGAACGAGGTGTTCACCACGCCCGACGCCAAGCCGGATTGTTCGGGCCCCACATCGTCCATGGCCACCAGCAGCAAGGGGTTGAGCGCCATGCCGGCGCCCAGGCCCAACAGCAGCATGCCGGGAATCACATCGCGCCACATGTCACCGTTGACCGGCGCACGCGCAAACAGCGCCAGTCCCACGGTGGCCAGCAGCAGGCCCAGGCACAGCGGCACGCGGATGCCCCAGCGCATCACCATCTTGGCCGACAGGCCCAGCGAGAACACGGCCATGAGCAGGTTCGACGGCAGGAAGGCCAGCCCCACCTGCATGGCGCTGTAGTTCAGCACCAGCTGCATGTACAGCGCCGATACAAAGAACGAGGCAAACATGGCCGCCGCCCACAGCACACCAATGCCGTTGGCAATGGATAGGTTGCGTAGTTTGAACAGGCCCAGCGGCACCAGCGGCGCCTGCACGCGTGATTCGATGGTGACGAAGGCCAAGAACAGCAACACCGCACCGCCCAGCATGCCCAGGGTTTGCAGCGTGGTCCAGCCCACGGCGTTGCCGTTGACGATGGCGTACACCGCCAGCATCAACGACAGCGTGACCGCGAGTGCGCCAGCCACATCCAGCCGCGGGCGCTGGGCCGGTGGCCTGTCCTGCGGCAGCAGTGCCATGCTGGCCACGCAAATCGCCACGCCCACGGGCAGGTTCACCAGAAACACCCAGTGCCAGCTCAGCGTGCTGGTGAGCACGCCGCCCAGCAGCACCCCCAGGCTGCCGCCACCGGCGCACACAAAGCCGTACACACCCATGGCCTTGGCGCGGTCCTCGGGTTCGGCAAACAAATTCATGATGAGCGACAGAGCCACCGCCGACACCACCGCACCGCCCACGCCCTGTACCGCGCGCGCGGCCACCAGCAGCCCTTGTGAGTTCGCCAGTCCGCAGGCCAGCGATGCGAGCGTGAACAACACAATGCCCGCAACAAACAGCTTGCGCTGCCCATACAAATCGCCCAGCCGCCCGCCCAGCAGCATGAGGCCGCCAAAGGTCAGCATGTAGGCGTTCACCACCCACACCAGCGCGGTCTCACTGAATTTCAGGTCCGCCTGGATGGAGGGCAGTGCCACGTTCACGATGGTCGTATCCAGCACGATCATCAACTCCCCCAGGCACAGCAGGATGAGGGCCGACCAGCGCTTGTGCGCCAGTGGGTGCGCCGCACTCACAGGGCGCGCCCGTCGTGGTGGTGCACGGGAATGTCGTACACATCCACGCCTTCCAGGCAACGGATGTTGATTGCGGCCATTGCAGACCCGTCCGGCCCCACACCCTCGCCAAACGGATGCATGCCGCAGGTAGGGCAAAAGTAGTGGTGAATCACGTGCTTGTGGAAGGTATAGCTGCGCATCGCGTCCGGTGGTGTTTGCAGGCGCAACTGGGCACGTGGCACAAACCACATCAGCGTGCCCTTGCGCTGGCAGATGGAACAGTTGCAATCGGTGGCGTTGGTCAGCTCGCCCTCCACCTCGAACGCGATCTGCCCGCAGTGGCAGCTTCCCTGGTAGGTCTGGTTCATGGATCTATCCCTTCTGCTCCACCACAGCCTTCAACTGGGCCAGGCCCACCGCAAAGTCTTTGCCAATCATTTTGTCCAGGTTCAGGAAGATGCCCATCACCTTGTGCACCAGGCGGTGCGTGTCGTCCAGGCTCCAGGTCACGCGCGTGGCGTCGCCCTCGGGTTCCAGCTGGAAGCGGGCCACATTGCGTCCCTCGAACGGTTTGATCATGTGCAGGTCGAACACCAGCAGCTGCGGTGGCTGTGTCTCGCGGATGCCGATCTCGCCTTGCCCCACCTGCTTGTTGCCCTCCCACGCGTAGTGGGCCCCCACACCAGCAGCGCTGCCGCTATAGGTCTTCTTCATCGCCGGATCCTTGTTGTAGGGCGTCCAGGCGTCCCAGCGGTGCAGGTCGTTGATGAGCGGAAAAATAGCGTCAGGCGGTGCGCTGATGCGAACCGAGCGCTCCACGTGGAAGCTATCCGGCTTGGTGGACGCGTACACCAGCACGCCCAAGATAACGACGGCAATGGCAAGAACGATGAGCATAAGTTTCCTTCAGCGCCCTAGGGGGCGATCACCATCCAGCCCACACCAAACTGGTCTTCCAGCATGCCAAAGGCTGGCGACCAGAAGGTCTTCGTCAGCGGCATCTTGACCTTGCCACCCGCTGCCAACGCGGTGAAGGCGCGTTCGGCCTCGGCCACGTCAGCCACACCCAACGACAGCGTAAAACCCTGGAAGTTGCGCTGCGTGTCGCTGTTGCCGTCCGACACCATGAGGCTGGTATCGCCGATGCGCAGGTTGGCGTGCATGATTTTGTTCTCAAACCCTGCGGGCAGTGAACCCGGCGGTATCGGGTCGGGCGACTCGTTGGTGCGCATCTGGAAGGTCACCTCCGCGCCGAGTGCCTTTTGGTAGAAGGCAATGGCTTCGTCGCAGCGACCATTGAAAAACACATAGGGCTCAACTTTCATGGCGATCTCCTTGGCGTAAAGCAGGGATGCGGCGCTAATTGTGTACACCGTCCACAAAGAATAACAAAGATAATGGACGCTGTCCACATGTGATTGCCATGCCTCCTTCTGCCTCCCCGCCCCCCCGAGAAACCTACCGCCATGGTGACCTGCGCCGCGCCCTGCTGGACGCCGGCATTGCGCTGGCACGCGAGGGTGGCCCTGCGGCTGTCGGGCTGCGCGAAGCCACACGCCGCGTTGGCGTGGCACCCAATGCGGCCTACCGCCACTTCGCCAGCCAGCAGGTGCTGCTGCAGGCGGTGCGCGCGGCGGCCTTGCAGGCCGTCGCCAAGGCCATGGAGGATGAACTGGCTGCGCTGCCCGCCGACCTGTCAGCCGCCGACCACGCGCGTGCCAGTGTGCGCGCCGTGGGCACCGGCTACCTGCGCTTCGCGCAGACCGAACCGGGCCTGTTCCGCACCGCGTTTGCGCCGTCGGACAAGCTCATTCAGGCCACGCCCGAATTGCCCACGGCCGGTCCTGGGGGGCGCAACCCGTATGAGCTGCTGTGCGATGCGGTGGACCTGCTGGTGCGTGCCGGCGTCATGCCGCTGGCGCACCGCCCGGGGGCCGAGATTCTGGCGTGGTCTGCGGTGCATGGCCTGGCCATGCTGGTGGTGGACGGCCCGCTGGCCGCGCCCGTGGGCCCGTACTTTTCACAGTTTGGCCAGCGCCTGCTGGATATGGTCGAAAAAGGCCTATAGCCCCCGTCGATATTGCGCAGACAGCTCCTGCTTTTATAGCAATTCAGGCGTTGGCGGGCCACGCCATCATGGCCAGTTTCACCACCCGGTGCAGCGCCTTGCGCGGTGCGCCACTGGCCGCCTGCACCGCCACGCCCTGGATCACCGTGCCGATAAAGCGGGCAAAGTCCGCCACATCCACCGCGGCTGCGAACTCGCCCTCTGCCTGGGCAAGCTTCAGCCGTTCGCGGATCCGGGTCTCCGTGGCTTTGCGGCGCAGCTGCAGTTCGTCGCGCACCGCCGCGCTGTCGGCGCTGCCCACCAGGCAGCCGTGCACCATCAAACAGCCATGCGGCATGCCCGGCTGGGTCAGGCTGTCCACCAGCGCCAGCAACACGTTTTCCACCCCCGCGCGCGCGTTGGGGTCGGCCAGCAGGTTGCCGGTGAACGCCGCCTGGCGTTCGCGGTAGCGGGCAAAGGCCGTGCGGAACATCTCCTCCTTGCTGCCAAAAGCGGTGTACAGGCTGGGCTTGTTCAGGCCGGTGGCCGCGGTCAGCGTGGCCATGGTCGTGCCCTCAAAACCGTGCTGCCAAAACGTCTCCACCACCGTGTCCAGCGTTGCGTCTGCATCAAACCCGCGCGGGCGTCCCATGGCCATAGTTGTGCTTTCAATGTGCGATGGCCGTATTTTCATACCTTTCGGTAGCGAATGCATTCGTGTGAGGTCGTGTGCCACAATGCCAACATAAATACCGATTGGTACATATCTAGGAATCACTATGCATGCAGCGTCACGGATCGTCATCACGGGCATGGGCTTGGTCACTCCGCTGGGCTGTGGGGTGGAGGTGGTCTGGCAACATCTGTTGGCCGGTGCCAGCGGCTTGCAGCGCCTGCCAGACGAGTTTTGCGCGGGGCTGGAGGCCCAGGTGGGCGCCCGCGTGCCGTCGCTAGCGGATGACGCCACCGCGGGGCTGGACATCGACCGCGTGGTGCCCGCCAAAGACCGCAAGAAGATGGACCGCTTTATCGTGCTGGCGCTGGCTGCAGCCGAACAGGCCCTGGCGCAGGCGGATTGGCACCCCCATAACGCGCAGGCGCAGGAGCGCACCGCGACGGTGATTGCGTCCGGCATTGGCGGTTTTCCCGCGATTGCAGAAGCCGTGCGCACCACCGACCAGCGCGGCCCACGACGCCTGTCGCCCTTCACCGTGCCGTCGTTTCTGGCCAACCTGGCGGCAGGCCATGTCTCTATCCGGCATGGATTCAAGGGCCCGATAGGCGCCCCCGTCACCGCGTGTGCCGCCAGTGTGCAGGCCCTGGGCGACGGCGCGCGCCTGATTCGCAGCGGCGAGGCCGATGTGGCCGTGTGTGGCGGCACCGAGGCGGCCATCCATCTGGTCACCCAGGCCGGATTCGCTGCCGCCCGCGCGCTGTCCACCGGCTACAGCGACCGCCCCAGCGAGGCCTCCCGCCCGTTTGACAGCGCGCGCGATGGCTTCATCGTGGGCGAAGGCGCGGGGGTGCTGGTGCTGGAATCGCTGGAGCATGCGCTGCAGCGCGGTGCCACACCGTTGGCGGAACTGGTGGGCTATGGCACCAGTGCCGATGCGCACCACGTGACATCGGGCCCGGAAGATGGCAGCGGCGCTACGCGCGCCATGCAACTGGCCTTACGCCAGGCGGGCCTGCAGCCAAGCCAGGTGCAGCATGTCAACGCGCATGCCACCTCCACGCAGGTGGGCGATGCGGCCGAGCTGTCGGCGTTTCGCACCGTGTTTGCCAGCGCCAGCCCCGCCATCAGCGCCACCAAATCCGCCAC
The DNA here is from genome assembly GCF_056521335.1 of Rhodoferax sp. ZS1R25. Taxonomy (NCBI): domain Bacteria; kingdom Pseudomonadati; phylum Pseudomonadota; class Betaproteobacteria; order Burkholderiales; family Comamonadaceae; genus Rhodoferax; species Rhodoferax sp. ZS1R25. The sequence goes on from NZ_JBWMAZ010000001.1 coordinate 550,282, forward strand.
GGGGCATCTGCTGGGGGCTGCGGGTGCGGTAGAGGCCATCTTCACCATCCTGGCCCTGCGCGACCAGATCGCGCCGCCCACACTCAACCTGCACACGCCCGACCCGCTGGCGCAGGGGCTGGACCTGGTGCGACTGACCGCGCGCCCCATGGCGATGGACTACGCCTTGTCCAATGGCTTTGGCTTCGGCGGTGTGAATGCCAGCGTGGTGCTCAAGCGCTGGGTGGAAGGCGCCTAGGTCTCTACTGCGCTGCGGTGGCCATGCGCAGCCGGCGTGCCGCGTCTTCGGCGCGGGCATCGTCAATCTCGCGCAGCACGGCCTCCATGTCCACATCGGCGTTGGCACGTTCGTAGTGGCCCGTGAGTAGCGTTTCGTTGCTCAGCAGGCCGCCCTGGTACAGGCTCCAGATCTCCGGGCCGTAGTCGGTCTTCAAGAGCGCGGGCGCAAACTGGCCAAAGAAGTCGCGCAGGTTGGCCACATCGCGCAGCAGCATGCGCTGGGCATGGTTGTTGCCTGCGGCGTCCACCGCCTGCGGCAGGTCGATGATCACGGGTTCGTCCCTGCCTTCAGCGCCATCCTCGCCTGGCATGTGCGCCAGCAGGATGTTGAATTCCGACAAATCCCCATGCACCACGCCCGCACACAGCATGCGCACCACCTCGGCCACCAGCGTGGCGTGGTGTTGCAGCGCCTGCTCCGGCGTGAAGGCCACATCGTTCAGGCGCGGGGCTGCGTCGCCGTCGGCATCGGTCACCAGCTCCATCAGCAGCACGCCGTCGTGAAAGTTAATCGGCTGCGGCACGCGCACGCCAGCTGCGGCCAGGCGGTACAGCGCGTCCACCTCGGCGCTTTGCCACGCGGCCTCTTGCTCCTGGCGGCCAAACTTGCTGCCCTTGGCCATGGCGCGCGCCGAGCGCGAGTTCTTCACCTTGCGGTTCTCGGTGTAATCCACCGCCTGGCGGAAGCTGCGGTGCGTGGCCTCTTTGTAGATCTTGGCGCACAGCGTTTGCTCGCCCGCGCGCACCACAAACACCATGGCCTCCTTGCCGCTCATGAGCTGGCGCACCACGGTGTCAATCAGGCCCTCTTCCACGAGGGACTGCAGTCTGGGGGGAGCTTTCATGGTCTGCCGTGATTAACGGCGGGGCAGCGACCAGCCGGCTTGCTGGTTGGCTTTGTTGTTCTCGTAGTCCCAGATGGAGCCACAGCGGTCGCAGCGGTAGCGCGTCACGGTCACCGCGCGCCCATCGCGCTCTTCCTTGCGGTTGTCGCCCTGCACCAGTTCGGCGTGGCCGGGGGCGCGGCGCCAGTTGCGCTGGATGCCACGGCAGGGTTCGCACAGGGCGGCTTCGCGGGCCAGTTCTGCGGCTTTGTAGTTATCGGTCATGGGAGTGTTTCTTTGGGCGGTGCCGTCGGCGGCGATGGGGTGATTGTCGCCGCTTGGGCCGGGCCAGTCGCCCGTGCTATCCTTATTCCATGTTGTGCAGCCCCCGCCTCACCCCCTTCAGCGCCATGCTTTTGGCGCGGACCCGGGCTGCCAGCATGATTACCACCATTACAACCACGGCCGCCTGAGCGTCGTGCAGGTGGCCGCTCCGGCTGCCTCCTGGTGTATCTCCCCGAACAACCCAGCACAGGCAGCTGGGTTCGCAACTGTTCGGAGAGTTTTATGTACCAGGATCATCTCGCTAGTTTTGCTGTCAGCAGCCACACCCCGGCGGCGCCCGCGCACGCCATTGCCCCCCTGCGCATTGGCATGCTGGGCTTGGGCACTGTGGGTGCCGGCACCTTCACCGTCTTGCAGCGCAACGCCGAGGTGATTTCCGCCCGCAGCGGCCGGCGTATGGAGCTGGTGATGATTGCCGTGCGCAACCTGGCGCGCGCCGCCAGCATTGTGGGCGGCACGGTGGCGCTGACCGATGACCCTTATGCGGTGGTGAACCACCCTGACATTGACGTGGTGGTGGAGGTGATGGGTGGCACCACGCTGGCGCGCGACCTGGTGCTGCGGGCCATTGCCAATGGCAAGCACGTGGTCACCGCCAACAAGGCCCTGCTGGCCGAATATAGCGACGAGATCTTTGCCGCTGCCCAGGCGCAGGGCGTGGTGGTGGCGTACGAGGGTGCGGTGGCCGTCAGCATCCCCATCATCAAGGCGCTGCGCGAAGGCCTGACCGCCAACCGCATCGAATGGGTCGCCGGCATCATTAACGGCACCACCAACTACATCCTGTCGGAGATGAAAAGCAAGGGTGTGAGCTTTGCCGATGCCTTGGCCGACGCACAGCGCCTGGGCTACGCCGAGGCCGACCCCACCTTCGATGTGGAAGGCGTGGACGCCGCGCACAAGCTCACGCTGCTGGCTGCCAACGCGTTTGGCGTGCCGCTGCAGTTGGACCAGGTGCACGTAGAAGGCATCACCGCGCTGGACGCGGTGGACATTGCGTTGGCCGAGCGCCTGGGCTACCGCGTCAAGCTGCTGGGCATTGCCAAGCGGCATTTGCACGGGCTGGAACTGCGCGTGCACCCTACGTTGGTGGCCGCAGACCATTTGCTGGCGCATGTGAATGGCTCCATGAACGCCGTGATGGTGAAAAGCGATGCCGCGGGCGTGACCCTGTACTACGGCGCCGGTGCAGGCTCAGAGCAAACCGCCTCCGCCGTGATTGCAGACCTGGTGGACCTGGCCCGCAGCGCAGAGGTGGCGCACCGCCACCGCGTGCCGTCGCTGGCTTTTCAGCACAGTGCCATCCACGCGCTGCCTGTGGCGCCCATAGCCGATGTAGAGACCGCCTGGTATGTGCGGCTGGACGTGGCCCGCGCGGCGCGCACGGTGCCGCAGGTGATGGGCCTGCTGGCCCAAGCCGGTGTGCGCGTGCACCAGCTGGAGCAGTTTGACCACGCGGAGGATGCCGAGCTGAACGCGCTGGTACTGCTGACAGATGCCGTGCAGGAGCGCGTGCTGCGCGCCGCCCTGGTGCAGCTGGAGGCGCTGCCCCACGTCATGGGCTTTGCCAGCACGCTGCGCATGGAGCGGCTGGCCTGAACTGCGCGACTTAAATCACCGCCAGCAGCCGCTGCACCGCCATCTCCACAAACGCCGTCACCGCGCGCGGCACGTGGCGGCGGCTGGGGTAGACCACGTACATGCCGGCCGGCGCGCTGGCCACACCGGGCAGCACCTCCACCAGCGTGCCGCTGCGCAGGCTGCCCTGCAGCGCGTTGATCGGCAGCAGGCATAGGCCCAGGCCCGCCTCGGCGGCCTTCTTCTGCGCCTGGCTGGTGTTCGCACCCACGCGCCCTTTCACGGGCACTTGCACGGGGCCGTTGGGTCCGTTGAGGTTCCAGGTGCCGTGGCCGCCCGTGTGGGCCGGGCAAATGCAGTCGTGCGCCGCCAGGTCGTCGATGGTCTGCGGCGTGCCGCGCGCGGCCAGGTAGGCGGGGCTGGCCGCCAGCGCCAGGTAGCTGCTGGCCACCTTGCGCGCGACCAGGCTGGAGTCCGGCAACTCGCCGCTGCCGCGAAACGCCACGTCAATGCCCTCGCCAATCACATCGGCCATGCCGTCGCTCAGCACAAATTCCAGCTGCACACCCGGGTGCTGCGCCAAAAACCCGGCCACCCAGTCCATCTCAAAGTAGTCAAAAAAGCCCGAGGGCGCGGCCACACGCACATGGCCCTTGGGGGTTTGGTCGTTGCCGGCCAGCGCGCTGGCCGCGTCCTGCAGCGTGGCAATCTGCGCCGCGCTTTGGTCAAACAGCGTGCGCCCCGCGTCGGTCAGCGTCAGCTTGCGGGTGGTCCGCTGCAGCAGCCGGGCCTGCAGGCTGTCCTCCAGCTGCGCCACCTGGCGGCTCAGCGTGGTGGGCGGCATGCCCAGGCGGCGCGACGCCTCGGCAAAGCTCCCGGCTTGCACCACCTGCACAAACAGCGCCATCTGGTTCAGGTCCAACATCACATTCCTCACAAAAACGGCATAGTCAATGCCAATTGTGGCGTCTACACAAGTAATGGTGCAAGCCCTAACCTACAGACATCGCTTGATTCACCGCTTTGAAGGAGCCCGCCATGTCTGCAACCGCCACCGCTGAAGTCACTGTCCAACGCCCCATCGTCCACCGCACCCGCGGCAGCACGCATGGCGCCATCACACGCCTGGTCAGCCCTGGCGACCTGGGCGAAGTGCTCAAGCCCTTTATCTTTCTGGACCGCTTTGAAGTGGCCGCCGGTGGCCAGCCACCGCGCTTTGGCATGCACCCGCACTCGGGCATTGCCACGCTCACCTATTTGATGAGCGGCCAGACCGCCTACGAAGACACCACCGGCGAACACGGCGCGCGCGGCGTGCTGCCCAATGGCGGCGTGGAATGGATGATGGCCGGCGGCGGCGTCTGGCACACCGGCCAACCCGACAACGCCGAACGCGTGCTGGGCTTCCAGCTCTGGGTGGCCATGCCGCCCGCGTTGGAGCTGGCCGAGGCGCACAGCATCTACCTGGGCCCCGAAGGCGTGCCGCATGTGGGCCCTGCCCGCGTGCTGCTGGGCACCTACGGCGGCCAGACCAGCCCGATCCCCGCACCGTCCAACATGACCTACCTGGGCGTGCACCTGCAGGCTGGCGAGACCTGGCGCTTTGTGCCACCCGCTGGTCATACCGTGGCCTGGGCCGCCGTGGGCGAAGGCGTGCTGACCGCGCCCGCGGCGCTGCGCACGGGCGACCTGGCGGTGTTTGACGACGCCGGCGGCGCCATTAAATTTGAAGCGCAGACGGACACCGCCTTCGTGCTCGGCTCGGGCGTGCCGCACCCGCACGAGCTGTTCATGGGGAACTACTCGGTGCACACCAGTGCAGCCGCGCTGCAGCGCGGCGAGACCGGCATCCGCGAGCGGGCCCAGTTGTTGCGCCAGCAGGGGCGCATGTAGTTTTTGGCATCAAATGGGCCTGCAGGCCCCGTAGAACGTGCGCTAGAAGCTACTAAAGTGATAGCGAAACGTTGGCGGCCACGCGGGGGCTACCCATGTCCACCGGGGGGGTGTGGGTCGGCTCTGCTGCGACGTGCACGCGGTCCCGCCCCAAATGCTTGGCTTTGTACAGCGCCCGGTCTGCCAGCGAAATGAGTGCCGAAGGCTGCTGCTCCTGGTGGGGCAGCACAACAGCCACGCCGATGCTGATGGACACCCTTTGCAGGCTGGATTGCGTGTGGGCCAACCCCAGTGCGGCCACCGCGTCGCGGATGCGTGTGGCCAGGTTGCTGGCACCAGCGACGTCGGTGTTGGGGAGGATGACCGCGAACTCCTCCCCACCATAGCGCGCTGCCAGATCGCCAGGCCGCTCGCCCTGGGTGGCAATGAGGCTAGCCACGCGGCGCAGGCAGTCGTCCCCGCCCAGATGGCCGTAGGTCTCGTTGTAGGCCTTGAAATGGTCCACGTCCAGCATCAGCAAGGCCAGCGGCTGCTGCAGCCGCTGGGCGCGCCGCCATTCGGTGGCGAGCATCATGTCAAACGTGCGTCGGTTCGCCAGGCCGGTCAGGCCGTCCCGGCTGGCCAGCTGCGCCAGCATCGTGTTGGCCTGCGACACGCGGCGGTACAGCGACGTCAAGTCCACAAACAGCGACATGAGCACCACCATGGACGTGAACAGGCTGCCCACCTTGGCCAGGTACCACCCCACTGAAAACCGGTCGGAACCATGGAACGTCAGCCACACATCCAGGCAGGCCGCAATCATCCCCACCGCGAGCCAGACTTGTTCTGACGTTTTGTCGCGGATGCGCACAACGCTGAACAAGGCCGCTGCATTCAAGCTCAGCACGCCCCAGGCGATCAGCTGCATCGGCCCTTCAAAAAAGGTCATCCCATTGGTGAAGAGCGCCGGCAGCCAAGGCAGGCCCACGGTGGCAATGCATGCCAGCACCGCCGCCGCCGCCACGATGGCAATGCATTCACGGGCAGGCCACGGGCGTTTTGCGGCATGGCCCGCCGCCAGACGGTGGATGCCAAAGGCGTAGCGCAAGATCAGCACCGCAAACCCCGCGTGCCAAAAACTCCAGAGCCAGACAGCGCTGACCGTCTGCCCGATCAGATTGCCGGGCACAAACGCACCGGGAAAGGCCGCCATCAGCGGCAAGAAAATCGCCGCAACAAACAGGTAGGCCGACCCCAGCTTGACGGTGGCCGCACTGCGCTCGGCCACGCCGCGGTTGAAGAGCAACGCCGCCAGCAGCACGTTGGTCACAAACATGGCCGTGCCAAATGCTGCCATGTAGCCGGGCACAGGGGACCACAGATTGTTGGCAAGCGGCGTCAACACCGCGCCCCAGACCACCAGCAGCCCACTGGTCACCATCGCCCACTGGCGTTGCCGACCCGATACGCCGGCTGGCCCATTGGCTGGCGTCACCAGTGACATGTCCGCAATACGTTGATCCATCGCACGCTTTCCAGCCATACGCATCGCCAGCTTGCGCCCTTCTGCGAGGGCATCTGCCGGCAAGTGCCGGCGCGCGACGTCGGAATTGCTCCCTGTGGCGGATTCTGTGCGCTTAATTTCAGGATGACAAGCCAAGCCCAGCCGACGCAAGCTGTGATTTGAATACTGTGCAAAAATACAGTATTCACAACCTCCCAGCCCGCCCGTGGACCTGTTTGACGACCTGCCCCTGCCGACCGAAGACCTGCGCATTCCGCTAGCGCCGGGCGCCGTGCTGCTGCGCGGCCTGGGCCGCGAGGGCGATGTACAGATGCTGGCCGCGGTCGAGTCCGTCATCGCCGAGTTGCCGTTGCGCCACCTGCAAACACCGGGGGGCCACACCATGTCCATCCAGACCACGCGCTGCGGCAGCATGGGCTGGGTGTCCGAGCCCGGCGGCTACCGCTACGCCACCAGCAACCCCGGCACCCGCCAGCCCTGGCCCGCCATTCCGGAGTGCCTGTTGCGCTTTGCCATAGGCGCCGCCACTGAGGCCGGCTACCCCGACTTTGTGCCCGACTCCTGCATGATCAACCAGTACCTGCCCGGCAACAAACTCGGCCTGCACCAGGACCGCGACGAACGCGACCTGCGCGCGCCCGTGGTGTCCCTCTCACTGGGCCTGCCCGCCACCTTTCTGTTCGGCGGCCTGCAGCGCACGGGCAAAACCCAGCGCTTGCGCCTGGCCCATGGCGACGTGGTCGTCTGGGGCGGCCCGTCCCGGCTGGCTTTCCACGGCGTGCTGCCGGTGGCGGATGGCGACCACCCGCTGGTGGGGCGGCGGCGCGTGAATGTGACGTTTCGCAAGGTCGGTTAGGCCTCTAGCCCCCGCGCTCAAGTGCCTGCAACCGCGCATGCACCTCGCTGTCCCAGCGGGGTGGCAGCTGGTTCTTGGCGCGCAGGTAGTGTTCGCTGAACACATCCAGCCAAGCCTCCAGCATCTGCGCGGCCCGCGTTTCGCCGGCCAGCTCCAGGCACAGGGCGCCCACCTCGCTGGTGCAAAAGTGGTCGTCGCGCCGGCTGCGGCGCAGGCGGTAGCGCGATATCTGCTCGGGCTGCAGGCTCAGCACCGGCAATTGGTCCAGATACGGGCTCTTGCGAAACATCTTGCGTGCTTCTGGCCAGGTGGCATCCAGCAGGATGAACAAAGGCCGTTTGCCCGGCATATCCTCGGCCGCTGGGGGTAGCGTGTTCACCACCCGCCCCTCGGCCACAAACTCGCCGGGGAACACCACATACGGCTGCCACTGCGGATCGGCCAGCAGGGCCAGCAGCGCGGGGTCTACCTCGGTGCGGGCCCAACCAAAAGCCCAGGTGTCGGCCACCACATCGGCAATCAGCCAGCCCGTGTTGCTGGGTTTGATGGGTTCAATGTCCGCCATCAGCAGGCACACGCCCGCACGCGTGGGCACCTGCGGACGCAGCGCGCAGATGCAGTGTGCCGGTGCCACGCGGCAGTCCGGGCAGCGCTCGGTCTTCATGCCGCCGCGTGCCAGAAACGGCTTGGTGCTGCGCGCCAGCCGCGCGGTGCGCAGGCGCGAAACCGCATGAGGCGCGTGGGACGCATGTGGCGCCTGTGCAGCGGCCTCACGCATCGGTATTCAACCGGTCCAGCTGCCCCTGCACCACGGCCAGCACCTGGTCCAGCAGCGCGCTGTCGTCTTGGCTCAGCGTGCCCAGCAGGTCCTGGGCCACGCGGGCCTCCAGCGCGGAGAACCAGGCGCACTTGGCTTCGCCCTCGGGCGTCACGGTCAGGCACCACACGCGGCGGTCCCGCTCGTCGGGCGTGCGCACCAGCAGGCCGCGCTCCTCCAGCTCGCGGATCAGCCGGGCGATCTGCCCCTTGTCCCGCAGCAGGGATTGCACCAGCTGCTGCTGCGAGCCCCCCGGGTTGCGCTGGCACAGGCACAGCGCGCGCAGGTGCAGCGGCCCCAGGCCCTGCTCGGCGTCGGCTTGCATGCGGGTTTTGAGCAACTGCTGGGCGCCGCCAAACGCCGTCATAAAGGCGACGAAGGTGGACACGGTGGCGGCAGGATCTGCCTGCAGGGGGCCAGAGGGTTTGGACGGCATGGGGATGCAATTGGTTGACAACTTCAACCAATAATTAATACAATGTTGATATTGTCAACTATCAGGCCGCCGCTGCCAACCCATCCCGTGCGCAAACTCTTCCCCGCCATCCTCATCCTGCCTACCGTGGCGCTGCTGCTAAGTGCCTTCATGACCTGGGCCAACGTGGGGCCGGGTGTTGATTTCCTGCCCATCTGGGCGCGCAACTTTGTGACCAGCCTGGTCGTGCTGCCGTTGATCCTGGTGGGCATTGGCCGGCTGGACCGCCTAGCCACAGAGCGCCTGCCGCGCATGAGCCCGTTCGGGCGAAAGCTGCTGGTGTCGTTGCTGACAGCGTGTGTGATTGAAAGCGTGCTGGCCCTGGTGATCTCGCTCATCAACAGCCCGTGGGACGCTACGCTGTCTCGCTTTTGGTGGCAGGCGTTCAGCCGCTCACTACCTGTGGGACTGGTGATTGGGCTCTTCATGGGCTTCTACATGAAGCCCAAGATAGACCAGATGAAAGCCCGCGCCGCTCTGTAGCGGCGAGCGCGCCTCAAGCCAGTTTAAAAGCCGCCACGGTGCCGACCAGTTCCTGGGCTTGGCCCCTGAGGCTCGACGCCGCAGCGGCCATCTCTTCCACCAGCGCAGCGTTTTGCTGTGTGACTTGGTCCATTTGCTGTACCGCTTCACCGATCTGGGCTACGCCCTGGCTCTGCTCGGTACTGGCCGCACTGATCTCACCCACGATGTCTGTGACACGGCGAATCGAGCCCACCACCTCATCCATGGTGGTACCCGCCTGTCGCACCAGCGCTGAACCTGCCTCCACCCGTTCCACACTCGCAGAGATCAGCGATTTGATTTCTTTCGCGGCTTCGGCGCTGCGCCCTGCCAGACTCCGCACCTCAGACGCCACCACGGCAAAGCCCCGGCCTTGTTCGCCAGCCCGCGCCGCCTCCACCGCAGCATTCAACGCCAAAATATTGGTCTGAAAAGCGATGCCATCGATCACGCTGATGATGTCCACGATCTTCTTGGAGCTGGCGTTGATTCCCGCCATGGTGTCCACCACCTGGGCTACCACCTCGCCACCCCTGACCGCCACCGTGCTGGCGCTCTGGGCCAGCTGATTGGCCTGGTGGGCGTTGTCGGCGTTTTGTTTGACGGTGGAGCCCAGCTCTTCCATGGAGGCGGCTGTCTCTTCCAGGGCGCTGGCCTGCTCTTCGGTGCGCTGGCTCAAGTCATTGTTGCCTTGCGCAATTTGGGCGCTTGCCGTGGCCACGGATTCTGAGCCGCCGCGCACCGTCGACACCACCTTCACCAGGTTTTCCTGCATGTCCTTCATTGCGGCAAGCAACTGCCCTGTTTCATCCCGCGTGTTGACATCAATGCGCGATGTCAGATCACCCGCCGCCACCGTTTGCGCCAACCGCACCGCGGTGTTGATGGGCGCCACGATGGAACGTGTAATAAAAAAGGCAGCGGTAACACCGGCCGCAATGGCCAGGGCACTCAGCGCCAGCATCAGCGTGCGTGCAGATTTGTATTCCTCATCTGCCGCACTGGCGGCTTCCTCACTCGCTTTGGTTTCAAAGTCGGCCAACTCGCCCAATGTATTCAGCCAGGCACGTTGAGATGGCAAGGCCTCTTTCATGAGCACCGTGGTGGCCTCCTCATTTTTATTGACCAAGCCCAGATCGACCACCTTGGCCAAGGCCGGTTGGGTCTGGTTCTTGAGTTCCTTAACTTTGGAAAAAAGCTCTTTTTCCTTGGGCGTGGTTCCTGCCTCCGTGGCAAACATCTTGCCTAGCGCTTCTTCCGCTGCGTCGTATTCCGCGCGGTTTTTTTGCAGGTCACTGTTGACCGCATTCATTTCAGCAGGGTCCGCTAACAGCACGATGTCACGCGCCGCCGCGCCGAATCGGTTGACATCAATGCGCATGGTGACCGCCAACCTGCTCTCGGGGTTATTGATGTGCGTGATGAGCGCGGTCGCTTGATTGATCTGCGCCATGCGGCTCAGCCCCAACACAGCCACACTGGCTAGCAGCAAAAGCACAACACCAAAACACACACCAAGGCGAACGCCAATTTTGAGGTTTTTCATGAGGTCCAAACTTTCCTGCTTTGCAAGGTGAATGTCACGATTGCTCCCCGCTGAGTCTGCGGCATTTGGCAAGAGTTCGCAACGGGCATCGGCGTTTGAACACGCGGCCCGGCCTACCTAGTCACGGCAGCGGCTTAGGCACAAACCCAATCGTCAGCCCCTGGTCCGTCACGGTGATGCTGCCGGGCTGCATGCCCAGGCCGTCGGGCAGGGCCAGGTCTTGCGGGCGCATGCGGTGCACCACCACCTCCAGCAGCACGCGCTCGGCCAGGGCCGGGCCATACACGTTGATCAGCGCCATGGCCGCGGGCGGCAGGGTGGGGAACTGCAGGCGCTTCAGGCGCAGCTGGTGTGCGCGCACCGTGCGGTCCGTCGCCTCGTAACGCAGCGCAAACTCCACGTCCAGCGTGCCCTGGTGGCTGCGGTTCAGCGCGGGGCCCGCGGCCTCTACCACCGCCTCGGCCCCCAGCCGGTTTTGCGCGGGCAGCAGGCGTAGCGCAGGCACCTGCACATCCAGATTCAGCAGCCCCGGCACCGGGTAGCGCAGCGGAAAGCGCTGCCCCACTGAAGCCTGCAGCGCCGCCATGGACACCTTGTAGTGCGGCTGCGCGCCAGGCTCGTCTTCTGCCTCGGGCTCTGCCGCCCATGCCAGCCGGGTGAGCGGCAGGCACAACAGGGTGGGGAGAAACCAGCGGCGGCGCATGTCAGGTCTCTGGCTGGGTGGCCGCCAGCACCTTCAAAAACTCCGCGTCCTTCCAGTACTTCTCAAAGTCGGAGTCGGCCATGAACTGCTCTTGCCGCTTGCCCAGGCGGCGGGCGGCGGTGATGCTCTCCAGCATGTGGGGCTTGTCGCCGGCCACGGCGTAGTGGCAGGCCAGGTTGTACATCAGCGTGCCGTTGGTCTGTTTGGCCGGGTCAAACTTGGGGCCTATCAGCGTGGCCATCACCGCGGGCACCAGGTCCTTGTCTTGCGGCAGCAGCTGGCCGTAGATGGCCAGCGTCTGGCTGGCGATGACGGTGATGTTGTAGGGCTGGCCGGGGTCTTTGCTGTAGTGGCCAATGTAGGGGTGCACCTCTGCCAGGTAGTGGCGCACCAGCATGCCCGCCGCCTTGAAATCCTTCTGCCCGTTGTAGGCGTTGATCAGCTCTGCGTAGGCCGCGGTCACGTTGGGCGCCAGTGCCTCGGCGTGCTCCTTGTCTTGGGCAAATGTCTGCGCCTGCTTCAAGAACGCGGGCAGGCCCGCAGCACCCGGCACCTTGGCCGCCGCCGTGGCGGTTTGCAGTACGCCGCGCAGGGCGTGGTCTGACACCTTCTCTGCCGGCGGCTTCATCACGTAGGTAAAGCGCGCCTTGGTCAGCGGCAGTGCGGTGCTGCCGCTGCGCAGCAGCACCTGCATGCCGTCCATCGTGCCCAGGTTGGGCACCTGCACCACCAGGTCCAGCGGCGTGGTTTGTACCTTGTTGGTGCGCAGCGTGTTGAAGGCGATGGCGGTCTCCTCCGCATCCAGCGTCACGCGCAGCGCCGTGCCTTCCAGCTCGTACGAGGTGCTCCACTGCACCAGCAGCGCCGCGGGCAGCTGGCGCAGGGCGGGCCACAGCGCCAGCACGTCCACCGTGGGGCCTTGGTCGGCATAGTGCTTCACCTTGGGCGCGCGCAGCCAGTAGTGCGCGGGTGCGGTGGCGGGGGCAAACTCCACCATGCCCGTCACCGCCGCATTGCGCGTCTCGGGGCCTTCAAACACGGGGCGCCACTCGGGCATCAGCCCCTGCGTGGCGGCCGGCTGGCCCGTGCCCTTGGGGCGCACCACATACAGGCCAATGTCTTTCTCGTAAAACGGCAGCAGCGCCGATTCGCCCGATCGCTCCATGTAGGTGCGCATGTGCTGAGTGAACCAGGGGCTGGTGCCCGGCGCTATGGGTGCGGGGTCCCACCAGCGCATGTCGGAGAAGCGGTAATCGCCCCGCGCATTGGCCACAAAGGTCTTGAACTTGATCACCTCTTTGCCCACATACAAATCGGTGTGGGCATCGCCAAACCAGTAGCGGTCTGGCAGCGAGCCCGGCACCCCCCAGGCCTTCAGCGCCAAGCCGATGGTGGCGCCAAACACCTGCCCGCCCAGGCCCTCTTCCAGGTGGTACTTGCGCCGGTCAAAGCCCGTCACCTTGGCGCGTGGGGGCGGGCTGTCGCTGTAGCCCTGAAACTGCTCGGGCTCTACCTCTTGCCAGGCCTGGGGCCGGGTGCGGTGGTCCTTCAGGCAGGTGGCCTTCCAGCGCAGCGCCTCGGCCGAGTGGGTGCGCTGGTTGCAGTAGTCGTCCACATCGTCGTGGTGCGCGGTGATGTCCATGATCTGCGCCTTGCCCGCCTTCCAGATATAGGCCCAGGCCGTGGTGTTGGTGTTGCCAAACTCCACCACATCCGCCTTGTCCAGCGTGGCCCGCAGCTCAGCGGGGCTCAGCGCATTGCCATTCAGGGGCGCGCCATAGGCCTTGCGCTGCCGCTCACCGGTGAACACCCAGTCGGTATAGAACAGCGGCGTGAACGCCACGCCGGAGGTGAACAGGTCCGACGGCGTGCGCAGCGAATCCACCAGCTCGCCCTGCGCGCTGAACTTCCACAGGTAGCCCCCCGCCGCAGCCACCACCTGCTTGGTGCGCGGAATGGCAAACAGCCCCTCCACCTCGCCCTGCAGCACCTTGCGCGCCTCCAGCGTTTGTGAGGCGGCCAGGTTCTCGTACAGGTGGGGGTAGGGCTCGGGCGGCTTGGCACCCAGCAGAGAGCTGAAAAAGGTCAACATCAGAAAGGCGCCCAGGGCGCGGGGGAATCGTGAGGACGGGACGGACATGGCCCCATTAAACCGTGCCCGGCTCAGGCGGCAGGCTTGGGCGGGCGGTGTAGCGCGCAGATCTTGTTGCCATCGGGGTCACGCAGGTAGGCCAGGTACAGCGTGCCCACGCCGTTGTCGCGCCAGCCGGGCGGCTCTTCGCAACTGGTGCCGCCATGGGCCACGCCCGCCGCGTGGAAGGCCTCGGCCTGCGCGGCCGATTCCATCTTGAAGCCAATGGTGCTGCCATTGCCATAGGTGGCGGCCTCGCCATTCAGCGGCTCGGTGATGCAGAAATTGCCCGTGGGGCTGCGGTAGAAATAGCGCTGCACGATGCCGTTGTGGTTGCCAAGGCCGGGCCCAATGCCCAGCGTGCCCAGCAGGGCGTCGTAAAACAGCTTGGACTTTTCAATATCGCTGACACCTAGCATCACGTGGCTGAACATAGCAGTCTCCTTTTTTTGATTCGTCGGGATGGTACGCCAAGCCCTTTCCACGGTCATCCGCGCTCCTGCTAATCTTCTTCCAGTCGCCCTTTTCAACCCAGACAACCCAGAGAGTTCGCCATGCAGAAACTAATTGCTTCCTTGCTGCTGACCAGCGCCGCGCTGGCCGCTAGCGCCGAGACCATTGGCAGCGTCAGCACCACCTTCAAACTGCTCAGCCCCAACGACAAAGTGGTGGTCGACGTGTTTGACGACCCGGCGGTGGACGGCGTGGCCTGCTACTTGTCGCACGCCAAAACCGGCGGCTACGCCGGTGCGCTGGGGCTGGCAGAAGACACGTCAGACGCCTCGGTGGCCTGCCGCCAGGTGGGCCCCATCAGCTTCAAAGAGAAGATCGACAAGCAAGACGAGGTGTTCAAGGCCAGCGCCTCCTTCCTGTTCAAGCATGTGCGCGTGGTGCGCATGGTGGATGTGAAGCGCAACACCCTGGTCTATATGTCGTACTCCGACAAGATCATCGACGGCAGCCCCAAAAACACCGTGACCGCAGTGCCGGTGCCGGCGGAGCAGCCTATTCCGCTTAAATAGGTTTATAAGAGAAATTGGGCTGTAGCCCCCGTGGAATATGTGCCAGCAGCTATGAAATACATAGCGAATTGGCAGCATTCCGCCATCGCCAGCACAGCCGGGCCAATAATCGCTAATCAAAAAACCAGGCAACTTCAGGGAGTACAAAAAATGCAAGACGCCAACCACCTCGACATCAATTTGGGCACCCTGCAACCCAGTGGATTGGGGGGCTGGTTGATACTGCCCAGCATGGGCCTGCTGGTGAGCCCGCTGCTCATGGCGAAATCAGTCTATGACGCCTACTCCCCCCTCATGAGTACGCAAACCCTGGCGCTGCTCGCCAACACACAACTGCCCAGCCATAACCCCAGACTGCTCCCCGTGGTGGGACTGGAATTACTCGTCAACATTGCCTTCCTCCTTTTCACCTTGGCAATCATTCCCAAGTTTTTCAAAAAACAGGCCAGCGCTCCCACACTCATGGCGATTTGGTACGCAGTCTCAGCTGCCATACATGTCCTTGACATCATCCTGACCGACTTCGCCGTCTCAAGAACAAGCGTAGACGCGCAACTGACGAGTGATGCCATCAAAGCAGTCTTGATAGCTGCCATCTGGATCCCCTACTTCATGCGATCCATACGGGTGAGGAACACTTTTGGACAGAATGCGTTTGGCAAAACATCCACTACTGCAAACAGCGCATCCGCACCGGCGTAAATTTCATCAGCCAGCCTAAATCGTTTTGAATCAAAAATAGGATTCATAAGATAAATCTGGCTGTAGCCCCCGTGGAATATGCGCTAGCAGCTATCAATTCATGAGCAAACCAACCCACCACACGTTTGAAACACCCGAGCAACTGCACGCCTGGTTGCGGGCCAACCACGCCAGCGAGACGGAGCTGTGGGTGCGCATGTTCAAAAAGGGCACGGACAAGGCCTCCGTCACCTGGGACGACTGTGTGGTGGCCGCCCTTGCCTGGGGCTGGATCGACGGGATTCGCAAATCCTTCGACGACACCTCGTTTGTGCAACGCCTGACGCCGCGCCGCGCGCGCTCCAACTGGTCGCAGAAAAACGTGCAGCATGCCGAGCGGCTGATAGCGCAAGGGCACATGCAGCCCGCCGGCCTGGCGCAGGTGGAAGCCGCCCGCGCCGATGGGCGCTGGGCTGCCGCCTACGCCGGCAGCGCCACCATGGAGATACCCGAAGACTTTTTGGCGGCGCTGCAACAAGACCCCGCAGCCCACGCCTTCTACGCGACCCTCAAGCGGCAGCACCTGTTCTCGATCTACCACCGGCTGCACAGCGCCAAGCGGCCGGAAACCCGAGAGAGGCGCATGGCGGAGTTGTTGGCGAAGTTGGGGCGGGGCGAGAGTCCTTGAAATTTGCGGCCAACGCGAGGGGCCTGCAAACGCTAGCGCTAAATGTGTACTTCAATGTAGGCGGTGCTTCGAGCCCATCATTTAGTTCTTTAGAAAGCCTTTATCGAACTTCCAATTCAAGCGACGAATTAGCTCTTCAATTGTCAGCACCTCCTTCTTGCGATGCAACATCGAATGGCAATTCGGACAGACGGGGCGTAGGTCATTTTCTGGATCTAATTCGTAGGACTCTCCTACTGAATGTATAGGACGCAGATGGTGAACATGGATAAACCCCTGGCCCAATTTGCCGTACACCATTTGAAAATCAAAAAAGCACACCACGCACTTTGTTCCCCATCGCTTGATACATCTTGGTTTCGCAGTTGGGTCGCGCTCATATGCGTTCACAACGATCTGCTTTTTTGCGCCTTCAACCACGTTTGAAGCGTCAGTCACTTCCTCCGCGATTTCAACGGTTGGAGTCAACTCAGTGAACAGCTCTTTGAGAAACGCAGTCAATCTAGGTGTGACATTTGCACCGATGTTCTGTTGAGGCTTCAATCCGCTCAACCAATTGAGTCCACGCGAGTCAAGTAAAAATGAGATGTTTTGCATGCGGCGCTGAAAGGCGCCCTCTGAACGACCAAAACGCTCAGCGAGTTGAGTGTAGTAATGGGATTTGACGTAGCGCTTCCTGGCCGCGTCAAGCCGCATCATTTCCGTGTAGCTTTGGATCGAAGCAAGGAGTTCTTCGTCTGTCCACCCAGGGCCTTCCTCCGTTTCTTTGAGTTCTTTGACGTCAAAGTTTTTCAGCATACTTGGCACTGGCCTAGTGTTTTTCACTGTTTTGTGGGCCACCATATGTTTATCTAACATTGCCACAGCAATTGGTGTGCTCAAAACGGCGTAGAGCATGCCGTCCTCTTCTATGAGATCTTCTATCGGGAAAACAACGTCGGAGCGGAATTTGCCAATGCTGCGCGAACTGTTTTTTCCAGTTGGAGCCGGGTCAGCAATTACGGTGTACGCGGAAATTCCACCGCGCCATATTGTTCGTAAGTGATCCTTACGCTCATTCCCTCCGGCTCGCCTACTTGACTCCCACTGGGGTTTGAAGACAGTCACTCGATGCGGCTCGTCTTTCATTTGATCGCTCCAGGAACGCAGCATCACAGCCTTGTTGTTAGCAGCGCCCCAAGACGTCCTGTTGTTGCGCAACTGAAATCCGAGCACTTCAAAGAACTTGCTGATGCCCACTTTCGACATACGTTTCCTTGCTCATTCGTCAACCATGTTGTCTAACCGCGGAGGAGGCGCCAGTAGGAACGGAGGAGCGATGGCTACACGGGTACTCCATTAGCTTTGGCCGCATTGCAAATGTCATTCGTTTGGCGATCTAAGTCGAGCTTAGGGTTTGGGTGAATTCTTCGAGTATTCGAGTTTGTTGGCTAAATAAGAAACCAGGCTCAAGATGTTTAAGCAGTCAAGCTCCGAAATCAAGTTCGGTACGATCGCAGACATCGGCCCATGGTTAATTGGATTGCGGAAGCCTTGCATAAGGCCGCGCGTCAGAGTGCTCTGCCCTTCCTGTATGTTGCGCAGAGATTCGGTGCTTAGATCGTTCACAGGGATGATGGGAGGGGTCACCAAGGTCTTCGACGTCTTGTCGAAATTGAAATTGAAAGTGCTACCCAAATCCTGCCCATCTTTATCCGTGGCGGATAGCTGTCGAATTAGTTCGGCGTACAGCTTGGTACCTTGATCAGCCGCATGTCCGTATTGTTGATTCTTGTAGTAGTCAAGAACCCCATCCTTGATAGATGTGTGTAAATGACGCCAGTGCAATAAAGGGTATTCCGGAACAATTGCATAAAGTGCTCGCACAACGGGGGCAAACGTTTCGGAGACCTCTTCACTTTCCCCCATTTTTTTTACAATCGCCTCCACGGAACTTTTGACGTCATTGGGCAGAGTGCTAAACCACAACTCCTTGTTGATGCCAATTACTTCTTCAACAGCGCTGTCTTTTTTACTAGCTCGGCGCTTTCTCCAATCCTGACCAACTTCGGAAATGAGTGTGGTGAGAAATCCTCGAAATTGACTCATTTCAGGCTGATCCCAGTTAAGCGCCTGCCTATTTGTGGAAATTACATCCTCGTTAAGCAAATCAATGAAGTCCGCTTTAATCCACCCAGTCAAGTATTGATAAAAATGACTTGAGGTACTTTCTGAAAAATACTCTGGGGCATTCACCAATTTGCCTCGTGAAAAAAGCGCAATGCCACGTAAGCCAGAATTTGGTGGAATTGGAGTTTTTCCGGTTGTAAGAAATACTTTCACTTTTCCGAAGTATTCGCTGTCGGTAGGTACTAGATCCTCTTCACTCCATGTAAATTGCTGCTCGATGTTGGAGTACCGCCTCTCGTTCGAAACGGTTGTTTCGCGATCTTTGCCATTTCTGAGTTTGATACTGAAATTAGAGTCAACTATGAAAATGCGAGAGAGACTGTCAGCAATAGCTTCCAGATCAAAAGGGCTGCGACGGTTCAGATCTGACAATTGGATGATGGTTTTGGAACCTTGCACCACTTCCTTGTCGGTCTCATCAACCTGAGGGTTGTACGTGTCAGAGGATGCCAAGAGTGCTTCCCAGTTCAGCCGAAATCTATTTCTAAGCCCGTTTTTGACTGTCTCAACACTGATCTCTTTGGCAAGTCCGAACAAAGCCAACTTGCCCAGCCCCTTTTTTCCTGTAGCCAGCCTACCAAACTTAGAGGACGGGTTATCTCCTTCATCTTTGCGTCTGTTTCTACCAATGACTAAGAATTTTTCTTGAATGTCTTGTAAAGACATCCCCGTTCCATTGTCTTGAATGGTGATGGCTTTGGGTGTGCCATTTTGTTCAAAAAAATCGATGAGGACTTCACTGGCGTCTGCATCGTAGGCATTGGAAATTAGCTCGGCCAAAGCGGGGGGAAGGGTCGAGTACATCTTGACCCCAAGATGCTCAATGGTTTTGGGATCAAATTTAAGCGACAGACTCACTAGTAACCTCCCGGAGATGATTCAAATACTCGGTTGCGTGTTGTTTGATGAACTCAGGCGGGAGTGCATTTCCAATCATCAAAGCTACCGCGTCTTTTCCCTTTGCCAAGGAGAAAATGTAATCAGTAGGAAACGTCTGAAGAACAGCTGCTTCTCTGAGCGTAATTGCACGGTCTTGATCGGGATGGATAAAGCGTCCCTTTGATGGGTTGTGACATCCTCCCGTAATTGTTGGTGAAACATCATCCCAAGACATTCGCCCGTAGACGTCCTTATAGCTACCTTCGCTTTTTTTATGACATTCAAGCCAGTATTCTCTTGGGATGTCTGATCTGGATCCACCATTCTTTGGCACCAACGACATTATTTTTCTAACTTTTTCGCTGCGCTGCTCGCCAATATCATGTAGACGATCACCGCTAGTGCCTACGGGCAAGAGTTTGGAAATTGCAGCTCTTACGGTAGTTCTTGCTACAGCTGATTGCGGATTGGCTATGTCACCAAAGCGTGAGGCCTTCACTATTAGCCTACGACGGCGCTGGGGTACACCGTAGTTGGCAGCATCCTTCACTTGAGCAAACTGCTCATTGATTACATAACCTAGTTCAGCGAGTTTTTCGCGTAGTTTGGAAATGCGCCAATCTTTAGCTAAACCTGGAACATTCTCCAACATGATAGTTTTCGGTAGAGTGATCTCAACAATTCTTAAAAATTCAAAGATCAGCTCGTTTCGATCGTCGGTGATTGACGCTACTTTATTTCTGGTGCGTTGCGTCGAAAAGCCCTGGCATGGTGGACATCCAGCCAAAAGGTCTAAATCCCCTGGTTTGATTTTCAAACCAGACAGTATTTCCTTGGCTGTTAGTTTTTTGATATCACGTTCATATAGCTTGATAGTGGGGTGATTTGCACGATAGGTTTCCGCGGCAGTCGGATTAATTTCGACGCCCGCGAGTACTTTGAATCCAGCATTCTTCAGTCCAAGTGTTAGCCCACCTGCCCCACAAAATAAATCGATAGCTGTGAATTTTCTTTTCGCCATAACGAAGTGTATTTAGTTTGAGTGAGCGTCAGTGCGTTGCAATTGTCTGGTCGCGCACAATGGGGGGAGTCTTTGTGGCGAGAAAATCCACGACCAGCTGAGGCCAAAACGAGCGCTGCGATATAGCGACTGTTCGCCGCTGGTCATGCGCGAAACGCACGAACCTAATGAAGGAATAAGCGTTGCCATTCCGGTTCACCCCCCTGAGTGACTTGTATCTTTATGTAACCATAATGCCAACAAAGCCGGCGTGCGGCTAGGGGATTTTCGCGGGGTGTGGGCTTTTTACAAACGAAAGTGGCCTGTAGCCCCCGTGGAATGTGCGCCAGCAGCTATCAAAACCATAGTGATTCAGGGGAGCCCACATGCGCGAAGACGCCGTTTCTGACCAGGCCCAGGCCGCTACCCACCGCGACCGCGCACGCATCGATACGCTGGTGCTGTTGTTTGAGCAGTCGTTTCCGGCGCTGTTCCAGAGCCTCTTCATGGGCACTGTGCTGTGTTGGACGCTGTGGGGCCATGTGGAAGGCCAGAAGCTGCTGGTCTGGATGGGCCTGCTTTGCGCGAGCTCATTGCTGCGCCTGGGCATGTACGTGCTGTACTTTCGCGCCAAGCCCACCGGTCCGGCTGTGCTGGCCTGGGAGCCAACCTATGCGGTCACGCTCATGGTGTCGTCGCTCATCTGGGGGGTGGGCATGCTGTGGCTGATGCCGCCGGACGATGTGGCGGGGCAGTTTGTCATTCTCTTTTTTGTGGCGGGGCTGATGGGCGGCGCCATCGTGGCCTACTCCGCGCACCGCGGCATGACCATTGCCGCCATGGCGGCTGTGCTGGTGCCCAGCACGGTGTGGCTGTTTTTCCAGCCCAGCCAGATTGCGCTGGGCCTGGCCGTGGCGGCCACCACCTTCATGCTGGGCGCGCTGCGCGGCACCCACGTGCTGTCCACCGCCATGCAAACCCGCCTGCACCTGAGCTACGAGCTGCGCCAGGCCAACGAGGTGGCCGACCGCATGGCCCGCACCGACGAGTTGACCGGCATCAACAACCGCCGCGCCTTCATGGAGCTGGGCGAGCAGACCAGCCGCCTGTGCCACCGCCAGGGCAACCCGCTGAGCGCGTTGCTGATCGATGTGGACCACTTCAAGAAGATCAACGACACCCACGGCCACAGCGCGGGCGATGCAGTGCTGAATCAGATTGGCGCGCTGCTGGCGCATCAGTTTCGTGCGGCCGATGTGTGCGGGCGCATAGGCGGCGAAGAGTTTGCCGCACTGCTGGCCGACACAGACACTGCCGCCGCCGCCGCCCTGGCCGAGAAGCTGCGCCAGGCGGTGGCCCACGTGTCCATCCCTTGGGAGGGGCGTGTGCTGCAGGTCACCATCAGCATCGGCGTGGCTACCCACGGCGGCCACCTGGGCACCCTGCTGCAGCGCGCCGACGCAGCCATGTACCAGGCCAAGTCCAGCGGCCGCAACCGCGTGGTGTGCCACGACGGTGGACCTTCGTCATAGGGCGTGGCTATACTGCGCCAAAACTATGTCGTTGGGCCCATGGACCACCTCTTGCGTCTTGTTGTTTGCATGCTCGCGAGCTGCTGTGCGCAGGTGGCACTAGCCTGCCCATTCAGCATTGTCTATAGCGACCAGGCCTCCCCGCCCTACTACCTGGGGGAGGGCGAGGCCATCCCCGCCAACCCCGGCATCGCCGTCGAGCTGCTCACGCTGGCAGCCACCAAGATGGGTTGCAAGATTGAATGGAAGCGCCTGCCCAACCGGCGCGCCCTGCGCGAGCTGGAAAGCGGCGCGGCCCATGCCATGCTGCTGTTGTCTTACAGCCCCGAGCGCGCCGCCTACGCCGCTTACCCCATGGTGGGTGACACGCCCGACCCGACCTACAGCCTGGCGACGCTGAGCTACAGCGTGTATGTCAAAACCGGCTCCACCTTCAAATGGGAAAACCGGCAGTTCAGCCCGGCGCAGGCACTGGTGGGGACCAATGCGGGATATTCGGCGGCGGACGAGGTGCGCAAACTGGGCCTTAGCGTGGAGGAAGCGCCCAGCACCGCCAACAACCTGCAGAAGCTGCAGATGGGGCGCATCGCAGCCTACGTGGGGCAAGACCTGCAGGTGGATTTGGTCATAGAGGACAAGCACCTCACGGGTGTGCAAAAGCTGCCCGTGCCGTTTTCGTCCAAAGACTACTACCTGCCGTTCTCCAAGCAGTTTTTCGATAAGTCACCCGCCAGCGCCACCCAGCTGTGGAAGCACATTGCCGAAGCACGGAAAACCCACGGCAAAGCGCTCGCCAAGAAATACCTGGACCTGTACTAGCGCTTTAGCCGTAGGCCAGCGCAGGGTGGTCGTCGGCTGTGCCAGGTTGCTTTGCTATCCTGCCCACTCTTCCACTTCAGTCTTCGCCATGCTCTCTTCGCTGTTGTCGCTCCGGCGCATTCTTGTGCTTTCGCTCATCGTTGTGCATCAGTGCCTGTTTGCAGTGGTGCATGCGGCCACTGGGCAGGCGTTGCCGGCATCCGAGTGGCAGCGCCCGGCCACCGCCTATTCGTTTGCCTTGTATTTCTCCGAGAAGAAAGGTGCGGGCCCGGACAAGCTGGCGCGTGAATTGGCGGGCAACTCGCAGTATGGTTTTCAGGTGGTTGCCAAGGTGGAAGCGGGTGCAAAGCCCAGGAAGTTCCTCACGCTCAAAACTATAGCGGGCAATGTGGCAACGGAGTACAAACCTCCGTCCGTAGAGAACTTGAAATACTTTGGCAGGGGGCTAAACGTTGCGCAGGCGGAGGCATTGCAAAAGTCACCCCAAGTTTTGGTTCTGGTGTTTGCCGTTCCCACGCGTGATGTGCTTGCTGGTCTGCGTAAGGCAAGTGAATTGGTTCTTCGTTTGGCCAACGAGACGGACGGTCTGATCTGGGATGAGGAAACGCGCGAAGTGTTCTCGCCAGACGCCTGGAAGAAGATTCGGCTGGATACATGGGAAGGGCAATTGCCAGACGTCACGCGCCACATCACCATTCACGCCTACAACGACGGCGGTAAGGTACGGGCCATTTCCTTGGGTATGAGCAAGTTTGCGCTGCCGGATCTTGTTGTCACCGAAATGGTCTGGTCGCTGAGCAACCCCCTGAGCAGCACCATCAACGCAGTTGCGCAGAGCTTGGTTGAAGGTGCAAGGCCCACTGATGCTGGACAGTTCGATGTGCAGGTCGCCTCCATCCGGCATGCGGCGCTGCGGTCCAGGATAGTAAGCACCATCTTGAACAAGGGGACAGGACGCGGACAAGTCTTGTTGCAGAAGGCAGAACCGCAGGAAGGTGATCCAGACAACACGTTGGCAGAACTGCGGTTTGATGGTTCCGCAGGTAAAGACGTGACCAGCCGCCAGACTACTTTCATTACGAACGTTTTCGGCGCTCAAGAGGACAAGGTCATCCTTCGGAAGAAGAACGATGCGGCATTGCTGGAAGCAAGCGAACGGGCGAAGCAGAAATTGCCCGCACTCAGGGCAGCTTTTCAGGTGGGTCTGCAGCCAGGGGAAATCATCATGCTGAAGGCGCCATTCACCTCAACACAAGGTGGCGTTGAATGGATGTGGGTCGAGGTCATCAAGTGGCCTGGTGAGCAGATCACGGGAATGCTTCGCAACGAACCGCGCTACGTGCCTTCGCTCAAGGTGGGCCAAATTGTTGAAATCAAACAAAGCGATGTCTTTGACTACATCCGCCGCACCCCTGATGGCAAGCAAGAGGGCAACGAAAGCGGCGAGATTCTCAGCAAAGCGCAGCAATGAAATAACGCGGGCGCCTAAGGTCCGCGCCGCCTAGCCGTAGGCCAGCGCAGGGTGGTCTTCGGAGCCACCCAGCTTGAAGGTGGCGACCACATGCACCAGGTCTTGCGCCTGGCTCTTGAGGCTGCTGGCTGCGGCGGCCATTTGCTCCACCAGCGCGGCGTTTTGTTGGGTGGCGTGGTCCATCTGCGTCACGGCCTCGCCCACCTGGCTTACCCCGGCAGACTGTTCGCTGCTGGCGGCGCTGATCTCACCCATGATGTCAGTCACCCGGCGGATGCTGGCCACCACCTCGGTCATGGTCTCGCCCGCCTTGTCCACCAGCGCGCTGCCTTGCTCCACGCGCTCCACACTGGTGTTGATCAGCATCTTGATCTCTTTGGCGGCGTCGGCGCTGCGGCCCGCCAGGCTGCGCACCTCGCTGGCCACCACGGCAAAGCCGCGGCCCTGCTCGCCCGCGCGTGCGGCCTCCACCGCCGCGTTCAGCGCCAGGATGTTGGTCTGAAACGCGATGCCGTCGATCACGCTGATGATGTCGCTGATCTTGCGGCTGCTCTCGTTGATGCCGCGCATGGTTTGCACCACCTGGCCTACCACCTCGCCACCCCGCACGGCCACGGTGGACGCGCTGCTGGCCAGCTGGTTGGCCTGCTTGGCGTTGTCGGCGTTGGCCTTCACGGTGGAGCTGAGTTCTTCCATGCTGGCGGCGGTTTCTTCCAGCGCGCTGGCTTGCTGTTCGGTGCGGGCGCTCAGGTCGTGGTTGCCCTGGGCGATCTCTGAGCTGGCGGTGGCCACGCCTTCTGAGCCCTGGCGCACGCGGCTCACCACGCTGCGCAGGCCGTTTTTCATACTGTCCATGGCGCGCAGCAGCTGGGCCAACTCATCCCCGCCGCTGGTGTTCACCTGCACGGTCAGGTCGCCCGCGGCCACGGCTTCGGCCAGCGTTACGCCCTGGGCCAGGGGCCGGGTGATGCTACGGGTGATGGAGTAGGCCATGACGATAGAGGCCAGCACGGCCAACACAATGGTGGTGCTGACGGTGATGCGCGCGTTGCGCGCCACCACCTGGGCGCTGGCCCAGCCGTCGGCGGCCACCTTGGAGTTGTCGTCGATGATGGCGGTGACGTCGGCCAGCGCGGCGTTAAACGCCACGGAGCTTTCTTTCTTGTACATCTCAACAGCCGGGGCCTTGCCGTCGGGGCCGCTGCGAAGGGATGCCACTATCTTCTCGTTGGCGGCCAACCAGGCGGCGCGGTGTTCCTGGTACTTGACCATGGAGGCCTTCTCGGCCTCCGAGTCCATCAGCGGCAGCATCTTGGCCTCCAGCTCGGCCAGCTTCTTTTTGCCGGTGGCTATGCGGGCCTCTTGGTCGTCAATCTCTTTGGGGGTGTCGGAGATCATCAGTCGGGCCTCGGCCCGGCGGATGTCGTTGATGTAGCCGCGCACCGCAGAGCTGACCTCTACGCCGGGCAAAAAGTTGGTGGCCAGGTCTTCGGTGTTTTGTGTCACCTTGCCCAGCTGCAGCAGGGCCACAATGCCCAGCACGATGGTGAGAAGGGCTGCGACAACAAAGGCAATGCTCAGTTTGACGCCGATCTTGATATTGGCCAGGGGCATGTTCAACTCCAATCAACTGGTGACACAGTGAAAGAAAAAGGCACGGCAACGATATTGCCCGGTTCGCCTGCTTTGCGCAAACAAAACCTGTGCCATTTGCTGCATACAGCACCCCAGTGCGATACTTTGCCGGCGCACAACTGTGTTTCTGAATTGGAGGATAGGTGTGACACACCCTGCGATGGTCCAGTCCATGCTGCGGGCTCTCTGGGGGCGTTTATTGGCTGTGTGCCTGCTGTTGCCCATCTGCCTGTGCGGGATGCAAGCCCTTGCCGCCGAACCCGCCGGCCCCTTGATCCTGGGGGGCGCTGCGGATCCCGCCACCTATGCCAACCGCTGGTCCAAGCTGGTTTTTCAGGAAGCATTCCGACGTCTGGGTGTTGCGGTCCAAATCGTCAACTACCCCCTGGCGCGCCGTACCCTGATGATGGATGCGGGAGAAATCGACATCGATGGGGGGCGCGTGCATGCCTACGGTGAAGCGCACCCCAACCTGGTTCGCGTGGAGGAGCCCTTTGTTGAGTACAGCTTTGCCCTGTACACGGCCAATGCGGCGTTGCGCCTGCATTCGCTGGACGATGTGCGCAAGTCCGACTGGCAGGTGGAATACCGGCGCGGGATCTTGTTTTGCGAGACGATATTGAAACCCTTGCTTCCTGCGGACCGGCTGTCCGACATTTCCAACGAAGAGCAGGGGATCAACAAGCTGTTGGTGGGGCGCACCGATCTGTATTGCGATCTGGATTACCCGGTGCGCGATGTATTGAGCGCGCCGGGCTTCACAGGTGCGGCGCGGGTTCGCAGAGTCTTGGGCTTGGGCACGATCCCGATCTACTTGTATATGCAGCGCAGGCATGCGGAGCTGGCACAACGCCTGTCGGAAACATTGAAAAAAATGAAAGCCGAAGGGCTCATAGAGGCGTACCAGGCACGGGTGGCGGACGAGATGGGACGGCCTCGATAAAGGCTTGACACCGTCTGCCCACGCGCAATACTGGGCACCGGCTGCGCGCGGTACGCAGCGGGAACACAAGCATGACACGTTGGGCGCTCTGGGTGGTCGCTGCGCTGGCCTTGGCGGGTGGCCCGGTGGAGGCACAAAAACTGCGCGTGGCTTTTTCCGACATCGAGGTCTCGCCCTACCAAATGGGTGATGGCCTTCGCATGGCCGACCCGCCCGGTGCCATCGTGGAGCTGGTCAACCTGGTGGCCAAAGAGATGGGGCTGGAGGTGGTGTACGAGCGATCCCCCCAGCTGCGCAGCTTTCGGCGCCTGCAGAGCGGCGATATCGACGCCGCGTTTGCCTACTCTTACGCGGCCGACCGCCTGCCCTATGGCCGCTATCCCATGAAGGACGGCAAGCCTGACGAAGGCGCGCGCGTGTTCAGCCAGTCGTATGTGTTCTACCGGCTCAAGGGCTCGCCCTTCACCTGGGATGGGCGCACGGTGTCGGGCCTGGGCGAGGGCGCCATTGGGTTCAACTCCACGTTCTCCATCGGCGCCGAGCTGACGCGCTGGGGCCTGAAGACCGAAGACGCCAAGACCACGGAGCAGAATTTTCAGAAGCTGGCGATGGGCCGCATCCAGGGCTACGCCATGCAAGAGCAGGCGGGTGACAGCTACCTGGGCGCGCACCCCATGCACGATGTGGAGAAGATCGCCATACCGCTGGAGACCAAGGCCTACTACCTGGTGCTGAGCCACCAGTTTGTGGCCCAAGACCCGCTGCGGGCCGAACGCCTCTGGGCCCGGTTGGGCAAGCTGCGGCAAGAGAAGATGCCAGAGCTGCTGCGCAAGTACGCGCCGCCGCAGTAACTACAAGCCCAACTGTCCCTTCACCACGGCCAGCACGGTGCCGCCTGCGGCCTTGGCGGCGTCCTTGGCAAAGCTCAGGGCCGTGTCTTTGAACAGCTTTTTGCGTGCGGCGGCGTCTTTGGTGTCCTTGGCCTTGTCGTAGCCCGCGCGGAAGGCGGCCAGTTCCTTCTTGCCAAACAACGATTCGAGCACCTGGAACAGCCCGTCGGCCGAGACGCGGATGATCTCGGTGCTGAAGGGGTGGTCGAAGATGTGCTGGTAGATTTTCAGCTGGCCCTGCAGCCAGTTTTTGGCCAGCGTGTCTTCGATGATGAGGCAGATCTTGTCGCCCTGCGGCTCCAGCGATGCATTGGCCAGCGCGGCCAGCAGGCGCCCGGCGGCCTGGTCTTCCACTCGACCGCCGAACTTCAGCGCGGCCTCGTACCGCAGCTTCTTCACCTTGGCCACGGGGGTCTTCAGGCGCTCGCTCACGGTTTGGTTGTTCAGCCGGGCCAGCGGACCCGAGCCGTCCAGGCCGTGCTGGTCCAGCAGGTGCATCACCAGCGCGTCAATGTCGGCCTTGGGCATGGAGCCCAGGCCCAGCTGCAGGTAGTGGTTCAGGAACTCGGTTTCAAACGTGGCCATGGCGGTGCGTCCCAGGGGTGGCAGGAGCGCAAACTCTATCAGATTGGCCGCTAGCCCCCGTGTTCATTGCGCCAGCAGCTATACAAAACATAGCGTTACATTTGAGTGGTATTCAAGTGGTACTATGCACATAAGCCACCCCCACGCCCCCATGTCCGCCCTTCCTCTGTCCTCCACCGCGCCGCCCGACGGTTCGCCGCTGTACCTCCAGCTGGCGCGCCAGCTGGAGCAGGGCATCCGTGCGGGCACCTACCGGGTGGACCAGGCGCTGCCGTCGGAGCGCATGCTGTCTGAGTCGCTGGGGGTGTCACGCATCACCGCGCGCAAGGCGATTGCAGTGCTGGTGGACCAGGGCCTGGTGCTGCGCCGCCAGGGCTCGGGCAACTTCATCGCGCCGCGTCTGGAGCAGCCGCTGTCCAAGCTGGCAAGTTTTTCAGAAGAGCTGCGCCAGCGCGGCTACATGCCCAGCAGCAGCTGGATCACCCGTGAAGTAGCCACCGCCAGCGTGGCCGAGCGCGAGGCCCTGGGCCTGGCGCGCGGTGCCCGCGTGGCGCGGCTGGAGCGCCTGCGCCTGGCCGACGGCGTGCCCATGGCGTATGAGCGCAGCACTGTGTTGCTGAGCGCCTGCCCGCGCCCGCAAGACCTGGACGGCTCGCTCTACCTGCACCTGGCGCGCAGCGGCTTGGCGCCGGTGCGCGCGGTGCAGCACATCCGCGCCGTGAATGCCGAACCCGCCATGGCCGCGCAGCTGGGCATTGCCATCAGCGCGGCCCTGCTGTGGGTCAGCCGCACCGCCTATTTGCCCGACGGCGTGGCCGTGGAGTGCACCCAGTCGTACTGCCGCAGCGACTACTACGACTTTGTGGCCGAGCTGAAAACTTAAGGACATCGCCATGACGACATTGCAGACCCGCATCGAAGGCCACATCCTCACGCCCACGGGCTTTGTACACGGCGCACTCACGCTGGATGCACAGGGCCGCATTGCCGGTATCAGCGGTACACCGGTGGCCACCGCCGCGGTGCGCGACAGCGGCGTGCCCATCGTGCTGCCCGGCTTCATCGACCTGCATGTGCACGGCGGCGCGGGCCACGACATCATGGAAGGTGGCGACGCGGCCCTGCACGTGGCCACGCTGCATGCGCGCCACGGCACCACGTCATTGCTGGCCACCACCATGACCGCGCCGCAGAGCGACCTGGACACGGCCTTTGCCGCCATGGGGGCGCTGTGCCAGCAGCGCGCGCCCAACGCCGCGCGCGTGCTGGGCGTGCACCTGGAGGGGCCCTACATCAGCGAGGCCCGCCTGGGCGCGCAGCCGCCGTTTGCGCGGCCCGCCAGCTTTGACGAAATCCACCGCCTGCACGCCATGGCGCCCATCCGCCTGATCACGCTGGCGCCCGAGGTGGGTGGCAACCACGACCTGATCGCCCAACTTGTGGCCGAGGGTTTCAAGGTGCAGCTGGGCCACACCACCGGCAGCTACGAACAGGGCGTGGCCGCCATGCGCTGCGGCGCCACGGGCTTCACGCATTTGTTCAACGCCATGTCGGCCTTGCACCACCGCGAGCCCGGCATGGTGGGCGCCGCGCTGGCGCACGCCGAGTTTGCGGAGGTCATCCCCGACCTGCTGCATGTGCACCCCGGCGCCATTCACACCGCGCTGCGCGCCATCCCCAAGCTGTACTGCGTGACCGACTCCACATCCGCCGCCGGCATGCCCGACGGCGACTACAAGCTGGGCCGCCACACAGTGACCAAGTGCATGGGCGGCGTGCGCCTGGCCGACGGCACGCTGGCCGGCTCGGTGCTCAGCATGGACCAGGCGCTGCGCAACCTGGTGGACACGCTGGGGCTGGATTTGGCGGATGCCTCCAAACGCGTGTCCACCTATGCGGCCGACCACATGGGCCTGCAAGACCGCGGCCGCTTGGCAGCGGGCGCCTGGGGCGATGTGGTGGTGCTGAACCGTGATTTGGTGCTGCAGGCGGTGCTGGTGGAAGGCCACGCGGTCGCCCTGTAAAAGCGGCTGTTGAACTTTGGCGGTGCAACTCCGCAAGAAATGTCTGCTCGGTGTTTTTAGACTGACCCGGTGTTCAAACCCACCGGAGTTTTTTGATGAAAACAGAGCAATTGTCCCAAGCCATCCACGTCATCGGCATCGAGCTGCGCACCACCAACCTGGAGGCCATGCAGACCATTCCCCCGCACTGGCGGCGCTTTGGCCAGGAGGAAGTGCTGGCCCACATCCCCACCAAGCTGAATGGCGATGTGGTTGCGGTGTACACCCACTTTGAAAACGCGGGCGTCAACAACACGGGCCTGTATTCGCTGGTGATCGGCGCCCCAGTGCCGGCCAGTGCCGAGGTGCCCGCAGGCATGGTGCGTGTGGTCGTCCCCGCGTCCAAGCGCGCGGTGTTTGATGTGGAGCCGGGCCGCATGGACCTGGTGGGCGCCAAGTGGATGGAGATTTGGGGCCATACCGAGCTGGCCAAAACGGTGATTGCCGAGTACGAGCATTACAGTGCCGATGGCAAGATTGCCATCTCTATTGGATTGCAATAGGCCTGCAGTAACGAAAGAGCCCACCGCGCATGAACCGCAGCCACAGCTGGACCGACTACCAAGACCGGCTGAGCCGCGTCACCGCCTACATCCACGACCATCTGGCCGAGGAGCTGGACCTGGACCAGCTGGCGGAGGTGGCCCACCTGTCGCCCTACCACTGGCACCGCGTGTACCACGCGATGAACGGCGAGACCATTGCGGCCACCATACGCCGGCTGCGGCTGCACCGTGCGTCCGGCTACCTGGCCAACACGCAGCTGCCGGTGGCGCAGGTGGCGCGCAAGTGCGGCTACCCCAATGTGCAGTCGTTCACCCGTGCGTTTGGCACGGCCTATGGCATGGGCCCCACGCAGTACCGCGCGCAGGGCGGGCATGTGGTGTTCCGCCAGGGGCTGGCGCAGGCCACCGCGGCGGGATATTCCGTAGACATCCGCTTTGTGCCCGCGGTGCCGCTGGCCGGCCTGCCGCATGGCGGTGGCTATATGCGGATTGGCAAGGCGTTTGAAACCACCTTCACCCACATGGCTGCGCAGGGCCTGCAGCGCGAGGACACGCGCTGGCTGGCCGTGTACTACGACGACCCCGCGGCCGTGCCCGAGGCGCAGCTGCGGTCGTGGGCCGGTTTGTCGGTGCCCGCAGGTGCCACCGCTACCGCGCCCCTGCAGCCCATGACGCTAGTCGGCTGCACCTGCGCCGTGCTGCGCCACCGCGGGCCCTACGCCACCATGGGTGCGGCCTACCACTGGTTGTATGGGCAGTGGCTGGTGCAGTCGGGCCAGGCAGCCCTGGACCAGCCGGTGTTTGAGGAATACCTGAACAACCCGCGCGATACGGCGCCGGCCGATTTGCTGACCGACATCTTCCTGCCGCTACAGGAACCTGCCTAGTTTCCCGTCTGGCGAAACTTTTATAAACTTTTGGCAATATAAGTGTTGACTTATATTTATTAAAAGATATAATGCAGGGCAGGAACTCAGTGTGCTCCCAACGCACTGTTCCACGAGACCCGACAAAAGATGTCTTTTGTAGTGGGGCCTCGGTTTATTCGACACTTGTCGACCACGTTGATCTGCAGAGCTGCAGCCAACCGATTCTCTCCTTGCTCAAGCCGGCCCCTTTATTCAGGCCCGCACCCCCCTCTTACATGAACCAGATTTCTGAATTAGCCATACCCATGGGCAACTACATTGTTTCGCCCGCCACGCACGCCACCAGCAATGGCCGTTTCCGTGCCTCCATTTCCGTCCAGCGCACCCAAAGCAAGGGCGCCTACTGCCGAATTTTTAACTTTGACTGCGAGTTCGTATCTCGCGAAGCCGCCCGTGTGTATGCCATTACCCAGGGCTGGTTAGAAACCTGCATTCCGCGTCCGCAAACCTGCTGAAGACACTTTTTCTGAAAGGCAAACTATGAGTACCAAAATTTATGTGGGCAATCTGCCCTATTCCGTCGACGACACCAGTCTGCACAGCAACTTCTCCGAATTCGGTGATGTGACCTCCGCCAAGGTGATGATGGACCGTGACACCGGCCGCTCCAAAGGCTTCGCGTTTGTCGAGATGACCACACCAGTTTTTGCCCAAGCAGCCATTGACGGCTTGAATGGCCAATCGGTGGATGGCCGATCCATTGTGGTGAACCTGGCGCGTCCGCGCGAAGACCGTGGCAGCTCTGAAGGCTACCGCGGCGCACGCAGCTACTAAGCTGTAAGGCCCCCAAAAAAGCCGGCGCTTGCAGCCGGCTTTTTTACGTCTGTTTGGCTCACTCCGATGGCAGGGCCGCCAGCAACACGGTGACCACCAGCCCGCCCTCGGCGTGGTTGTGCAGGCGGATCTCGCCGCCATGCGCCTGGATGATGTTGCGTGCGATGCCCAGGCCCAGGCCGGTGCCGGTGCGGTTTTGTTGCTGGCCGTGGGACAGGCGCACATGCGGTTCAAACGCGGCCGACATGCTGGCCTGCGCGATACCAGGGCCGAAGTCGCGGACCTCCACCAGCGCACGTGCGCCCTGGTGGCTGAGCCGCACCTGCACGCGTTCGCCATACAGCACTGCGTTGTCCAGCAGGTTGCTGAAGGCGCGCTCCAAGGCAAGCGGCTTGCCCAGCACGCTGATGGCCTCGGCCGTGCATTCGATGGACGCGTCGGGGTGGATGGGCCGCTGCGCCAGGCGGGCCAGCAGCGTGTCCAACCGCACGGGGGTCAGGTTTTCGTGGATGTCGGTGTCTTTCACGCTTTGCAGCGCGGCTTTCACCATCACGTCCAGGTCGTCCAGGTCTTCGTGGAACTCGGCACGCAGGGTTTCGTCGTCCAGCAGCTCGGTGCGCAGCTTGAGCCGCATGATGGGTGTCTTGAGACCGTGCGAAATGCCGAGGAACAGCCGCTCGCGGTCCACCAGATAGCCCTGGATGCGGGCCTGCATTTCGTTGAAGGCGCGCGCGGTGCGGCGCAGTTCGGCAGTGCCGGTCTCGGGCACGCTCTCGGGAGCCGTGTCGCTGCCAAAGGCGTTGGCAGCAGAGGCGATTTTGTTCAGCGGGCGGATCAGCCCGCGCACCAGTAGCACGCTGAGCACCAGCACCGTGGCCAGCGTGACCAGCTGCAGCGCAATGCGGTCGGTGGTCAGCGGGTTGGCGTTGTCCAGAAAGTAGGGGTCGGGCATAGGCGCGGCCAAGTACAGCCAGCGCCCGGGTTCAAACTCGGCCTGGATGACCAGCACCGGTGCGGGCCGCGGGCGCAGCAGCAGGGTGGCCTCCACCCACGATTCGGGCAGGTCGCTGACCATGCGGCCGTCGTCGGACACCTGCAGGTTGTCGGGCCAGGAAAAAGCCACATCGGGCGCCTGCGTGGCGTGCAGGTTGCGTACCAGGTCGTCGCGCACCACATCCACCACGGCGTCTACCAGCGCGTTGTTCTTCAGCGGGGCGATGGGTACGCGGGCCTTGTTCACGTTTACAAAAAACCGCGTGCCACCCATGGTGCGCAGCTGCTCGATGAGGATGGGGCGGAACTGAGGCGGCAGGTCACGGAAGAAGCGGATGGCGCCGGCCGCATTGAGCGCCAGGTGCTTGCCGGCGCCCAGCGCCTCGGTGCGTGCGCTTTCGCGCAGCTGGCGCGCCCACAGCAGCGTGCCCACCAGCTGGGCGCTCACCACGCCCAGCGCCATCACCACCACGATGCGGCCCAGCAGGCTGTCGGGCAGGTAGCGGCGCGTCCAGCGGCGTCGGTTAGCTGTCGCCATGCTGGGTGACGTCGGCCGAGAACACATAGCCACTGCCGCGCACGGTCTTGATGAGCACTGGCTGCTTGCCATCGTCGTGCAGGCGCTGGCGCAAGCGGCTGATCTGTACGTCCAGCGAGCGGTCCAGCGGGCCCAGGTCCCGGCCGCGGGTTTGCTCCATCAGGCGGGCGCGGTCCAGTGTTTCGCCTGCGTGCTCGGCAAAGAAGCGCAGCAGGTTGAAGTCCATGCTGGTCAGCACCACGGGCGCGCCCTGGGCATCGGTCAGCACGCGCTCCACCACGTCCATGCTGAAGCCTGCAAAGCGCAGCGTGCGCACCGGCGCGCCCGGTGCACCCAGCTGCATGCGGCGGTGGATAGCCTTGATGCGGGCCAGCAGTTCGCGCGGGTTGTAGGGCTTGGCAATGTAGTCGTCGGCGCCCAGCTCCAGGCCGACGATGCGGTCGGTATCGTCGGCGCTGGCGGTCAGCATGATGATGGGCACGGGCGACTGGCTGCGCACGCTGCGGCACAGCGTGAAGCCATCGGTGTCGGGCAGCATCACGTCCAGAATGACGAGGCTGAGCTCGTCCTTGAAGCGGTCGAACTCGGCCATGAAGCTGGCGCCGTCGTGCGCCACGCGCACCTCGTACTGGTGTTTCTCCAGGTAGGTCTTGAGCAGGTTGCGGGTTTTTTGGTCGTCGTCGACGACCAGCAGGGTGCGGTTCATGGCGTGTGTCTTCAGCGTTCGGCGCTGGGCGCGCGGATCACGGCGGCCAGGCGGCGCTGGGCCTCTTGCGGCTCCATGCGCGGGTCGGTCAGGTAGCGCCACAGGGTTTGCGCCACGGCGTCCTTGATGGCTTCGTCGGCCGCCATGCGGTGCGCAAGGCTGGGCACGCGCGCGCTGCGCGGGGCGGCAAAGGTTTCCCACGAATCGCGCGCGCAGCCGTCGAGCTGGGTCACATCTATATCGCGACGCACAGGCACGGCGCCCTTGATGCGGTTGTAGGCCATTTGCGCCGGAATGCCAGTGACCACCTCGGCCATTTTTTCCTGCGCGGCTTCGCGTGGGCGGGCGCTGATGAGCATGGCCAGCGTGTCGATGCTGTAGAGGTGCATGCCCTCGGTGCCGGGCACCACCACACAGCCAAAGTCGCGCGTCGGGCTGGCGCCCCAGGCCATCAGTTCGCCCTTGGCCCAGTCACCCATGATCATCATGCCGGCGCCATCGGCCAGCAGTTCGCGGGCGCTCTCGGTCCAGGCGCGTTCCACGGGGGCGTCGCTGGCCAGCGTGCGCAGCCAGCGCAGGCGCTGCAGCGCGCGCTCCACGCGCGGGTCCATCCAGGCGCTGCTCTTGCGCTGCACGATGAGTTCGCGGTACAGCGCTGGGCCGGCGTCGCCCAACAGCAGGGTTTCAAACACGGTGGCCATTTGCCAGGGTTCGTCGCTCCAGGCCAGTGGGCGCACGCCCTGGGCCTGCAACTTGCGCGCAATGATTTCAAACTCGGCCCAGGTGCGCGGGGGCGTGAGGCCCAGCTTGTTGAACACCTTGCGGTTGTAGAGCAGGGTGTTGATGCGCTGGATGCCCAGCGGCGCGGCAATCACGTCGCCCTTGTAGGTGATCAGGTCCAGCACGGTGGGGAACAGCACCTGGGACCAGCGCTGGCGCTGGGCCACGGCGTTGAGTGGCATGACCAGGCCAATGTCGGCCCAGTCGGTCAGCGTGGTGCCGATGAGCTGGGCCACGTCGGGCGGATCACCCAGCAGCACGCGGCTCTTGAGCACCTTGACCGCCGCCATGCCGCCGCCGCCGGGGATGGCCGCGTCCTTCCACTGCACGCCGGCCGTGGCCAAGTGGGCGCTGAGCTGGTCAGCCGCGCGGCGCTCGCTGGCCGAGGTCCACCAGTGCAGCACGTCCAGCGGCACGCTGGGGCTTTGCGCGTGGGTGGGCAGCGCGGCCCCCAGCCACAGCGACAGACCCCACACGACCCAGGCGAAAGCTTTCATTTCCTGTCGATTTGTAATGTTATGTATGCGCGCCGCCGTCCAGCCCGCCAGACCTGGCCCGTGAGGGCTGCTGGCGCGTAATAAAGCGTAAGGCAAAGCGGCAATACATGGCGGAAATTCTGAATGAAATCAACGACTTAACTGTGTAAGGCCGCCCTGGCTTGGCGGTTTGATATTACAGGGGTCACAGCATAACCTCCGGGCCACTGATCGCGCTTGCCACAGGGCAGTGACGGCAGTTTTCATTCACCAAAGTCCAGGAGAACCGACCCCATGTCCCATACCCTTCGCCTTGCCGCCGCTGCGGCAGCGCTGGTTTGCAGCAGTTTGGCCAGTGCAGGCACGCTCACCATCGAAAGCTGGCGCGTTGACGACAAAGGCCTGTGGGAAGACGTGCTGCTGCCCGCCTTCTACAAAGCCAACCCCGGCATCACCATCAAGTTCGCCCCCACCTCGCCACCCGAGTACGACTCGGCGCTGAACACCCGCCTGACGGCCGGCACTGCGGGTGACCTGATCACCTGCCGCCCGTTTGACGTGTCGCTGGACCTGTTCAAAAAGGGCCACCTGGAAAAATTGGACGGCGCGCCCGGTCTGAAGAACTTCCCCGACTCGTCGCAAGTCGCCTGGCAGACCGATGACGGCAAGGCCACCTACTGCATGCCCATCGCCTCGGTGATCCACGGCTTCTTCTACAACAAGAAGGTGTTTGCCGATCTCGGCCTGGCTGTGCCCGTGACCGAAGCCGACTTCTTTGCCGCGCTGGACAAGATCAAGGCACAAGGCAAGGTGGCGCCCATTGCCCTGGGTACCGCTGACCAATGGGAAACCAACCAGATCGTGTTCACCGGCATTGGCCCGAACCACTGGAAGGGTGAAGAAGGACGCAAGGCCATCATCTCTGGCAAGAAGAAGTTCACCGATCCTGAATTCGTAAGCACCTGGGACACCATGGCCAAGTGGTCCGCCTACCTGCCCAAGGGCTACCAGGCCCAGACCTATGGCGATTCGCAAAACCTGTTCGGCACAGGCCGCGCTGCGATCTACCCTGCTGGTTCGTGGGACATCTCCTACTTTGAAGGCAATAGCAAAGTGGAATTCGGCGCCTTCAAGCCACCCGTGCAAAAAGCCGGTGATCCTTGCTACATCTCGGACCACACCGACATCGCCATGGGCATCAACAGCAAGAGCAAGAACAAGGCCGACGCTCAGGTGTTCTTGAACTGGCTGGCCAGCAAAGAGTTTGCCGACCTGTACACCAACAAGGTGACCGGCTTCTTCTCGCTGTCCAAGCACGCGATTGATGTGAAGAACCCTGTGGCCAAGGAAATGATTGGCTGGCGCAACCAGTGCAAGAGCACGATCCGCCTGAACGCACAGATCATGAACCGCGGTACGCCGAGCATGGAAAACGAGCTGTGGAACGTGAGCTCGCAAGTGTTGAACGGCAAGATGGCCGCCAAGGATGCAGCAACGCAAATCCAGACCGGCTTTGCCAAGTGGTACACGCCTGGCAAGTAATGCCTGGGTGTGATTAAGCAAGGTGCGGGCCGGTGGCCCGCACCTTGTTGCCACAGTTTTCTTTCCCCTGTTTCTCCCTGCATCTGTCTCTGACCAACAAGGTCTTCCATGAAATTAGGTTTCTCCTGGCGGGTGCTGGTGTTCCTGGCACCGGCGCTGCTGATCTACGCCACCTTCAGCGCGTTGCCGCTGATCGACACGCTGCGTCTGGGCCTGTACAGCGCCGACGACACGGGCGTGCGCACCTTCTCCGGGCTGGCTAACTACATCACCATCCTCTCGGACCCGCGGTGGTCGGCGAGCTTCTGGAATGCGATGTGGAACAACCTCAAGTTCTTTGGCATCCACATGGCGGTGCAAAACCCTGTGGGCCTGCTGCTGGCGGCGCTGCTGTCGCTGCGCAATGTGCGCTTTGCAGCCACCTACCGCACCATCTTTTTCCTGCCCACGCTGCTGTCAGTGGTGATCATTGGTTTTGTATGGCAACTCATCCTGTCGCCGCTGTGGGGTGTGTCCGAGCGCTTGTTGGGCTTTGTCGGTTTGGGGGACTGGTTCGCACCCTGGCTGGGCCTGGAAGGTAGCGCGCTGATCACCGTGTCGCTGATGTCGGTGTGGCAGTTCATCGGCGTGCCCATGATGCTGATCTACGCCGCGCTGATCGCGATTCCCGAAGACATCATTGAAGCTGCCGTGGTGGAGGGCGCATCGCCCTGGCGCATCTTTTGGCAGATCCGCCTGCCGCTGATTCTGCCCACGTTGGGGCTGGTGACCATCCTGACCTTTGTGGCCAACTTCAACGCGTTTGACCTGATCTACACGGTCAAGGGCGCACTGGCCGGGCCCAACTACAGCACCGACTTGCTGGGCACGCTGTTCTACCGCACCTTCTTCGGCTACCAGTCGCAAGTGGCCAGCGCCACCATGGGTGCGGCCGTGGCCAC
Organism: Rhodoferax sp. ZS1R25; assembly: GCF_056521335.1. NCBI lineage: Bacteria > Pseudomonadati > Pseudomonadota > Betaproteobacteria > Burkholderiales > Comamonadaceae > Rhodoferax > Rhodoferax sp. ZS1R25. The sequence goes on from NZ_JBWMAZ010000001.1 coordinate 588,302, forward strand.
CATCATGTTCCTGGTTATTCTGGTGGGCGTGGCCCTGTACCTTTTGGTGGTGCAGCGCCGGCTGCAGCGCTTTGCTTTGTGAGACTGCGCATGGCCCATTCGTCTTCCCCCTCCACAGTGCGTAAGGCCCTGCCCGTGGCGCCCAGCCGCGTGTTTGTGCACCTCACTCTGATCGCTTACCTGCTGCTGGCGCTCTTGCCCATCCTGCTGGTGTTCATGAACTCGTTCAAGAGCCGCGACGCCATCTTCAACGACCCGCTGGCCTGGCCCACACCCGAGACCTTTTCGCTGATTGGCTACACCAAGGTGCTGGGCCGCTCGGACGTGCTCATGTACTTCGGCAACAGCTTTATCGTCACGATTGCCTCGCTGTTCTTCATCCTGCTGTTTGGTGCCATGGCGGCCTGGGGCCTGTCGGAGTACCGCTTCAAGGGCAACCGCTGGCTCAAGTTTTTCTTTGCCTTCGGCATCATGGTGCCGATCCGCCTGGGCACGGTGTCCATCCTGCAGCTCATGGTGGAGCTGAACCTGGTGAACACGCTGACCGCACTGGTGCTGGTCTATGTGGCGCAGGGCCTGCCTTTGGCCATCATGATCCTGTCCGAGTTCATGGGGCAGGTGCCCAGCGAGCTGAAGGACGCAGCGCGCTGCGACGGCATTGACGAGTTCCGCATCTTCTTCCAGGTGGTGGTGCCGTTGATCCGCCCGGCCATTGCCACGGTGGCGGTGTTCACCATGGTGCCGATCTGGAACGACCTGTGGTTCCCGCTGATCCTGGCGCCGTCGGACAAGACCCAAACCATCACGCTCGGTATCCAGCAGTTTGTGGGGCAGTACGCCACCGACTGGAATGCCGTGCTGGCCTCGCTGTCCCTGGCCATCGTGCCGGTGGTCACGCTGTATGCCCTGTTCTCCCGTCAACTGATTCGCGGTATCACCGCGGGCGCCGTCAAATAAAGCACACACACCATGGCACGCGTTTCCCTTAAAAACATTTCCAAATCCTATGGCAGCAACGAGCCGGTGCTGCACAACATCAGCCTCGATATCGAACACGGTGAGCTGGTGGTGCTGGTCGGCCCCAGTGGTTGCGGCAAGTCCACGCTGTTGCGCGTGCTGTGTGGCCTGGAGGACATCAGCAGCGGCGAGCTGCGCATTGGCGACGATGTGGTGAACCACCTGCCGCCGGCCGAGCGCGGCATTGCCATGGTGTTCCAGAGCTACGCGCTGTACCCGCACATGGACGTGTACCGCAACATGTCTTTCGGCCTGAAGATCCACGGCGCCACCAAGGCCGACATCGACAAAAAGGTGCGCGACGCGGCCAAGGTGCTGCACATCGACCACCTGCTGGACCGCCTGCCACGCGAGCTGTCCGGCGGGCAGCGCCAGCGCGTGGCGATTGGCCGCGCCATCGTGCGCGAGCCACGCCTGTTTCTGTTCGACGAGCCACTCTCCAATCTGGACGCCGCGTTGCGCGCCAAGACCCGCATCGAGCTGGCGCGCCTGCACCGCGACCTGGACGCCACCATGGTCTATGTGACGCACGACCAGGTCGAGGCCATGACGCTGGGCGACAAGATCGTGGTGCTGAACGAAGGCCATGTGCAGCAGGCGGGCACACCGCTCTCGCTGTACCAGCAGCCCGCCAACCGCTTTGTAGCGACCTTCATTGGCTCGCCCACCATCAACCTGTTGCCCGCGCGCGTGATCGAAGTGTCTGACGTTGGCGCACGCCTGCAACTGGGCAATGGCAGCAAGGTGCTGGCCACGGTGGATGCCTCGCAGCTGCAGGTGGGTGAGACGGTGGAAGTGGGCCTGCGCCCCGAGCACTGCGAAGTGTTGCCTGCGGGTGTGGCGCCGGGCGCGGATGACACCGCGCTGGATGCCGAGATCACGCTGGTGGAGCACCTGGGCGAATCCAACCTGCTGTACCTGAAGATGGACGATGGACAGGAGCTGATCGTGCGTGGCGATGGCAATGCCGAGGTGCGCCTGGGTGACTCGGTCATTGTGCGCGCCGCGCCGTCCGCGCTGTACCTGTTCAAAGCCGATGGCTCGGCCTGCATGCGCCTGAACCCGGGCAATATGCGCTCGGCCCACGCCCGATGAGCGCTGTCTGGAATTTCAGCTCTCTGCCCGCGCACGTCCACTACGCCATTGGCGTGGACGGCGGCGGCACCAGCACGCGGGCGCGTGTGGTGCACCGCAGCGGTGGGGTGGTGGGTGAGGGCAAGGCCGGTGCTTCGGGGTTGATGCAGGGCACTCCCCAGGCCTGGCGCCATATTGCAGAAGCGATTGCACTCGCGGTGCAGGGCCGTTTGCAGGCCGGCTGGCCCCAACCTGAGCCCGCCAATTGCGCGCTGGGCCTGGGCCTGGCCGGTGCCAACAACGCAGACTGGAATGCCGAGTGCCTGGCCGCCAACCCCGGCTATACGCGCCTGGTACTGGAGTCCGATGCGGTGACCGCCCTGCTGGGCGCCCACCAGGGTGCGCCCGGTGCGCTGGTCATCATGGGCACGGGTGCGATTGGTCTGGCCCTGCAAGCCACTGGTGCGCGTACCACCTCGGGTGGCTGGGGCTTTCCGTGTGGTGACGAGGGCAGCGGTGCCGACCTGGGACTGCAGGCTGTGAACCTTACGCAGCGCGCGGTGGATGGGCGCCATGCCCACACGCCACTGACTCGCGATGTTTACGCCACACTGGGGAACACGCCGCAGGCCTTGCTGGCCTGGTGCGGCGTGGCACGCCAGTTTGAGTACGCCAGCCTGGCGCCCAAGGTCTTTGCGCATGCAGAACACGATGCCGAAGCAGCCCAGCTGCTCGCACGTGCTGCGCAAAGCCTGGAGGCCTTGGCCACCGCGCTGGACCCGGCGCATACCTTGCCGCTGGCCGTGGCCGGCAGCATCGCCCAGCGCCTGCTGCCCCAGCTCTCGCCCGCCATTGCGCAGCGCGTAGTGCCCGCCCAGGGTGACGCCATGGATGGCGCGCTGGCCCTGTGTTTTCAATAAAGGATTGTTTGTGAGTACTTTGATGTTGGAAGAGGCCCTGGCCTCGGCGCACCAGGTGGCGCTGCAACTGGCCGCGGACGAAGACCGCTACGCCGCCCTGGGCGCCGCGCTGCGCGCGCTGCCGCCCCAAGGTGCGGTGACGATTGCGCGAGGCAGCTCGGACCACGCGGCCGCCTACTTTGCCTACCTGGTGATGTCGCGTACCGGGCAGCTGGTCACTTCGCTGCCCATGTCGCTGTTGACACTCTATAAGGCGCCGCTGGCCAAGCAACGCCTGCTGGCGGTGTCCATCTCGCAGTCGGGTCGCAGCCCGGACCTGATCGAACCCATGCAGCTGTTTGAGGCCGCGGGGGCCACCACGGTGGCGCTGGTGAACGACACCACGTCGCCCCTGGCCCTGGCCGTGGACTGGGCCTTGCCGCTGCACGCGGGCCCCGAGAAAAGCGTGGCCGCCACCAAGAGCTTTATCTGCGGTCTGGTGGCCGGCGCGCGCCTGGCTGCGCATTGGGGCGAACATGCTGACCTGTTGCAGGGCCTGCAAACGCTGCCTGCGGCGCTGGAGGATGCATGCAAGCAAGATTGGTCCAGTGCCGTGGAGCCGCTGCGCACGGCCAGCAAGCTGATGGTGATTGGCCGTGGCCCGGGCCTGGCGATTGCGCAGGAGGCGGCGCTCAAGTTCAAGGAGACCTGTGCCATCCAGGCCGAGGCCTTCAGCGGTGCCGAGGTCAAGCACGGCCCCATGGCGCTGGTCGACGAGAACTACCCCATGCTGGTGTTTGCGCTGCGGGGCCCCGCGCAGCAAAGCCTGATTGACCTGGCCACCGAGATGCGTGGCCGTGGCGCCCAGGTGCTGCTGGCTGCACCGGCCGATGTGCCGGGCCGCGACCTGACGCTGACTACCGCACCGCAAGAAGACCTGGACCCCATCACGGCCATCCAGAGTTTCTACCTGCTGGTGGAAGCCGTGGCACGCGCACGCGGCGCCAACCCCGACCAGCCACGCCATCTCTCCAAGGTCACGACCACCCGATAAACTGCAGGGCATGAACTGCCAGACCCTGTTGATCGACGAAGCCCCCGCCGTGCGCCTGCAGGGCCCCGCGGGCGATACCGTCACTGTGCTATTACGCGGTGCCCAAGTGATCTCGTGGGTAGATGCCGCTAGTGTGGAGCGGTTGTATTGCAGCCCGGCCTCGCCCCTCAAAGGGCCGCAGGCCGTGCGCGGTGGCGTGCCGGTGATCTTTCCGCAATTTGCGGCGCGGGGCCCGTTGATGCGCCATGGCTGGGCACGCATGCGGGAGTGGACGCTGCTGCCCTGGGATGCATCTGAGTCCGAACCCCGCATCTCCCTGCAACTGCACAACGCGGTGGGCGACGACCCACAGTGGCCCCATGCCTGCGTCTGCACGCTCACCGTGAGCCTGCTGGCGAATGGCCTGCGCATGGCGCTGGCGGTGGAGAACACGGGCCCTACGTCCTTTCCCTTTCACGCAGCCTTGCACACCTACCTGGCGGTGGGCGATGTGGCGCAGGCCACGTTGACCGGCGTGCTGCCCGAGGGCGCAACGCTGTCGCTGCGCGAGCCTATCGACCACATCTTTGAAGCCGTGGCCGGCCCCTTGCAACTGCAAAGCCCGCTGGGGCCGCTGCAGCTGGAGCACGCGGGCTTTGGCGATGTGGTGGTGTGGAACCCCGGGCCCGACGCCGGCTTGGCCGATTTGCCGCCGCAGGGCCATACCCAGTTTGCCTGCGTGGAAGCCGCGGCAGTGATGCAACCTGTGGTGCTGCTGCCCGGTGCGCGCTGGCAGGGATCGCAGACGCTGCTGAGCGGTTTGTAGGGGCTTAGGCGCATTTTTTACAATGCGCGCGCTGTCCACTTTTGATCCCGCACACCATGACCGCCCCTACACCCAAAAAAGCCACCGCGCTGCGCCCCATCCCCAACTTCATTTTTGCCAGCCGCTGGCTGCAGTTGCCGCTGTACCTGGGGCTGATTGCCGCGCAGGGCGTGTACGTCTTCCACTTTTGGGTGGAGCTGGTGCATTTGCTGGAGGCCGCGTTTGGCAGCCAGACCGCGCTGCAGGCGCTGGTGACCAGCATTGGCTACAAGTCCGACATCACGGTGCCCGCGCTGAACGAGACCATCATCATGCTGGTGGTGCTGGCGCTGATTGATGTGGTGATGATCTCCAACCTGCTGATCATGGTGATCGTGGGCGGCTACGAAACCTTTGTGAGCCGTATGGACCTGGAAGGCCACCCCGACCAACCCGAATGGCTCAGCCATGTGAATGCCTCGGTGCTCAAGGTGAAGCTGGCCATGGCCATCATCGGCATCAGCTCCATCCACCTGCTCAAGACCTTTATCAACGCCGCCAACTACGACGTGAAGGTGCTCATGTGGCAGACCATCATCCACGTGGTGTTTTTGCTCAGCGCGCTGGCCATTGCCTACACCGACAAGCTGCTGACCGCCACGCACAACGCGCAGCAGCACTGAGCCACGGTTGGCCTAGCTGACCACGGGTTCGTGGTCTTTGTCCGGCCGCTGGGCCGGGTCCACATGGGTGAACAGGTTGAGCACGCGGTGGCGTTCCAGCACGGCGGCCCGGGCGCGCACCGCGATGGCGTGGCCGGCCTCCACGGTGAGCTGGGCATCCACCTCGATGTGCGCGTCGGCCAGCACCATGTCACCCATCTTGCGGGTGCGCACCTCATGTACGCCCAGCACACCGGGGGTGGAGAGCAGCGTGGAACGGATGGCCTGCACCTCTTCCTGGTCGATGGCGTGGTCCACCAGGTCGTGCAGCGCGTCCCAGCCAAAAATCCAGCCCATGCGACTGACCATCAGGCCCACGATGAGCGCGGCGATCGGGTCCAGCAGCGGAAAGCCCGCCAGATTGCCCAGCAGCCCCAGGCCGACGACGAGGGATGAGGCGGCGTCTGACCGTGCATGCCAGGCATTGGCCACCAGCATGCTGGATTTGACCGCTTTGGCAACGCCCAGCATGTAGCGAAACAGCAGTTCCTTGGCCGCCAAGGCGGCCAGCGCCACCCACAGCGCTGCCGGATGGGCCACGGCTATGGTCTCCGGGGTTTGCAGCTTGGTCACCGCGCTCCAGACCATGCCCACACCGACCAGCAGCAACAGCGCGCCCAGCGCCAGTGAGGCGGCAGTCTCAAAGCGCTGGTGGCCGTAGGGGTGCTCTTGGTCGGCGTCTTTCTGGCTGTGGCGGCTGGCGAACAGCACCACAAAGTCGGCCACCAAGTCGGACAACGAGTGCAGGCCGTCGGCCACCAAGCCTTGCGACCGGGCCAGCACGCCAACGACGATCTGCAGGCCGGAGAGCACCAGGTTGACCGCGACGCTGACCCAGGTGCTGCGTGCCGACGCCACCGCGCGCTGCGCAGCAGAGTGGGTGCTGTGCTCGTTGTCGTCGCGCGGCTCGGAGTAGCGCATGGCCTTAGCTCAAGTGTTTGCCCGCAATGCCTGCCAGTTCAAACATCGTCACCTGTTCCTTGCCAAACACTTTGAGCAGCTTGGCATCGGCGTTGATGGCGCGCTTGTTGGTCGCATCCTGCAGGCCGTTGGCCTTGATGTAGTCCCACAGCTTCTTGATCACTTCGGTGCGGGCCACGGGCTCAGCGCCAATTACCGCGGCGAGTTCGGCGCTGGGCAGTTTGCCGCTGGCGGCTGTGGTCTTGCGCGGCACCTTGGGCTTGGTGGTTTTGGCCGCCGCAGCTTTCTTTGCAGGTGCTTTCTTGGCTGCAGCCCCCGTAGATGCTGCGCGAGAAGCTCCTGTTTTGGTAGCGACCGTGGTTTTGGCAGCCGCTTTGTAAGCGGGCTTGCGCGGCGGGAACTTGCTGGGTGCAAACTCGAAGTTCACCTTGCCGGCCTCGGCGTCCCAGGCCAGCATGGCCTTGAAGGCGCGGCGCGTGCGCATGGAGACAAACTTGTCCAGCAGGTCGGTCTTGCCGGTGGCCAGCAGCTTTTGCATCTGCTCACGCTCGATGGGCTGCTGCAGGATGATCTGGCCGCTCTTGAAGTCGCACGTGGGTGTGGGCTGGGCCATGGTGGGCACCGACTTGTCGCACACGTAGTTCTTGCCGTGTTCAAACACGCTGCCGCCGCACTTGGGGCACACACCTAGCGATTCCTTGCCGCTGAAGTCGATCAGCTCGCCGCTTTCCTCGCCGGCCTTGTCGTCGCCAAAGTCGAATTCCAACTTGTAGTTCTTGGTCTCGTCGTCGAACTTGATGACCATCTCGGCAGTGAACGGCCAGCCCGCCTTGGAGCGGAAGCCGTCCAAGGGGCCGATGTGTTTGTCACGCAGGAATTGCTCCACCTCGGCAGGCTCAAACGTGCGCCCGGCGGGCGATTTGCCGAAGGAGAAGCCGCAACCCTCCTCGGTACCCGTCTTGCCGGTGCAGGTGTAGCGGCGGTAGTTTTCCTTGACGATGCCACCGCAGTTGGGGCAGGGCGCGGCCAGCGTGGCGTAGTCGCCGGGGATGGTGTCGCGGTCGTACTCCTTGGCCTTCTTGACCATGCGCTCGGTCATGGCGGCAATCTCGGCCATGAAGGTCTCGCGCTTCAGTTTGCCTTGTTCCATCTGGGCCAGCTTGTATTCCCATTCGCCGGTCAGTTCGGCCTTGGAGAGTTCTTCCACACCCAAGCCACGCAACAGCGTCATCAGCTGGAAGGCCTTGGCCGTGGGGATCAGCTCGCGGCCTTCGCGCAGCATGTACTTCTCGGCAATCAAGCCTTCAATGATGCTGGAGCGCGTAGCAGGTGTGCCCAGGCCCTTCTCTTGCATGGCTTCGCGCAGTTCGTCGTCCTCCACCGTCTTGCCGGCGCCTTCCATGGCGCCCAGCAGCGTGGCTTCGGAGTAGCGGGCCGGGGGGCGGGTTTTCAGGCCCTTGGGGTCCACGGTGTCGGTCTTGACCTTTTCACCGGGCGCCACCGGCACCAGGCTCTGGCCCTTGTCACCGTCCTTGGCGTCTTCCACCTCGGCCGCGGCCTCTTTGCCGTAAATGGCCAGCCAGCCCGGCTTGACCAGCACCTTGCCCTCGGTCTTGAAGCTGTGGCCTGCGGCAGTGCTGATGCGCGTGGTGACCTGGTATTCGGCGCTGGGGAAGAACACCGCCATGAAGCGGCGCACCACCAGGTCGTAGACCTTTTGCTCGGCCTCCGACAAGCCACTGGGGGCTTGCAGCGTGGGAATGATGGCAAAGTGATCCGACACCTTGGCGTTGTCAAACACACGCTTGGTGGGCTTGATGTAGTTGCCGTTCAGGGCGGTCAGCGCGTGCGGTGCCAGGTGCTTCATGCCGCTGTCGGCCAGCATCTCGAAGGTCTGCTTGACCACGGGCACATAGTCTTCCGGCAGGGCGCGCGAATCGGTACGCGGGTAGGTCAGGGCCTTGTGGCGCTCGTACAGGCTTTGTGCGATGGACAACGTGGTCTTGGCCGAGAAGCCAAACTTGCCGTTGGCCTCGCGCTGCAAACTGGTCAGGTCGAACAGCAAAGGCGATGCTTGCGTGGTGGGCTTGCTTTCTTCCGTCACCGTGGCTTGCTGGCCGCGCACGGCGTCGGCAATGGTTTGCGCCTCGCGCTGGCTCCAGACGCGGTCGGCCTTCTTCTCGGCGTCGTCGGCATCCTTCTTGTGCGCGGGGTTGAACCACTTGGCGGGGTAGTCGCCTGCAGCAGCTGCAAAGCTGGCGTGGATTTCCCAGTAGTCGCGGCTCACAAACTTGCGGATCAGCTCTTCGCGCTCCACCACCACCGACAGCGTGGGCGTCTGCACGCGGCCCACGGTGGTCAGGAAGAAGCCGCCGTCGCGGCTGTTGAACGCCGTCATGGCGCGCGTGCCGTTGATGCCTACCAGCCAATCGGCCTCGGAGCGGCAGCGCGCGGCATCCGCCAGGGGCTGCATCTGCGCATTGGTGCGCAGGTGGTCAAAACCATCGCGGATCGCCTGAGGCGTCATCGACTGCAGCCACAGGCGGCTGACCGGCTTGCCCAGCGGCTTGGCGCCCCCGGCGTACTGCTCGATCAGGCGGAAGATCAGCTCCCCCTCGCGGCCCGCGTCACAGGCGTTCACGAGTTTGTCCACATCCTTGCGCTTGGCCAGCTTGACCACGGCGTTCAGGCGAGTCTTGGTCTTGTCCACGGGCTTCAGGTCAAAGTGCGGCGGAATCACGGGCAGGTGGGCAAAGCTCCACTTGCCGCGTTTCACGTCGTATTGCTCGGGCGCCTGGATCTCCACCAGGTGGCCCACGGCGCTGGAGACGACGTAGGTGTCGCTCTCGAAGTATTCGTCGTGTTTCTCGAACTTGCCCGCCGTGGGCGTGAGCGCCCGCACGATGTCTTGGGCCACCGATGGCTTTTCGGCAATAACTAATGTTTTATAGAAAACGTCGTTTTTCATCTGACTACAATCCAGTTCTCGCGTGCGCGCAGGCGCGCACTTGCACACGCAGGCACGCACACATGCGCGCCCATACGATTCACCATACCAAATTTTCGATCCGTGGCAAAAAACCCAGTGAATTCCTCGGTCCCCGCTGACAACCGACGTATCCAGACCCGTCGCTCCGGGGTGCACGGCAAGGGCGTGTTTGCGGTGCAAGACATTGCCGAGGGTGAAACCATCATCGAGTACGTGGGCGAGATCATCAGCTGGGCCGAGGCACAGCGCCGCCACCCGCACGACCCCAAAGACCCCAACCACACCTTCTACTTCCATGTGGACGAAGAACGCGTGATTGATGCGCTGTACGGAGGCAACTCGTCACGCTGGATCAACCACGCCTGCGACGCGAACTGCGAAGCCGACGAGGTGGACGGCCGCATCTTTATCAAGGCGCTGCGCAACATCAAGGCCGGCGAAGAGTTGAACTACGACTACGGCCTGATCATCGACGAGCGCTACACCCCCAAGCTCAAGGCCGAATACCCCTGCTGGTGCGGCACGAAGAAGTGCCGCGGCACGCTCCTGGCTCCCAAGCGCGGAAAGCGCTGACCTTGCGCTGGCAGGCTGAAGCGATCTGGGAGGCGGTCAGCCCCTTGTGGCCGACCTTCTCGGTCGAGATCCTGCCCGAGATTGACTCCACCAACACCGAACTTATGCGCCGCGCCCGCGCGGGCCAGCTGGACCCCATCCTGCTGGTGGCCGAGCGCCAGACGGCCGGCCGTGGCCGGTTGGGCCGCGACTGGAAGAGTGACACCCAGGGCCTGGGCGGCACGCTGACGTTTTCGCTGGGCGTGCCCTTGGCACCGGCCGATTGGTCGGGGCTCTCCTTGGCCGTGGGCTTGTCGGTGGTCCACAGCCTGCACCCGGCTCTGCGCCTGAAGTGGCCTAACGACGTGTGGCTGGAGCAGCGCAAGCTCGCCGGTATCCTGATCGAGACCGCCAGCGTGGGAGAGACGCGCTACGCGGTCATCGGCATTGGCATCAATATCGCCCCGCGTGACGCGGCTGACCTGCGCACCCCGCCCGCGGCCCTGCATGAGCTGCTGCCCGGTGTGGATGCGCCCGAGGTATTGGGCCGTGTGGTGGCGCCCCTGGCGCAGGCTGTGCCGCGCTTTGCCGGCGAGGGCTTTGGCCCGCTGCGCACGGCCTACCATGCGCGCGACCTGCTCTACGGCCAGGCCGTGGTGTGCAGCGATGGCACCACCGGCACCGCCCGCGGGGTGGACGCCAGCGGCGCCCTGCTGGTGCATACTGAGAATGGATTGATCAAAATCAGTAGCGCGGAGGTCAGTGTGCGACCCGCGCCCGCTGCCCCTCTCTGACCTGACCCTATGCTGCGCTTGCTTGTTTTGATGTTGCTGCTGGCCAATGGCCTGTTTTTCGCTTGGAGCAACGGTCTGTTGCGCGCCTACGGGTTTGCGCCGGTGCCGCCCAACGAACCGCAGCGCGTGGCGCAACAAATCAAACCCGAAGCCATCCAGCTGCTGAGCACCGGCGAGCTCAAGCGTGTCGAGGCCCAGGTGCAGGCTGATCTGGCGCCCAAGGAATGCCTGCAGGCCGGCCCGTTTGACGAGGCCCAGGCCAGCGCCCTGCGCACGGCGCTGGAGGCCGCCAGCCTGCCCGCTGGAAGTTGGCAGCTGGAGCCCGGCAAAGAAGCCGCCCGCTGGATCATCTACATGGGCAAGTACGCCACGCCCGAGCTCTTGACCAAAAAGCGTGCGGAACTGGCCGGTATGGACATCAAGACCGAAGCCGTGAACAACCCCACGCTGGAGATCGGCTTGTCGCTGGGTGGCTTTGAGACCGAGGCCGCCGCCAAGGCCGAACTGGCCAAGCTGGCGCCCAAGGGCATTCGCACCGCCAAGGTGGTGCAGGAGCGGGAGGAGGCCACGGTCTCTCTGCTCAAGCTGCCGGCGGTGTCAGACACCGTGCGGGCCAAGCTGGGCGAGGTCAAACCGGCCCTGGCCGGGAAGTCACTCAAGACCTGCAGCTGAACCGGCAGGTGAAGCGGTTTAGGCCGCGTGCAGCGTGTGCTGGAAGCGCAGCGTGAAGCTGGCACCGGGCATGGCAGCGCCGGGCTTGGCGTCTTCCAGCGAAATCGTGGCATGGTGCTGGCGTGCAATCTCCAGCACGATGGGCAGACCCAGGCCTGAGCCATCGGCCTCGTTGCCCAGCGCCCGGTAAAAGGGCTGGAACACCAGCTCGCGCTCGGCGGCCGGAATGCCGGGGCCTGAATCCTCCACCTGCAGCACCAGCGCCTTGCTGAACGGGTCCACCAGCACACGGGCTGTGATCACACCGGGTTTCTCAGCGGTGGACGGGGTGTAGTTGATGGCGTTGTCCACCAGGTTGCGCACCATCTCTTTGAGTAGCGTGGGGTTGCCCTGCAGTGTGGCGCCCTCGGTGCCGGGCTGCACGCCTTCAAAGCCCAGGTCGATGTGTTTGTCCATGGCGCGCGGTACGCAGTCGCGCACCACGTCCATGGTCAGGCGCGCCAGGTCGCAGGGCTGGTGGCTGAGCACGGCGCCGCTGCTCTCGGCGCGCGCCAGGGCCAGCAGCTGGTTCACCGTGTGGGTGGCGCGGATGCTGGAGCGGCCGATCTGCCGCAGTGACTGCTTCAGGTCTTCGGCGTTCGCACCTTCGCGTTGGGCCAGGTCGGCCTGCATGCGCAGCCCTGCCAGCGGGGTCTTGAGCTGGTGCGCCGCATCGGCCAGAAAGCGCTTTTGTGTGGAGATCGAATCCTTGAGCCGCATCAGCAGGTCGTTCACGGAGGACACCAGCGGCACCACCTCGAGCGGCACGGCCTCCACATCCAGCGGGCTCAAGTCGTCGGGGCTGCGCGCGCGGATGCGCTCTTCCAGGCTGTTGAGCGGCTTGATGGCCTGCACCAGTGCCAACCAGACCAGCAGTACCGCCAGCGGCAGGATGACGAACTGCGGCAGCATCACGCCTTTGACGATTTCAGTGGCCAGCACCGAGCGCTTTTCCATGGTCTCAGCCACCTGCACCAGCGCGGGCCGGCCTTCGGCCACGTCCAGCTTGACCCACATGTAGGCGACTTTGAGGTCCAGGCCCTTGAACTCGGCATCGCGCATGCGCACTTCGCCAGGCGGCAGTCGCTCGTCGTCGGGCGGCAGGGGCAGGTCTTTTTCGCCACTGAGAAATTCGCCATTGGCGCCCAGCACTTGGTAGTACACGGTGTCGGCATCGTCGGCGCGCAGCAGTTCGCGCGCGGGCAGCGGCAGCACAAACTGGGCGTGGTTTTTGTTGACGGTGATGAGCTGGGCCAGCGCGCCCACGTTGTATTCCAGCGCGCGGTCAAACGGCTTGCCTGCAATGCCCTGGGCCACCAACCAGGTCAGCACCAGGCTGACGGGCCACAGCAGCAACAGCGGCGTGAGCATCCAGTCCAGGATCTCCCCGAACAGGCTGCGTTGCTCGCGCTGAAAGATTTTCAAAGCGGCGCTGCTCTGACTAGGGCGCTATTTTTTCCAGACAGTAGCCCAGGCCGCGCACGGTAGCAATGCGGATCGGGCCTTTCTCAATCTTCTTGCGCAGGCGGTGGATGTAGACCTCGATGGCGTTGTTGCTCACCTCTTCGCCCCATTCGCACAGGCGCTCCACCAGCTGGTCCTTGCTGACCAGGCGGCCGGCGCGCTGCAGCAGCACCTCCAGCAGGCCCAATTCGCGGGCGGAGAGCTCGACCATCTTGCCGTCGATGGTGGCTACGCGGCCCGCCTGGTCGTAGGTCAGCGGACCGTGCTTGATGCTGGCCGAGGTGGCGCCCATGCCGCGGCGCACCAGGGCGCGCACGCGGGCTTCCAGCTCCTGCAGGCTGAAGGGCTTGGCCATGTAGTCGTCGGCGCCGTAGTCCAGGCCTTTGACGCGCTCGTCCACGCTGTCGGCAGCCGTGAGGATGAGCACGGGCAGCGAGGAGCCGCGGGCGCGCAGTTTTTTCAGCACCTCCAGCCCGTGCATCTTGGGCAGACCCAGGTCCAGGATCAGCAGGTCGAACTCGGTGTTGGTCATCAGCGCGGCATCGGCTTCGGTGCCGCTGGCCACGTGGTCCACCGCGGCGCCCGCGCTGCGCAGGGCGCGCAACAGGCCATCGGCCAGCACCTGGTCGTCTTCGGCTATGAGTATTCGCATGGGGTGTCTCCTCGCTTGGGGCGGCGCGCGTTCTGTTCTGCGTGCCATTCTAGGCGGCGACCCTTGCGCCTGGCTTGCCTGCGAACCGCGTAGCGGCGGAGCGTGGGGGATGCTTACTGTCCGCTGTAGGCCTCCAGGCCCAGCGCCACCACGGTGGCCACCTCGGGGCTGACGGCCTGGCGCAATTCGTCTTCGGCCTGGGCCACGGCGTCCTGGTAGGCGCCCAGCCAGGCCAGGCCGGTGGCAGTGAAGTGCACGCGGCGCGCACGTGCGTCGGCGGGGTCGTCTTCGCGGCGCACCATGCCCCAGGCCTCGCACTGGTTCACCAGCGTGCCCATGGCCTGTTTGGTCATGCCGGCGCGCTGGGCCAGCTCCGTCAGGCGCAAGCCCTCCACCGCCAGGTGCCGTGTGATGTGGATGTGCGCGGCCCCCACCTGTCCGCGTTCGGCCAGGTTGGACAGGCCCAGGGGCACACCGGGGTGGTCGGCCATGAGTTCCATTACCCGCGCATCAAAGCGCTCCAGCGCCAGGCGCAGCCAGTGGCCCAGGTGGTTCTGGCGCCAGGTGTCGTTGCGGGCAGGGGGGAAATCAAGCACCATCAAATGGTAATGCAAACTGACTAAAAAATGTATTTACGCAATGCAACAAGCCCGATTAAACTACTGTTCAAGCATCCAGCCTGTTGTTAAAACCAGATTGCTGTGGTGCGCCAACCCATTGATTTTCAAGGAGATTTCTCATGGACGCACCCGTCAAGAACCCTAACAACACGAATGGCGGCAACGCTGAAAAAGCCAAAGCTTTGCAAGTGGCGCTGGCCCAGATCGAAAAGCAGTTCGGCAAGGGCACCATCATGCGTCTGGGCGAAGGCGAGGTGATTGAAGACATCCAGGTGGTCTCCACCGGTTCCCTGGGGCTGGACATTGCGCTGGGCGTGGGCGGCCTGCCCCGTGGCCGCGTGGTTGAAATCTACGGCCCAGAGTCGTCCGGTAAAACGACGCTGACGCTGCAAGTCATTGCCGAGATGCAAAAGCAAGGCGGCCAATGCGCCTTTGTCGATGCCGAGCACGCGTTGGACATCCAGTACGCGCAAAAACTGGGCGTCAACCTGCAAGACCTGCTGATCAGCCAGCCCGACACCGGCGAACAGGCCCTGGAAATTGTCGACAGCCTGGTGCGTTCCGGCGCGGTCGACCTGATCGTGGTCGACTCGGTAGCGGCGCTGACCCCCAAGGCCGAGCTGGAAGGCGAAATGGGCGATTCATTGCCCGGCCTGCAAGCCCGTCTGATGAGCCAGGCCTTGCGTAAGCTCACTGCCCACATCAAGAAGACCAATTGCATGGTCATCTTCATCAACCAGATCCGCATGAAGATTGGCGTGATGTTCGGCAGCCCCGAGACCACCACCGGCGGTAACGCGCTGAAGTTCTACGCCTCCGTGCGCCTGGACATTCGCCGCACCGGCACCATCAAGAAGGGTGACGACGCGATTGGCAACGAAACCAAAGTGAAGGTGGTGAAGAACAAGGTCAGCCCCCCGTTCAAGACGGCGGAATTCGACATTCTGTTTGGCGAGGGCATCAGCCGCCACGGTGAAATCATCGATATGGGCGTGACCGCCGGCATTCTGGAGAAGTCTGGTGCTTGGTATGCCTACCAGGGCGAGAAGATCGGCCAAGGCCGTGACAACGCGCGTGAGTTCCTGCGCGAGAACCCTGTGCTGTCGGTGGAGATCGAAAACAAGGTGCGCGAATCTCTGGGCATCCCTTTGCTGCCCGTGGCCGAGCCTGAGGTCAAGGCCAAGGCCAAGAAGGCGGACAAGGCCGATAAAGCCGAGAAAATAGAGTAAATCAGCCTCTAGCCCCCATGGATATTGCGCAAGCAGCTATGAATACAGGAGCAAAACCGGCGTTGTCATTGACCGGCCGGGCCTTGCGCCTGCTCAGTGCCCGGGAGCATTCCCGGGCGGAGCTGGAGCGCAAGCTGGCGCAGTACGAGGAAGAGCCAGGCACCTTGGCCAAGGTGCTGGACGCCTTGCAAGCCAAGGGCTTTATCAACGAGGCGCGGGTGCTGGAATCGGTGGTGCACCGGCGGGCCAGCAAGCTGGGCGCCTCGCGTATCAAGCAAGAACTGCAGGCCAAGGGGCTGGAGCCGGAGGCGGTGGCCGAGGCGGTCCAGGCCTTGCGTGCCAGCGAACTGGACCGTGCTCGGGACATCTGGCGCAAGAAGTTTGGCCGCCAGCCCGCGGATGCGGCCGAGCGCGGCAAGCAAATGCGCTTTCTGGCCAGCCGCGGTTTTGGCGGCGACACCATCCACAAGGTGGTGTCGGGCGCGGACGAAGATTAGGGCTTACAGCCCTAGCATCAGTTCCAGGTTTTGCACCGCTGCGCCGCTGGCACCCTTGCCCAGGTTGTCCAGGCGGGCAACGAGCACCGCATGGGCAAAGCCGTCTTTGGTAGCGTCATTCCCAAATACGCGCAACTCCAGCTTGTTGGTGTCGACCAACGCCACGGCATCCAGTTTGAGGTCAGGTGTGACCGGCTCTACGGTCACCCAAGCGCTGCCTGCGTAGTGCTTGGCCAGCGCGTTGTGGAGGTCCTGTGCCGATGGCTTGCCCGGTAAAGTGTCCAGGTGCAGCGGCAACTGGACCAGCATGCCCTGCTTGAAGTTGCCCACCGAAGGCACAAACAGCGGGCGGCGTGTCAGGCCCGTGTACTTCATGATTTCGGGGATGTGCTTGTGCTTAAGGCCCAGAGCGTACAGCTCATAGGGGGCAGCAGTGCCTTGCTCATAGGCCTCGATCATGGTGCGTCCGCCACCCGAGTAACCGCTTACCGACGGCAGGCACACGGGGAAGTCGGCCGGCAGCAGGCCAGCATCCACCAAGGGGCGGATCAGCGCAATGGCACCGGTCGCGTAGCAACCCGGGTTGCTGACACGGCGGGCGTTGGCGACCGCGTCGCGTTGGCCCGCTGCCAATTCGGGAAAGCCGTAGACCCAACCTGGCGCGGTGCGGTGCGCGGTGGAAGCGTCGATGATCCGGGGGCCGGGGCGTCCCGTCTCTTTTTCCAGTCCATCGACCATGGCCACGGTTTCCAGCGCGGCATCGTCATGCAGACACAGCACGACCATGTCGGCTTGCGCGACCAGTGCGCGTTTGGCCTGTGGGTCTTTGCGCAGGGCGGGGTCAATGCTGATGAGTTCGACCTGGGGCATGGCTTGCAGGCGCTCACGAATTTGCAGCCCGGTGGTACCGGCTTCGCCGTCGATAAAGATTTTTTTCATGGTCAGAGAGGTCAGAAAATCAGTGCATTGGCAGAGGCCAAAACCGGGGCTGTATACAGCAGCCGTAAGCCTCGCACAAGGATTGTGCATCGCACCATGATACAGTCGGAGGCTGATGTGTCCAGTGCCATGCGCTTGCAATTTCATGTTGCGGCATGGTGAAAATTGTCCAGTCCAGAGAGAGACGTCATGAAGATTCACGAGTACCAAGGCAAGGAAATCTTGCGCCAATTCGGTGTGCCGGTGCCTCGCGGCATCCCCGCTTTCACAGTGCAAGAAGCGGTGGAAGCCGCCCAGAAGCTTGGTGGCCCTGTCTGGGTTGTCAAGGCGCAGATTCACGCAGGTGGCCGCGGCAAGGGCGGTGGCGTGAAGGTGGCCAAGTCCATCGACGACGTCAAACGTCTGGCCGGTGAAATTCTGGGCATGCAGCTCAAAACACACCAAACCGGCCCTGAAGGCCAAAAAGTCCGCCGCCTCTACATCGAAGATGGCGCCGACATCCAAAAAGAATACTACGTGTCCATCGTGACCGACCGTGCGACGCAAAAGCTGGCCTTCATTGCCTCCAGCGAAGGCGGCATGGATATCGAGGAAGTGGCCCACTCCACCCCCGAGAAGATCGTCACCGAGTTCATCGATCCTTTGACCGGACTGCTGGAACCCCAAGCCAAGAAGATTGCGGATGCCATCGGCATGCCCGCTGGCTCCACTGCCCAAGCCGTGGACATCTTCCAGAAGCTCTACAAGTGCTACATGGACACCGACGCGTCCCTGGTGGAAATCAACCCCCTGAACCGCGACGGCAAGGGTAACGTGATTGCCCTGGACGCCAAGTTCAACTTTGACCCCAACGCGCTGTTCCGTCACCCCGAAATCGTGGCTTACCGCGATCTGGACGAAGAAGACGCGGCCGAAGTGGAAGCCTCCAAGTTCGACCTGGCCTACATCAGCCTGGACGGCAACATCGGCTGCCTGGTGAATGGCGCTGGCTTGGCCATGGCCACCATGGACACCATCAAGTTGTATGGCGCTGAGCCAGCCAACTTCCTGGACGTGGGCGGCGGTGCTACCCCCGAGAAGGTCACCGAAGCCTTCAAGATCATGCTGAAGAACCCCAAGGTCGAGGCCATCATGGTCAACATCTTCGGCGGCATCATGAAGTGCGACACCATCGCTACCGGCGTGATCACCGCCTGCAAGGCCGTGAACCTGTCCGTGCCATTGGTGGTGCGCATGAAGGGCACCAACGAAGACCTGGGTAAAAAGATGCTGGCCGAGTCCGGCTTGCCTATCATCAGCGCCGACAGCATGGCCGAAGCGGCCGAAAAAGTTGTTGCAGCCGTAAAAGCACGTTAAAGACCGCCCGCTAAGGAACCAATATGTCGATCTTTATCAACAAAGACACCAAAGTCATCACCCAGGGTATCACCGGCAAGACCGGCCAATTCCACACGGAAAAGTGCCAGGAATACGCAAACGGCAAAAACGCGTTTGTGGCGGGTGTGAACCCCAAGAAGGCCGGTGAGTCGATCTTCAACATTCCAATTTATGCCTCCGTGAAGGAAGCTGCATCGGAAACTGGTGCCACGGTGTCGGTGATCTATGTGCCTCCATCTGGCGCTGCTGCTGCCATCTGGGAAGCCGTGGAAGCTGACCTGGACCTGGCGATCTGCATTACCGAAGGCATTCCTGTGCGCGACATGCTGGAAGTGCGCAACCGCATGAAGGCCAAGGAAGCTGCTGGCGGCAAGAGGACCCTGCTGCTGGGCCCCAACTGCCCGGGCCTGATCACACCTGACGAAATCAAGATCGGCATCATGCCCGGCCACATCCACCGCAAGGGTCGCATCGGTGTGGTGAGCCGCTCCGGTACGCTGACGTACGAAGCAGTGGCACAACTGACCGAAATCGGTCTGGGTCAATCCAGCGCCGTCGGTATCGGTGGGGACCCCATCAACGGCTTGAAGCACATCGACGTGATGCAGGCGTTCAATGACGATCCGGATACCGACGCGGTCATCATGATCGGCGAAATCGGCGGACCCGACGAAGCCGAAGCCGCACGCTGGTGCAAGCTGAACATGAAGAAACCCATCGTCGGCTTCATCGCTGGCGTGACCGCCCCTCCCGGAAAACGCATGGGCCACGCCGGTGCTTTGATTTCTGGTGGTGCAGATACCGCCGATGCCAAGCTGGCGGTGATGGAAGAGTGCGGCTTCAAAGTCACACGCAATCCGTCCGAAATGGCGAAGCTGCTCAAGGCCATGCTGTAATTTCAGCGTTGGTTCGATAGCCGGAACGAGGGGTTTTCCTCTCAGAGCAAAGTGCCCACACATCGTGTCTGGGCACTTTTTCGTTTGTAGTGTGGAGTGCAATCATGGAAATTCTTCAAAGCGCTGACTTCTGGATTGGTCTGATCAAGATCGTCTGGATCAACATCATTTTGTCCGGGGACAACGCCGTAGTGATCGCCCTCGCGGCGCGTTCCCTGCCGCCGGAGCAGCAAAGAAAAGCCGTGCTTTTCGGTTCCGGTGCGGCGGTGGTGCTGCGGATTGCCTTGACGGTGGTGGCTGCCAAGTTGCTGGAGATCTCCTTCTTGCAGGTCATCGGGGGCATCTTGCTGCTGTGGATCGGTGTGCAGCTGATGAGCGACGATGACGGTGAAGAGGGCCATGGCAAGAACACAGGAAGCATGATGGCCGCGGTGCGAACCATCCTGATCGCCGATCTGGTCATGAGTCTGGACAACGTCATCGCGGTGGCTGCCGCCGCCAAGGGCAGCATGTTGCTGCTGATCCTGGGGCTGGCTATTAGCATTCCGCTGGTCATCTTCGGCAGCACTCTGATGATTCGCCTGATGGAGCGCTTCCCGGTGATCGTCACTCTGGGCGCGGCATTGATTGGCTGGGTGGGGGGCGAAACCATTGCCAGCGATGGCGCGTTCAGCGGTTGGATGGTGACCCATGGCTGGGTGCACTATGCAGCGGCGGTCATGGGCGCCGGTTTGGTGCTGGGCTTGGGTATGGCACTGGAGAAGCGCAAGGCGCGCGCAGCGGGCTAGGCCAGACTCCGCCTGTCGCCAAGGGCCCCCACTTGTCGCAAAAGCGGGAAGTCCAGTGAAGAAGTCGCTTGTCGGCCGGGGGATCGTCTGCTAACGTCCCTACCTTGACTCCTCCTCTCGTGAGGCGGGTATGGGTGTGGGCAGATCAATGGGCGCCGATAAGGCATGGTGTTGGGGGTAGCAATTGGCGAAATCTTCTTCAAAGACGCAATCATTCTGGCGTGCGGACTGGCTTGCCGGTTTGGCGATCGTGGTGGCGGCCGTGGTGCTGCACCTGTCCACCGACTTCATTGGAACTTTGGAGCGCCGTTTTTACGATTTTGCAAGCACCAGCACCTCGCGGCAGCCCTCCGACCGCATCGCGGTCATTGCCATTGATGACCAAAGCGTCGCCAACCTGGGGCGCTGGCCCTGGCCCAGAGACATCCATGCCAAGCTGATCGACACGCTGGCTGCGGCCAAAGCCAAGACCATCGTGCATACCGCGTTCTTCTTTGAACCACAGGTGGATCCAGGCTTGGTTTTCATTCGCAAGATGAAGGCCGCGTTGGAGGCGCCTGCCGATGGCGCTGGGGCCAATGAGTCGGTGGTGAAGCTCATTGCGGAGGCAGAGACCGCACTGGATACCGATGCCAAATTGGCCACCAGCCTGCAGAATGCCGGAAACGTGCTGATCCCATCAGTGTTCACCTTGGGTGAACCCCAAGGCCGACCCGACAACCCCCTTCCCTCTTACGCGCTGAAAAGCGCTCTGGATGATGCCAACGGATTTTCCATTCCTGCCGTCCGGGGGCAGCAGCCCATTGAAAGCATAGGTAACGCTGCGGCCGGGATCGGGCACTTGAACCAGTTTCCGGATGTGGACGGCGCCGTGCGGCTGGAGCCCTTGCTAGTGAACTACTACGGCAAAGCTGTTCCCTCGATGGCCTTGTTGGCCGCCTTCAAGAGCTTGAATCTGTCCCCTGCGGACGTGAAGCTCAACCCTGGCGATTCGGTCCAGATTGGCAAGCTGAAGGTCAAAACCGATGAGGCGGCATTGATGCTGCCGCAGTTTTACAAAGCCCGCGACGGCAAACCAGCTTTCGCAGTGGATTCTTTTTACGATGTGCTGACCGGGAAAATCCCTGCCAGCAAATATGCGGACAAGATTGTCATCATTGGGGCCACGGCTGCAGGCGTGGGAGTTCAATTTCCGGTTCCTGGCAACGCAGCGCTGTCTCCGGCGGAAACCATTGCCCACATCACATCCAGCATTTTGAACGAGCACTTTATCGTGCAACCAAGTTGGGGCGTGTGGGTTAGCCTGCTGGCCTTCCTGGTGGTGGTTGCCTACGTTGTAGCCGGCTTGCCGCGTTTGTCCGCCGCTACGGCCGCGGCGGTGACTTTGGGATTGTTCGTCGCCCTGCTGGTAGTGGAGTTTGGCTTACTGTCGGCTGCTGCCACCTGGTTGAAGCTGGTGTTTCCTGCCACGGTGCTGGTCTTGGGTCACTTGGCATTGACCACCAAGCGCTTCCTTGTTACCGAAGCGGGCAAGGTCAAGGCCGATGAAGAGTCCGCAGAGACCAACCGCATGATGGGCCTGGCCTTACAAGGCCAAGGGCAGTTGGACATGGCTTTTGACCGTTTCCGTCGGGTGCCTTTGGCCGAAGCGGTGATGGGCAATTTGTACAGTTTGGCACTGGACTTTGAGCGCAAGCGTCAGTTCAACAAGGCTGAGTCCGTCTATGAGCACATGGCTGCGTTCGACAAGAACTACAAAGACATTCAGACCAAACTGAGCCGTGCCAAAAACCTCTCAGAAACCGTGATCTTGGGCGGTGGGGGTGGACATCCCGGTGGCACCATGCTGTTGGATGGTGGCGCTGTCGAAAAACCCATGTTGGGTCGCTACCAGGTGGAAAAAGAGCTTGGCAAGGGCGCGATGGGCGTGGTGTATTTGGGCAAAGATCCCAAGATTGGTCGGGTTGTGGCCATTAAAACCATGGCGTTGAGCCAAGAGTTTGCCGGCGAAGAGCTGACGGATGCGCGGGAGCGTTTCTTCCGAGAGGCCGAGACCGCCGGCCGCCTGCAGCACCAAAACATCGTGACCATTTTCGATGCAGGTGAAGAGCATGACTTGGCATACATCGCCATGGAGTTTCTCAAGGGGCGAGATCTGGTTGAGTTCTGCAAAGGCGACAACTTGTTGCCCGTTCCGTTGGTGCTGAGTCTGGTGGCTCGAGTCGCTGAGGCGCTGGCGTATGCGCACAAGCAGTCGGTGGTGCACCGCGACATCAAGCCCGCCAACATCATGTATGAGCGCGAGACCGATACGGTCAAGGTCACCGATTTCGGGATTGCGCGCATTACCGACTCCAGCAAGACCAAAACCGGGTTGGTGTTGGGCACGCCTAGTTTCATGTCGCCCGAGCAGTTGGCCGGTAAAAAAGTGGATGGACGCTCTGACTTGTATTCGTTGGGCGTCATGCTGTTTCAATTGCTGACGGGTGTGTTGCCCTTCCGCGGTGATTCCATGGCCGAATTGATGTTCAAGATTGCCAACGAAGAGGCGCCAGATATACGCATCGTGCGGCCAGACTTGCCAGTGTCTCTGGCGAATGTGGTGACCCTGTCTCTGAGCAAGCGTCCTGAGTTGCGTTACCAGGATGGCGATCAATTTGCTGCCGATTTGCGTGGAGCGATTGGAGGGTTGGATACTTCCTCCAGCGCAGAGGTGGCGCGGCCTACAGGACCTGTTGTGGCGGCAGGGGCGGAAGAAAAAACGCAAGCGTTTGTCGCCGCCAATCCCAAGGCTCAAACCAATTTCGATCAGACGGTTGCGCAGCCTGCAACGGGAGCATCCGGGCCAACGGCCTCGGGTGCTGACACGGATATTCAGATCTAAAACAACAATGATGTACCACTTTTGTGCGCAAACTGACCCTGGCCGCGCTCGCGATAACAACGAAGACTCTGTCGCTTTCGAGGAGTCTGCCCGGGTAGCGGTTCTGGCGGACGGCATGGGCGGGTACAACGCGGGCGAAATTGCCAGCGGTATGGCCACCGCTTTCATCAAATCAGAATTGAGCCGGTGGGTGCTGGAGGCAGGTGCTACCGCGCAGGCCAAGGAGGTGCGCCGGGCCATGGAGATTTGCGTGGACAACGCTAACCTGGCAATTTTCAATTCTGCCAATTCCAATGCGGCGTACTCGGGCATGGGAACCACCCTGGTGGTGGGCGTTTTTCGCGACGACCGTCTGTTGTTGGGCCATATCGGCGACTCCCGTTGCTACCGGCTGCGGGGAGGGCAATTGACCCAAATCACCAAAGACCATTCCCTGTTGCAAGAGCAAATTGATGCGGGCTTGATTACCCAGGAGCAGGCAGCCACCTCATCCATCAAAAACCTGGTGACACGGGCTTTGGGGGTTGAAGAGGTGGTGATGCTGGATGTCAACGAGCACGTGGTCGAACCCGGCGACCTGTATTTGATGTGTTCGGACGGCTTGTCCGATATGGTTGACGATGAACTAATCGCTAGAATTGCCATTGGCGACTCCAGTCTGGATCAAAAGGCGGGTTTGTTGATCGACGCGGCCAACGACAATGGTGGGCGAGACAATATTTCTGTGCTGATAGTCTCTGCTAGTGAAGCAGCAGAAAAGCGTGGTTTGATCGCTCGGCTGCTAGGGAAGTAGAGTTGTTACATTTTCCAAAAACCAATTACAGGAAAAGGAGTCGATCATGCCGAAAATGATCGTTTCGATCGATGAGGTCGTGATCAAGGAAGTTCAGCTCACCAAAGAGCGCACAACGTTGGGACGCCGCCCTTACAACGACATCGTGATAGACAACTTGGCGGTCAGCGGTGAGCACGCAGTGCTCCAAATGACTGGCAGCGAAGTTTTCCTGGAAGACTTGAACAGCACCAACGGAACTTATGTGAACGGCAAGGCTGTGAAAAAGCAGCAGCTGCACAACGGTGACGGTATCGAGATTGGGAAATACAAAATCAAGTTCGTGGGTGACGGTGTTGCCGACAACTTTGACAAAACCATGGTCGTTCGCGCGCGTCCTGCAGTGACACCACAAGCAGCTCCTGCTTCCGGCTATCCCACGTCGGCGGGTGACTCCACCGGTATCGGTGCATTCCATGCCGCGATCAAAGTGCTTTCGGGCGCCGCTTCGGGGCGTGAAGTGCCTTTGACCAAGGTTGTGACCACCATCGGCAAGCCCGGTGTTGCGGTGGCTGCCATCACGCGGCGACAGCATGGCTATGTGGTGCACCATGTCGAGGGTGCGGGTAACCCTACTTTGAATGGTTCCCCAATAGGTTCTGACCCCATTTCGCTGAAGAATGGCGATTTGGTGGAGTTGGCGGGCACACAAATGCAATTTGTCCAAACCTGAGCTGGCCAAAATCTGGCCTGATCACATGCAGATTGGAATTCAGCCTGGTTTGAAATGCGGTCGCTAACTAGGCATTGGCCCCGCATTGCGGTGACCTTGATCCCCGTGATTTTGGCACTGCTGCATGCGGTTGGTGCGGTGCGTATTGGTGTTTTGCAGCGTCTGGACGACATCATTTATGACGCTCGTCTGCGGGCAACCATGCCCAATACACAGGATGACCGGATTGTCGTCGTCAATATTGACGAAAAAAGCCTGGCCGAGGTGGGGCGCTGGCCTTGGGGCAGAAACAAGCTCGCTCAGCTGATTACCACGTTATTCGATGAGCAGCAGATCGCACTCATCGGCTTTGACGTTGTTTTTGCCGAGGCGGACGAGAGCTCTGGGCTCACGCGGCTCAATGAGCTGGCGCGCAACGAATTTCGCGACCAAGCCGGGTTCTCCGAGCGCCTGCGCCAACTGCAACCCGAACTCGACTTCGACGCGGCCTTTGCGCGCGCTATCGCCAACCGCCCGGTCGTCATGGGGTACTACCTGACGAGCGATGGCGAGGGTCGATCTAACGGGACTTTGCCGGCCCCGGTATTGACTCCAGACGTGTTACAGGGGCGCCCCATCAAGGCTACCTCTTGGAATGGATTCGGTTCGAATATTGATCAACTTGCCAAGGCGGCGCCATTGGCGGGATTCTTCAATTCGATTACCGACGGGGATGGGGTTGTTCGGTCCTTGCCCTTGCTGGCTGAATACAAGGGGCAGTATTACGAGTCCATCTCTTTGGCGATGTTTCGCGCCATTGCAGGCATGCCCAAAGTCGCACCGGGGTTTTCCAATGAGAAATTCTTGGCCCGCAGCTACCAAGGCATGGACCGTGTATTGCTAAAACAGGGAGAAAAGGCGCTGGCTATTCCGGTGGATGAGCGTGTGGCTACGCTGGTGCCTTATCGGGGGCGGGGTGGTGTGCAAGGCGGGTCGTTCCGGTATGTGTCCGCATCCGATGTGTTGTCTAAGAAGCTGCCGCTGCATAGCCTGAAGGACAAAATCATTTTGCTGGGGACAACGGCTCCGGGCCTGTTGGATTTACGTGTCACCCCTGTGGGGGAGACCTACCCAGGGGTGGAGACCCATGCGAACATCATTTCTGCACTGTTGGATGGCAGCGTATTGGTGAAGCCGGACTATGCAGTGGGCTACGAGGTTGTCATTCTCACTTTGGCTGGTTTGTTGTTGTCCATAGGACTTCCGTTGTTGTCGGCGCCCCGTGCGGTGCTGTTAAGCGTGGCGGTGGTGAGCGTACTGGTGCTCACCAACCTATGGCTCTACCTGTCGTATGGGTTGGTGCTGCCGTTGGCCTCTGCGTTGACCATGGCCATCACTGCTTTTGGTCTCAATATGAGCTACGGCTACTTTGTAGAGAGCCGTTCCAAGCGCGAGTTGGCCAACTTGTTTGGTACTTATGTTCCGCCCGAGCTGGTGGATGAAATGGTGAAGGACCCCGACAGTTACAGCATGAAGGCGACAAACCGTGAGCTCACGGTGATGTTTTGCGATATGCGAGGCTTCACCAAAATGTCTGAGCGGATGGAGCCCACACAACTGCAAGAGCTGCTCACGGGGGTATTCAGCCGGCTGACGAGCTTGATTCGCGCAAACCGCGGAACGATCGACAAATACATGGGCGATTGCGTCATGGCGTTTTGGGGCGCTCCGGTGGAAACTGCTGAGCACGCCCATTTGGCAGTCAAGTCTTCCATGGAAATGGCCAACGCCATTCGGGAAATCAACTTGGAACACCGGGCCAAGGGCCTGCCGGAGATTGGGATCGGCATTGGCTTGAACACAGGCACCATGTGTGTCGGAGACATGGGATCCAACATCCGTCGTAGCTACACCGTGATTGGTGATGCGGTCAATCTGGGGTCTCGGCTGGAGGGCCTGTCCAAGGCTTATGGTGTGGATATCGTGGTGAGCGAAGCCACGCGCAAACTGGCGCCAGATTTCGCGTGGCAGGAACTGGACCGGGTTCGGGTGAAGGGCAAGGAACAAGCCGTGGCGATCTTTTGGCCTCTGGCACCGCTGGCGCGGGTAAGTGCCGAGGTGGCGGAAGAGGTCAAGACTTGGGCGCAATTCCTGAAGGCCTACAGGGCGCAAAATTGGGATCAGGCAGATGTGCTGCTCATCAATCTGATGCGCATGAATGCCAAAAAATACCTTTACCAGTTGTACTCTGAGCGAGTAGCCTCTATGCGGTTGCTCCCATTCGATCCTGAATGGGACGGCGCCACCAACTTCGAAACCAAATAGGGCCTCGTTTTGTGAAAGTACGCGTACTTGGCTGCTCGGGCGCCATCGCCCAAGAGTGCCGGACCACCTCGTTCCTTGTGGGCCGCCAAATTTTGGTGGACGCAGGAACCGGTGTGGGCGATCTGACGCTGGAGGAAATGGGGCAGGTTGACCATGTGTTCTTGACCCATTCTCACTTGGATCACATTGCGGCATTGCCGTTGATGGTCGATGCCGTAGCATCGCAACGGCAATCACCAATTGCCATCTACGCATTGCCTGGCACGATTGCTGCCCTTAAAGCGCACATTTTTAACGATGTGATTTGGCCCGATTTTTCACGGATTCCAACAGTACAAGCGCCGTTTGTTCGGTTCGTGGAAATACAGGTAGGTCAGGTTTTAGAGTTAGCGGGGAGCCGCATTGAGGTGCTGCCAGCCGTGCACACGGTGCCAGCGGTGGGGTTCGCAGTCTCCGCGGGGGCTGGACATTGGGTCTTTACGGGGGACACAGAGCGCAACCCGGCCCTGTGGACGCGCATCAACCAACTGGACGTGGCCATGTTGGTCATTGAAACGGCCTTCAGCAACCGCGAAAAAGAATTGGCTCGCAAGAGTCTGCATTTGTCGCCGAGTGCACTGGCGAAGGAGCTGGACTGCATTCGCAAGGGCAAAAGTTTCCCCATTTACATCACCCACACCAAGCCAGCAGAAACCGAATTGATCATGGCTGAGATACAGCGATTCGACCAGACCCTGCCTTTCGGCCCGGATGTGACGCATGACATACGGTGGTTGCGTGCGGGGCAGGAGTTTGAGATATGAGCGTGGTTATTCAGCCCAGTGGAGCCGAGCGATCGTCCGAACAGGCTTTTTTTGAGTCGCAGAAGCTGCCTTCCAAAAAAAGAGGCATGACCTTTGAGGCGCTTTTTTACCGGCAACTGCACCAGGTCACAGCACGCATTCACGATACAGAGCAGCTTGAGCAAATCATGCTGGAAACCAGCCAGGAAATTTGCAAGCTGCTCAACGCCGATCGATTGACCTTGTACGCGGTCACAGAAGATCAAACTGCGATTATTTCCAAAATCAAAACGGGATTGAACAGCAGCCGTGATTTGAAGCTGCCTATCTCCCCGCAAAGCCTAGCAGGCTACGCCGCATACAGCCGAACCGCGCTGAACCTACCTGACGTTTATGACGAGGATGCGCTTAAGCGAATCCATCCTTCGTTGACGTTCTTGAAGGAGGTCGACAAACGCTCTGGCTATCGCACGAAACAAATGTTGGTGGCTCCGATCATGGACGGTGGAACCCTGCATGGGGTTTTGCAGGTCATTAACAACAAAAGTGATGAGCCCTTTGGAGAGCTTGAGGTAGACGGTGTTACTGAGTTGTGCAAAACGCTAGCCACAGCGATTCGCCAGCGTGTCAAAGGCGCAGAGAGTGCTGTGCGGCGCAAGACTACCAAATACGACGGCTTAATTTCCGACGGCATTCTCACGGAAGATGAGCTCGCCCAGTGCGTGCAAGATGCCCGCCACGAAGGTCAGTCAGTGGAACAACGGCTGATGGCGGACTACAGCATCAAACCAGCGCAACTGGGGAGTGCACTTGCCAAATTCTTTGGTGTTCCCTACGAGCCTTTCAATCCTGGGCGCATTCGATCGGAGATGTTGCAAGGGGCTCTCAAGCGTGAGTTCATCGAAGAGCAAGAATGGATGCCGCTGGAGGAGTCCCCGGATGGTTTGGTCATCATGTGTGTGGACCCAGAGGCGGTCAAAGGCTCCCGGGTCGTTCCGCAGGTGTTTCCACGCGTTACCAAGTTTGCCTACCGGGTGACGACACTTGTCGAGTTTCGCGAAACGTTGGCGCAGTTGTTTGGTGCCGCGTCTGACAGCAGCACGATTGACCAGTTGCTTGCCGACATGGACGGCGCGCCCATAGACGATGGGAGCAATGATGAGTCCCTGGAGTCGGCCGCGGCGGATAACGAGCTGGTGAAGTTTGTTAACAAGGTCATTATCGACGCGTACAACCAAAAGGTGTCGGATATTCACATCGAACCCATGCCAGGCAAGTTCAAGACCGGCATACGTTTTCGTATTGACGGGAGTCTAGTGCCCTACGTGGAAGTACCTGCACATTTCAGACAGGCCATGGTGACCCGTCTGAAGATCATGTGTGATCTGGATATCTCCGAGCGCCGCAAGCCGCAGGACGGGAAAATCAAGTTCAAGAAATACGGGCCACTAGACATTGAGTTGCGCGTCGCGACCATTCCCTCTTCCGGTGGCGTAGAAGACGTGGTCATGCGGATTTTGGCCGCGGGCGAGCCGATTCCGCTGGAAAAGCTGGGCCTCACGCCGCACAACAAGTCTCGATTGGAAGCCACCGTGAGCAAACCCTACGGCTTGTTTTATGTCTGCGGGCCTACAGGCTCAGGTAAAACGACCACACTGCATTCCATCCTGAAGTTTCTCAATACACCGGATACCAAAATCTGGACAGCTGAAGACCCTGTGGAAATTACCCAAAAAGGTTTGCGGCAGGTTCAGATCAACAAGAAAGCCGGAATTGACTTCGCGCTAGTGATGCGCGCCTTTTTGCGCGCCGACCCAGACATCATCATGGTTGGCGAGTCGCGTGACAAGGAAACGGTGTCAATGGGCGTGGAGGCCTCGCTCACAGGCCACATGGTGTTTTCTACACTGCACACTAACTCTGCACCCGAGTCCATTACCCGCTTACTGGATATGGGTATGGACCCGTTCAACTTTGCAGATGCCCTATTGGGAATTTTGGCGCAGCGCTTGGCCAAGAAACTCTGTGATTGCAAAGTTGCCTATGTGCCGGATGCCGAAGAGATGCGCCTTTTCGCTGCTGAGTACGCCGAAGAGTTACGCCACACGCAAACTTGGAAACAGGACTACGCGGGTGAGAGCAAGAAAATGGTCGATAAGTGGCTGCAAACCTATGGCGAAGGCGGTCAGCTCAAACTCTACAAAGCCGTAGGGTGCGACAAATGCAACAAGACCGGGTACAAGGGGCGCGTGGGCCTGCATGAGTTGATGGTGGCAGACGATTTGGTGAAAAAGCTCATCCAGGAGCGCTCGCGCGTGGCAGAACTGTTCTCCGCAGCGGTAGAGGGCGGCATGCGCACCCTCAAGATGGATGGCATGGAGAAGATCATGATGGGTCTGACGGACTTGAAGATGGTTCGACAGGTCTGCATCAAGTAATTGCCACACAAATGGAGACAAAAATGTCGTGTTGAGGTCGATTCAGGCTTCTCATGCCTTTGAGGCTAGATTTTAATTGACAATATTGTTCCTGTTTTCTTGTTTGGGTCGGCTTTTTAGATTGGCATGAAGTATGCTCATGCTTAACTCTATTCTTACCTTTGGAGTTCAATATGAAACGTGCATTGCAAAAGGGTTTCACCCTGATCGAATTGATGATTGTGGTTGCAATCATTGGTATTTTGGCTGCTGTGGCCTTGCCTGCGTACCAAGATTACACAGTGCGAGCCAAGCTTTCTGAGGTTATCTTGGCGGCATCGCAATGCCGGACCAGTATTTCTGAAATTGCTCAAACTGCTACCAGCGCTGCGTCGCAATTTGTTGCCGGAAATTGGGGCTGTGAGACATCTACCGCGGCCGGCAATGTGGCGCGTATTCAGACCAGCGCCACTGGCGCCATTCGGGTGAATAGCAACCTGGCGACGGGTCCGGGCGCTATCATTCTGGCCCCAAGTACGCCGCTCACGGCGATTGGTACAAATGTGACGGCTTGGTTGTGTGGCCCTGCTTCCGCCACTGTCGCAACTGCCGTTAGTGCAACAGGTACGGCCGGTGTTAATCCAAAATACTTGCCCGGTTCTTGCCGAGATACAACGGTTGCAGGCACTTATGGTAGCGGTACATTTCTTCCATAAACAAACCTAAAAACTTTAAAAAGGGGCTCACTGAGCCCCTTTTACATTTGGAGTTCGAGTTGGTGGCAAATGCATTGGGTCTCTTTATATTGTTGTTGTGTTGGGTCGTGCCGGACCATTTTCCGCCGTGGACAGCATTTCATACAGAAGTACCTGCTTTTATTGCCGCTCTGATTGGAATAGGGGGCAGCTGGCGTAAGGGCGATTCAGTTGCCAAATTGCCCGTTGGTGTTGGTGTGTTACTTGTTCTTGCCTCAACAGCAGTCATGCAAGGTCTGACCTTCCAATCGGTCTTTTTAGGTGATGTATTGGTTGTCATTGCGTACATTGGCATGGTCGCTTGCGCCTGGATGTGGGGTTTTCAATGGCAGAAAAAAAAACCACGTACTGAGGTTTTGGAATCGCTTTGTTTATTGTTGGTTTTTGCAAGTTTGATCAGTACTTTTCAGATATTGTCACAATGGCTCCAAGTGGAGTTGGCGATGAACGATTGGGTGCTAGAGGGGCTTCCCAATGGTCGGCCACGTGCGAATGTGGGCCAGCCCAATCAAGCTGCAACGTTGCTACTTATGGGGTCAGTGGCGGCGGCAGTGTTGTTGTACCGTGCCAGAATTGGTGTGGCAGTTACCTGGGGTATCTTGGTTGTTTTGGGCTTAGGCCTAACCTTGACCCAGTCGCGTACGGCGCTACTGGCCGCGGTCCTTTTGGCGATGGCCCATCATGTTTTGAGTGGTTCTGTACGCCGTGACAATTTGAATCGTCTGGTCGTATGGCTTTGGTTGTTTTTTTTGCTGACTGCAGCAATGTCATTTCCCTATTGGACTTGGGGTCCGAGTGTGAGTGCATTAGGTCACGATCAAATGGCCAGTACAGGCACTCGCCCTTTGATTTGGATGCAACTGACAACAGCCTTGCTTCAACATCCTTGGATAGGCTGGGGCTGGCTGCAAGTGGCTGCGGCCTTGCAAGCCGGGGCATTGGCTTTTCCGGGGGCTGAGCAGACTGCCTATGCGCACAACATTGTGCTGGACCTGCTGTTGTTTCTTGGGATGCCGATCGGGGGAGTAACGCTAGCGCTGGCTGGTCAGTGGATTTGGAATAGGGTTAAAAGCAGTAAGGGCAAGGTGACCACGACCTGTGGATTCTTCGTGTTGATTCCACTTGCCACGCATTCTCTATTGGAGCTCCCCCATACGTATGCCTACTTTCTGGTCGTTGCTGCACTATTATTGGGTGCTATCGATGCCGATGCCGATGCTATTGAGCCGATATTGATAATCAAGATGTCTAAATGGCTGATCCCTGCATTTGTATGTGTGTGGACTCCATTTTTGTTGACTATGGGGTATGAGTACTCGAAGGCAGAAGAAGATTTCCGCATCAACCGATTTGAAAATCGAAGAATAGGAGTGACTCCTGTAGAGTATGAGGTTCCTAAACTTCATTTGCTTACGCAGCTAGGCGGGATTTTGCATGTTATGCGTCTGCGCGCTGAACCTGGAATGTCGAGTGAGGATGTGGACTTGTTGCTCAGAATGGCCAAGCGATACACATGGGCGCCTGTTCAATTTCGGGCTGCATTGGCACTCGGGCTGAACGGTAGGCCAATTGAAGCAAGTGAGCGACTGCAAGTCATTAAAAGTCTCTTTCATGCCGATATTTATGCGGAAGCCAGTGGCAATTTCCAGCAATTACGAGACGACAAATATCCGGTACTTGGGCTTGTATCAATTCCATGATGTTGTAAAACCGGGTCTTCATATTTCGACTGTGATGCGCTTAGTTTGAAATATTCTTATGAGTTCAATGCAATTCTTTTCTGACTCTCCCCATTTTTGGCGCGATCGATTCGTTGCTTGCGCGATTCACTTGGGTTTAAGCCTATGCATTGCTGCATTGGCCGCATTGTTGGTATTTGGCATTTGGTACCCATACCCTTACCGAGAGATTTCTGGCGGACGTGAGCTATTCACGCTCGTGGTAACCGTAGACGTATTTCTTGGGCCACTAATAACTATGGCAGTGTTCAATCGCCGAAAGCCGCGCACCGAATTGAGGCGAGATTTGACAATGACCGGTCTACTTCAGTTGGCCGCGTTGGGCTATGGTTTATGGACTGTGTCCGTAGCCCGCCCCGTGCATATGGTGTTTGAAATTGACCGGTTTCGTGTGGTGCAAGCGATTGATGTGGACGAGTCTTTGTTGCCGCAAACTCCACGCTCGGTCCAAGCGTTACCGATTGACGGTCCAACACTGCTCGCTGTACGTCCTTTCAAGAGTGACAAAGAGCGCGTGGATGCGACTATTGCCGCGCTGCAGGGTGTGTCGTTAGCTTCTCGTCCAGACCTTTGGCGTCCATATGAAGAGGCGACAGCGGACGTTCTAAAAGAGGCCAAGCCTGCGACCCAATTGCTTTTCCGATTTGCGGCCAATGCCGCGGAGATTGAGTTGGTATTGACGAAAATTAGTCGCAAACCCAGCGAGGTTGTCTATTTGCCTCTGGTAGGTAGAAAATCATACTGGACCGTATTTCTGGATCCCGTCACGGCACAGGTCCTGACGACTATGCCGCTTGACTCTTTCTAGTTCCTGCAGGGTCAAAAAACTTCCATACTCCACGTGAAATATGCGCAAGTAGCTATTCTTTGCATAGCGACACTATTCGCTGCCACGGCATTGCCGCAGCAGGCCTCTGTAAGCACTAGTTTTCTCCCCAACCTCGGCGACACCGCCTCCATCACCCCCAGCGCCGAACGCCGCCTAGGCAACCGCATAGCGCGCGAGCTGTACCGCGACCCGGACTATCTCGATGACCCCGTCATCATGGAGTACGTGCAGGGCATCTGGCAGCAGCTCTTAACTGCGGCGCGCGCGCGCGGGGAGCTGCCGCCTGAACTGGACGAGCAGTACGCCTGGACCATCTTGTTAGGGCGGGACCGCACCGTCAACGCCTTTGCACTGCCGGGGGCCTACTTGGGACTGCATCTGGGCCTGGTGGGGGTGGTCACCAGTCGGGACGAATTGGCCGCGGTGCTGGCGCATGAGTTGAGCCACGTGACGCAGCGGCACATTGCGCGCCTGATCTCGCGCCAGAGCGAGCAAACACCCTGGTTGATCGGGGCCATGATTTTGGGTGCGCTTGCGGCCAGCAAAAACCCAGGGGCGGCCAATGCCGTGATCGTGGGCGGGCAGGCTGCGGCGATCCAGACCCAGCTCAACTTTTCACGCGACATGGAGCGCGAGGCGGACCGCGTCGGTTTTGGCGTGGCCTCGCAGGCGGGTTTTGCGCCGCAGGGCTTTGTCAGCATGTTTGAAAAGCTGCAACAGTCCAGCCGCCTCAACGATTCGGGTGGCTTCCCCTACCTGCGCAGCCACCCGCTCACCACCGAGCGCATGGCCGACATGCAGGCGCGTGTGCCAGCCAACGGCACGGCCGCGCCGATGCCGCAATGGGAGCACGCGCTGATCGCTGCACGCGCACGCGTGCTCTCCAACTCGGCGGTCGATGCGCTGCGCAATTGGTATTCGGAAGCCGAGCCGGCCCGTTTGGCGCGGCAAGGCCCGATGCAGCAGGCCGCCACGCTGTATGGCGCCACCCTGGCTGCCACCAAGCTGCGCGACTTTGCGCTGGCCGACGCCTCGCTGGGTCGTTTGGTCAGTGTTGCGAAGGGAGATCCGCAGGCCGCACGCCAAGTGCGTTTGCTGGCCGCAGAGCTGGCGCTGGCCAAAGGTGATGGCGCCAAAGCACAGGCAGCCTTGGGAGAGCAGTGGCAGGCTGGTAGCCGTGCTGAGTTGCTGCTGATGGCCCAAGCCCAGTTCCAGGCCGGCCGGGCGGCCCAGGCAGGCCAGCTATTGCAAACCTGGCTGGCTGACAACCCCCTGGATGCGATGGCCTGGCAGACCTTGGCCAGTGCATCAGCAGCGCAGGGCAAGACCCTGGCGGCCATCCGCGCCGAGGCCGAGGTCAATATCGCCCAGTTGGACTATCCGGCCGCGTTGGCGCGCTTGAAGGCCGCACAGGACGTGGCGCGCAGCGGTACGCAAGGTGCCGACCATTTTGAGGCGTCGATCGTGGACACCCGCACACGCCAGGTGGAGCAGTTACTTCGAGAACAGGCGCTCGAGCGCTGATTCGATGATCAGGCCCAGCAGGGTGTAGATCAGCGAGCCGATCAACGCCGCGGTAAAGCCCTGCACGTGGAAGCCGTCCAGCACGCCTGCGGCGGACCAGAACATCAGTGCGTTGATGACAAACAGGAACAGGCCCAGCGTCAGCACCGTGAATGGCAGCGTCAGCACCACCAGCAGGGGGCGCACCACAGTATTGAGCAGGCCGATCACAAAGGCGGCGATCAAGGCGGAGGTGAAACTCTTCACCTCCACGCCGCTGTACAGGTGAGCCACCGCCAGCAAGGCGGTGGCGCTGAGGAGCCATTTGACGAGTAATTTCATGGTGGCACAGCATAGCACCGGGCTGTGTCACCGCCCAGAGGCCAGAGCCTCCGGGCTGGCGGGTGCAGCGCGCTTAGCCGTTGTGTGGCACGGCGGCCTGGGCCCGCTTTTGGCTCCACCAGCCTGCTGCCAGCACGCCAACCACGGCCACGATGTAGACCGCCCAGCGTGCAGCTGTCTGGGTGCCGTCGATGCCCGATGCATCGCCAAATACCGAGCGCAGCAGCGCCTCGCTCACCACCATCTTGGCCGCGGTGAAAGCCAGTACGGCAGAGCCCAACTGAATGATGAGAGGAAAGCGCTCCACCAGGCGCAGCACCACGGTGCTGCCGAACACCACAATCGGCACGCTGATCAACAGGCCGATGATGACCAGGTCAAACGCGCCATGGGCCGCACCGGCCACGCCCAGCACGTTGTCGATGCCCATCAGGGCGTCGGCCACCACAATGGTCTTCATCGCACCCCAGAAGGTGCTGGCCATGGGGCCGTCATGCTCATTCCCGCCCTGGTCGGCCAGCAATTGGTAGGCAATCCACAGCAGCCCCAGGCCCCCCACCAGCATCAGGCCGGGGATCTTCAGCAGCCAGACCACGCCTACCGTCATCACCGAGCGCACCACGATGGCCCCCACGGTGCCCCACACAATGGCTTTGCGTTTGAGGTGCTCGGGCAGGTTGCGCGCCGCCAGCGCGATGACGATGGCGTTGTCGCCAGCCAGCACCAAGTCGATGAGCACGATAGCCAGCAGCGCTGACCACCAGGAGGTAGAGAGAAATTCCATGACAGATCCAGGTTGAAATCGATGTTTTGCACACCGCGTTCTGGATCTGGGGGAATGGGGTGGGGGACACCACAAGCACACTTCGATCAAGCCCGCGGTGGGCTCCAATCGAAGGTCTTGCTCAGCAAGGTATGGTGCCTTGCCCAACAAGCCGGAAGCAAAAAGCTTCGTATTGACGACTTGCTGAAAACCGCTGGATGGCAGCGGGCGGGAGCTACTCCCCTTCGTGAGCGGCAGTGTACTGAGGTGCGGGAAGGGCCTGCAAATAAAGGGGGCTTTGGGCCTGCCGGTATATGATGCGCCCCCTTCTACGGGAATCTATGGCAGGCATCCACATCACCGACATCGAGTCGGCCATCAACTACTGGCGAGCCCGCGAACCCTCGCCCGATGGGGTGGCCTTGCCCGCGCCTACGCGCGCGCTGGCCGAGGTGTACGCCCTGCTGGTCTACTACCACGAGACCGAGGCCGACGAAGCCACCATGCCGCCCAAGGCACTGGCCGCCTGGCTGACCTGGTATGAGAGCACGCCCGACACGCCTTGCATCGCCATTTGCTCCACCAGCCAGGGAGACGATCTGTGCAAAGGCTGTGGCCGCACCTTTGAAGAGGTGCAGTTTTGGCCCGAGATGGGCCCGGCCGCCAAGCGCGCCACCTGGCGGCGCATCACGCTGGACGCCACGTCCTGGCGCTTCAACAAATATTCCGAGCGTGCGGCCGAGGGGCGCAACGTCCCTGTCGTCGATTTGCTACCAAAAGAATAGCTGCTTGCGCAATATCGACGGGGGCTAGAGGCCTATTGTGCTTGAGGCGGCAGCATGGAACCACCCGTCTTTACTTCCAGCGAATCGGCTCGATGTCCACGGTGTTCACGCCGTCGCCCAGCATCAGCACCCCTTCTTGCACCGTCGCCTGGAGCTGCATGCTGCGTTGCGCCAGCTTGGCCAGGGCCTGCGATGTGACCGATGGAATGCGCCACACCTGCAGCCTGTCCAGCCGGCTGAGCTTGCTCTCCATGCCCTTCCACCAGATGTCGGCCGAATGGGCAAAGGGATAGAG
Organism: Rhodoferax sp. ZS1R25; assembly: GCF_056521335.1. Lineage (NCBI taxonomy): Bacteria > Pseudomonadati > Pseudomonadota > Betaproteobacteria > Burkholderiales > Comamonadaceae > Rhodoferax > Rhodoferax sp. ZS1R25. The sequence goes on from NZ_JBWMAZ010000001.1 coordinate 625,184, forward strand.
CAGCACCGCATCGGCCTTGTTGCAGGCTTTGCTGATGGGTTTGTCCTCGGGCTGGCCCACCTCGATCCACAGGCGCTTGTGGCCTGTGAAGTCGGTCAAGGACACGTCGGGGTCTTCCACATCCGACAAGCCTGCACCAAAGGCCAGCACGCCGTCGCCATTGCACACGCTTTGCAGCTTGTAGGCATTGAAGGCCAGCGCCACCAGGCGCACCATCATGCGTTCATCGGTCTCGCTGGGGTGGCGCGCCAGCGTCAGCGCGTGGTCGGCGTAGTAGCTGTTCTCGATGTCTGCAATCTGCAGGTTGGCCTTGTAGATGGTGGATTTGAGTGCCATCAGACGCGTTTCGCGAGTTCCGAGGCCTTGCCGGTATAGCTGCCCGGTGTCATCGCCAGCAGGCGGTCTTTCTCTTCCTGGGGAATCTCCAGCCCGGCGATAAAGCCTTGCATCAGCTCCTTGGTCATGGCCGCGCCGCGCGTGAACTTCTTGAGTTGCTCGTACGGCTGGGGCAGGCCAAAGCGGCGCATCACAGTCTGGATGGGCTCGGCCAGCACTTCCCACGACGCATCCAGGTCCTCGGCAATCGCGGCCTCGTTGATTTCCAGCTTGTTCAGCCCGGTCATCAGCGAGCTGTAGGCCAGCACGGCGTAGCCCAGGGCCACGCCCATGTTGCGCAGCACGGTGGAGTCGGTCAGGTCGCGCTGCCAGCGGCTGATGGGCAGCTTCTCGCTCAAGTGGCGCAGCATGGCGTTGGCCAGGCCCAGGTTGCCCTCGGCGTTTTCAAAGTCGATGGGGTTGACCTTGTGCGGCATGGTGCTGGAGCCCACTTCGCCATCCTTCAGGCGTTGCTTGAAGTAGCCCAGGCTCACGTAGCCCCAGATGTCGCGGCTCAGGTCAATCAGGATGGTGTTGGTACGCGCCACGGCGTCAAACAGCTCGGCCATGTAGTCATGCGGCTCGATCTGGATGCTGTAGGGCTGGAAGGTCAGGCCCAGGCCCAGCGGCTCGGGCGTTTCCACCACTTTGCGGCTGAAGGCTTCCCAGTCAAAGTCGGGCCACGCGGAGAGATGGGCGTTGTAGTTGCCCACGGCGCCGTTCATCTTGGCCAGGATCTTGACGCTGGCAATGCGGTCGCAGGCCGCTTGCAGGCGCACCACTACGTTGGCCATCTCCTTGCCCACGGTGGTGGGGCTGGCGGTCTGGCCGTGCGTGCGGCTCAGCATGGGCACATCGGCGTAGGCATGGGCCATGTCGCGCAGCTTGAGCACGATCTTGTCCAGCGCGGGCAGCACCACCACATCGCGGGCCGAGCGCAGCTGCAGGCCATGGCTGGTGTTGTTGATGTCTTCGCTGGTGCAGGCAAAGTGCACAAACTCGCCAGCCTTTTCCAGTTCGGGGCGCGCCTCGAACTTGGACTTGATCCAGTACTCCACCGCCTTTACATCATGGTTGGTGGTCTTTTCAATAGTCTTAATGGCTTCGCCGTCGGTTTCCGAGAAATTCTTCACCAGGCCCAGCAAGTAAGTACGGGCTCCCGGCGTCAGTGGCTTGAACTCGGCAAAGCCCGCATCGCTCAGGGCAATGAACCACGCCACCTCCACCTGTACGCGGCGGTGCATATAGCCCAGTTCGCTGGTGAGGGGGCGCAGGGCGGCGAGCTTGGGGGCGTAACGGCCGTCGAGCGGGGAGAGGGCGGAAATGGCGGAGAAAGTCATCCCCGAATTGTAGGTTGTGCGCCACGCCCGACCCCAGGGGCCGTTCTGGCAAACCCCGCTGGATAGAATCAACCCTCAAGCAACTGCCAAGACCCCATGAAATTACTCGGATCCACTTCCAGCCCCTATGTTCGCAAAGTCCGCGTCGTGATGGCCGAGAAGAAGCTCGATTACGCCTTCGTCCCCGAAGACGTTTGGGCGGCAGACACCACCATCGCCGAGTCGAACCCGCTGGGCAAGGTGCCATGCCTGATCATGGAAGGCGCCGAAGCCTTGTTTGACTCCCGCGTTATCGTCGAATACCTGGACACCCTCTCGCCCGTGGGCAAGCTGATCCCGTCCGTGGGCCGCGAGCGCGCCGAAATCAAGACCTGGGAAGCCCTGGCCGATGGCCTGATGGACGCCGCCATTTTGGCGCGCCTGGAAGCCACCTGGGCCGGCCGCAGCAAGGCGCAGCGTAGCCAGACCTGGATTGACCGCCAGATGGTCAAGGTGAACGACGCGGTGAAGGCCATGGCCCGCGGCCTGGGCGAGAAGCCGTTTTGCGCAGGTATTCATCTGAGCCTGGCCGACATTGCCGTGGGCTGTGCGCTGGGCTACTTGGACTTCCGTTTCCCCCAGATCGACTGGCGCACCGACAACCCCAATTTGGCCAAACTGGCCGAAAAACTGGCGCAGCGCCCCAGCTTTGCCGACACTGTGCCGGCCTAAGGCTGGTGCGGCTTTGCGGCCAAAAAGCGGCTGCAAGCCTCTTTTTGTGCGGTATTTCACAAAAACGCTGGTCAAAACCCGCGCCAGTGCTTACAGTCTGCCCACCATGGCGACTTTCAAGACCATTTACAAATGCCGCGAATGCGGCGCTACCAGCTACCAGCCGGTGATTGATCGTGCCGCCAATGGGGCCTTGAAGCCCACCGGTGAGTACAAATGCACCGGCTGCCGCAACGTGTTTGCCACCCTGCGCGCCTGGTGGGAACCGCGGCGCCCCGTAGAGTTTCACCAGGACTTTCAAGGCAGCAAATTCGGCAACCAGGCGAACGCCACCGGGCGCTGATTTCGCCGTCTAACTGTTGGCTCGCCGCTTGAGCCAGCGCATCACACCGCCCACCACGGGCAATTTCTCGTACAGCTCCTCCGCTGCGTCCCAGTAGTCGCGGTGCAGTGTCACCAAGCCGGTGGTGTCAAATACCAGGTGCGATCCCCCCAAAATCACCTGCTCCTCCTCCGGCCGAAAGCGCCGGAAGCGAAAGCGAAACTCCCACGTCAGAAAACACTGTTGCCCCTGCACGATGCGCTCGCGCACCACGAAGCGGGGTGCCTCCAGCGCCTCGAACATGTGGGCAAAGACATGCGTAATCGCGCTGATGCCGATCAGGTCGTTGAACGGGTCCTTGAAGCGCGCATCGGCTGCGTAAAACGCGGGCAGGGTCGCGACCGAGGCGGGTGTCAGGGTTTCAAACAAGGCCACCACGCGGGTGACGGCCTCGTCGCTGGGCAGGGTGGGGGTGGTCATAGGGTGGCGCGGCTAACTAGGTAAAAGTAGGCCCGGTACGGCAACACGCGCAGGGCTTTGAGCCACAGCGTAAACCGTTTGGGGAAGTGGACCTCGAAGCGGCCCCGCGCCCAGCCCGCCAGAATGGCTTGGGCCGCCTGGGCTGGGGTCAGCAACGCGGGCATGTCAAAGTCGTTCTGCGCGGTCAGCGGGGTTTGCACAAAGCCGGGGTTGATCAGCGACACGCCAATGCCCCTGTCATGCAGGTCCAGGTACAGCGTCTCGGCCAGGTTGATCAATGCCGCCTTGGTCGGGCCATAGGCCAGGCTATTGGGCAGGCCGCGGTAGCCCGCCACGCTGCCCACCAGCGCGATGTGTCCGGCGCCACGCGCCAGCAAAGCGGGCAGCACGGCGCTCAGCACATACAGGGCGCCGGTGTAGTTCACCGCGGTGTGGCGCTGCAGGTCGGCCAGGTCCAGCGCCGTGGCGCGCATGGCGGCGTAGTGGCCCGCGCAGTACAGCACGCAGTCCAGCGGACCGCGCGCCAGCAGCTGGTCGGCCGCGGCGTGCACGGCGGCGGCATCGGTTGCGTCCAGCGGCAGCGCCGTGCTGCCGGGGTGCGCCGCCACAAACGCCTCCAGCGCCGCGGCTTTGCGGGCCGACACCACCACTTGCGCACCTTGGGCATGCAGGGCAGCCGCGGTGGCCAGCCCGATGCCGCTGGAGGCGCCGACGATCCAGACCGTCTTGCCGTGCCAGTCGCGCAGCGGGGGATTCAGGGGTTGAAAGAAGGGCATGGGAACAACCTTTGCTCTTGTTTTGATAGCTGCTCGCGCAATGGATATAGGGGCTAGGTGCCGATTTTGCGTGTAACTACGGGCGTTTGGTGAACGACAGCGTCACCTCGCCCAGCCGCACGCCGAACTTGGTCATCGTGGCCTTGTTGAGCATCACGGTGTCGGTCATCAGGTACATCCAGTCGTCGAATTTCACGTCATAGACGGAACCATCCACTGGCAGACTCAAGGTGTAAGTCCAGTAAAACGCGTTGCCACGCGCCTGGCCCTGGGCCGTGCTCACCACGTCGTCCGCGGTGCCGGTGTAGCGGCCATCGGCCAGCTTTTTCAGGCGCCAGATGCGCTTTTGCGTCGTGCCGTCGGAGTAGCTGAAGTCTTCGTCCAGCACACCCTCATCGCCCTGCCAGCTGCAGCGCATCACCACGGTGAAGCGCTTGACCACCGCGCCCGAGCGGTCGGTGAACACGCCATAGGCATCCAGCACGCCGCTGAAGTACTGCTGCAGGTCCAGCACCGGTTTTTCGTTGGCGTAGCTATCAATACGTTGGGTGCTGCAGCCGCCCAGCGCGAGTGCACTGGCTGCGGTGGCGGCGCTCAGGAGCAGGCGTCGTTTCATGGGGTCTTCCGGATGATGAGGGTGGACAGCAGCACGGTGGCCACAGCTTTCAGCGCGCAGGGCAGCAGGCAATAGGCGGCGGTGAGCGCCTGCAGCGCGCCGGGGTCGCGCGTGCCGGGTGTGTAGCCCCACAGGCCCAGCAGGGGCAGGGCCACGCCGGCGGCCAGCGCCAGGTTGAGCTTGGTGGCAAAGTTCCACCAGCCAAAGTAGGCGCCCTCGGTGCGGCCGCGGTCCCCCGCGGCGGCAATGGTGCCGGCCAGGAGTGCGCCGGGCAGGGCCAGGTCGGTGCCCAGTGCCACGCCGGAGAGGGCGCACACGGCCAGAAACGCCGTGCTGTCGCCCGCGCCCAGCTGGGTGGCGAAGACAAAAACCGCCATGGACAGCAGCATGCCCAAGCGCCAGGTGCGCGCCAGGCCCAGGCGTGGCACCACGCGCAGCCACAGCGGCAGCGCCAGTGCCGCGCAGACAAAGTAGCTGCCCAGGAACAGCGGCTGCTGGCTGGCCGGGGCCTGCAAGCGGTCTTGCACAAAGAACAGGATGAGCGTGGCGGGCACGGCGCTGGCAATGCCGTTGACGACAAACACCGCCAGCAGCGCGCGAAACGCGGGCCGCGTGAACGGCAGCCAGACCGATGCGGGCCGGCCGGCGGAGAAGCCTGCTTCGGCTGCGCTGGCCGCACCCACCGGGGGCTGGTGTGCCACCTGCCAAGCGGCCCAACCCGCACCAAGTGCTATCAAAAACAGAGCTGCTGTCGCAGGTAATCCGAGGGCTAGCGGCGCAATCGATGCCAAAACGACGCCCAGCAGGCCCAGGCCTTCGCGCCAGGCCACCACGCGGCTGCGCTGCAACTCGTCCCCACCCAGCCGTGCGCCCCACGACTGGTGCAGGATGCTTAAAGTGCTGTAGGCCGCGTAGGTGACCACCAGGCAGGCGGTGGCCCAGAGCACCAGGGCACCGAGGCCTTTGACGGGTGGGAAAAACAGCAGTGCAAAACCTGCGCCCAGCACGACGCAGGCCAGTGCGGCCCAGGCCAGCACGGCGCGTAGCGACTGGGCAAACAGCCGGTCGCTCCAGCGGCCCAGCAACGGGTCGATCAACGCGTCGAACAGGCGCGCCGCCAGCAGCACCGCGCCCAGCGTGGCCAGTGGCACACCAAAGGCCGTGGCGTAATGGTTGGGCAGCGTGACGTACAGCGGCAGCGCCACAAACGCCAGCGGCAGGCCCATGAGGCCATAGCGCCAACCGGCATGCCAGTCGAACGGGGCCGTGCGCACGGTGCTGCGGGTCATGGCGCCAACCCCGCCAACAGCTCAGCACGCAGGCGTGGCTCGCTGGTCCAGGGCGCCAGCCAGATGCCAAAAAACTGCGGGCCAAACGCCGGGTCGACCACGGTGGCGCGCAGCGTGCCGTTGAAGAAAAAGCGGGTGCCCGCGCCCGGCGCGTGCAGGCCCGTGAGGCGGTCGCCTTCTTTCACATCGGGAAAGGCCTCCACCATGGCCTGCAGCCAGCGCTGTTCGGTGGCGGTGTCCAGGGGGCCGCCGCGGCGCATCTCCTGCAGCGAGCGCTCCGCGATGGCCTGGCCCTTGAGCGCGCGCAGGTAGCGCAGCTCCAGTGCCATCGGAAGGGCGGCGTACTGCGTGGCATCAAAGCCCGGCGCCACCCACAGCTGCGCGTCGTAAATCGACAGGCCGAAAAACCGCATACGCGTACCACCGGCGGCCTTGGCCTGCGGCAGCTGGGCTTGTACTTCCGGGGGCATCGCTGCCTGTGCACTGGCCACACCGGCCAGGCACAGCGCGCCCACGCTCCCGCCCCAGCGCAGCAAGCTTCGGCGGGTGGGCGGGGTGTGGCGCATGGCGGGGGCTGCCGGCGTTTAGGCCGCGCGCTTTTGCAGCGTGTACTGCACCACATCGATGTTGCGTTCATCGAAGGCGGCTTCGCAGTAGGCCAGGTAGAACTCCCAGATCAGCATGAAGCGTTGGTCGAAGCCAGCGGCCATCACACGGTCACGCTCGACCAGGAAGGCATCGCGCCAGCGGCGCAGCGTCTCGGCGTAGTCGGGGCCAAAGGCGTATTCGTCCACCACCTCCAGCCCCGCAGCGCGGGCCTGTGCGCGGAACTCGCGCGGGCAGGGCAGGCAACCGCCGGGGAAGATGTACTGCTGGATGAAATCGGTAGACGTGATGTAGCGGTCAAACAGTGCGTCGTCGATGACGATGCTTTGCACGCACGCACGGCCACCCGGCTTGAGCAGCTGGGCCACGCTGGCGAAGTAGGTCGGCCAGTACTCGCGGCCCACGGCCTCCACCATCTCGATGGAGCAAATGGCGTCGAAGGGTGCGTCCGCAATGTCGCGGTAGTCCTGCAGCCGCAAGTCGGCCTGGTCTTGCACGCCAAAACGCTGCATGCGCTCGCGCGCAAAGGCCAGTTGCTCGGTGCTCAGCGTCACGCCCGTGATGGAGGCGTTGAACTCCGTGGTCGCCATCTCGGCCAGTGCGCCCCAGCCACAGCCGATCTCCAGCACGCGGTCACCGGCCTGCACGCCGGCCATGGACAGCGCGCGCCGCACCTTGGCCTTTTGCGCCTCGGCCATGGGCTGGTCCGTGTTGCCCGCGAAGATGGCGGACGAGTAGTTCATGGTCTCGTCCAGCCACAGCGTGTAGAACGCGTTGCCCAGGTCGTAGTGGGCGTGGATATTTTTCTGGCTGTTGGTCTTGGTGTTGCGGTTCAGCAGGTGCTTGATGCGGTACAGCAGCCGCCCGGCCCAGGTTCCGTAAATCACGCCTTCTACCTCGGCGCGGTTCTTCACCAGGACGCGCAGTAACTCGGTCAGGTTGGGCGTGCTCCAGTCGCCCGCGATAAAGCTTTCTGCAAACCCGATGTCACCCGATTTCAGCGCCGCACTGCAGACATTCCAGTTGTGCAGCTGCAGGCTGGCGTGGGGCAGGGCCTCGCCGCCAAAGCGCTGCATGCTGCCGTCGGGCAGCTGCACGGTCAGGCTGCCGTGGCGCAGGTGCTGCAGCAATTTGAGCACGGTGCGCGCGGCGGCCGGTGTGCCGCGGGGCAGCGTGAACGAGGGTGCGGTGGAGGTGATGCTGTTGGTGTCCATGGGGCTTCTCACGCGGTCATGCAAAAAAGGGGTTAGCGGGTGGTCAAGGTCGTGGGCGGCACGGGCTTGCGAAAGAACGGAACTCTTTTGAGCCACAGCTTCAGCGCCTGCCAGTGGATGCGTGCCACCACACCCAGCGTCATGGCCGGGTAGGTCCACAGCGCGCGGCGCACGCTCTGGGCGTTCAATGGCTCCAGCGTGCCGCTCACGCTGGTTTCGATCAGCGGGCCTTGGGCGTCGTCGTAGTCGACGCGCGCCACGGTGCGCTGCAGGTCAGCGGTCAGCAGAAAGCGGAAGCGGTAACCACCCTCCACGGGGCAGAAGGGCGAGACATGGAACACCTTGTCCGCGCGCAGCTCTGCGCCATAACTTGGCTGGTCCAGCAGGTAGCAATGGCGTTCGCCAAAGGTGTTGTTCACCTCCACCACGATGGCGCGCAGGCTGCCATCCGTGCGGTGGCAGTACCAAAAGCTCACGGGTTTGAAGGTGAAACCCAGCACGCGGGGGTAGCAGTGCAGCCAGGCCTCGCCATCGGCATCGTCAATGCCTTCGGCGTGCAGCAGCGCGTCCAGCCAGCCCAATGCGCCGCCCTGTTCGGGGCCGCGGCCATCGCCATGGTCGCGGTCATAAAAGCTCAGCGGTGCCCAGCGGTTGCGTGCCAGTGCGCCCGGGCCCTGCACCTGCAGGCTGCGCAGCGGCAGCATGAGGAAGTAGGTGCCGTAGGCAAAGGCGTGGTGGGCGGGCCGCAGCCGCGTGTGACGCACCTGCCCAAAGCCCAGCAGGGCTGCGTGCGCCGTTGGGGATGCGTGCGCGGCTGGGGCCATGGCTCAGGCTCCGCCCGCCAGCACGGCCTGCAGGCGCTTGGCGACCTTCAGGCCAGACTTCAGGCCGTCTTCGTGAAAGCCATAGCCCGTCCAGGCGCCACAAAAGTAGGTGTGCCGCTGGCCCTGCAGTGCGCCCACCTCGCCCTGCGCGCGAATCGCGGCCAGGTCAAACACCGGGTGGGCGTAGTCAAAGCTGCCGTGCACATGTTCGGGCGCAATCTCGCGCACCGGGTTCAGCGACACCACCACGCTTTGCGCAAACGGCAGCGGTTGCAGCATATTGAGCAGGTAGTGCAGGCAGACGCGCGCGGAGTCGTGTGCACCGTCGGCACTGCGTTCGTAGTTCCAGGCGGCCCAGGCGCGGCGGGCGCGCGGCAGCACCGTGGTGTCGGTGTGCAGCACGGCGTGGTTGGCCTGGTAGCGGATGGCGCCCAGCGTGGCGCGCTCCTGCGCTGTGGCATCGGCCAGCAGCGCCAACGACTGGTCCGAGTGGCTGGCCAATACCACTTTGTCAAAGCGCTCGGTCTGGCCGTTGCTGGTGATCAGCACACCGTCGGCCATGCGCTCCACCAATTGCACGGGGGTGTTCAGGCGTTTGTCGGTCACCTGCGCCACGATCTTTTGCACATAGTGTTTGGCGCCGCCGGTCACGGTCCACCACTGGGGCCGGTTGCTGACCTGGATCAGGCCATGGTTGTGGCAGAAGCGGATCATGGTGGCCACGGGAAACTGCAGCATCTGGTCGGTCGGGCAGCTCCAGATACAGCCCAGCATGGGCAGGAAATACCAGTCGCGGAACTCGGCGCTGAGCTGGTGCTGGTCCAAAAATGCGCTGAGGGGCTGCATCAGCTCGGCCTCGGCGTTGCGCTCGGCAATGTGCGTTGCCAGACGGTTGAAGCGCAGCACGTCGCTCAACATGCGCAAGAAGCGCGGGTTGACCAGGTTGCTGCGCTGGGCAAAGACGGTGCTGAGCGTGGAGCCACTCCATTCCAGCGGGCCACCGGCCTTGGCACCAGGCACTTGCACCGAGAACGACATGTCGGATTTGGCGGTGTCCACGCCCAGTTCGGCCAACAAAGCGATGAGATGGGGGTAGGTGCGTTCGTTGAACACCAGAAAGCCGGTGTCTACTCCATGGGTGACCGGGCCCAGGGGGCTGGGTAGGGTCACATCCACGGTGTGCGTGTGGCCACCAAAGTAGTTGCCGGCTTCGAACAGCGTGAGGTCGGCCTGTCCACGCAGCGTGTGGGCGACGGCGAGGCCGGAGATGCCGGAACCAACGATGGCGATTTTCATGAATTGAACTATAAAGTAATTTTGTGACTGTGTGGTAATTTATCGGATTGACGGGTCACAATCGAGGCTAAGGCCTTGGTTTGTCACGAAAAAGCCATAGCTGTGTCAAGGTGTTGACATACGGCCCGACTAAAATTCAAACGCATTGAAAGGTTGCCATGCTCTACCCTGAACTCTTCAAACAGCTGGAATCGGTCCGTTGGGACATGGACAAGGACATTCCCTGGGCATCGTTCGACGCCAGCCAGCTCTCCGACGAGCAGGCGGCCACCATCAAGATGAATGCCATCACCGAGTGGGCCGCGCTGCCGGCCACCGAGATGTTCTTGCGTGACAACCGCGGCGACAGCGACTTTTCCGCCTTCATGTCCATCTGGTTCTTTGAAGAGCAAAAGCACTCCCTGGTGCTGATGGAGTACCTGCGCCGCTTCCGCCCCGACATGGCGCCCACCGAGGAAGAGCTGCACGCCGTGCGCTTTGAGTTCGACCCCGCGCCCGTGCTGGAAACGCTGATGCTGCACTTTTGCGGCGAGATTCGCCTGAACCACTGGTACCGCCGTGCCAGCGAATGGCACACCGAACCCGTCATCAAGGCGATCTACACCAAGCTCAGCCAGGACGAAGCCCGCCATGGTGGCGCTTACCTGCGCTACATGAAGCGCGCGATCAGTAATTTCGGTGTGGAGGCCAAGAGCGCCTTTGCCAAAGTGGGCGTGCTGATGGCATCGGCCCGCCGCACTGCCCAGGCCCTGCACCCGACCAACCTGCATGTGAACAAGGCGCTGTTCCCGCGCGACACCGTGCAAAGCCGCCTGCCCAACCCTGAGTGGCTGGAGCATTGGCTGGACAAGCAAATCAACTTCGACGCCGTGTGGGAAACCAAGGTGGTCGAGCGCATCCTGCACAACCTGAGCCTGCTCATGGAGCGCAGCTTCACCACCGTGCAAGAGCTCAACAAGTACCGCAAAGAGCTGGCCCGTGAGCTGGGGGCCTCCATGGAGGCCGTGGCCTCACCACGGTCGGTCTGAGGACGGGACGGCGGTGAGCGGCAGCAGCCGCTCCAGGTTGATCTGTACCTTCACATCGCGGTGCGCCACGCTGGCCACAATGCGGTATTCCTTGAGGCTGGAATCGCGGATGGTGGGCTCCACCGTCGGAATGCCGCTGCGGTTCACCAGCACGGCCACGCGTGGCGTGGTGGTATTGGCACCGCGCTTGATCACCACCGCAATCTCGTTCGTCGCCAGCCGCACGTAGGAGCCGGGCTGGTAAATCCCTACCGCCTTGATCAGCGCTGCACCGGCTTCGTCAATCGCCTTCACTTCATCAAAGTAGCAGGCCTGCATGGCCGCGGCCGGGGCCAGCGGCACGCGTGCGGCGCGCGGCGCCAGGCGGGCGGCAAACATGTCGGCACGCTGGATCAGGCGCGCCAGGCGTTGGGGCCGGGTGCGGTCCGCCAGGCGGCCGGGCGCCTGCCGGTGGTGGTCGCGCACGGCGGCCAACCAGTCGTGGTCGCCCACGCCCATGGCCTGCAGCATCTGGGCCGAGCGCTCGGCGTGGGTATCGATCGCCGCGCGTTGCGTCGCCGTGGGTGGCTCCAGCTGGATGGCCAGCCGGTCCTGCAGATCGGTCATGCCAATGTTCATGGTCAGCGCGGCCTGGGCCACCAGGATCTGGTCGGCTTCGGGCCAGTTCAGCACCTCTTTGGCGGCCAGGTTGCACATCACGCTGACCAGCATGGCGTGGGTGGCGCTGTACATGCGGGTGTCGGTGGCAGACAGGTAGATCAGCGCAAACAGGGTGCCATCGGCATTGCGCTGCATATTGCGCTGCAGCTGGCGCAACAGGCGCACCATGCGTTCGCGGAACATCGCGGGCTGGGTCTCGCGCAGCAGGGAGTTGGCCACCTCCTGCAGGTCCAGCCAGTCCATGCGGTCGTCCGCGGCCGCGGCACGTTCGGCCGCACTGGGGTCGTTGGTGATTTGGGTGCCGGCAATCTGGCCCAGGGTTTTTTCGTCGCGCACCAGGCCGTGCAGGCGCTCCACATAGGCGCGGTGGTGGGCTTCGGAGTCGGCCACATCGATGTACAGGCCGCCGCCGCGCTGGGAGATTTCGTCCAGATCCTGGCGTGTGGCCACCACAAAGGCCTTTTTGGCCAGCAAAACGCCGTTCTTGTCCATCAAGGGGAACGGCAGCGGCTGGCCGATGCGGATGGACTCAACGTTGACGGGAACAAGGTGCATAGAAGTCGGCGAATTATGCAATGCGCGCACGCGTGGCCCGGCCGGCGATTCGGCAAAACGGCGTGCTGCTAGCATCTTCGTCATGGAATCTATCGACCAGTCTCCCGCTTTTCTTCAAAAAATCGTGCCGTCGCATGCTTTGGCGGCCGCCTTGGCGGATTTGCCCCGGCCCTGGGTGTTCACCAACGGCGTGTTTGACGTGCTGCACCGCGGCCATGTGATGTACCTGGCCCAGGCCCGCGCGCTGGGCGGCAGCCTGATCGTGGCGCTGAACACCGATGCCTCCGTCAAGCGCCTGGGCAAGGGCGACGACCGCCCGCTGAACGCCGAGGCCGACCGCGCCATCGTCATGGCCAGCCAGGAGGCCGTGAGCCTGGTGACCTGGTTTGGTGAGGACACACCCGTAGAGATCATTGCGCAGATCCGCCCCGACATCCTGGTCAAGGGCGGCGACTACGACATGGCCAAGCTGCCCGAGACGGCACTGATGGAATCCTGGGGCGGGCGGGCGCTGGCGCTGCCGTTTGTGCAGGGCTACTCCACCACCAAGCTGGTGCAGAGGATTCGGGCGGGCTGAGGTACGGCGGTGAACACGGGGCGCACCTAGCTGCTTCGCTGGTAGGCCGACACCCCCCAGTTTGTCCAGCTGCCAAAGCCCGTGCTGCTCTGCGTGGGGTTGGCGCCCTGCCCGAGCGCGCTCAAGGTGGCTTGTTGGCTTTTGAGAACGCCGGAGCGTTGGTTCAGCGTGGTCAAAGACAAGCCCACATTGCCATTGCCAGCCAGCTCCTGCGTCGCCGCGTTGAAGACCTGTTGGCCCAGCTTGTTCAAGGTGGCCCGCACAGCGGCCGGGTCTGCCTTTTGTGCGGCATCCAGCTGTTTGGTGTCCAGCACCAGGCTGCCGCCCGTGTTCAGGCTGAAGCCCACTTTCTTGAGTGCCTCCACCGTGGCCGAGTCCGCGCCCACCGCGCGCAGCAGGTTGGCGCCGGTGCGGCTGGCACTCTGCGCCGCGGCGGGTTCCCCGGGCTGCGCGGCGCTGGTCTTGGCGCCAGCCAGGGCCGCGTTGAAAGCGCTGGTGAAATCACCGGCAGCCGACTTCTGCGCCGCCGCCGTGCTGGTATTGCCCAAAACACCCAAGCCACGCGCGGCCATCTGCGTGCCTGACACGGCGGACTGCAGTTTGCCAAACGTGGAGAGTTGCGCGGTGGTCGTATCCACCTGCGCCTGAATGCGCTGGTCCGCCTTTTTGAGCCCCGCCTGCGCCACCAAACTCAAACCACCCGTGGCCTGCGTGCTGGCGCTAGCCCCCAGGTACTGGGTGGCCAAATGGGCTTTTACAAAGTCGTTGATGTTCATGGCGTAGGCGTCCGCAAAGCTGCGTGGCGCGACCGAACCAGTCTATTCCTATGTTGGGGTGCTGGGAAGTGGTTTGACCGTGGGCATGGTTATGGATGTCTGTCGGGGCTAAGTTGCGCTTCGCTAACTTGGGTTGGGCGGCCGATGTCGCTTGGGGGAGCGGCCGTGTCAGACTGAAGGCGGACCTTAGATTAGGCACGCAACGTTGGACAAAGCCGTCATTTGCTTTTTTACAGTGCACCTCAGAAGGGAAACCTCTCTGAATTTTATTAGAGTCGATTACCATCCGCGCATCGAATTGGCAGACCGCAAGGAAACAGGCTTGAGAGACCGCAAATTTCGCGCAGCTGCATTACTGTTCCTGTTCCTAAGTGCCTCAGCTCGTAGCGAGGGAATTAGCACCGGCGCAGAGAGCTTGTTGTGGCCAGCAATCATCGTTGCGAGCCCATTCATCATGGTGAAGAAGTTACTTTTTGGATCTGATGAAGGAGCCCGCAAGTCAACCGAAAAAGTAGCTGATCAGATCCTTGATGCATTCAAGGACGACTTGCCGCTTAAAGGGCTCAATCTAGGGCCTCTTGATGTTCGTTGGTCGCTCAGTGAATTGCTGGTGAACAGCCGCATCCCGTTTGTGGAAATTGGTGCTGGGGGATCTGTGGATTGGTTGATGTCCGAGTCAAAAGATCCACTGGCATTTCAGGGCCTCGCAAAGCAATCAAAAGTACTTCGCCTCTCTTTAGGCCAACGTAGTAGCCCAGATTGTTTTCAATGGAAGAGTGACTACAACGACTTTACCAAGAAGCCACCAGTGAGGCCGGGTACTTGCCTTATCGCAGTCTTTGCAAATGAATGGAGGAGCAATATTCGCATAGAGGTGAATGCGGCAAAAGTCAGTAGCCGTGAACTGCGCTGGGATGTAGTCGATCAAGTTACAGATAAGTTGTACCTGTCTTTGCCATTTTGGGAGAGTCAAATCGAGGGGCGGCCACTGCGAGTAGTTCCTACGGTTAGGCGCGGCATCGATCCGTTTGGAAAAGTCGTGAACAAACTGAGGCCAATTGGCCAGCCCGGTGAAAACGATCCTGATGCAAATCCGCATCCCTACGCTATGGAATGGTTCAAAGAGCCTGACCAGCGTCGAGACGGCAGGCTATCAAGACGGGAAGTCAGCGGTACATTTCGTTCGGTTCAAGGTACATGGGAAATGCCCGCCAATGGAGCCGGTAGTGAAAGCTGGGAAAGTGGGTATGAGCGGGCCTACAGGACTGGAAAGCCTGTTCTGCTTAACAACTCAATGCTCATTGTTCCCAGTACAAATTTGATTGGTCCCGCGTGCGCAAATCCGTATCGGCGTCGATGTGATTTTTCAAAGCAATTCCTTTCGGAGTTTGGCGTGATAACGACCATTTCTGATAGCGCCGGCATCATTACCTTTGATGATGGGCGGGTTTCAAAATTTCAGATGCGGGTCAATGTTGCCGCCCGGTCATTCGAGGGAGATGTTTTTTGGAATTTTGGAGTTACCCCGAAGGCCTTGCCAGAGGAGGCTCAGGTCTGCAATGACTATGAGAACAGGTGCGAGTTCAGCGTTGAAGCAGTCCGTCTAGTTGATAACGAACTCGTTATTTTTGGACACTTTTGGGGGAAACCGAGTGTGGCCACTGCTTTGCAGGAATTCCACTTTGAACTTGTAGTTCCTCCCTCCGAAATGCCAAAAATAGCTGTTGGGGTTACCAATTAGCGAACCACGTTTAGCGAAAGTGCCGTCAACGAATGAGTTGGTTTGTACCTTTCAACGCAAAATATAGCGAACCCCTGTTTCCGCATTTGGCACTTTGGCGACCACCGAGAACGACTGCTGGTCGGTCTCGAAAACCGTGAACATGGGTTACCCGGAACCGGGCAGTGGCGACTGTCGGCAATCGCCGCAGAGCCGAGGCGCCAACAGACTGAATGCAGACATTCGGTTCGCTGAAATTCCTGGTCAGTCGAGCTTTCGAACAAGACGCGCATGATCTGTGTAAGTGAAGGTGAGAAGGGCCTCGCCGTTTTCCTGAATCTCCAATAGGCAACTCGATCTGCGGCCTGTCGAAGGCCACAGCGCAACGAAGCTTAGCTTTTGGCTGGATAACTGCACTTTACTGACTTGTGCAGACTCCCCATCGCCGGGATCAACTGCAGTGACTGAAATTGAGCCTTGATGTTCCGAAACGGTATAAGCCACCTCAGATGTGTATTCATCTGGTCCGACCCAGGTGCCAATAAGTTGATTCATGCCGTGGCGCGCCTAACGAATAATGTAAGTAGGACTCATTGGAATCGTATCAAACTGAGCCTCACTGCGGGATGACCGCTTACGCCGCAAACCGGCCCCCCACTAGGCAGGATGAAACACAACACCAGCGCACCCGCGCCAGCTGAAACGCCCTTAGCCCGCCGCCTTGGCCCGCGGCTTGTAGACGTTGACGAGATTGCCCACCAACATCAGCGATGCACCCACCAGCAGCATGGGTTTGAAGCCCTCACCATAGAGCAGCATGCCCACCACTCCAATCAGTGGCAGCCGCAGAAAGTCCAGCGTTACCACCACGCTCACCTCGGCGGTCTTCATGGCGTGGGTCAGGCAAAAGTGGGCGCTGAGCGCGCTGAGGCCAATCAGCGTCAGCCACACCCACTGCAGCGGCGTGGGCACCACAAAATGGCTGGCGCTCAGCAGCAGGCCCAGCGGCAGCTGCACCAGGCACATGTAAAACAGGATGGTGAGCGGGGCTTCGGTGGTCGATAGCGCCTTGGTTGCGACATAGGACAGGGCATAGCAGACCGCGGCGCCCAGTACATACAGGGCCGCCGGGTTCACGATGTCGCCGCCGGGGTTCAGGATCAGCACCACGCCAATGGAGCCCAGCGCAATCGCCACGGCCTTGCGCGCGGTCAGCTGCTCCTTGAGGAACAGTGCCGCAATCAACAACGTCCACAGCGGCGTGGTGAATTCCAGCGCAAACACCTGTGCCAGCGGCAACAGGCCAATGCCCAGAAACCAGCCGTACTGCCCCACAAAGTGGAACAGGTTGCGCCCCACCTGCAGCTTCAGCCGCTGGGTGCGAAACAGTTCGGTTTTGCCGGTGCGCCAGATGATGGCGCTGACCACCACCAGCCCGATCACGCTGCGCGACAGCAGAATCTGGAAGGTGTTGATGCCACCGGCCAGCTCGCGCCCGCCAATGGCCATGAGGCAAAACGAGACCAGGGCACCGGTCATCCACAGAAAAGCACGCATGGGATTCAGACAACAAGAAAAGGGTGAAAGGCTTGACGGCAACCAGCCAGGTGTTTCGGCGGGTTGCTACGAAAAATATAGCTGCTCGCGCAACATCGACGGGGGCTAGACGCCTATTTTTATCACAAGTGGTTGGATGGTGCGGCGTCGCACGCTGTTTGCCGAGCTTTTCGCTACAGTGGTCGGCACCATGCTGTCCCTGTGCCTTCCCCCTTCCTTGGCCGTAGCGCGCCAGCGTGGGGTGGAGGCGGGTGTTTGGCGCAGGCTGGCCGGGGGCCTGCTGTGCGCGGTGCTCACCGGGTGTGCGTCACTGCCAAGTTCGGCGGACCGACCGGTCTCCTCCGCATTGGCCAACCCGGCTGAGACACGGCTGGGCGCGGCGGTGGCGGCGCAGGCCCGCCAGGCGGGTACGCGCAACGACTCGGGCTTCGCGCTGGTGGGCGGTGCCGAGCTGGCCTTCAGCAGCCGCATGGCGCTGATCCAGGCGGCGCAAAAGACGCTGGACCTGCAGTACTACGCCATCTTTGCCGACGAAACCACTGAGCGCATGTTCGACGCGCTGCGCGCGGCGGCGGCGCGCGGCGTGCGCGTCCGCCTCCTGCTGGATGACTTCAACACCTCGGGCAAGAACGCCCAGGTGCTCAAGCTCGCGTTTGAGCCGAATATTGAATTGCGCCTGTTCAACCCATTGCCGGGCGGGCGCGGCTCCATGGTGGGGCGGGTACTCAGCAACCTCAAGGACACGGCGCGCATGCAGCGGCGCATGCACAACAAGATGCTGGTGGCCGACAACGCGGTGGCCATCACCGGCGGGCGCAACCTGGGCGAGACCTACTTTGGCCAGGGCCAGGACAGCAACTTTGTAGACCTGGACGTACTGGCTGCGGGCCGCATCGTGCGTGAGCTCTCCCACAGCTTCGACCAGTACTGGAACAACCCCCTGGCCTACCCGGTGCAGTCGCTGATGACGGTGCGGGAGATTGATGCTCTTAAACCCATGCCGGCGCCCGCGGTAGCCAACGCTGCAATCGACGCCACCAACTCGTTGGCGCTGGCCGCCGCACCTGCAGGGGCCGAGTCCACCGCCAGCACCCTGCCCGGCACCACCGACCTGCGTTTGTTGACCTGGACCTGGGCACCGTCTGCGCTGCTGGTGGACAAGCCGTCCAAAATCGCCGTCGACGCCGACACCACCGAGGCCGCGCAGGACACCACGGTCGACGGGCTGCTGCAGCTCATGGCGCAGGCGCGGCGCACGCTGCTGATCGTGTCGCCCTACTTTGTGCCGGGCGAGCGCATGCTCAAGGCCTTTGCCGACCTGCGCCGGCGCGATGTGCAGATACGCGTGCTGACCAATTCCCTGGCGTCCAACGACGCGCCGGCCGCCCACGTGGGCTACGCGCGCTACCGCCGTGCGCTGCTGGCGCTGGGCATCGAGCTGTACGAAATGCGGGCCGAGCAGCAGGGCACCTTCCGCAGTTTTGGCGCATCCGCACTGGGCAGCGGCAATGCGGGCTCACGCGCCAGCCTGCATTCCAAGCTGGTGGTGATGGACGACGCGCTCTTGGTGGTCGGCTCCATGAACCTGGACCTGCGCTCGCAGCTGCAAAACAGCGAGGTGGCCATCGCCATCCGCAACCGCGCGATTTCTGCAGAAGCCACGCGCCTGGTGGAGCCTACGCTAGCCCACGGCGCCTACCGCGTGGAACTGCGGGAACAGCAGCTGTGGTGGCGTGCGCCGCCGGGTGCGGCGTTCCCCGACACGTCGTCGGAGCCCGACGCCAGCCTGGGGCTGCAGTTCATCACCACGCTGATCGCGCCCTTCGCGCCCGATGAGATGCTATGAAAAGAGGAGCTGCTTGCGCAATGTTTGCGGGGGCTGGCAGCCTGAAAGACTCACAAGCTGCCGAACGCGGCTGCCCACAGTGCCAGGCCCGCGGCGCGCTCCTGCTGCGCCGCCGTTTCGTCCACCTGGGTGGGCTCTTCGTTCAGCCGGGCCGTGTGCTGGATCTGGCGCAGCACCCGGTAGGCCTGGGCCGCGTTCTCACCCACGGGCTCCGGCAGCAGGCCACAGGCCTGGGCGCGCAGCAGCAGGGCAATGTTGCCCACGTTGTCCAGCAGTTCCGGGTGCTTGCACCCTTGCGAGAGCACGAGAAACTGCACCGCAAACTCGATGTCCACCATGCCGCCGGGGCTGTGCTTCACGTCAAACTGCGTGCCCTTCACGGGGTGGGCGCTGCGCACCTTCTCGCGCATGCTGCCAATCTCCTGGCGCAGCCCCGCCTCTTCGCGCACCGCACCAATCACGGCGGCACGCACCGCGTCAAAGCGGGCCTGCAGGGCCGGCGTGCCCAACACGCAGCGCGCGCGCGTCATGGCCTGGTGCTCCCAGGTCCAGGCGGTGTTGCTCCCACGCTGCTGCTGGTAGTTGGCGTAGGCGTCAAAGCTGGTCACCAGCAGGCCGGAGTTGCCATTGGGCCGCAGCGCGGTGTCGATCTCGTAGAGGTCGCCCTCGCCAGTCTTCACGGTCAGCCAGTTGATGAGCTTGCGCACCAGCGCGGCATAGACCTCGCCAGCGCGTTCGTCGGCATCGTCGTAGACAAACACGATGTCCAGGTCCGAGCCATAGCCCAGCTCTTTACCGCCCAGCTTGCCGTAGGCAATGATGGAAAACTGGTGGTCGGGGCGATGGCGGTTCTTCAGCCGCTCCCAGCACCAGCGGGTGGTGATGCGCAGTACGCTCTCGGCCAGCGCGCTCAGGTCGTCGGCCACTTGTTCGACGGTCAGCACGCCTTCCACATCGCGCGCCAGCGTGCGGAACACCTCGGCATGGTGGGCGCGGCGCAGCAGGTTTAGCAGCGCCTCGTCGTCGTCCTCGGCGCTGCCTTGCAGCGAGGCCATGCGGCGCTCCAGGTCCTGCTCAAAGGCCACGGCATCAAAGCGCTCTTCCAGAATCGCGTTGCTGGCCAGCTCGTCAATCACACCGGGGTGCTTGAGCAGGTAGCGTGCTGGCCAGCGCGCGGCACCCAGCATGCGCAGCAGGCGCTCGTGCACCTGGGGGCGCTCCAGCAGCATGGCCAGGTAGCTCTCACGGCGCAGCAGCGGCTCCATCCAGTCCACCAGGCGCACGGCGGCGTCTTCGGCCACGCGGCCTTCGGCCAGCCACTGGCCGGTGCGCAGCACCAGGCGGCCCAGGCGTGCGCGCGATTCTTCCTTCAGGGCCAGCACGCGCGGGTGCTCGCGCCAGGAGGCCACGCGCTCCTTGAAAAGCCCTTGCAGCTGTTCCAGCACCGTGTCCAGATCGCTGGGCGTGGCGGCTGCGCCCTTGCCGCTGCAGCTGCCGCGGCATTCCGAGGGCGCGCCGCCCAGCAGGGCGTCAAACTCCTGCGCCACCAGCTCGCGGTGCAGGTCCAGCGTTTGCAGCAGGGCGCAGCCGTCGTGCAGGCCCAGGGTGTTGGCGATCCAGCGCAGGTCGGTCTCGTCGGTGGGCAGCACATGGGTTTGCTGGTCGTCCAGGTACTGGATGCGGTGCTCCACCAAGCGCAAAAACACATAGGCCTGGGCCAGGCCGTCGGCCGTGGCCTGTGGCATCAGCCCGGCCACCACCAGACGCTGCAGTGCGCTCACGGTGGGGCGGGTGCGCAGCTCGGGGTACTGGCCGCCGCGCACCACCTGCAGCAGCTGCACGGTGAATTCAATTTCACGAATACCGCCGCGCGACAGCTTCACATCGTTGCTGCGCTCGGGGCGGCCCGCGCTGCGCTTGGAGGCGTGGTCGCGGATCTGGCGGTGCAGCCCGCGCAGCGCGTCGAATACGTTGTAGTCCAGGTAGCGGCGGAACACAAAGGGCACCACCACGCCGCGCAACTGCTGCGCGCAGCTGGAGCCAATGGCCTGCTGTGGGGCCACCACCCGACTTTTCAACCAGGCAAAGCGCTCCCACTCGCGGCCCTGCACATGGAAATACTCTTCCAGCGCGCCCAGCGATACGGCGGGCGGGCCCGAGTTGCCGTTGGGCCGCAGCGCCAGGTCCACGCGGAACACAAAGCCGTGTTCGGTGGTGTCTCCCACCAGCGCATAGATGGCTTTGACCATCTTGGCAAAGAATTCCTGGTTGGAGATGCGGCCCCGGCCCTCAGCGTTGCCGGCAGTGTCGCCGTCTTGGTCGTAGACGTAAATCAGGTCGATGTCGCTGGAGACATTGAGTTCGCGCGCGCCCAGCTTGCCCATGCCGATGATGCACAGCTGGCACAGCTCGCCCTGCGGGGTCAGGGGGGCACCGTGGATGGTGTGCAGGGTGGCAAAGCTCTCGTGGTAGGCCACTTCCAGGGCCCATTCGGCCAGCTCCGTCATCACCCGGGTCACGCTGGTCAGATCGGCCACGCCGCCGCAATCGAGCTCTACCAGGCGCTCCAGCACCAGCTGGCGCGTGATGCGCAACGCGGTGGCGGCATCGGGTTGTTGTGCGCGCAGGGCCTGGTACAGGGCCTGCAGCGCAGCGCGGTCAGGCGCCCCGGGGGGAAGCAGGGAGAGTTGTGCCTCGTAGCGGCGCCGAATGCGCTGGCCAAAGCGGGAGCCCTCCAACCAGGGTGAAGACTCAATGCGGGTCATAATTCCTGACATAGTCCCGATGCACGATGAATGATTTGACACCTGTCCCTTCGCCTTGGCTCAAAGCGCTTGCGGTGAGCGCGAAATGGGCGCTTCGCTTGCTCGCGTCAGCATGGATTGCGATGGCCTTGGTGTGGGGGGGATTGCATTTTCTGATTGTGCCGCGAATTGGCGAACTTCGCCCGTGGCTGGAGCAACGGGCCTCCAGCGTGCTGGGTGTTGCCGTGCGCATTGGTGCCATCGACACCAAATCCAATGGCCTGATTCCCTCGGTGGAGCTGACCGATGTGCGCCTGCTGGACCCGCAAGGGCGCGAGGCTTTGCGGCTGCCTTCCGTCATCGCGGCGCTGTCGCCCCACTCGCTATTGAACCTCGGGTTTGAGCAGCTGTATGTGGATGGCGCGGTGCTGGACATCCGCCGCGCAGCTGACGGCCAGGTCTGGATTGCCGGGCTGCCACTGCCCGCCAGTGACACCCATGACACGACCGCGGCGGACTGGGTGTTTTCACAGACCGAGGTGGCGCTGCGCCACGGCACCGTGCGCTGGACCGACGAGCTGCGTGGCGCCCCACCGCTGGCCCTCACCAATGTGGATGTGGTGCTGCGCAACCGCCTGCACACCCATTCCCTGCGCCTGGACGCCGACCCACCGGCGCAATGGGGCCAGCGGCTCAGCATCATGGGGGTCTTCAAGCAGCCCCTGCTCTCGGTCAATGCGGGCGACTGGCGCGCCTGGACCGGCCAGCTGTATGCCAACCTCCCGCAGATCGATGTGTCGCTGTTGCGCCCCTATGCCGATGTGGGCGTGGACGTGGCCAAGGGCGTGGGCAGCCTGCGCGTGTGGGCCGATGTGGCGCGTGGCGATTTTCTGGGGGCCACGGCCGATGTGCTGTTGCGCGACGTAGATGCCACGGTGGACCCCAAGCTGGGCGCGCTGAGTCTGACCCGCGTGGCGGGCCGCTTGGGTGCGCGGCGCCTGGACGGGGGCGTTGAAGTGTCCACCGAATCCCTGGCCTTTGACACCCAGGACGGCTTGCACTGGCCCGGTGGCAATGTGCGGCTGGCCCTGTTTGCAGCCGGTGCCAAGACCCCGGCACGTGGTGAATTGTCGGCCGACCGGCTGGATCTGGCGGCCATGGGCGAGATTGCCAAACGCCTGCCGCTGGATGAAGCCTTGCGCGCGCAGATGGGCTACTACAGCCCACAGGGCCTGGTGGAAAGCCTGCAGGCCAGTTGGCAAGGTCCGCCCGAGCAGCCCAGCGTCTATGCGGCCAAGGGGCGGGTGGTGCGCCTGGCGCTCAATGCGGGCACGCTGAACGGCGTGCCGACCCAGGGTTTTCGCGGTGCCGATCTGGACTTTGACCTGAACCAGCTGGGTGGCAAAGCCAGCGTGGCCATGCACAAGGGCGAGCTGGACCTGCTGGGCGTGATGGACGAGCCCCTGGTCGCGGTGGACGAACTCAGCGCTGCGGTGGAGTGGACGCGCAAGGGCGACGACTTGAAGGTCAGTATCTCCAACCTGCATTTCAGCAATGCCGATGGCCAGGCCGATCTGCAGGTGAAATGGCAAACCGCCGACCCCGGCCCGGTGGCCGCCAAGCCCCACAACCGCTACCCCGGCGTGCTGGACCTGCAGGGCACGGCCAGCCAGGTGGTGGGCACGCGGCTGTACCGCTACCTGCCCAACGTGATCGAAAAAGACGTGCGCACCTACCTGCAGACCGCCATCGTGGGCGGTGTGGCCAATGGTGTGAAGTTCAAGGTCAAGGGCGACCTGGCCAAGTTCCCGTTCACCGATGCCAAGCAGGGCGATTTCCGCATCTCTGGCAATGTGCAAAACGCGAGTTTTGCGTTTGCCCCCGCGTTTCTGCTGCCCAAGGACAGCCCGCCCTGGCCCGTGCTGTCGCAGCTCTCGGGCGAGCTGGTGATCGACCATGAAACCCTGCAGGTCAATGGCGCCAAGGGTGGCTTTGCCAACAGCGCGGGGCTGCGCATCAACAAGGCCGACGCCACCATCAGCCACCTGTTCCAGGGCGCCACGCTGGCCGTGAACGCCGAGGCCACGGGCCCCGTGGCCGACGTGCTGGGCATCGTGAATACCTCCCCACTGGGCGGCATGCTGGGCGGGGTGCTGGCCAAGGCCTCGGCCACCGGCAATGCGGACTACCGGCTCAAGCTGGGCGTTCCGCTGACCGACGTAAACCGCACCACGGTGCAGGGCCAGGTGACGCTGGCCGGCAACGAGCTGCAAATCACCGCCGACACGCCGCGCCTGACCCGCGCACGCGGCACGCTGGCCTTCACCGAATCGGGCTTCACCGTCACCGGCACCCAGGCCCGGGCGCTGGGCGGCGATGTGCGCATTGAGGGTGGGTTGAACATGCACAGCACGGCGCCCGTTCCAGGCTCTGCGCGTGTAGCCGCTGCACCGGTACTGCGCATGCAGGGCACCGTTACCTCCGAAGGGCTGCGCCAAGCCAAGGAACTGGGTCTGGCCACGCGCTTGGCCGGTTATGCCAACGGCAGCACGTCGTACACCGCGGTGCTGGGCCTGCGCAGCGGCGTGCCCGAGTTGCAGATCAGCAGCCCGCTGACCGGTATGGCCTTGAGTCTGCCGGTGCCGTTTGCCAAGACGGTCGAAGCCACGCTGCCGGTTCGGCTGGAAACGGCCCTGCTGCGCACCCCGCAGGCCGCGGGTGCGCCAGTGCGCTTGCAAGACCAGCTGCAGCTTACGGTCGGCACCCTGGCCTCGGTGATTTACCAGCGTGACATTTCGGGTACGGATGCGCGCGTGCTGCGCGGCGCCATTGCAGTGGGGTTGGCCGCGGATGAGTCGGCACCCCTGCCCGATGAGGGCGTGGTGGCCAACCTGAACGTGCCCGGCGTGGACGTGGACGCCTGGACCGAAGTGCTGTCGCGCACCACGGGCGAGAGCTCCGCCAGCGGCCCGGCAGGGCCTGGGGCGTCGGCCTTTATGGGCTATATGCCCACGGTGATGGCGGTGCGCGCACGTGAGCTGCGGTTGTCGGGCCGCAAGCTCAACAACGTGGTGGTGGGCGGCGGGCGCGATGGCCTGGTTTGGCGCGCCAACGTGGATGCCACCGAGCTCAGCGGCTACCTGGAATACCGCCAGCCCACAGGCAGCAATGCCGGGCGCCTGTATGCCCGTCTGGCCCGCCTGGCCGTGGGCCAGAGCACGGCGCAGGATGTGGAAAGCCTGCTCGACGAGCAGCCCACCACCATCCCCGCGCTGGACATCGAAGTGGAAGACTTCGACCTGCGTGGCAAGAAGCTGGGGCATGTGGACATTGAGGCGGTGAATCTGGGCACCACGGGTGCGCGCGAATGGCGGCTGAACCGCTTCAACATCCAGACCCCCGAGGCCAGCCTGACCGCCAGCGGCAACTGGGCCAATATGAACAGCGCCGCCGCCGGAGCGGGTCGCACTGCACGGGAACGCCGCCGCACGGTGCTGAACTTCACGCTCGACATCAACGATGCGGGCGAGCTGCTGAACCGTTTTGGCGTGACTGGCGTGGTGCGCCGGGGCAAGGGAAAAATCGAGGGACAAGTGGCCTGGCTGGGCTCTCCCATCACTGTGGATTACCCCAGCATGGCGGGAAAATTCAATGTGAACGTGGAGACCGGCCAGTTTCTCAAGGCCGACCCGGGCATTGCCAAGCTGCTGGGCGTGTTGAGCCTGCAGTCGCTGCCGCGCCGTCTGACGCTGGATTTTCGAGATGTGTTCAGCGAGGGCTTTGCGTTTGATTTCTTCCGCGGTGACATCGCCATCGAGCAGGGCATTGCGCGCACCACCAACCTGCAGATGAAGGGCGTGAACGCCGCCGTGCTGATGGACGGTCAGGCCGACATTGCCAAGGAAACGCAAAACCTGCGCGTGGTGGTGGTGCCCGAGATCAATGCGGGCAGCGCCTCGGTGATCGCCAGCATCATCAACCCCGTAGTGGGGCTGAGCACCTTTTTGGCCCAGCTGATTTTGCGCGGGCCCCTGGTCAATGCGGCGACCCAGGAGTTCATGGTCGACGGCACCTGGCTGGAACCGCGCATGACCAAGGTAGAGCGCCGCTAGCGCGTATGTAGTGTTGATTGCAGGAGTGTGTTGATATGAAAGTTGCTGCCATCCAAATGGTGTCCACCGGCGTGCTGGCGGACAACCTTGACCAGGCCGGCAAGCTGCTGGCCCAGGCCTCCCAAGCCGGTGCCGAGTTGGCTGTGTTGCCGGAGTACTTTTGCCTGATCGGCCAGCGCGATACGGACAAGCTGGCCATCCAGGAGAGCTATGGCAGCGGGCCCATGCAGGACTTTCTGGCGCAGACCGCGCGCTCGCTGGGCATCTGGATCGTGGCCGGCACGCTGCCGCTGCGCGCAGACCTGCCAGACCGGGTGTTCAACAGCTCGTTGGCCTACAACCCGCAAGGCCAGTGCGTGGCGCGTTACGACAAGATCCATTTGTTCCGCTACGACAACGGCGTGGAGAGCTACGACGAGTCACGCGTGCTGGAACGCGGTAGCACGCCCACGGTGTTTGCGCTGCCAGCGCGCGATGGCCGCACCTGGCAGGTCGGCATGAGTGTGTGCTACGACATGCGCTTCCCCGAGCTGTACCGCGCCTACGCGCAGCAGGGCGTGGATCTGATCTTGGCGCCCAGCGCTTTCACCCACACCACCGGCCAGGCGCACTGGGAGGTGCTGCTGCGCGCCCGCGCGATTGAGAACCTGTCGTTTGTGGCCGCTGCGGCCCAGGGGGGGGTGCACCCCAGCGGTCGGCGCACTTGGGGCCAGACGCTGCTGGTGGACCCCTGGGGCAAGGTGCTGGCTGAGCAGGCACAGGGGCCGGGCGTGGTGCTGGCCGAGCTGGACTATGCGCACCTGCAGCAGTGCCGCGCGCAGCTGCCGTCGCTGCAGCACCGCGTGCTGTGATGCGGTTTGCTATAAAAACAGAAGCTGCTCGCGCATATTCTGCGCGGGGCAGAGACCTTATTGGTCCTTGTCCTGCGGTGTGGCGTCGGTGGGCTTCTCTTCTGGGTGCGCGCCAGGCAGTTCACCGCCTTGGCGGCCCGAAAACATGGTCCACCAAATGATGGCAACAAAAATCAGCCCGGCTCCCAGGGCTTCCAGCAATAGCAGTGTCATGGTTCGTGTCCTGGCGCATGGCGCAATGGCCGCCATTGTAGGAATGCTGGCGGCCTGTGGCAGCGTGCCCCTGCAGGAGCCCGCCCCGGTCGAGAGCCCGCGCAGCGCGGCGCCCCCCGTGGCCGTGGTGCCCGGCACCCTGGCCCAGCCGCGCGCGCGCTGGGTGCCCGTGCCCTGGGCCGATCTGCCGGGCTGGGGCCAGGACAACCTGTTTGAGGCCTGGAACGCCTGGATCAAGAGTTGCGAGAAGCCGCAGGCCCCCTTGGCCGCGCTGTGCTCCGAAGTGCGGCGTCTGAGCATTGGCACCGCCGACGAACAGCGCGCCTGGGTGCAGCAGCGCCTGCAGCCCTACCGCGTGGAGACTCTGCAAGGCGAGTCCACGGGCCTGTTAACCAGTTATTTCGAGCCCGTGATCGAGGCCAGCCGCGTGCCGACGGCTGCCTTTGGCGTGCCGCTGTACCAGCCGCCGGCCACGCTGGCCCAGCGCAAACCCTGGTACACGCGGCAGGAAATCGACACCCTGCCCGAGGCGCAGGCCGCGCTCAAGGGCCGGGCCCTGGCCTATATGGCCGACCCGGTGGACGCGCTGGTGCTGCAGATCCAGGGATCGGGCCGCGTGCGCATCGCCCAGGCCGATGGCAGCCAGCGCTGGGTGCGCCTGGCCTATGCCGGCACCAACGACCAGCCCTACCGCAGCGTGGGCCGCTGGCTGCTGGACCAGGGCCTGGTCAAGGACGCATCCTGGCCCGGCATCAAGGCCTGGCTGGCCCAAAACCCGGGGCGCCAGCAGGAGCTGCTGTGGAGTAATCCGCGCGTGGTGTTTTTCAAGGAGGAGACCCTGTCCGATCTGGAGTCCGGTTTTGGCCCCCGCGGTGCCCAGGGCGTGGCGCTGACGCCGGGCCGCTCCATCGCGGTGGACCCCGGCAGCATTCCCTACGGCACGCCGGTGTGGCTGGCTTCGCCCGGGCCGCAAACCAGCCTGCAAAAGCTGGTGCTGGCGCAGGACACGGGCAGCGCCATCACCGGCGCCGTGCGGGCCGATTATTTCGCGGGCTGGGGCGCCGAGGCGGGCGATCTGGCCGGCCGTTTGCGCCAGCCACTGCAGATGTGGGTGCTCTGGCCTAAATAGGCTGGATGGCGTTACCATGGCACCACATCAACCTTGAAGCCTTCAAAAGGACGGACCCCATGAGCAAAGAGATGCGCGAGATTGACGAGCGGACCAACTTGGCCGCCAACAGCATGTTTGAACTGCTGCTGTTTCGCTTGGGGGAGGCCGCCAACAACGACAGGCGCGAGTTGTTCGGTATCAACGTGTTCAAGGTGCGCGAGATTCTGGTGATGCCCGAGATCACCGCGATGGTGAATTCCCCCCCCGAGGTGATGGGTGTGGCCAATATCCGCGGCCAGATGATCACCGTGATCAACCTGCCCATGGTCGTGGGCTGCAAGCCCACCAAGGGCCTGGGCATCCTGCTGGTAACCGAGTTTGCACGCACCACGCAGGCCTTTGCCGTGGAAGAAGTCAACGAGATCGTGCGCCTGGAATGGAAGCATGTGCTGTCCGCCGAGAACTCGGGTGGCGGGCTGGTCACCAGCATTGCGCGCCTGGATGGCGCCGCCGAAAACACCCGTCTGGCCCAGGTGCTGGATGTGGAACAAATCCTGCGCGACGTGATGCCCCAAGAGGTCAAGTCCGACGATGCGAAAACCGTTGCCAAGGTACGCCTGGAGCCGGGTCAGATTATTTTGGCGGCCGACGATTCGGCCGTGGCGCGCATGATGATCGAGAAGGGCCTGAAGGGCATGGATGTGCCCTACATCATGACCAAGACTGGCAAGGAAGCCTGGGAACGTTTGCAGTCCATCCATGACACCGCGACGGCCGAAGGCAAGTCCATCAAAGACAAGGTGGCACTGGTGCTGACGGACCTGGAAATGCCCGAGATGGATGGCTTCACGCTCACCCGCAACATCAAGCAGGATGGCCGCTTCAGCAAGGTGCCGGTCATCATCCACTCGTCCCTCACCGGCTCGACGAACGAGAGCCACGTGAAGAGCGTGGGCGCCGATGCCTACATCGCCAAGTTTGTGGAAGAAGAGCTGGCCGCAACGATCCGCGACGTGCTGCAGCGCTAGCCGACATTTCGCAAGCCAAAAAAAGGGGCCTCGTGGCCCCTTTTTACATGCGGCACTGCACCAGCCGCGATCCATGCTCCAGCACAAATTCACGGAAGGCGCCGTTTACCCCGCTGAGCGCGGAGTCGCGCCGATGCAGCAGGCACCAGTCCAGCATCTTGGGCATGTCCTCCATGTGCAGCACGGCGAGCTTGCCCGCCTCGATCTCCACCTGGAAGGTATGGGCCGACAGAAAGCTGATGCCCATGCCCGCCATCACCGCCTGCTTGATGGTCTCGTTGCCTGACAGCTCCATGGTTACCCGCACGGGCAGCGACTGGGCCTGCAGCAGGTGGTCAAAAAACTGCCGCGTGGCCGAGCCCGGTTCGCGAAAGATGAAGGGCTCGTCGCGCAGTGCATCCCAGTGGATGCGGCGCTTTTTGGCCAGCGGGTGGTTGGCGGCGGCGACCACGCAGTGCGGGTTCTGCGCAAAGGTCTCGGCCTCCACATCGGCCTCCGAGGGTGGGTAGCCCGCAATCGCCACGTCCAGCTGGTGGTCCTGCAGCATGGCCAGAATGGTTTCGCGCCGGTCGACCGTGAGCTTGAATTTCACACCGGGCCAGTGCTCGGCAAACGCCATCAGCAAGGCTGGCGCAAAGTAGTGCGCCGAGGACACCACGCCCAGGTGCAGCAGGCCACCCAAACCCCCTTCGGTGTCGTGGAAGGCGCCGATGGCCTCCTCGGCCATGGTCACCTGGTTCAGGATGCGCCGGGCCTGGCGCAGCATCTCTTCGCCGGCCTGGCTCAGGCTCACCTTCTTGCCGGCCTTCACCAGCAGCTGCAGGCCCAGCTCGGCTTCCAGTTGCTGCACCTGCATGGACACGGCGGGCTGCGTCACGCTCATCTGCTCCGCGGCCCGTGAGTAGCTCAGCTGCGTGGCCACGGCCTCAAACAGGCGCAGCTGGCGCAGGGTGAGGTTTTTGAGCCGGTGGTCGCGTTTGCCGCCCTGCGGCTCGGGCGCAAGGGCCGGGGACCTGCGGGATATCCCTAGGGGTTTGCGGGCAAGTGCCTGGGCGGGGGTGCGGGTTTTCATCGGTGTTTTCCCTAGGGATTCAGCAGGTGGCAGCCCTGCGCCCCAGAGGCGGCCGGGGGTGGATGCAGGGCCTGCGCCGCATTCTAGTGATCTATCAGGTTTTCTGATGAATTTCATAAAAAAGTCTGCGTTGTGCCTATAGCTCAGGCTGTCTACAGTCACTCCAATTCTTCGTAACTGCACCGCACATGACCACTCGCTCTCAACCCGTCCCGTTTCCTGTCTGGAACCAGGACCATGCCGCCAAGCTGGACCCCGCCAACCTGTTGCTGTACCGCTCCAACCTGCTGGGCTCGGACCTGCGCATCACCAACTACGGCGGTGGCAACACCTCGGCCAAGATCACCCAAAAGGATCCGCTGACCGGCAAAGACGTGTCGGTGCTGTGGGTCAAGGGCTCGGGCGGCGACGTGGGCTCGATGAAGCTCGATGGCTTCTCCACGCTGTACATGGACAAGCTCAACGCGCTGCAAGGCATTTACCGCGGCTCCGACTTTGAAGACGAGATGGTGGGCTACCTGCCGCACTGCACCTTCAACCTGAACCCACGCGCCGCCAGCATCGACACCCCCCTGCACGCCTACCTGCCGTTTGCGCATGTGGACCATATGCACCCCGATTCGGTCATCGCCATTGCGGCCATGGCCAATAGCGAAGCCATCACCAAGGAAGCCTTTGGCGGCACCATTGGCTGGCTGCCCTGGCGCCGTCCCGGCTACGAGCTGGGCCTGCAACTGCAACGCTACGTGGCAGCCCACCCCGGCCTCAAGGGTCTGGTGCTCGGTGGCCATGGCCTGTTCACCTGGGGTGATGATTCCCGCAGCTGCTATGACAACACGGTAGCGGCCATTGCGCAAGCGCAAACCTGGCTCGCCGCGCAAGCCCTGGCCCGCAAGGCTGTGCCTTTCGGTGGCGCCAAGGTCAACGCGCTGGATGCTGCGGCGCAAGACGAGGTGCTGGCCCGCGTGCTGCCCGTGTTGCGCGGCCAGGCCTCGCAAAGCGGCCACAAGCTGCTGCATGTGGACCGCCAGGCCGTGGTGATGGAGTTTGTGAACAGCCAGCAGCTCGAAGCGCTGGCGGCGCTGGGCACCTCTTGCCCCGACCACTTTTTGCGCACCAAGATCAAGCCATTGATCCTCGATGAATCGGTTTACACCCTGGGCGGTGCCGAGCTGTCCAAGGCCATTGCCGCCAAGCTGGCCGACTACCGCGCCGACTACACCGCCTACTACGAGCGCTGCAAGCGCGCCAACAGCCCGGCGCTGCGCGATCCGAATCCCGTCATCATCCTGCTGCCGCGCATCGGCATGGTGGCCATCGCCAAAGACAAGGCCACGGCCCGTATTGCTGGCGAGTTCTATGTGAACGCCATCAACGTGATGCGCGATGCCAACGCCATCGACACCTATGTGGGCCTGCCCGAGCAGGAGGCCTTTGACATCGAGTACTGGCTGCTCGAAGAAGCCAAGCTGCAGCGCATGCCCAAGGCCAAGCCATTGGTGGGTAAGGTGACCCTGGTTACCGGCGGTGCCGGTGGCATCGGCCGCGCAATCGTGGAGCGCCAGCTGCAAGAGGGCGTATGTGCCGTGCTGTTGGACATCGATGCCGCCGCGCTCGAATCTACCGTGGCCGAACTCTCCAAGAAGTATGGCCGGGATGTGGTGCGCGGCGTGGTCTGCGATGTGACCAGCGAAGAGTCGGTGATTGCGGCCTATGCCCGCACCGCCATCGAATACGGTGGTGTGGACATTCTGGTGTCCAACGCAGGCATTGCCTCTGCGGCACCACTGGAAGACACCACGCTGGCGCTGTGGAACCGCAACCAGAGCATTTTGGCCACGGGCTATTTCCTGGTCGGCCGCGAAGCCTTCCGCCTCATGAAGGCACAGGCCATCGGTGGCTCCATGGTCTTCATCGCCAGCAAGAACGGCATGGTGGCCAGCAACCAGGCCGTGGCCTACTGCGCCGCCAAAGCTGCCGAGATCCAGCTGTCACGCAGCTTTGCGCTGGAAGGCGCACCGCTGGGCATCCGCTGCAACGTGGTGAACCCCGACGCCGTGATCCGTGGCAGCAAAATCTGGACCGGTACCTGGAGCCAGGAACGTGCCGCGGCGAACAAGGTGAGCGAGGAAGAACTCGAAGCCTTCTACCGCGACCGCTCCATGCTCAAGCGCAGCGTTTTCCCCGAAGACATTGCCGAGGCCACCTACTTTTTGGCCAGCGAACTCGCGGCCAAATCCACCGGCAACATCCTCAACGTGGACGCAGGCAACCTGGCTGCCTTCCCACGCTGAACCCCGCACGTATTCGAGACACACCATGACACAACAGATCAACACCGGGCTGATCGCCGACCACAACGCCCAGGCCGCAGCGCGCGTGAACCTGGACTACGAAACCCTGGGCGAGCAACTGGCCCGCCGCGGTGTGGACATCGCCGTCCTCAAGGCCGATGTGGCGAAGTTCGCCGTGGCCGTGCCCAGCTGGGGCGTGGGCACGGGCGGCACGCGCTTTGCGCGCTTTCCCGGCCTGGGCGAGCCGCGCCACGTGTTTGACAAGATCCAGGACTGCGGCGTGATCCAGCAGCTGGTGCGCTGCACGCCCACCGTGTCGCCCCACTTCCCTTGGGACAAGGTGAACGACTACAAGGAGCTGCGCCAGCATGCGGAGGCCAACGGCGTCGGCTTTGATGCGGTCAACTCCAACACCTTCTCGGACCAGAAAGACCAGCCGCTGTCGTACAAGTTCGGCAGCCTGACCCATGCCGACGCTGGCGTGCGCGCCCAGGCCGTGGCGCACAACCTGGAGTGCATCGAGATTGGCAAGCAGCTGGGCAGCAAGGCGCTGACCGTGTGGATTGGCGACGGTGCCAACTTCCCCGGCCAAAGCCATTTCCGCCGCCAATTTGAGCGCTACCTGGACAGCAACCGCCAGATTTACGACGCATTGCCCGCCGACTGGCGCATGTTCCTCGAACACAAGATGTTCGAACCTGCCTTCTACGCCACCGTGATCCAGGACTGGGGCTCCAGCCTGCTGGCTGCGCAAACCCTGGGCCCCAAGGCGCGCTGCCTGGTGGACCTGGGCCACCATGCGCCCAACACCAACATCGAGATGATCGTGGCGCGCCTGGTGCATGCGCAAAAGCTGGCCGGCTTCCACTTCAACGACAGCAAGTACGGCGATGACGACCTGGACAGCGGCAGCATCAACCCCTTCCAGCTGTTCCTGGTGTTCAATGAGTTGGTGGACGCGGCGCAAACCGGTGCGGCCGAGTTCGACCCCGCCTACATGCTGGACCAGTCGCACAACGTGACCGACCCCATCGAGAGCCTGATGACCAGCGCCGTGACCGTGCAGCGCTGCTATGCCCAGGCCCTGCTGGTGGACCGCAAGGCGCTGACCGCCTACCAGGACAGCAACGACGTGTTGATGGCCGCCCAGACCCTGAAGCAGGCCTTCCACACCGATGTGACGCCCCTGCTGCAAAAGATCCGCATCGACGCGGGCGGCGCTGCCGACCCGGTCCAGGCCTACCGCGCCAGCGGCTACCGCAAACAGATGGCGGCCATTCGCCCTGCCAGTGGCCCCAGCAGCGGCATCGTTTAAACACCATGGCCATGTGCAGTGGTGCTTCCCCTATCGAACCCGGTTCACACCACCACGTCCTGGTGTGTGCAGTCGGTATCGAGACCGGCCTTCGGGTCACATTTTTCTACTAACAATTCCAGGAGACACGCATGAAGAAACAACTCAAAACCCTGCTGACCGTTGCCTTGAGCGCGGCGCTGGTCAGCCCCGCGTTTGCGGCCGACAAGATCGCCCTGGTGGTGAAGAGTCTGGGCAACGGCTTTTTTGACGCCGCCAACCAAGGCGCGCAAGAAGCCGCCAAGGAACTCAAGAACATCGAGATCATTTACACCGGCCCCGCCAAGGCAACGGCCGAAGGCCAGATCGAAATCGTGAATTCGCTGATCGCGCAAAAGGTCTCCGCCATCGTGATCTCCGCCAACGACCCCGACGCCCTGGCCCCCGTGCTCAAGCGCGCCATGGACCGCGGCATCAAGGTCATTTCGTTTGACTCCGGCGTGCGCAAAGACGGTCGCCTGATGCACCTGAACCCTTCCAGCAACCCGCTGATCGGCGAAAAGCTGGTGAAGATGACCGCTGACGCCATCGGCGCCACCGGTGAAGTGGCCGTGTTGTCTGCCACTGCACAAGCCACCAACCAGAACATCTGGATCGAAGAAGCCAAGAAGGTGCTGGCCCAGCCCGCCTACAAGGGTCTGAAATTGGTCAGCGTGGTTTACGGTGACGACCAGACCGACAAGAGCTACCGCGAAGCCCAAGGCCTGTTCAAGAGCTACCCCAACCTGAAGGCCATCATTGCCCCCACCACTGTAGGTGTAGCCGCTGCGGCCAAGGCTGTGCAGGATGAAAAGAAGGTCGGCGCGATTTTCGTGACCGGTCTGGGTCTGCCCTCGGAAATGGCCGGCCACGTGAAGAGCGGTGCGGTCAAGTCCTTCGCCATCTGGAACCCCATTGACCTGGGCTACTCCTCCATCTACGCGGCCAGCCAGTTCATCTCTGGCAAGGTCACGGGCAAGGCAGGTGACAAGGTGTCTCTGGGCCGCGTTGGCACCGTGACACTGGACGCGAATGGCGAAGCCGCCATGTCCGAGCCTTTCACGTACGATGCCTCCAACGTCGAGAAGTTCGCGAAATTTTTCTAATGAGGCGGCGTGTGCCTGCGCCCCTCGGCGCAGGCCACTGAGGTCGACGGGGCAACCCTGCCTGGTTGGGGTGGCCCCCTTTTTTTGGAATGTTGGATTCTCATCATGTCTGATGTATTGCTGAGTCTGCGCACCATCCACAAGCGCTACGGCGCAACCCATGCGCTGCGCGGGGTGGACCTGGATTTACGGGCCGGAGAAGTGCTGGCCCTGGTGGGCGAGAACGGCGCGGGCAAGTCCACGCTGGTCAAGATGCTCACTGGCGTGGTGCCGGTGGACGAAGGCGTGATCACGCTGAACGGCAAGGTGCAGAGCTTTGCCAACGCACAGGCCTCGCAGGCCGCAGGCATCCTGGCGGTGCACCAGGAAACGGTGATGTTCGAAGAACTCAGCGTGGCCGAAAACATTTACGTGGGGCGCCACCTGATGCGCGGCCCCTTCATCGACTGGTCGGCGATGAACACGCACGCCCAGGCCGTGCTGGACCAGATTGGTGCGCGCTTCAAGGCGGTGACGCTGGTCAAAGACCTGAGCCTGGCCGAGCGGCACTTGGTAGAGATTGCGCGGGCCTTGTCGCAAAAGGCCTCGGTCGTCATCCTCGACGAGCCCACTGCGGCGTTGTCGCAGGCCGAGATTCGTGACTTCTATGGCATCGTGCGCCAGCTGCGCGACCAGGGTGTGGGCGTGATTTTCATCACCCACAAATTCGACGAAATCTTTGCCGTGGCGGACCGCTACGTGGTGCTGCGCGATGGCGCCGCCGTGGGCAGCGGCGCCATAGCCGATGCGACCGAGCAGGAGCTGGTCAAGCTCATGGCGGGGCGCGCCATCGACCAGATCTACCCGCATATCGCCTCCACCCCCGGCGAGGTGGTAATGACGGTGAAGAACCTGTCGCACCCCACCGAATTCAACAATGTGGCGTTCGAGCTGCGCCGTGGCGAGATTCTGGGCTTCTATGGCCTGGTGGGTTCGGGCCGCAGCGAGGCCATGCTGGCCATCATGGGCCTGAATCCCGCAGCCCGTGGCGAGTTTGTGGTCTGCGGCCAAACGTTGCATGCGCGCCGTCCCGGCGACGCGATTGCGGCCGGCATTGCCTATGTGCCCGAAGAGCGCCAGCGCCAAGGCGGCATTTTGGGCTTCTCGGTGGAGCACAACATCAGCCTGGCCGGCCTGAGTCGCTTCGCACGCGGCGTGTGGCTGTCCAAGGTGCGCGAGTCCGCCCTGTGCCAGCGCATGATTGCGCGCCTGCACATCAAGACGCATTCGCCGGACACCTTGTTGTCCGGCCTGTCGGGCGGCAACCAGCAAAAGGTGGTGATCGCCAAGTGGCTGGGGCTGGACCCCCGCATCGTGATCTTGGACGAGCCCACCAAGGGCATCGACGTGGGGGCCAAGCAGGCCGTCTACCAGCTGATTGCCGAGATGGTCGAACAAGGCCTGGCGGTGATCCTCGTGTCCAGCGAACTGCCCGAGGTGATGCACCTGGCGCACCGCACCATCGTGATGCGCCGCGGCGTGCAGGTGGCGGAATTTGACCGTGCGCATGCGCACGCAGAACACATCGTGGCCGCGGCCTCGGGCCTGGCCGCCATGCCGGTGGCCTGTGCGCCCGCACCCGCCACCGCGCAGGAGGCGCTTGCAGCATGACATCCCTGAAATCGATTCGCCGCGAATGGCTGCTCCTGGCCATCATCGTGGCCATCGCACTGGCCGTGGGGGCCCGTGCGCCGGTGTTTCTGACCTGGCGCAATGGCATGGACATTGCCAACGATTCTGCCATCCTCGCCATCCTTGTCATGGGCCAGATGCTGGTGTTGCTCACGCGTGGCATTGACCTGTCGGTCGCGTCCAACCTCGCGCTCACCGGCATGGTCTGCGCCTTGATCGGCAAGGCCTGGCCGGGTGCCTCGGTACCCGTGTTGCTGGTGCTGGCGCTGGGCGTGGGCGCCTTGCTGGGTGCCGTGAATGGCTGGCTCATCACGCGCTTTGAGCTGCCACCGATTGTGGTGACGCTGGGCACCTTGTCGGCCTACCGTGGTGCCATCTTTGTGGCCAGCAAGGGTGCCTGGGTGTCGGACCAGGATATCCATGCGGTCATCAAGGGCCTGCCACGCGAAGTCTGGCTGGGTCTGCCAGCGCTCGTGTGGTTTGCGCTAGTGGTGCTGGCGCTGACGGCCGTGTTTCTGAAGCTGCGCCGTGAAGGCCGCGAGATCTATGCGCTGGGCGGCAACCCGCATGCGGCGGCCTATGTGGGCATCTCGGCCAACAAGCGACTGATGATGGTCTACACGCTGTCGGGCATGCTGGCCGGCCTGGCCGGGCTCTTGTGGGTGGGGCGGTATTCCATCGCCTACACCGAGCTGGCCGCGGGCTACGAGCTGACCGTGGTTGCGGCCTGCGTGATTGGCGGCGTGAGCATTGGCGGCGGCGTGGGCTCGGTGCTCGGTGCGGCACTCGGTGTGCTGTTCATCGGCGTGGTCAACGGCGCGCTGCCGGTGATCCAGGTGTCACCGTTTTGGCAGCAGGCGATTGCCGGCGCCGTGATTTTGATTTCGGTGACGGTGAATGCCCGTGCCGAGCGGCGCGCAGGGCGCCAGATTCTGGAACACAAGGGAGCTTTGGCATGAAGGCCTGGAATACATGGGAGCGGGTATTGCTGGCGCTCTTGGTCGTGCTGCTGGTGGTGTTCGGCATTGCGCAGCCGGGTTTCATGACGCCCGACGCGCTGGCCGACAGCACCTTCAACTTCAGCGAAAAAGGCATCCTCGCACTAGCGCTGGCGCTGCTCATCATCACCGGTGAGATTGACCTGTCCATCGCCGCCATATTGGCGCTCAGTTCGCTGGCCATGGGCTACGCGATGAAGGCTGGTGCGGGCCCGCTGGGCATGACGCTGGCGGCCTTTGTGACCGGCGGTGTGGCCGGTGCAGTGAACGGCGTGCTGGTCACGCGCTACAAGCTGCCCTCTATCGTGGTGACCATTGGCACGCTGTCGCTGTACCGCGGACTGGCCATGGTGGCACTGGGCGACCAAGCCATCTCCGGTTACCCCGAGGTGTTCTCCACGCTGGGCAATAGCTATGTGGGCGAGGTGGTGGGTGTGCGCTGGCTCATCATCCCGATTGAATTTGCCGTGTTGCTGGTCGGCGCCATTGTGGTGGGCGTCACGCTGCACCGCACGGTGCTGGGCCGGCGCCTGTATGCCATTGGCGCTAACCCCGTGGCCGCACGCTTCTCGGGCATCGAGGCCGACCGCTACCGCATGGCGCTGTTTGTGTTTGCCGGCCTGATGGCGGCGCTGGCGGCCATCATGCTGACCGGCCGCATTGGCAGCACGCGCCCCAACATTGCGATGGGTTGGGAGCTGGACGCCATCACCATGGTGATCCTGGGCGGCGTGGCCATTGAAGGCGGGCGCGGCAGCATCGTGGGCACCATGCTGGCCGTGCTGCTGCTGGGCTTGTTCACCTTCGCCATGGGCATGGCCAACGTGACCGGCATCGTGATGTCCATGGTGATCGGCGTTCTGTTGATCGTCTCCATGGTCTTGCCGCGATTGCTCAAGCGCCAGGGGGCGCACGCATGAGTGCCGCAGCACCTACGGAGAAATATGCCTTCCGCATGTTCCTGAACCCCGGCTGCGTGGCCGAGTACAAAAAGCGCCACGACGACATCTGGCCCGAACTCAGCACCTTGCTGAAGGATGCGGGCGTCAGCGACTACAGCATCTACCTGGATGAAGAACACCACGTGCTGTTCGCCGTGCTGCGCCGCAGGCTGGGCCACACCATGGATGCGCTGCCCAGCCACCCAGTGATGCAGCGCTGGTGGGCCCACATGGCCGACATCATGCGCGCCAACCCCGATGGTTCCCCGGTGGCCGAGTCGCTGTCCTGCCTGTTCCACATGGCGTAGAGGTGTGGCTGTGAACGACGCACTGACGCTGGTGATCGACATCGGCAAAAGCCACGCCAAGCTGCTGATGGTGGATGCTCAGGGCACGGTGGTGGAGCGCCATGGGCGCGACAACGCCAGCGTGCCATCGCCCCTGGGCTACCCCGCGCTGGATGTGCACGGGCTGGAAGACTGGATGGCGCAGACCCTGCGCGCATCTACCCATACCGCACGCTGTCGCCGCGCCATTGCCTCCACACACGGCGCCGCGCTGGTGGCGCTGGGGGATGAGGGCCTGGCCTGGGCCCCGGTGGACTACGAATTTGACGGCCTGGCACAGCACCCCTTGCTGGCCCAGGCGTTTGACGCCGCGGCCGATGGCTTTGCGCGGACCCTGTCTCCCGACCTGCCCGCCGGCCTGAACGCCGCGCGCCAGCTTTGCTATGTGCAAAACCTGCACCCCGAGGCCTGGCGGCGTACGCGCTGCCTGCTGCCCTACGCGCAGTACTGGGCCTGGCGCCTGTGCGGAGAACGGGCCAGCGAGGTCTCGTCGCTGGGTTGCCACACGCACTTATGGCGCCCGCAGGACGGCGGCTTCTCCGCACTGGCGCAGGCCAAGGGCTGGGCCGCGCTGTTTGCGCCGCTGCGCTCCGCCTGGGAGGTGTTGGGCACGGTGAGCCCTGATATTGCCGAAGCTTGGGGCCTGCCCGCGCACTGCCAGGTGCACGTGGGCGTGCACGACAGCAATGCCTGCCTGGCGCGCTACCTGGATGCGTCGGTGGCGGATGCCTCTGCGTTGACCGTGGTGTCGTCTGGCACGTGGACCGTGCTCATGGCACCTGGCGCGCCTACGGCCAGTTTGCAGGCCGAGCGCGACATGCTCGCCAATGTGGATGTGTTGGGCCGCGCGACGCCCACGGCCCGCTTTATGGGCGGGCGCGAGTTTGCCGCGCTGCTGGACGGCGCCGCGCCTGATGCGGGCACGCTGGCCGATGTGCAGGCGCTGGTGGATGCGGGCACGCTGGCCACGCCGTCATTTGCGGAGCACGGCGGCCCGTTCATGGGGCGCCAAGGGCAGATCGTGCGTGGCGGTCAGCCTTTGTCGGAGGCCTTGCCGTCCGGCCAGCGCGCCGCTTTGGCTGCGCTGTACTGCGCGCAGACCACGGCTTGGTTGGTAGACCGGCTGTGGAATGGCGTGGCCTTGCCGCGCACCGTGGTGCTGGAAGGTCCTCTGGCGCACAACCCGCTGTACTTGGCGCTGCTACAGGCCCTGCTGCCGCAAGCGCGTTGCCTGGCTAGCCACGACGCGATGGAGGGCACGGCGCGTGGTGCCTGGCTGTTGTCGCGTTGGGGCGCCCCGGCGACTTCCGCATTGGTGCCGGTAGACGCTGCGCAAGTGGCAGGCCTGCCCGCCTACCACGCGCAGTGGATCGCTAGCGCAGCGTAACGCGCACCTGCACCTCGGTGTGGGTTTGCCCACTCTGCTGCTGCGCTCCAGTCAGTCCGCTGTTGCTGGACTGGCTGCTCTGCTCCGACTCGCCCACGGTGGTCCATTCGTCCAGCGGCAACGCCAGCACGCTGCTGGTGCTAGAGGACGCCACGGCGCCGGGGATCGCGTTGCCGGACCGCAGCGCCTGCTGCGCCGCCAGTTCCAGCTCCACCAGTGTGCCGCCGTCCCAGCGCGGCGTGGCGCTGAAGCCGGTGCCGGCCTCCAGCAGCACCGTGCCCACGGTGGTCACCACGCGGCCATTGCGCACAAAGCCCTGCAGCAGGCGGATAGGGGTGGTGGTCTGCAGGCCCAGGCGCACGGGCCGGCCGTTGAGCACCAGCGCCTGCTGCGTGGCCGAGCCGCTGTTGCGCGACTGGTTCATCTGCACGCCACCCCGGTTGCCCAGCTCCACGCCACTGCGCTGGCTGTCGTCGGACTGCACCTGGCGCACCTCGATGAGCAGGTTGCGCATCGGCAGTGGCGCCGGGTTTGCTATTGAATCAGGAGCTGCTTGCGCATATTCGACGGGGGCTAGCAGCAAAAATGATGCAAAAACCAGGGCGTGGCGGCGGTTCATGGTCGGCTCCGGGGTGGGGTGGCAGTGGTGGGCTGGGGCTGCAGGTGGCCTAGCGGCAGGGCGCTGCTGGCCTTCACCTCGCCCAGTGAGAAGCTGGTGTGCACGTCTTTGACATTGGGCAGGTTGATCAACACCTCGCGCGCAAACTGGCTGAAGGTGTTCAGGTCGCGGCTCACCACCTGCAGCTCGAAGGTGCCGGTGCCGCTGATGTAGTGGCAGCTGATGACCTCGGGAATCTGGCGGATCGCCTCTTCCAGCGCGTGCAGCACGTCGCCGCTGTTGCGGTTGGCGTCCAGCCGCACAAAGGCCAGCACGCCCAGGCCCATTTTCTGGCGGTTGATCTCGGCACGGTAGCCGGTGATGAAGCCGCTGTCCTCCAGCGCCTTCACGCGGCGCCAGCAGGGCGCGGCACTCAGGCCCACGCGGTTGGCGAGTTCGGCGTTGCTGAGGCGCCCATCGTTTTGCAGTTCGTTCAGGATGGCGAGGTCAAATCGGTCAAGTGTTTCCATAAATAGCATTATGGAGAAAGAATCGTTCTTTAAAAGCCCATATGAGGGCAAAGAACGCAAAGACATATCCGCCTTGCAGGCATACACTTTGCTGCAGCTATAACGGAGACAAGCACTATGAATGCACCCCTCAGCCGCGACCTGCCCGAGCACATCCGCACGGCGCTGGACACGGTCACCCTGGACGACAAATACGCGCTGGACTACGGCCGCGCCTTCATGAGCGGGGTGCAAGCCCTGGTCAAACTGCCCATGTTGCAGCGCGTGCGCGACCAGCGCGTGGGCAAGAACACGGCCGGCTTCATCAGCGGCTACCGCGGCTCGCCGCTGGGCACCTACGACCAGTCCCTGGTCAAGGCCGAGAAATACCTCAAGGCCCACCACATCCACTTCCAGCCTGGCGTCAACGAAGAACTGGCGGCCACCGCGCTGTGGGGCACGCAGCAACTGGGCTTTGCGCCCCCGGGCAGCAACAAATACGACGGTGTGTTTGGCATCTGGTACGGCAAGGGTCCGGGCGTGGACCGCTGCTCCGACGTCTTCAAGCACGCCAACATGGCGGGCACCACCCCTTGGGGCGGTGTGATTGCAGTGGCGGGTGACGACCACATCTCCAAGAGCAGTACCGCCGCGCACCAGAGCGACCACATCTTCAAGGCCTGCGGCACGCCCGTGTTCTTTCCGGCCAATGTGCAGGAGATTTTGGACCTGGGCCTCCATGCCTTTGCCATGAGCCGTTTTTCGGGCGTGTGGGCGGGCATGAAGACGATTCAGGAAATTGTGGAGTCCAGCTCCACCGTGATGATCGACCCGGACCGCGTGATCACCCGCGTGCCCGCCGACTTCGAAATCCCCCCCGGCGGCCTGCACATCCGCTGGCCCGACCATGCGCTGGAGCAAGAAGCCCGGCTGATGGACTACAAGTGGTACGCGGCGCTGGCCTACATCCGCGCCAACCGCCTCAACTACAACGTCATCGAAGGCCCGCACGACCGCTTCGGCATCATCGCCAGCGGCAAGGCCTACAACGATACGCGCCAGGCCCTGCTGGACCTGGGGCTGGACGACGCGACCTGCCAACGTATCGGCATCCGCCTGCACAAGGTGGGCGTGGTCTGGCCGCTGGAGGCGCAGCTCACCCGCGAATTCGCCACTGGGCTGCAAGAGATTCTGGTGGTGGAAGAGAAGCGCCAGGTCATTGAATACCAGCTGAAGGAAGAGCTGTACAACTGGCGCGCCGACGTGCGGCCCACGGTGCTGGGCAAGTTCAACGAGGTGGAAACGCCCGACCACTACGGCGCCGGCGGCGAATGGTCCATGCCCAACCCCATGGCCAACACGCTGTTGCGTGCCAACGCCGACCTGTCGCCCGCCATCATTGCGCGCGCCATTGCCCAGCGCATCAAGAAGCTGGGGCTGGATGCGGACACGAGTGCGCGCATCGATGCGCAAATGGCGATTCTGGAAGCGAAGGAACGTGCGATGCACGTGATCGAACTCTCGGGCACCAAGGGCGCGGACCGCCAGCCCTGGTTTTGCTCGGGCTGCCCCCACAACACATCCACCAAAGTGCCCGAAGGCTCGCGCGCCATGGCCGGCATTGGCTGCCACTTCATGACCATCTGGATGGACCGCAGCACCGACGGCTTCACGCAGATGGGCGGCGAGGGCGTGCCCTGGGTGGGCCAGCAACCCTTCACCAACGAGAAGCACATCTTCGCCAACCTGGGTGACGGTACCTACTTCCACAGCGGCCTGCTGGCCGTGCGCCAGAGCATCGCCGCGGGTGTGAACATCACCTACAAGATTCTGTACAACGACGCCGTCGCCATGACCGGTGGCCAGCAGGTGGGTGAGCGGCCCGAAGGACACTCCGTAGTGCAGATAGCCCAGAGCATGCGTGCGGAAGGCGCTATCAAAATCATAGTTGTGACCGACGAGCCCGAAAAGTACGATGACGTGCAGGGACTGCCTGAAGGCACTGCGATCGAACACCGCGACGAGTTGGACCGCATCCAGCGCGAGTTCCGCGAGATCCAGGGCACCACCGTCATCATTTACGACCAGACCTGCGCCACCGAGAAGCGCCGCCGCCGCAAGCGCGGCACGCTGGTGGACCCCGCCAAGCGCGTGGTCATCAACGAGTTGGTGTGTGAAGGCTGTGGCGACTGCGGCGTGCAAAGCAACTGCATGAGCGTGGAGCCGCTGGAGACGGAGTTCGGCCGCAAGCGCCAGATCAACCAGAGCACCTGCAACAAGGACTTCTCCTGTGTCAAGGGCTTTTGCCCCAGCTTTGTCACGGTGGAGGGTGGTAGCTTGAAGAAGGCTGCCAAGCCCAAGGCGGGCGAGTCGCAGGTCGCCTCCTGGCCGGCCTTGCCCGATCCGCTGATTCCCGATGTGGCCACCGCGCCCGGCGGCGTCTGGGGCACCATCGTCGCCGGTGTGGGCGGCACGGGCGTCATCACCATTGGCCAACTGCTGGGCGTGGCTGCCCACCTGGAGGGCAAGGGCATCGTCACGCAGGACGCAGGCGGCCTGGCCCAAAAGGGCGGTGCCACCTGGAGCCATGTGCTGATTGGCGCCAACCAGAACGCCATCCGCACCACCCGCGTGGGTACAGCCTCGGCGGACCTGGTGCTGGGCTGCGACCCCATCGTGGTGGCGGGCAAGGAAACCCTGGTGCGCATGCGCCCTGGTCGTACCCATGTGGCGCTGAATTCCAACAGCGCACCCACGGCCGCCTTTGTCAAAAACGCCAACTGGACGAACCCCGGCGATCAGTGCGTGGCTGACATCGCCAAGACCGTGGGCGAAGGCAATGTGGGCGTGTTTGACGCAGATGCGGCGGCCAGCCACCTGTTGGGCGACAGCATTTATACCAACCCCATGATGCTGGGCTACGCCTGGCAAAAGGGCTGGATCCCGCTGGGCCTGGCGTCGCTGATGCGCGCCATCGAGCTCAATGCCGTGGCCGTGGCCAACAACAAGGCAGCTTTCGAGTGGGGCCGCCGTGCCGCGGTGGACTGGCCTGCCGTGCAGCGAGCCATCAACCCCGGCCAGGTGATTGCGTTCACCCCCCGCCAGCACCAGTCACTGGATGCCCTGGTGAGCAAGCGGGTAGAGTTTTTGACCGGTTACCAGAACGCGGCTTACGCCCAGAGCTACGCTGACTTTGTGGCCAAGGTGCGTGCGGCAGAGGTATCGGCGGTGGACGGCGACAAGCAGCCACTGGCCGAGGCCGTTGCCCGCTACCTGTTCAAGCTCATGGCCTACAAAGACGAGTACGAGGTGGCCCGCCTGCACACCGACACGGCCTTCCGCGCCAAGGTGGAGGGCATGTTCGAGGGTGACTTCAAGCTGGCCTACCACCTGGCTCCGCCCCTGCTGGCCCGCAAGAACGACCTGGGCGAGCTGCAGAAGATGCGCTTTGGCAGCTGGATGCGTGTGGCTTTTGGCTTGCTGGCACCGCTGAAGGTGCTGCGCGGCACGGCTCTGGATGTGTTTGGCTACACGCACGAGCGCCGCGAGGAGCG
Source organism: Rhodoferax sp. ZS1R25 (assembly GCF_056521335.1). NCBI lineage: Bacteria > Pseudomonadati > Pseudomonadota > Betaproteobacteria > Burkholderiales > Comamonadaceae > Rhodoferax > Rhodoferax sp. ZS1R25. Next base: position 669,621 of record NZ_JBWMAZ010000001.1, read on the forward strand.
CGCCTTGGCAGGGGAATACCGCCAGGCGATTGAGACGCTGCTGCCCACGCTGGGCGCTGGCAACCGCGATGCCGCTGCCGCCTTTGCCCGTGTACCCGAACAGATCCGTGGTTTTGGCCACGTCAAGGCGCGCCATCTGCAGGCTGCACGCCAGCAGTGGGACCTGCTGCTGGAAAAGTACCGCCAGACGCCCGCTGTCAAGCAAACCCAGGCCGCCTAGGGCCTTGCCCGCCCGACCCGGGCGGGCCTTTTCCCCCGCTTACAATGACCGGCTGCCCGCCTTGGGTCGGCATGGCCGTGCGCGGCTGCCCCTGAGGCGAAAGCGCTTTTGTATTTGGTCCATTTTTGTGGAGTTTGCCTGTGTTTATTTCTTCTGCTTTTGCCCAAACCGCCCCTGCCGCCGCTGGCGGTGACATGCAATCCACCCTGATGAGCATGCTGCCTCTGGTGCTGATGTTTGTGGTGCTGTATTTCGTGATGATCCGCCCCCAAATGAAGAAGCAAAAAGACCACCGCGCCATGATTGACGCGCTGGCCAAGGGCGACGAAGTCGTGACCGCTGGTGGCGTGCTCGGCAAAGTCAGCAAGATGGGCGACAGCTACGTTGGCCTGGAAGTGGCCAATGGCGTGGAAGTGCAAGTGCAGCGCAGCGCCGTAGTGCAAGTGCTGCCCAAGGGTTCCATCAAGTAATTTTTCTCAAAGCGACGCGCGATCATGAACCGTTACCCGGTGTGGAAGTACGCGATCATCCTGATCGCGCTCGTGGTGGGGGGCTTGTACGCCCTGCCGAATGTGTTTGGTGAATCCCCTGCCGTGCAGGTGTCTGTGGCCAAGGCCAGCCTCAAGCTCGACACCGTGGCCCTGGCCAAGGTGGAAGAGGTTCTGAAGACGGCTGGTTTGGTCCCCGAGGCGCTGAGCTTGGATGGCACCTCCATCAAGGCCCGTTTTGCCGACACCGACGCCCAGCTCAAGGCCAAAGACGCGCTGCAAAAGGCGTTGAATCCCGATGCGGCCGACCCCGCATATGTGGTGGCCCTGAACCTGCTGTCGCGTTCGCCCGCCTGGTTGACCTCGCTGCGCGCCTCGCCCATGTACCTGGGGCTGGACTTGCGTGGTGGCGTGCACTTCATGCTACAGGTGGACATGCAGGCCGCGTTGACCAAAAAGGCCGAGTCACTGGCCGGTGACATCCGCACCACCTTGCGTGAAAAGAATGTGCGCCACAGTGGCATTACGCGCAACGCCCAGACCATCGAAATCCGTTTCCGCGATGCAGCGACGGCGGAAGCCGCCAAGCGCATCATCCAGGACCAGTTTGCCGACCTCGACACCGTGGAAACCGCCGACGGCACCGATGTGAAGATGGTCGCCTCCATCAAGCCCGTGGCCGCCCGCGCCGTGCAGACCCAAGCGCTCAAACAAAACATCACCACCCTGCACAACCGGATCAACGAACTGGGCGTGGCCGAGCCCGTGATTCAGCAGCAGGGACTGGACCGCATCGTGGTGCAACTGCCTGGCGTGCAGGATACGGCCAAGGCCAAAGACATTTTGGGCCGCACCGCCACGCTGGAAATCCGCATGGTGGATGAAGGCTCCGAGGCACGTGTGGCCGAGTCTGGCGCCGGCGCGGTGCCGTTTGGCTCGGAACGCTACCTGGAGCGCAATGGCCAGGGCGTGGTGGTCAAGAAGCAGGTCATCCTGACGGGTGAAAACCTGACCGACGCCCAGCCTGGCTTTGACAGCCAGACCCAGGAACCCACGGTCAACCTGTCGCTGGACGCCAAGGGCTCGCGCATTTTTCGTGACGTGACGCGTGAGAACATCGGCAAGCGCATGGCCATCCTCTTGTTTGAAAAAGGCAAGGGCGAAGTGGTGACGGCGCCGGTAATTCGCTCCGAAATCGGCGGCGGTCGGGTGCAAATCTCGGGCCGCATGACCACGGTGGAAGCGGCCGACACGGCTCTGTTGCTGCGCGCTGGCTCCCTGGCCGCGCCCATGGAAATCATCGAAGAGCGCACGATTGGCCCCAGCCTGGGTGCCGAGAACATTGCCAAGGGTTTCCATAGCGTGACCTGGGGCTTCTTGGCCGTGACGGTCTTCATGTGCGTGTACTATATGCTGTTTGGCGTGATCTCCAGCGTCGCGCTGGCATTCAACCTGTTGCTGCTGGTGGCCGTGCTGTCCATGCTGCAGGCTACGCTGACCTTGCCTGGCATGGCTGCCATGGCCTTAGTGCTGGGTATGGCGATTGACGCCAATGTGCTGATCAACGAGCGCGTACGCGAAGAGCTGCGCAACGGGGCCTCGCCGCAGGCCGCCATCCACGCCGGCTACGACCGCGCCTGGGCCACCATCATCGACTCCAACGTCACCACCCTGATCGCCGGTCTCGCCTTGTTGGCCTTTGGTTCCGGCCCGGTGCGCGGCTTTGCGGTGGTGCACTGCCTGGGCATTTTGACCAGCATGTTCTCCGGGGTGTTCTTCTCCCGGGGCGTGGTCAATTTGTGGTACGGTCGGCAAAAGAAGCTCAAGACTGTGTCCATTGGCACGGTGTGGCGGCCTGATTCCGGCAATCAGGTGACGACCAATTAAAGGGAAACGGGCATGGAATTCTTCAAAATTCGCCGCGACATTCCGTTCATGCGGAATGCCTTGGTATTCAATCTGGTCTCGCTGATCACTTTCGTGGCAGCGGTGTTCTTCCTCTTTACCCGCCACCTGCATCTGTCGGTCGAGTTCACCGGCGGCACCCTGATGGAGGTGAGCTACTCCCAGCCTGCCGACCTCAATGCGATCCGCAGCGCCGTGGACAAGCTGGGTATCAATGATGTGCAGGTGCAAAACTTTGGCACGGCCCAGGACGTGCTGATCCGCATGCCCGTGCAAAAGGGCAGCACCTCCAGCCAGCAAAGTGACAAGGTACTGGAGGCGCTGAAAGCCAGTGATCCGTCTGCCACCCTGCGCCGTACCGAATTTGTCGGTCCCCAGGTGGGGGATGAGTTGGCGGCCGATGGCCTCAAGGCCCTGGCCTTTGTAGTGGCCGGCATCATGATTTATCTGGCGGTGCGCTTCGAGTGGAAGTTCGCCGTGGCTGCCATCATCGCCAACTTGCACGATGTGGTCATCATCCTGGGTTTTTTCGCCTTCTTCCAATGGGAGTTTTCACTGCCTGTTTTGGCCGCCGTGCTGGCGGTGCTGGGCTACTCCGTGAACGAATCGGTGGTGATTTTTGACCGGATTCGCGAAAACTTCCGCCGTTACCGCAAGATGAACACCGAAGAGATCATCGACAACGCGATCACCTCCACCATCAGCCGTACTATCATCACCCATGGTGCGACCCAAATGATGGTGCTGTCCATGCTGCTGTTCGGTGGTGCCACGCTGCATTACTTTGCGCTGGCGCTGACCATCGGGATTCTGTTCGGTATTTACTCCTCGGTCTTTGTGGCTGCGGCCATCGCCATGTGGCTGGGTATCCAGCGCGAAGATTTGGTCAAGGGCGGCCCCAAGAAGGAAACCGACCCCAACGACCCCAACGCGGGCGCAACCGTTTAAGCGGTACAACCCATGGCGACCGGACCTGCTCTTTCCCCCCGATTGCAACTCGCCCGCGCGGTGCGCGAGCGATTTTTGGCGGAAGCCGGCAAAGCCGCGCTGGAAATCAGCGGTGCTGTGCAGGAGCGTTTGACGACGCTGATGGACGAGCTGGCCAATGCCCGCGATGCGCAGACGCGCCGTGACACCTGGATGGCTTACAAGCGCTGCCGCCCCCTGTGGCTGGACGGGACAATGAAGGCCTGGCGCGAGTGTCTGGAGCCCGCGAAGCAGAAGAAAGCGGCATCGCTGGAAAGTGCGGGCCTGGAGTTGGTGGGCACCGAGGTGGTGGAGAACAAGATTCTGGCGTCGCGCCTGGTGCTGGCCGTTAATGAAAAAGTGCTGCCCCAGCTGGACGATCTGCGGGTGCGCATCAAGTACCTCGAAGGCACCGAAGACCTGGAAGGCAACGACCTGCTGCGCCCTGAGGTGCTGGTGCTGTTGATGGTCGAGCAGTGGGCGCAATCGGGCATGCCCGGCGAGTCCTGGTCCATGGTGAATGAGGTGGTGCAGAAGCTGCTGATTGAACGGCTGGTGATTGCCTACAAGAATGCGAACGACGTATTGATCAGCAAGGGCGTGATGCCTACGATCGAGCTGAAAGACCGCGTCAAGGCGCCCGTGCGCCAAATGGGGGCTAACCGCCCCCGCCCCGCCGCACCTGGTGCGCAGCCGCAGCCCCCCCAGCCGGGTGAAATGGGGCCGAGCGGTTATGGTGACGTGGGGGGTTATGGCGGCGGCCCGCAGGGCGGTGGTGGGTACCAACAAGCCTATGCACCCACGGGCCACGCAGGTTTAGATAGTGGCTCCCAGGGTGGTGGTAGCGGAATGCAAAGTGGCAGTGGCGCTGGGTCGTCCCAGGGTGGTGGTCGAGGACATGCCGGCCCTGCCGGCGTTGATGCTGCTGGCCCAGGACCTGCAGGAGGCGGTGCGCCGCGCTCCGGCGGCGGTTTTTTTGGCGGGCGCTTGGGCTGGGGCGGTGGCGGTAGCGCAGCACCTGCTGGACCTGCACAGGCCGCTTCGACGGGTCCACAAGGCGTCACACCTTCGACTCCTACACCGTTCTGGCGCCAATCCTCAGGCTCCAACAGCATGCCGGGCCAGGCGTATGGCGCGTCGGAAGAGACGCGTATGCTGACCACCAACACGCCCATTGCCCGTGCCCGCAGCCGAGCGCAGGGCATGATCGGCCAGATCCGCCGTCTGTTTGTCAGCCATGGTGGTGGTGATTTTGTGGGCACCGCCCACCACAGCCCATCGCCCGCACTGGCTGCGGCCATGGCGCCGCGCATGGAGGGCGGTGGGGGCATGGGCTATGCCGTGGGTGGCACACTGTATGAAGATTACAGCCCGGCCGGCGTGGTCCGGGTGGCTGGCGACCTGCGCGAGAAGTCGGCCGAGCTCAAGAAAAAAGCCGAAACCAAGGGCGAGAAGGCCACGATCGAAATCGTGGCACTGATGTTCCAGGCCATTCTGGCCGAGGAGCGCATTCCCCCCGGTATTCGGGTCTGGTTTGCGCGGTTGCAAATGCCGGTGCTGCGTGTGGCGCTGGAAGACCCGGACTTTTTTGGCACCGCCGATCACCCGGCACGCCAGCTGATCGACCGCATGGGTTCCTGCGTCATGGGCTTTGACGCCGCAGGCGTGCAGGGCAAGGCCATGGAGACCGAGATCAAGCGCATTGTGCAAGTGATCGAGCAATACCCCGAGACCGGCAAAAAGGTCTACCAGATCGTGTTCGAGGAATTCCAGAAATTCCTCTCCAAGTTCCTCACGGAAAAGGGTCCGACCCAAAAGGTGGTGAGCGTGGCGCAGCAGGTCGAGCAAAAAGAGACCCTGGCCATCCAGTACACCATCGAAATGCGCAACATGTTGAAAGACATGCCGGTGCGCGAAGAAATCCGTGATTTCCTGTTCAAGGTCTGGGCCGAGGTGCTGGCCGTGGCTGCCGTGCGCAAGGGCCCGCAGCATGCCGACACGCTCGTGCTGAAAAAATCGGCCACTGACCTGATCTGGGCGGCCAGTGCCAAGCCCAACCGCGCCGACCGTGCCAAGGTGATTCAGGACTTGCCCAATTTGCTGCTGCGTCTGCGCTCTGGCATGACGCTGTTGGCGATGGCGCCCAGCGAGCAGGAAGGCCATGTGAAACGCATCAGCGATACCTTGGCCGACGCTTTCATGTCCAAGACCCAGGCCATTCCGCAGGCCAAGATCGATGCCATGGCGCAGCGCCTGGGCAACCTGGAAGACTTCGTGTCTGAGGACGGCATGGGCGATTTGCCATTGGATGCCGAAAGCATCGAGATGATGCTGGGCATTGACGCTTCTGCGCTGGAGGTGGTGGCCAATGGGGGCTCCAAACCCACCGCTGCCATGCTGGCTTGGGCGCAGGAGCTGCAGCTGGGCTCGTGGTTCACGCTGGACCACAACAACCAGATCACCCAAGTGCAGTTTGCCTGGCGCAGCGACCGCAAGCACCTGAACCTGTTTGCGTCCACCTCGGGCAAAAGCTTCCTGATTCAAGGCGGGCGACTGGCAGCCTACCTGCAGGCTGGCTTGCTGTTGCCACAAGAGGAAGAAGCGCTGACCGTGCGCGCCACACGCGATGCGTTGGCCAAGATCGAAGCCAATCCAGAACGCCTGCTGGCCTGACAGAGACGGTGTGTTGGCCCCCTTGGGGGGCTTAACTAATGCGCGACGCGTTCGCTGGGGTTGTCACACAACTCGTCCAGCACCAAAGCGTCGGGTTCGAGCCCGAAGCTCCAGAACACCATCAAGATAATTGTTTTCAGATCATCCAGCGCCACGGGGCTGCCTGGTGCGGCCATGGCACGGTCGATGACGACCTCGCGCATGTGGGCGGGCAGCACGCCGTTGGACTCCAGAAAACTGATGAAGCCCAGGCACTGGGGGCCCAGGTGGTTTTGTTCGTACTGCGGGTAGATGCGCACGCTGGAGGCCAGCGGGAGGCGCAGCCAGGGGTCCGCTGGTACGGTGGGGAGTGTCTCCGGGAGGGGGCGGGCGCCGCGCGAGGCGGTGCTCAGGCCATTGAGCCAGGCCATGGCCTCCTCAATTTCGTCGGCCTCAAAGCCCACAGCGCTGAGTTTGCGCTGGAGATGCGCCGGCTCGGGGTAGCCCTCATCGGCATAGTAGTTTTCGTAAACGAAGACAAGCACTTCAAACATGGGAGCCAATATAGCGCAGAAAAAACGGCTTCGCGCCGGCTGGCGAAACTGCCCCTCTTTTCTCCCGATTGAAGGCCTTGGCGGGGCCGCGGATGCCTAGGCCTGGCCCATGCGCTGGAACAAGCCGCCGGGCAGGCGCGCCACCTGGCCCTGTAGCTCCAGGCCCATCAGCAGGGCTTGCAGGCTGGCGGTGTCCAGGCCGGTACGGGCCTGCAGGGCGTCCAGCCCACTGGGGTCGTAGCCCAGAGCATCTAGCACGGAAGTTTCAGCATCATTTGGCGTGCTAGCCCCCGTCGTCTCTGCGCCAATAGCTCCTGAATTCATAGCGCTTTGAAGGCCGCCAGGAAGTTGTAGTTCTTCCAGAATGTCCTGCGCGCATTCCACCAGCTTGGCCCCCTGCTTGATCAGCGCATGGCAGCCGCGCGCCTGGGTGGCGTGAATCGAGCCGGGAATGGCGAATACATCTTTGCCTTGTTCTACCGCCAGGCGTGCCGTGATGAGGGATCCGGACTTGAGCGCGGCCTCCACCACCAGCGTGCCGCGTGCCAGTCCGGCAATGATGCGGTTGCGCCGCGGGAAGTTGGCGGACAGGGGCGGCGTGCCCAGCGGGTATTCGCTGAGCAGCAGGCCGCGCTGGGCAATGCGGTGCGCCAGGTCGAAATGGTCCTTGGGGTAGACCCGGTCCAGGCCAGTGCCGACCACGGCGATGGTGGCCAGCTGGCCGTCGGGAGCTCCGTCCAGCGCGCCTTCATGGGCCGCGCCATCCACCCCGAGCGCCAGGCCCGACACCACGGTCAGGCCGGCTTCTGCCAGCGCTTGGGAGAACTGCCGGGCATTGGCTCGACCTTGCGGCGTGGGGTTGCGGCTACCCACCACGGCGATGCCACTGGCGGCGCACTGGGCCAAGCCCTGCCACTGCCCTGCAGCGCCCATGGCGTACAGCAGCAGGGGTGGATCTTCCATGTCCAGCAGCGCTTGGGGGTAGTCTGCATCGCCCAGGCTCAGCACCCGGCGTTGTTCGGGTTGCGCGGCCAGCCATGCCAAGGTTGTTTGCAGCTGCTCGGCCAGTTCTGGCGGCACTTGTAGCAGCCCTGCCGTTTGGCGGGCACTCACGCAGGCTTCGAGTGCGGCAGGGGATTGGGCAAATATCTGCTGCGGCAGACCAAAGGCGGCCAGCAGCTTGCGCGCCGTGCCATTGCCCACTCCGGGGCTGAGCTGCAGGCGCAGCCATGCGCTGAGTTCGTCGGGCTCCACGGCGCTAGCGGCCTGGTGCGGGTATCTTGCTTACTTGGGGTTGACCAGGCGGTCACCCACGCGCACGCTGTCGGTGATCTCCAGGATCAGCGCGTAAGACAGGCGGTCATAGGTGCGGAACACCATGAGCAGGCCGTTGCGCTCGTCGGGCAGCTTCATCAGCGGGTGGGCGGGGTCCGATTTGTCGACCACGCGGGCGCCATCCTTCAGGATAGCCAGCACGTGGCCAGCCTCCATGCCATCGCGCTTGCCGCGGTTGATGGCCACCACCTGGCTCTGGCCCGCGTTGGCCACGGCATTGCCGTAGACCGACACGATGCGACCCGTGGTCTGGGTGTCGGGGGCGTGGGGAACGTAGGTGGTCAGTTCGCGCGGTGGTTCGGGCAGCATGCGGTCGCCGACGCGCATTTCTTCCTTGGCTGCCACGATGTCGATGGTGGCGGGCACGATGGCGCTGGTCGTCTTGCCTTCTTCGCCCTCGACTTCCGTGGTGGTCTCACCGCGCACCAGCGTGGCTTTGCCCACGTACTGGGCTTCGTAGCCCAGGATCTCGGCGGTGGTTGGGTCTTTGAGCGGGGTGGCGTTGCGGAACACGCGGAACAGTTGTTGTTCTTTGCTCTGGTCATCCAGCAGCGGGCCGCCGTTGGAGCCGCGGGCATAGGCACGGTCGCCGCGGGTCAGCAGCACGCGGCCTTCCTGCGTAGAGACGATGCGGGGTGCGGCTTTCAGGCCCGCTTCGTCGACCACGATGGGTTCGGCCAAAAAGGCCTCGATGATGCGGGACTTGAGGGTGGGCAAGGCTTGGTCGGCCAGCGATTCAAAGCGGGTGCGGGGGCTGACACGCACCGTGTCGGTAGGGGCAGAGTCGCCACCTGCACCGGCCACGCGCAGCGTGGCCATGCCGTTTTTGCGCTCCAGCAGCAGTACCTGGCCGGGGTAAATGCGGTGGGGATTCTTGATGTCGTTCAGGTTCATGCCCCACAGCTCGGGCCAGCGCCAGGGGCCTTTGAGGTAGAGGCTGGAGATGGCCCACAGGGTGTCACCACTCTTGATGGTGTAGCTGTCAGGGGCGTTGGCGGCCAGTTCGCTCAGCGGCACACCTTTTTGGGCCACTTCGTTGGCGGTTTGCTTCTGGGCGGCAGAGATCGGGAAGTTCTGCGCCCAGGTCGCGTTGCCTGCCAAAGTGGCCAGTGCAGCCAGGGCGGCGATGGCCACGCTGGATTTCGCCTTGAGGTGTGTCGTCATAAGGTGCGAATCTGTGAAGGAACTTGATAATTTACGCGCGATTTTGCGCTCAAGCCCTTGATTCGGCAACGTTTTTAGCCCTTTGGTGCTGCGAGGGAACCCAAAAGTGGCGAAAATAGCCACATCTTTGAAGATCTTCCTATGGCTTTACTTCCGATTCTTTGTTACCCCGACCCCAAACTCCACACCGTGGCCAAGTCCATCCCGGTCGTGGACGCGCGTATCCAGCAGTTGGCCACGGACATGCTGGAGACCATGTACGACGCCAAAGGCATTGGTTTGGCGGCCACGCAGGTCAATGTGCACGAGCGCCTGATCGTTATTGACGTGTCGGAAGAGCGCGACCAGCCCATGGTGCTGATCAACCCCGAACTGGTCTGGACCAGCCCCACCACGCACCTGAATGAAGAAGGCTGCCTGTCGGTGCCTGGCATTTACGACGGCGTGACACGCTTTGACGCGGTGCATGTGAAGGCGCTGGACGAAAAGGGCAATAGCCGCGTGATCGAGGCCGATGGCCTGCTGGCCGTGTGCGTGCAGCACGAGATGGACCACTTGCTGGGCAAGGTGTTTGTGGAATACCTGTCGCCGCTCAAGCGCAACCGCATCAAGACCAAGATGATCAAGGCCCAGCGCGAGGAATCGCGCTAAGTGGCGCAGGGCATTCGGGCCGCACAGCCCCTGCGCGTCATCTTTGCCGGTACGCCGGAGTTTGCGCGGGTGGCGCTGGAACGGCTGCACGCCGCGGGCCACACCATCGCCCTGGTGCTGAGCCAGCCGGATCGCCCGGCCGGGCGTGGCATGAAGCTGCAGGCCTCTGCCGTCAAACAATTTGCGCTGGAACACGGCATTCCCGTGGCCCAGCCGCGCAGCCTGCGCCTGGATGGCAAATACCCCGAAGATGCCGCCGTGGCGCGCCAGGCTATTGCCGACGCGCGGGCCGATGTGATGGTGGTGGCCGCCTATGGCCTCATCCTGCCCCAGTGGGTACTCGACGACATGGCTGGCGGTGGCAAATACGGTTGCCTGAATATCCATGGCTCCTTGCTGCCACGCTGGCGCGGTGCCGCGCCCATCCATCGTGCTATTGAAGTGGGTGACACTGAGACCGGTGTCACGATCATGCAGATGGATGTGGGGCTGGATACAGGTGACATGCTGCTCACACAAAGCCTGCCGATTGCAGACGCAGACAGCACGGCCACGCTGTATGACAAGGTGGCCGAGTTGGGTGCTGCCATGGTGGTGCAGGCGCTGGACCTGGCCGCCCAAGGCGCCCTGCAGCCGGTGAAGCAGCCCGAAGCAGGCGTAACTTACGCGCACAAGATCGAAAAGCACGAGGCACCGATTGACTGGCGCCTGGACGCTGCCGCCATCGCGCGTCGCGTGCGCGCTTTCAACCCGTTTCCGGGCGCCAGCACGGTGCTGCATGGCGAAACCATCAAGGTTTGGAGCGCGCGTGTGGGTGAAGGCAGCGGCCATGCAGAATTTGGGCAAATAGTGGCTCTAGCCCCCGAAGGCATTGCGGTAGCTGCTATGAATTCCATAGCGATGTTGACCGAGTTGCAACGTCCCGGTGGCAAGCGCCTGCCCGTGGCCGAGTTCCTGCGCGGCAGCCCGCTGCAGGTGGGCCAGCGGTTTGAGCTGCCCGCGGTGCCTGAGGCCTCCTGATGTTTTTCCTGCGTAGCAACTACACCCACCCCGAGTTCCGCCGTGGCTTCTCGGACATGCTGGGCGTGTCGCCCGGCATCGCCGCCTGGGGCCTGATGACGGGCGTGGCCATGGTCAAGTCCGGCATGAGCACTTTTGAGGCGCTGTTCATGGCGCTCACCGTGTTTGCCGGCAGCTCGCAGCTCGCGGCGGTGCCGCTGCTGATTGCCGGGGCGCCCATGTGGGTGATTCTGGTGACGGGCTTTTGTGTGAACCTGCGCTTCGTGGTGTTCAGCGCGCACATGCGGCCCTACCTCATGCACCTGCCGCGCTGGCAGCGACTGGTCACGGGTTACCTGTCGGCCGACCTGACCTATGTGCTGTTTGTTAAACAATTCACCAAGCCCGCCACGGACGAGGCGGGCCGCGCTGCGCAAATGGCCTACCTGGCGGGTAATGGGGGCATCAACTGGTTCAGTTGGACCGTCAGCAGCGTGCTGGGCGTGGTGCTGGCCAACTTTGTGCCCACATCGTGGGGCCTGGGCTTTGCGGGCATCTTGGCGCTGGTGGGCATGATGGCTTCGCTGGCTACCAGCCGTCTGCGCTGGGTGTCGGCCGGGGTGGCGGGCGCTGCGGGTGTCGCGGCATTTGCGTTGCCGCTCAAGCTCAACATCCTGGTGGCTATTGCGGTGGCGGTGACGGTGTGCCTGCTACTGGACAAGCGCCCCGACACCTCGCACCCACCCCACCACCCGCCCAAGGACCCCGCATGAACTGGGACAGTTTCTTTGTTGGCACCACGGATGGCTGGACCCTGCTGACCACGCTGGGGCTGGCCTGCATCACCGTGATTGCGCGCTCCTTCTTCTTCATCACCGACAAGGACTGGTCGCTGCCCGCCTGGGCCCAGCGCGGTTTGCAGTACGCACCCATTGCGGCGCTGTCCGCGGTGATCGTGCCCGAGATCGTGATGACCAAGGGCGTGCCCATCCACACCCTGCAGGATGCACGCCTGTACGCCGTGGCCGCAGGCTTGGCCTTTTTTGTCTGGCGCCGCGGCGCGGGCCAAGCGGTGCTGGGCACCATCCTCTCCGGCATGGCCGTCTACCTGCCCCTGCACATTGGCCTCGGTTGGTAGTTTCGTTGCGTGAACAACCGGTGCGGGCCTAGCCACAGCCTGCGCACTTCTACAATGCCGGGTGTTGCCGCACCCCGCGCGCGCTTACTACCTGAGGTTTCCCCCATGCAAGTGATCCGTTTTTCTGACCTGATTGCCCAAGGCAAAGTCGCTGGCAAGCGCGTATTCATCCGTGCCGACCTGAACGTGCCGCAGGATGACGCCGGCAACATCACCGAAGACACCCGCGTGCGCGCCAGCGTGCCCGCCATCCAGATGGCGCTGGACACCGGCGCTGCCGTCATGGTGACCAGCCACCTGGGTCGCCCCACGGAAGGTGAATTCAAACCCCAAGATTCGCTGGCGCCCGTGGCCAAGCGCATGGGCGAACTCATGGGCCGCGAGATCCCCGTGATCGCCAACTGGACGGACGGCGTGGCGGTGAAGCCCGGCCAACTGGTGATGCTGGAAAACTGCCGCGTCAACAAGGGCGAGAAAAAGAACAACGAAGACCTCGCCAAGAAAATGGCTGCGCTGTGCGACATCTTTGTGCACGACGCCTTTGGCACGGCCCACCGCGCTGAAGCTTCCACTTACGGTATTGCGCAGTTCGCGCCGATTGCCTGTGCCGGTCCTTTATTGGCCGCCGAGATGGACGCCATCAGCAAGGCCCTGCTGGCCCCCAAGCGCCCGCTGGTCGCCATCGTCGCCGGCTCCAAGGTGTCGACCAAGCTCACCATTTTGAAGAGCCTGGCCGAGAACGTGGACCAGCTCATCGTGGGTGGCGGCATTGCCAACACCTTCATGCTGGCTGCAGGCCTCAAGATTGGCAAGAGCCTGGCCGAACCCGATTTGCTGGACCAGGCCAAGGCCGTGATCGAGGCCATGAAGGCACGCGGCGCCGCCGTGCCCATTCCTACCGACGTGGTGACGGCCAAGACCTTCTCCGCCGACGCGGTGGCCACGGTGAAAGCCGCGACCGATGTGGCCGACGATGACCTGATTCTGGACATCGGTCCACAAACCGCCCAAGCCCTGGCCGACCAGCTCAAGAAGGCGGGCACCATCGTCTGGAACGGCCCCGTGGGCGTGTTCGAGTTCGCAGCGTTCGAGAACGGCACCAAGGTGATTGCGCAGGCGATTGCCGAGTCCAGCGCTTTCTCCATCGCTGGTGGCGGCGACACCTTGGCGGCCATTGCCAAGTACGGCATTGAAAACAAGGTGGGTTACATCAGCACCGGCGGCGGCGCCTTCCTCGAAGTGCTGGAAGGCAAGACCCTGCCCGCATTCGAAATTCTTACCAAGCGCGCAGCGGGCTAAGTCGCTATCAAATTGGAAGCTGCTCGCGCAGCGTCCACGGGGGCTAGAGCGGCGCTGGCGCGGTGTGCAGGCTGGCGTAGCGCACCTGGCCACGGCCATTGTGTTTGGCGTGCTGCAGCTGTGTGGTCGCCAGCGCCAGCAGGTCGCTGGCCTGGCCACTGTGGGGGCTCACGCGCGTGCCCAGGCCCACGCTGACCGACAGCACATCGCTGCCATGGGCATCGCTGCGCGGTAGTCGCAGCTGGCGTACGCGCCGCTCCATTTCCTGCGCCAGCGCCAGCGCATCCTCGTGCGAGGTGTCGGGCAGCAGGCAGGCAAACTCTTCGCCACCAAAGCGTGCCACCACGTCGGCCGGACGGCGCAGCACAGCCTTGAGCGTGACCGCAATCAGACGCAAGCAATCGTCGCCAGCCTGGTGGCCGTGGCGTTCGTTGTAGGCGCCAAAGTGGTCCACATCCAGCAGCACCAGTGAGAGCGACAAGCCGCTGCGTGCCGCGCGCGCCCACTCGGTGGCCAGCTGCTGGTCAAAGTAGCGGCGGTTGAACACGCCCGAGAGACCGTCCAGCAGCACCAGCTTCTTGAGCAGGTCGGACTGGAATTTCAGCGTCAGGTGCGTGTGCACGCGGGCTCGCACCACGGCGGGGTTCACGGGTTTGGAGATGAAGTCCACCGCGCCCAGGCCCAGGCCATGGGTCTCCTGGCCGGCATCGGGCCGCGCGGTGACAAAGATGATGGGGATGTGGGAGGTAGCCTCTTGCGCCTTGAGCTGGCGGCACACGGCAAAGCCGTCCATCCCCGGCATCAGCACATCCAGCAGCACCAGATCGGGCGGGTTGCTGTGGCACACGGCCAGCGCCTGTTCGCCCGAGGTGGCCATGAACACCTGGTAGTCCTCGGCAAAGGCCTGCACCAGCATCTGGATGTGGATGGGCTGGTCGTCCACCACCAACAGCTTGGGCTTGCCGTGCGTGCTGTCCAGCAGCGCAGCAGTGTGGGTGGCGGGGGCGTTCATGGGGAATGGCGGGCAGGCGTCGGGCGGGCAATCATTCAACCACGTGCGGCGGTTGTCTGCCCTCGGGGCTAACCCCTGCTTGTTCTTTCTTGTGCCTGGGCTGTAACTCTTACAGGACCTTACGTGTGAAAATAGGTAACACACTCTAGGAGACCGTTTCATGCCCAGTCGCGCTACCAAAATCGTTGCCACCCTCGGACCCGCCTCCAGCGACCCCGCATTGCTGGAGCAAATGATCCGTGCCGGCGTCAACGTGGTGCGCTTGAACTTCAGCCACGGCAAGGCCCAAGACCACATCGACCGCGCCCGCCTGGTGCGCGAAGCCGCGCAGCGCGCCGGCCGCGAAGTCGCCATCATGGCCGACCTGCAGGGCCCCAAGATCCGCGTGGGCAAGTTCGCCGAAGGCAAGGTGTTCCTGGAGCCTGGCCAAAAATTCATTCTGGACGCCGCCCGCACAGAGTTGGGCGACATCAACGCCGTGGGCCTGGACTACAAGGCGCTGCCCTCTGAAGTGGGCGCTGGTGACGTGCTCTTGCTCAACGACGGTTTGATCGTGATCACCGTGGACGCGGTGAAGGGCGAGCAGGTGCACACCACCGTCAAGCTGGGCGGCGAGCTGTCCAACAACAAGGGCATCAACAAGCAAGGCGGCGGACTGACCGCTCCCGCGCTGACCGGCAAGGACATGGAAGACATCCGCACCGCGATGAGCTTCCAGGCCGACTACGTGGCCGTGAGCTTCCCCAAGAACGCCACTGACATGGAAATGGCGCGCCAGCTGTGCAATGTCGCGGCGGCCGAATACAACCACAAGCCCGGTCTGATTGCGAAGATCGAACGCGCCGAAGCCATCCCCCGCCTGCTGGAAATCTTGCTGGCTTCGGACGGCATCATGGTGGCCCGCGGCGATTTGGCCGTGGAAGTTGGTAACGCCGCCGTACCTGCGCTGCAAAAGCACATGATCAAGCTGGCCCGCGAGCACGACAAGGTCGTGATCACCGCTACGCAGATGATGGAATCCATGATCACCAACCCCGTGCCCACGCGCGCCGAGGTGAGCGACGTGGCCAACGCCGTGCTCGACGGCACTGACGCCGTGATGCTGTCGGCCGAGACTGCCGCTGGCAAATACCCGCTGGAAACCGTGATCGAAATGGCCAAGATCTGTCTCGCCGCCGAAGGCAGCGAGCACGTCAAGCTGGATGCCGATTTCACCGGCAAGACCTTCACTCGCATCGACCAGTCCATCGCCATGGGCGCACTGTTCACGGCCCACCATCTGGGTGCCAAGGCCATCGTCGCTATGACCGACAGCGGCAGCACCGCACTGTGGATGAGCCGCCACCTGATCCATGTGCCGATCTACGCGCTGACCCCCAAAGTCACCACCCAGCGCAAGATGACGCTGTACCGCAATGTGCGCCCGCTCTTGATGGGTTCCAGCGCCGACCGCGACACCGCACTGCTGGAAGCCGAAAAGCACCTGAAGACGCGCGGCATTGTGCAAAAGGGCGAGATCTACGCCATCACTTGCGGCGAACCCATGGGCGCCCCCGGTGGCACCAACATGCTGAAGATCTGCGCGGTGAACTGATCCAGTTCAACGCTGTATCAAGGGGCTTGCGGGCCCCTTTTTCGCGTCCGAATTCGGGTTAACCCTCGGGAGTTAGAATCCAGCAACGGTACAAGTTACCAAGCGGTTACCAAATCTGCCGCTGCGAGTTTTTAACTTCCTGGGGACATCCATGGCACTCGTTTCGATGCGCGAGCTTCTCGACCACGCGGCAACGCACAACTACGCGATTCCCGCGTTCAACGTGAACAACCTGGAGCAAGTCCAGGCCATCATGGAAGCCGCCAAGGAGGTGGGCGCCCCGGTCATCATGCAGGCCAGCGCTGGCGCCCGCAAATATGCGGGTGAGCATTTCCTCAAGCACCTGATCCAGGCTGCGGTGGAAAGCTACCCCACCATTCCCGTCGTGATGCACCAGGACCACGGCCAAAGCCCTGCCGTTTGCCAAGGCGCCATCGACCTGGGCTTCAGCTCGGTGATGATGGACGGATCATTGGAAGCCGATGGCAAAACCATTGCCAGCTATGAGTACAACGTCGAAGTGACCCGCAAGGTGGTCGACATGGCCCATAAGCTGGGCGTGACGGTGGAGGGCGAACTGGGCTGCCTGGGATCGCTGGAAACCATGCAGGGCGACAAGGAGGACGGCCACGGCACCGACGCCATCATGACCCGCGAACAGCTGCTGACCGATCCTGAGGAAGCCGCTGATTTTGTGAAGCGCACGCAGTTGGACGCGCTGGCGATCGCCATTGGCACCAGCCACGGCGCCTACAAATTCACGCGCCAGCCCACGGGCGACATCCTGGCCATTGAGCGCATCAAGGAAATCCACGCTCGCATCCCCAACACCCACTTGGTGATGCACGGCTCCAGCGCGGTACCGCAAGACCTGCTGGCAGCCATCAACCAGTACGGTGGCAAGATGCCCCAGACTTGGGGAGTGCCCGTAGAAGAAGTGCAGCGCGCGATTCCGTTTGGTGTGCGCAAGGTCAACATCGACACCGACATCCGCATGGCCATGACCGCCGCGGTGCGCAAGTTCCTGTTTGAAAACCCCGACAAGTTTGACGCCCGAGAATGGCTCAAGCCCGCACGCGAAGCCGCCAAACAGCTCTGCAAACAGCGCTACGTCGAGTTCGGTTGCGAAGGCCAAGCCGCCGGTATTAAGGGCCACAGTCTGCAGGTGGTGGCCGGGCAGTACGCGCGCGGAGAGTTGGCGCAGGTCGTTCAGTAATTCCTTCTGCACTTCTCGCAAGGCCCTTGGTGCACATCACGCACCAAGGGCCTTTCCGTTGGGACGGGGCTAAACTCGTTGCTCCAATAACCCAAGGGAGGAGACAACGTGAGAAGAGAATGGATCTGGGGCGTGGTGAGCGCTGTGGCGCTGTTGGCGGGGTGCGAGACCACCCAGCCCAAGCAGTTTGCACCGCCCGATGACTACGTGCCTTTGAGCGCGCTTCGTATCGAGAGCAAATTTCAGAGTGCCCAAGTGAATGCTGGCAATCTGGCGGTTGAAGCAGCCAAGTGCGTGCCGCAGGTTGTTGCGTCCGGCACGGGCGTGAAGGACACGGCGGCCAAACTGCCCTTGCCTGCGGGCACCACGATTGGGGTGAGCCACCTGAGTTCGGCCAGCCAGTTCCAGATCACGCGCTCCACCGGCATTTGTCTGCGCCAAAGCGAGGCGCGCTACACCATCCTGGCAGCAGAGGCCTTTTTGGACACCGTGAATCCCGTGGGCGTCCCTCCGGACATCCTGGACGATTGGTACAAGCAGATCGCCAGGAGTTTGGCAGAGTCGGGTTCTGCCAAGGTTGTTTACGCCTATTCAAATGGCAATGCCACCGTGGCCTCCTATTGGCTGGGAAGCGGTTCTGAGCGCTATGTGCTGTACTACAGCCAAGAGTTCAAGAAGGCCGGTGCCTGGGATGAGGTGGGCTATGGGCTCATCTTTCGCCACTCCGGCATCAGCTCGATGTCCGAAACCAAGCGCAACGGCGTGGGTAGAAAGACCTACCTGCTTAGCCACCGGAACTAGGGCGCGGCCCGAGGCGGCGCGTAACTTGCGATAATCGAGGGCTCTGCCTCCCGGCGTGGGGGCAGAGCCTTTTTATTTGTTGGATGCCATGACCTCTGCACTGCACACTTCTGCCCTGTCCCTTCCCCTGCTTGCCCGTGGCAAGGTGCGTGACAACTACGCCGTGGGCGATGACCGCATTCTCATGGTGGCCAGCGACCGCTTGTCCGCGTTTGACGTGATCATGGGCGAGCCGATTCCCGGCAAGGGCGCGCTGCTCACGCAGATGGCGCTGTTCTGGTTCGAGAAGCTTGGGCCTAACGGCGCCAACATCTGCCCCAACCACCTGACCGGCGATGCGCCTGAGAGTGTGGTGTTGCCCTCTGAAGTGGCCCAGGTCACAGGCCGCTCCATGCTGGTCAAGCGTCTCAAGCCCCTGCCCGTGGAGGCCGTAGTGCGCGGTTACCTGGCAGGCAGCGGCTGGAAGGAATACCAGGAAAACGGCGCCGTGTGTGGCGTGAAGTTGCCTGCCGGACTGAAGAACGCCAGCAAGCTGCCCGAGCCGATCTACACCCCGGCTGCCAAGGCTGCGGTGGGCGACCACGACGAGAACATCACGTTCGAGAAAACCGTGGAAATGATTGGCCTGGACCTGGCCACGCAGATCCGCGACCTCAGCATCCAGATTTACAAGGCCGCGGCCGAAATCGCGCTGACCAAGGGCATCATCATTGCCGACACCAAGTTTGAGTTTGGCCTGGACAAAGACGGCACGTTGACGCTGATGGACGAAGTGCTCACGCCCGATTCCAGCCGCTTCTGGCCGCAAGAGAGCTACCAAGAAGGCACCAACCCGCCCAGCTACGACAAGCAGTTTGTCCGCGACTGGCTGGAGCAGGCCCTGGTGGACGGCAAGCCTTGGAGCAAGACCCCCCCAGCCCCCCGCGTGCCTAACGAGGTGATTGCCAAGACCGCCGCCAAATACCAGGAAGCGCTGACCCGCCTGACCGCCTGAGCCCCCAGCCGGGTGTAACAACCCGGTACCACCACGCCACGCGCGTGGCGCCCAACAATCGGTTTCCCATCTACAACGAGGAGACTGACATGGCGGGCAAGAAAATCCTGATGATTTGCGGTGACTACTGCGAAGACTACGAAACCATGGTGCCGTTCCAGGCACTGCTGGCCGTGGGGCACACGGTGCACGCCGTGTGCCCCGACAAAAAGGTCGGCGACCACATCAAGACCGCCATCCACGACTTTGAGGGCGCGCAGACCTACAGCGAAAAGCCCGGTCATAACTTCACGCTGAACGCCAGCTTTGCTGACGTGAAGGCCGAGACCTACGACGCGCTGGTGATTCCTGGTGGCCGTGGCCCCGAGTACTTGCGCACTTATCCTGCGGTGGTCGCTGCCGTGAAGCATTTTTTCGACGCCAACAAGCCTGTCGCCGCCGTGTGCCACGCGGCGCAATTGTTGGCGGGTGCTGGCGTGCTCCAGGGCCGAACCTGCTCAGCCTACCCGGCTTGCCGGGTCGAGGTGGAGCGCGCGGGCGGCACCTACGCCGACATTGCCATCGACGCTGCGTACACCGATGGCAACCTGGTGTCGGCACCAGCCTGGCCCGCACATCCGGCCTGGATCGCGCAGTTCCTGGCGCTGCTGGGCACGCGTATTTCCCATTGACGCCTTGGGGGCTGGCCTGCACCATGCGGGGCAGCCCCCTTTGGAGACAGTCCATGTGCCAAGTGTTCATCAGCGCCGACCCTACGCTTTATGAGAGCCGCGCGCGCTCGGTGCGGCTGCACGGCGTGGCCACCAGCATCAAACTGGAAAACCTGTTTTGGCAGGTGCTCCATGAAATCGCCACCCGCGACGGCATGAGCGTGCCGCAGCTGTGCACCAAGCTGTACGACGAGCTGGTGGAGGAGCGTGGCGAGGTAGACAACTTCGCGTCCTTCCTGCGCGTGTGCTGCGGTCGCTACATGGCGCTGCAGCTCAGCGGCGGCATTCCCCAGGATGTGGAAATTCCTATCCGCAGCCTGAACGCCGAGCGCGTGCTGGCCACCGAGCGCTACCCCGCTGCCAGTGGGGCAGCGCACCGTCGGGCCGCTTGAAGGGCTTCTTGATCCAGCGCAAACGCGGGCGGGAACCTTGGCCTTCCAAGGCGGTCTATCTGGCACCTGCGCTTTGCAGAGATTGAGGAATCCATGACAGCACACATTTCCCTGGGCCGCACCGCGGCCGCCCTGACCTTGGCCCTGTCCGCCACGCTGCTAGCCCCCAGTGCATGGGCGCAGGCCCAAGACCCCCACGCCGGCCACACCATGGCGGCGAGCGGCGACACCTCGCCCTCCAGCGTGGCCTATGAAGCGGCCAATACCAAGATGCACAAGGACATGTCGGTGGCGTTGACGGGTGATGCAGACCGCGACTTTCTGGCCGGCATGGTCCCCCACCACCAAGGTGCCATCGACATGGCCGAGGTGGTGTTGAAGTACGGCAAAGACTCCAAGGTGAAGCAGTTGGCCCGCAATATCATCCGCGCGCAAAAGCAGGAGATTGCGATGATGACCGCGTGGCTGAAGGCCAAAGAGGCCGCCAAGTAGGCGTACTACTCCAGGGGGACGGCGGGCGCACGCAGCGGCAGCGTGATGTCGAAGTGGGTCCCTTGGCCCACCTGACTGCGCACCGCGATTTTTCCGCCCAGGGTGTGTTCGACCAGGCTGTGCGTGATGCTCAGGCCCAGACCCGATCCACCGCGGCCAAAGCGGGTGGAGAAAAAGGGATCGAACACGCGCTGGATGTTCTCGGGCGCAATGCCAACGCCATCGTCTTCCACCGCCAGCCGAACCCAGCCCGGCGACTGCAGGTGGGCCTGAATGCGGATATGCCCTTGCGCCTGGCCGTCCAGCCCGTGGATCACAGCGTTGTTGATCAGGTTCATCAGCACCTGCTCCAGAGCCCCGGGGTGGCTGTGCATTTCTAGGTGGTCGGGGATGGCGCGTTCCAGCGTCACCGCAGTCTTTTTCAGGGTGGGGGAGAGCAGCAACAGCGTTTCCTCCACCACCGATGCCAGCAGAAACTTGCGCGGCTGGGAGCTCGACTGGTCGATCGCCACCTGCTTGAAGCTCGAAATCAAATGCGCTGTGCGCACCAGGTTGCGCTCCACCAGGTCCGAGCCGCTGCCAATGGCATCGAGAAAGTGCTGCAGGTCGGTGCGCGTGATGCCCTTGCCCACTTGTTCTGCAAAGGCGAGGCATTGGTCTTTCAGGGTCGTGGCCGCCAGCATGGCATTGCCAATGGGGGTATTGAGCTCATGCGCCACGCCTGCCACCAGCGCGCCCAGCGCGGCCATCTTTTCGGAGTTCACCAGCATGCGCTGGTTCTCCAGCAAGGCCTGGTTGGCACGCTCCAGATCGGTGGCGTGTTGCTCCAGCAGAGCCTCTGCACGGGTGCGTTCCGTGATGTCGTCGGCCATGCACAGGATGTAGGCGGGCTGGTGCTGCTCGTTGTAAATCGGAATTTTTCGGGTGTGCACGAATCGCAACCCGAAGCCGGGTATTTCGGTTCTCTCCACGGGAATTTCCAGTGGAATGCCGGACTCCATCACCGTGCGGTCTTCCTGCCAATAGCGCTTGGCGTCCTCTTCGCCAAACAGGTCAAAGACTGTTTTGTCCAGGTGCTCATCGCGTGATACGCCCAGCCACGCCTCGCGGGCCTTGTTCACGCGGATGTACCGGTATTCCTTGGCCTCCTTCACGTAGAGCATGGTGGGGATGTTGTCCAGCAGCGTTTCCAAAAACGCGTTGCTCTGCTTCTGCTCCTGGTTGCGGGTGACCAAATCCTGGGTGATGCTGGGAAAGATGCTGAGCGCGCGCAGCGCCGCATCGCCCAGGTTCTCGGGCAGAACGATTGCCGTGTCTAGCACCACCTGGTTGCTCTGCGGGGCCACACCTTGAACCATCTGCAGTGCGGCCTGGATCGCCGTTTCGGCCATGCGGTCCAGCGGCTGGTGGACCGAGGCATGCATGCGGCCTTGGGCCATGGCCACCAACCCTTCGGGCATGGCATCAAAGCCTGTGACCAGCACCTTGTGGACCAGTCCCGCCTGGATCAGGACCTCGTTGACGCCCAACGAGGCCTCGTCGCTGGTGGTCAGGATGGCAACGAGGTCGGGGTGCCGGGCCAAGGCATCGCGCGCCAGGGCCATACCCTGGGTGCGCAGGTCGGTTTCCGAGCTCCAGTCCAGCGCGCCATCAAACGCCAGGTCGATGTTCGGGTACTTTTTCAGCGCGCTCAGAAAGCCCTGGGTGCGCAGACGCCCTGCCTCCATGCGCTGGTCGCCCTGCAGGTAAGCGACTTTGCCGCTGCCGCCCAAATGTCGACACATATAGTCCGCCATGGCGAACTGGCCGGCAAAGTTGTCGGCGCTGATGGTTAAAAAATGGTCTTCTCCACCGGGAGACCCATCCACGGCAATCACATGCACGCCTTGTTCCCTGGCCTGGTGCAGGACTGCAATCAGGTCGGGTTGCTCGCTGGCGACTGGCCGCACGATAAGGACCTGGATGCCTTCGAGCAGCAGCGCACGGATCTCTTCAATTTGCCCCTGCAGGGACCGGACGGGCCGGTTCAGCAGCTCTATGCCCAGGGGCTTGCTGCAGATCTGCAGGTGGTAATGGAAATACGTCCAGCACAGGGCATTGAGGTGCACAAAGCCGATACGGACAGAGGGTTGCATCGAAGGGGAGCAGGTGGATGCTGTGGTGTGCGAAATGCCTGATGCACCGTACTGCAAATCCGCCCCTTTCGCAACAGGGCGCCCCCGGGGGGCGCCTGAAACTCAGTTCAGCGCCATGCTGAGCTTGCGGCGGTAGGTGGCCACCAGCTGGGCCTGTGGGTCGGTCTCGGCCACTACCTTGCCCACCACCTCAATGCCACCGGCCGTCTTGCCCGCGTCGGCGGGGTTGGCTTTGGGCTTGGGCGGGGTCAGCAGTTCCAGAATCGCCACAAAGGTCTTGCGCGGCACGGCGTCGCCCCAGGCCTTGTCGCGCATGATGATTTCCAGCAACTCGTCCATGGCGCCGGTCCAGTCCCCGCCCACCATCAACACGCGGGCCTTGGCCAGGCGGGCGTCAAAGTCGCGCTTGTTGGTGGCGGTCAGGGCGTCGAACTGGTCCGGCGTCCACAGGCCGCGGTCATCGGTGACCACGAACTTGATGGCGTCCAGAAACTGGCCCAGCGCCTCGAAGCGCAGCTGGCGCGGAATTTCGGTGAGCTTGGGCGCCAGCGCGGCCTCGGCGTCCTCCAGCAGGTCGTTCTCAATCAGCAAGCGCACATAGTCGTAGCGCGCGTCGTCGTTGCCGGGGTTGATGGTCAGGGCCTCCAGCAGCTTGTTCAGCGCGGCCTGGGGGTCACCAGCCGCCGCCAGGTCCTGGGCGTCTTCCGCGTCAGCCTCGGCTTCCAGCACGGCCTCGGACGGCACATGTTTGTCCAGAAATTCCTTGATCTTGCTCTCGGGGATCGCGCCCATGAAGCCATCGGCCGGCTTGCCGTTGATCATCAGCACGCAGGTGGGGATGCTGCGGATGCCAAAGGCCTGGGACAGTTGCTGCTCCTGGTCCGAGTCAATCTTCACCAGCTTGAAGCGGCCGGCGTACTCTTCTTCCACCTTTTCGAGCAGGGGGCCAATGACCTTGCAGGGGCCGCACCAGGGCGCCCAGAAGTCCACCAGAACGGGAGTTTGGTGGGAGGCTGCGACGACTTCGGCCTCAAAATTTTCGATGGTGACGTTGATCATGGGGGGTAGCTCGGGGTGAAAAAGTAAAATTCAATTCTGGCCAAGTGCGCAAACCCTGCGCCGCCAGTCCACCTGGCGCTCTGCAAAGCGCATTTCAGCACTATGAAAACCATTCAAATCGGCGTCGTCATGGGTTCCAGCTCGGATTGGGACACCATGCAGCACGCAGTCGATATTCTCCAGCAGTTTGGCATTGGCTTCGAAGCCAAGGTGGTTTCCGCCCACCGCATGCCCGACGACATGTTTGCCTACGCCGAACTGGCGGTCGAACGGGGCCTCAAGGCCATCATCGCCGGTGCTGGCGGCGCCGCCCACTTGCCGGGCATGCTGGCGGCCAAAACCACGGTGCCCGTGCTGGGCGTGCCGGTGCAGAGCAAGGCGTTGTCGGGTGTGGATTCGTTGCACAGCATCGTGCAAATGCCCAAAGGCATTCCCGTGGCCACGTTTGCCATTGGCGCGGCTGGGGCGGCCAACGCGGCACTGTTTGCCGTGGCCATGCTGGCGGTCAACGACCTGGACATGCGCAGGGAGCTGGAGGCCTTCCGCCGCGACCAGACCCTAAAAGCCCAAGGCATGACCCTGCCGATTACAGGAAGCGCGTCGTGAGCGCTGCCTCGGAAAGCTTGGCGCTGGGCGGATCACGGGAGGTGACGCTGGGTGTCATGGGCGGCGGCCAGCTGGGCCGCATGTTTGCCCACGCCGCGCAGCAGATGGGTTTTTTTACCGCGGTGCTGGACCCGGACGCCAATAGCCCGGCCGGCCGCATCAGCCACCACCATATCCAGACTAGCTACACCGACCCTGCGGGCCTGGCCCGGCTGGCCGACGTGTCCGTGGCCATCACCACCGAATTCGAGAACGTGCCGGCCGAGGCCTTGAGCCAGCTGGCGCAGCGCCGCCCCGTAGCACCCAGCGGTGCCGCCGTGGCCATCGCCCAAGACCGCGCAGCCGAGAAGGCGCACTTTGTGCAATGCGGCGTGCCCTGTGCACCCTATGCCGTGATTGAAACGGCTGCGCAGCTGGCCGCTGTGGACGCCCATCTGTTGCCCGGCATCCTGAAAACGGCCCGCATGGGCTACGACGGCAAGGGCCAGGTGCGTGTCAAAACGCCGGCCGAGCTGGCCGCGGCCTGGGCCGACCTGCAAGGCGTGCCCTGCGTGCTGGAGAAGATGCTGCCGCTGGCCCTGGAGTGCTCGGTCATCGTGGCACGCGCGCCCGACGGCAGCTGTGTGAACCTGCCAGTGCAGCGCAATCTGCACCGCGACGGCATTCTGGCGGTGACCGAGGTCTATGAAGAAAATCTGCCCCCAGCCCTCGTGGAACGTTCGGTGGCTGCTGCGAAATCGATAGCAAAAGGCGTGCAGTACGTCGGCGTGCTGTGCGTGGAGTTTTTTGTGCTGGACGAAAGCCACCCAGCCGCTGCCGGCCTGGGCGGCCTGGTGGTGAACGAGATGGCGCCGCGCCCGCACAACAGCGGCCACTACAGCATGGACGCCTGCGATGTCTCGCAGTTCGACCTGCAGGTGCGTACGCTGGCAGGCCTGCCGCTGGTGCAGCCGCGCCAACACAGCCCCGCCATCATGCTGAACCTGTTGGGCGATATTTGGCCCGATGGCGGTGTGCCCGACTGGGCTGCGGTGCTGGCCCTGCCCGGCACCCACCTGCACCTGTATGGCAAGCTGGAAGCTAAGCCTGGCCGCAAGATGGGCCACCTCAACATCACCGGTGAATCCGTGGCGCAGGTGCGTGCCACGGCGCTGGAGGCGGCGCGCATCCTCGGCATCGCCGCGTTCTGAGCCACCAGCACCATGATTGTTTCGGCCTACCTGTTTGCGGATGGCGTGGAGCTTGCTCCTGATTCCATAGCTGCTGCCGCAGAGACGGTGCGGGCTGGAGGCCTGATTGGCCTACCAACCGAAACGGTGTACGGCTTGGGCGCGGATGCCTCAGCCCCCGCCGCCGTCAGCAAGATCTTTACCGCCAAGGGCCGCCCGGCGGACCACCCGCTGATCGTGCACGTGGCCGCGTTTGACGGCGGCATGGGTGGCGTGGCGCACTACTGCACCAAGGTGCCGGCGTTTGCCCAGCAGCTCATGTCGGCCTTCTGGCCCGGTCCGCTCACCCTCATCCTTCCGCGCCGCGAAGGTGTGGGCGAGGCAGCGGCGGGGGGGCAAGACAGCATTGGCCTGCGCTGCCCCGCGCACCCGGTAGCGCAAGCGCTGCTAGCCGCATTGCGCAAGCCCGCAGAGGGTGAAGCCGAGGTCTGGGGCATTGCCGCTCCCAGCGCCAACAAGTTTGGCCGCGTGAGCCCCACCACAGCCGAGCATGTGCACAGCGAGTTTGGCGACGATTTGTTGATCCTGGACGGCGGCCCCTGTGACGTGGGCATCGAGTCCACCATCATCGACTGCACCCGCGGTGCGCCGGTGCTGTTGCGCCCCGGGTCGATTACGGCAGTGCAGGTGGCCGATGCCTGCGGGCGCCAATTGCTATCAAAAGAAGAGCTGGATGCGCAGAGCCAGCCGGGGCCACGGGCCTCTGGGACCCTGGAGTCGCATTACGCCCCCAGCGCCACTGTGCGCCTGATGGACGCCAAGGCGCTGCAGGCCGCGCTGGACCTGCTGGCCAGCGCCCAGGCGCCCGATGCACGCCCCACCATTGCGCTCTACCACCGCAGCCCGCTCAAGGTGCGCTCACCGCTGGTGACTGCGCACCGCATGCCCAACCACGCCCAGCCGGCAGCGCACGAGCTGTTTGCCAAGCTGCGCGAGATGGACGCCCAAGGCGTCAAGCTGATTTGGGTGGAGGCGCCGCCCGAGGCGCCTGAGTGGGACGGCGTGCGGGACCGACTTACACGCGCAGCTGCGTGAGTGCAGGGACTCTCTTAGAGTTTTTCGCCGGTCTGAGAGTCGTACTTGGCGGTTTGGTAAATACTTCCGTCCAGAGTAACGAAGGATTCGGCCTCAAAGGGAGCTGATATTTCCCGAACGAACGTTGCCAGTCCTTGACGGGTTTGGGCCCAGTTGTCGGATTCTGTATGCGCGTGAAAGTAGCAGTAGTGCTCGCAGTTCACGTGTCTTGCCTGTCCAATGTACAGGCCTTGACCAGCTTGAATGGCCTCCAATCGGCTGAGCGCCTTCTCTTCCTTGCTTACTTGGTCGCCAAAAAACTGTGAGTACTGGTTTTTGAAACCAGTGATCAGCGCGTTTTGTGTTCCACACCAATCGCGGCATTCGTTGAGAACGCCCATCATGTCGGAACATAGGCTATCGAGTTTGTCAAAGCGCCGCTCCGCCTGGGCAACTGCTTCCGCCATTTCCAGATAGGCATGGCAAGGTTTGCCGTCAGACAGCTTGTCGGCAAGCAGCGCATCAAAGCCAGCCGCTTTTTTGTTCAACGCTTCAATCGCTTCCTTGAGTTTCCAGCGGTAGCGGTCAATATCCTCCACCGTCAGTTCTTTGAGCGCGAACTTCACCTGATTTTCGAGGTCCTTTTTCTTGATCGCCTCGTTTTTGCGCCTAGAGCGGTGAAAGCCGCGTGCCTTGCCTTCTGCCGCCTTCTGGGCGGCACCTAGCAGGTCTCCGACCATGGGGACTGGTATCAACTTGAAGGCAGATCGCACAACAATGCCAGCGACGGAGGCCGCCTTGGACAATGCCGACCCCTTGCCACTCAGCGCACTACGCAGCGTGTGAAGCTTTGCAGAGTTTTTGATGCGAGCGCCATAGCCCTTGTTGTCCATGCGTTTGCGTGCAAACACAAAAATGTCTTCCACTTGTTCCCATGGCATCTGGAGCCGCCTTTTTGAAGTTGCAGTATTCCATCGTAACAAATGACCGATGCACCGCAAAGCGTTTGGGCATCACTGTTTACCGTCGGAGCGATTTGAACTACAGTGCGGCAGACTCAGACTTGCCGCCTGACACCGGGGCGTTCTATCGATGGTTAATTCCCGTTCCTTCTTCAGCGTAGCTGCACCCGATCTCTCCGTTCTGCTGCAGGCCATTCGAACCACCGCGTCGGACGATTCCCTCACACGCTTCGTGTCCGAGGAGGAATGGAAAGTGCTGGGTTCTTATCTAGACGTGGAAAATTTGCGACGTGGTCACATCCTCACCGCCAAGGGAGCCTTGGATCGGACTGTGTATTTTCTGGAATCCGGGGTGTTACGCGTCCTCTACGGCACAGAGTCTGACTCGCAGGCTGTCGCAATGGTAGGGGCTGGTGGTGTGGTCGGAGAAGGCGCCTTTTTCTCACAGCGTGAGCGCAATGCAACAGTGCAAGCCTCCGTAGCTTGTCGGGTATGGAGTCTCACGCCGAGCCGATTCAACCAGCTGCGAGCGGAGCACCCTTCCGTGGCGCAGTCCTTGACATTGGCGCTGGGGGCCGTGGCCGCAACCCGGATGCTCGATCTAACCAAACGCTTTGTTGTCGTGTGACCGTCGGCTGCCGCTCACGTTTCCGGAGGCTCGGCGGCGTCGGGGCTAGTGGCGCCCTGCGCCATGGCTCCATCTGCCAGTAACTCGGCCACCAAGCCCACCCACCAGTCACGGCGTTTTTGTGCGGCCTGAATGGCGTGATCGTCCATCTCGGAAAACAGGGTTTTGATGCTCAACCCCTCGCACACTTCCAGAAAGTCCGTCGAGGCTTGACCCAGCTGTTCAGGGCGCATACGCCGCAGCACTGACAACAGCATCGCCGAATCGATGGCCACCACCATACGCAGACTTGTCAGGTCGGTTCGGAGTTGGGTGACGGTGTCCATGGCGATGCCCTTCCGTTGAAAAAATGGCAAGGTCGGCAAATATGGGATGCAGGTTACACCCATATGTCAAGTATCCAAGGTGTTTAAAACGTTACTATCTATTGCATAGCAGGGGATTGTGGTGTACAAAGCCCAACCTCGGGTGCATGGTTTTCGCTTTGTGTTCATGCGTGGTGACGATCGCGGCCTCTTGCAACTTTGTTTTCAACCTTTTTGAGGGGAATCTATGTCTGACAGTTTGCAAAATTGGGTGGGTCGCAACCGTCCACCACGGGTTCAAATCACGTACGACGTTGAAATTGGCGATGCGGTTGAGAAAAAAGAATTGCCGATGGTGGTGGGCTTGTTGGCCGACCTTTCCGGCCAGCCTGCCATTGCACTGCCCAAAATGAAGGACCGCCGCTTCGTCGAAATCGACCGCGACAACTTCAACGGCATCATGGCCAAGATTGCTCCCCGGCTGGACCTCTCCGTTCCCGATGCGATGAAGGGTGAGGGCAATATCAAGGTCGAACTGAATTTCAAAGAGTACGACGATTTCCATCCCGAAGCCATTGTTCGCCAGGTTCCCCGTCTGGCTAAATTGCTGGAAGCACGCCAGCAACTGCGCGACTTGCTGGCCAAGCTCGACGGCAACGATGAGCTCGACAGCCTCCTTGAAAACATCGTCCAAAGCACGGAAGAGCTCAAAACGATCCAGTCCCAGGCCAATGCCGATGCCCCTGCGTCGGACGCCTCTTCGTCTTAACAGCTTTTAGGTTCGTGCAAGCGCACGGGCTTCAACATTTGGAACGGTGATTGACATGGCAACTACACAAGAAACGGGTGGCGCAGGCGCCACCGGCACCACCAGCGAACTGGGTCTTCTGGACCGCATCGTGGTGGAGGGCAATATGGCGGTGGAGCCTTCGCAAAACCCCTATGCAAAGAAACTGATCGGCCAGTTTGCCTCGCAGATTCTGGACGAGGGTATGAAAACCAGCCCGGACAAGGGCGTCGTGGCAATGATCAACGAGCGGATTGCAGAGATCGACACACTGCTCTCTGACCAGCTCAACGCCATCATGCACGACAGCGCGTTCCAGAAGCTGGAAGCCTCGTGGCGCGGTCTGCACGACATGGTGTTCGGCACGGAAACCAGCACGCGCCTGAAGCTGCGCCTGCTGAATGTGACCAAGAAGGAACTGCTCAAGGATCTGGAGTCCGCAGTGGACCACGACATGAGTGTGCTCTTCAAGAAGGTGTACGAGGAAGAATATGGCACCTTCGGCGGCCATCCCTACTCGCTGTTGATTGGTGATTACCAATTTGGCCGCCACCCACAGGATTTGGCTTTGTTGGAGCGCATCTCCAAAGTGGCCGCAGCGGCCCATGCGCCTTTCATCGCGGCAGCGGCACCCGCCCTGTTTGACATGAAATCGTTCACCGAGCTGGGTGTTCCGCGTGACCTCTCGAAGATTTTCGAAAGCGCAGAGCTGGCTGCTTGGCGTGGCTTCCGTGATTCGGAAGATTCGCGTTATGTGTCTCTGGTGCTGCCCAGCTATGCAGCACGTTTGCCTTACGGCGCCAAGACCATCCCGGTAGACAACTTTAATTTTGAAGAAGACGTGGATGGCAAAGACCACTCCAAGTACCTGTGGGCCAACTCTGCGTACCAGTTGGGTTTGCGAATTACCGACGCTTATGCCCAGTACGGATGGTCTACCGCCATTCGTGGTGTGGAGGGCGGGGGCAAAGTCGAGGGCATGACTGCCCATGCTTTCAAGACCGATGAAGGCGATGTGGTGCTGAAGTGCCCGACCGAAGTGCTGATTACCGATCGCCGCGAAAAGGAGCTCAACGATCTGGGCTTCATTGCCATCGTCAACTCCAAGGGCTCCAACTTTGCAGCGTTCTTTGGCGGACAAACCGTCAACAAACCCAAGCTGTATGACAAAGACGCTGCGAATTCCAATTCCCAGCTGTCGGCCCGCCTGCCCTATGTGCTGGCGGCCTCCCGCTTCGCGCACTACCTCAAAGTCATCATGCGTGACAAGGTCGGCAGCTTCCAGACCCGTGGAGAAGTAGAGATCTATTTGAACAACTGGATCTCTGCGTATGTGTTGATCAACGAGGGCGCTCCTCAGGCCATGAAGGCACGCTTCCCGCTTAACCAAGCACGTATCGATGTATCAGAAGTGCCCGGCAAACCAGGCGCTTTCCGTGCGGTAGTTTTCCTGCGTCCGCATTTCCAAATGGAAGAGTTGACTGCATCCATCCGCTTGGTTGCTGATCTGCCTGCTCCTGCAGTCTGAAGCACGTCTCTTTCGATTAACTCAACCTGTTTGGATAACCTATGTTGTACCTAAGTATTGACACCATTAGCGGCAATTGCACGGAAAAGGGCTACGAGGATTGGATCATGTTGGATTCGTTCAGCTTGGGTGTATCCAACTCGCTGACCTCCAATGCGGGCAACAGTGAACGCACCAGTGGTGGCGTGCAAATCTCCGAAATGAATTGCTCCAAAACCATGGACGTTTCTTCTTTGTTGCTGGCGGAAGCTTGTGCCGGCAACAAGAACTTGGGCGAAGTGGTTTTGACGGTGACCCGTACGGACGGCGACGAGCAATTGGAGCTGGTGAACTACACCATGAGCGACGCCATGATCTCTAGCGTTCAAACTTCTGGGTCTGGGCACGGTGATCTGCCAGGAGAGAGCTTCTCGATCAACTTCACGGCTATCAACGCGACCTACACCAAGCAGAAACCAGAGGGTACTGCCGAGGGTACGGCCAACTTCTCGTGGGATATGAAGACGCGCGAGAACAAATCCGCCGCCGGCGGCTAATCCAAGGCAAGCGTCTTGCGGGACGTCTGGCACCTATTATTCGGATGAGGGATTTCTTGAATGGCAGAACTCATCCGCGGTGCCAGCATCCCGCTCTTCGAGCGCTTGCAAGGTGGTGACTCCGGCCAATTCGGGCAAGTCATGTCGCCCGTGCAGCTTGAGCTCTCGATTGGGCGCGAGCTGTCGCGGTTGTTGAACACCCGGTCCAGGTTGGTGGTGCGCGAGTTTTTGGATAGCAGCGGCACCACGCTGGATTACGGCATACCGGATATGTCTGCCTTGTCATCGCGTTCGCAGTCCGACTTGGACTTGCTGCAGTTGGCAATTGCCAAGGCGATTGCCATGTACGAACCCCGTTTGAAAAATGTGGTGGTGCGGGCTGCTTCGTCTGCCAGCGATGCGACGACTCGGGTGGCAATTAGCGGAGCGGTCACCATCGACATGAAACTGCGCCCCCTGAATTTTGAACTTCAAATTGATCCGCGCCATGGTGGCTTGGCAAAGGCGAATTGACGGTGGCTGAAGTCATACATAGCGATCTGCTCCAGTACTACAAGCGTGAACTAACCTATTTGCGCGAGCAAGGCTCCGACTTTGCTGCGCGTTACCCCAAGGTGGCGTCCAGTCTGGCCTTGCATGGCTCCGAGTCATTGGATCCGCACACCGAGCGGCTCATTGAGTCGGTGGCCTTCTTGGCCGCGCGCGTGCACCAAGACCTGGATCGCGAGTTTCCTCAAGTCGCCGCTGCATTGCTGGATAACTTGTGCCCCTCGTTAGTGCAGCCGGTGCCGTCCATGTCCGTTGCGCAATTCCAGCTGGACCCGACGCAAGGCAAGGTCACCTCCGGCTTCCAGGTGCCCCAGCATTCGGCGCTTTATGCCAATGCATCGGACGGCCAGCAATGCCGCTTCCGCACGGCTTGGCATTCGGTGCTGTGGCCCGTCAGCGTCACAGCCGCCGTTTTGGAAGGCGGTAGCAATGCGGTGCGACTGACCTTCGAGTGCGGTGCGGATTCAGATTTTTCAGAGCTGGAAATCGACTCGCTGCGCATCCACCTGCATGGCGACTGGATGACGACGATTCCGCTGTACGAATTTTTGGTGGCCGACGTGGCAACAGCGAGCCTCACGCCGGAGGGTGAGCCAACCCGATTCCTTCCTGCGAACTCATGGCGCGAAGTGGGCTATGGCGAGGATGAGAATGTGTTGCCGCTGCCGCCCAACGCACAACCCGCGTATGGGTTGATGCAGGAATATTTTGCGTTTCCGAACAAATTCCACTTTTTTGACCTCTGCAATCTGCGCGGCAGACTGGGCAAGGGCAGGCGCTTTGAGGTGCGCCTGGTCATGGGTCAGCCTGCGCGGGGAATTGCAGGCATTGATGCGGATCAATTTCAACTCGGATGCACGCCCATCATCAACCTGTTTCCGCGGACCAGTGAACCGCTGTTGATCGACCAGAAGCACTATGAATACCGCCTGGTGGCAGACCGCCAGCGTGAAGCCAGTACAGAGGTGCACTCCATTGTGTCGGTGACGGCATCCGATCCGAACGCGCAGCGCCCCGTTGTTGTGCCCAGTTTCGCAGCGCTGAGTCATGCGCGAACAGGTGCTCCTGCATGCTATTGGTCTGCCCGACGAGAGCAAAGTTTGCGTCGCGATATCTCCGGCACCGACGTGTTCCTTTCGTTTGTGGATCAGAGCAAGTCGCTGACGACACCGCCGCAACCGGTGGTCTATGCCAATGTGCTGTGCACCAACCGGCGGTTGGCTGAGCAGGTTCCGCGCAACGCGCGCATGGTGGCGGAAGGCATCTCTGACACTGCCGCCGTACGCTGCCTGTATGAGCCCACCTCACAGCGTAACCCCCCGCTCGGCAGCGAAACGCTTTGGCGGTTGGTCTCGCTCTTGACTTTGAGTCACCAGTCGTTGGTGGATGGCTCCACTGGCAAAGACCAGCTACGTGAGATGCTGGGGCTCTTTGCCTCTGATAGCACGCGTGACCATGAACAGATCCGTGGCATCCGCAGTTTGAAGGCGCGCAGTGTCACGGGCCATATTGGGACCGAGGCTTGGCGTGGGTACTGCAGGGGCACGGAAATCTCGCTGGAATTTGATGAGGAAGCCTTCGTAGGTGGGTCGCGCCTGCTTATGTCGGCGGCGTTGGCACGTTTTTTCGCGCTCTACACGTCGGTCAATTCATTTGTGCAATTGCGGGTGTACCGCGGCGATGAGATATGGAAGCAATGGGAACCGATGAGCGGCCGCCAACTGGTTCTTTAGTCCAAGGACTGATGGCCAAGCCGCAAGGCTATAACCTCTTTCAGGCCATCAGCCTGCTGGAGCGTGAAGTCCGTGCGGATGCGCAAACGCCAACGCTGCAGCGCGATGCGATGCAGCTGCCTGTGCGTTTGCGCGCCGTTGTTTCTCTGGGTTTTCAGGCCAGTGACGTCAGCAAGGTAAGCGAGGACGGTTCGGAGAGTGAGCCGTTTGTCTTGCGCACACCCGTGATGTCGCTTGCGGGGGCGCAAGGCCCGCTGCCCCTGCCATTCACCGAGATGGTGCTGGAGCGCAATGCCGCACGTGACCACGCCACGGCAGACTTTCTCGATATCTTCAATCACCGTTTTCTGGCCTTTCTGTACCGCAGCCGCAAGAAACACAACATGGGGCTCAATGGTCTGGCGCCAGCCAATTCACCACTGGCATCCTGTCTGGACGCGCTCAGCGCGCTGGGACTGAAGGCCGGTGTGCGTGCACCAGATGGTGACGCCGGATGGCTGGAGCACGCGGGACTGCTGGGTGGCGCTCCTCGGTCGATCACTGGCTTGCTAGCGATGTTGTCCCATCGCCTGGATGTGCGTGCTTCGGCCAGACAATTTTGCGGTGGCTGGCGCTTGCTGGAGCCCACCGATGTTCTGCGTCTTGGCGGGCGGGGGCGGGCGCCCAGGCTTGGTCGCTCGGCGGTACTGGGGCAGCGGGTCTGGGATCAAAGTGCCGGTGTTTCCATCACATTCCATGGGTTGCGGCTGGCTCGTTTGCAGCAGCTGCTGAAGGGCGGAAGTGAGCACGCATTGCTGGGTTGGATGGTGCGCCGCTACCTGCCACAAGACCTCGACGCTGAAATTGTGTTGCAGGTTCGACCTGATGACTTGCCGCCCGCTGGGCTCAGTGCCCAGCAACCCTTGCGCTTGGGGTGGACCTCTTGGCTGGTTTCTCGGCCCGCCTCTTTGGTGGATTTGCCCCCAGTGCGCTTCAAGCTGGCTGAATCAGCGGCGGCACCATGATGAAGAAGGGCGCCTGACCGTGGAAATAGACACCCGCACCCTTCTTGGCAAATTGAACCCGGAATGCAAGCGCGCTCTAGAACGTGCTGCCGAGCTTTGCGTTCAACAAACGCATTACAACGTCGAAGTCGAGCACTTTTTCCTGATGATCATGGACAGCAACGCGCCCGACTGGAAGGTGTTGCTGACCCACTTCGCGATCCCACCGGACGCTATTGCGCAGCAATTGCAGCAGGCGATGGACCATTTCAAACGCGGCAACGCACGAACCCCGGCCCTCTCCCCCCATTTAGCCCCGCTGTTGCAGGAAGCGTGGTTGTTGAGCTCCATGCTTTTGGGGGAGCAACGAATCCGCTCAGGGACGGTGCTACTGGCCGCCTTGGAGGTAGACGCTCTGCGCGGCGTGCTGCTGGAGTCGGCGCCTGGACTTTTGCAAATTCCGCGTGAGTCTTTGCGCAATGGTTTGTCCGAATGGTTGCGCGGCTCCACCGAGGACAGTCGTAGTTACCAGGGTAACGCCGCTGGCGGTGCGATGCCGGCGGTGGCCGGTGCCGTAGTACCTGCACAGATGCCAAGCCGCTCGGGTGCCCATGGAAGCACACCTTCGC
The DNA here is from genome assembly GCF_056521335.1 of Rhodoferax sp. ZS1R25. Classification (NCBI taxonomy): domain Bacteria; kingdom Pseudomonadati; phylum Pseudomonadota; class Betaproteobacteria; order Burkholderiales; family Comamonadaceae; genus Rhodoferax; species Rhodoferax sp. ZS1R25. Next base: position 704,886 of record NZ_JBWMAZ010000001.1, read on the forward strand.
TGGACCAATACACCGTGGACCTGACGGAATGGGCGCGGCAAGGGCAGATTGATCCGATCCGTGGCCGTGATGCTGAAATTCGCCAGCTCATTGATGTGTTGCTGCGCCGCCGCCAGAACAACCCGATCCTCACGGGCGAAGCTGGCGTTGGGAAAACTGCCGTGGTGGAAGGCTTTGCGCAGCGTGTAGTGCAAGGGCTGGTGCCGGCTGTGCTGCGCAATGTGTCGGTGCGCTCGCTCGACTTGGCGCTGCTCCAGGCCGGGGCTGGCATCAAGGGCGAGTTTGAGAATCGGCTGAAATCCGTCATCAACGAGGTCAAGTCCTCGGCGCAACCCATCATCCTGTTCATTGACGAAGCCCACCAGCTGATTGGTGCGGGTGGGGCGGAAGGCCAGGGCGATGCGGCCAACCTGCTCAAGCCCGCATTGGCACGGGGTGAGTTGCGCACTATCGCGGCAACTACCTGGGCCGAATACAAGAAGTATGTGGAGCGCGACCCGGCCTTGGCGCGGCGGTTTCAGGTGGTCAAAGTCGATGAGCCCACGGAAGAGGTGGCCATCGAGATGTTGCGTGGCATGGTGGCCACGCTGGAGAAGCACCACAACGTGGAGATCGTGGACGATGCCGTCCGTGATGCGGTCAAACTTTCCCACCGCTACATCACCGGCCGCCAGTTGCCAGACAAAGCCATCAGCGTGCTCGACACGGCATGCGCCCGCGTAGCGGTCGGTCAGAGTGGTTTACCGCCTGAGCTGGAAAATCTGGAGCGCGAGATTGCCAATGCCGAAGTTCAGTTGCGCATCTACCGACGCGAGGTTGCTGCGGGGCGGGACCATGTCAGTGCCATCCAGAGCCTGACGGCCGAGATCGCGCGGCACAAGCAGGACAAGGAACGGCTGGACGAGAAGTTGGCTGAAGAAAAGCGGGCTGTTGCGGAGATCATTGTGCTGCGTCGCCGCCTTGCCCAGCAGGCGGATGCAAACACCCCAGTCGATAGTGGTGAAGATGCAGGATGGACGTCCGCCAATCTGGTGCGACTTGAAAAAGGGCTGGAAGCCATCCGCAGTGATGAACCCCTCGTCCCCGTCTACGTCGATTCTGCGGCGGTAGCAGCGGTGGTGTCGGGTTGGACCGGTATCCCCATTGGCAAGGTGTTGGCGGATGAATTGCACACGGTGCTGAACCTCAAGGAGCGTTTGGCCGAGCGGGTGGTTGGGCAGGATGCAGCGCTGGACGCCATCGCGCGGCGGGTGCGCACCTCGCGTGCAGACCTGGATGACCCGGGCAAGCCGGTCGGCGTCTTTATGCTGGTGGGTCCCAGCGGCGTCGGCAAGACGGAAACCGCCTATGCGCTGGCCGATCTGATGTATGGCGGTGACCGCAACATGGTGACCGTGAACATGTCGGAGTTTCAGGAGGCGCATTCCGTCTCCAACCTCAAGGGTGCGCCGCCCGGTTACGTTGGTTATGGCAAAGGCGGCGTTCTGACCGAGGCGGTGCGCCGCAGGCCGTACAGCGTGGTGCTGCTCGACGAAATGGAGAAAGCGCACCCGGACGTGCTGGAATTGTTCTTCCAGGTTTTTGACAAAGGCACGATGGACGACGGCGAAGGCGTGCAGATCGACTTCAAGAACACGCTTATTTTGTTGACATCCAACGCGGCGCAGGACGTCATCACCCAGGCCTGCGCGGGCAACGCGCGGCCGTTTGCCAGTGCATTGGTGGAAGCGTTGCGGCCCGAATTGCTGCGGCAGTTCTCGCCAGCCTTTCTGGGCCGGTTGACCCTGGTGCCGTATTACCCTCTTGGGGACGCGCAAATCCGTGCCATTGTGCGGCTCAAGCTCGACAAACTGGCGCAGCGGTTTGCCAGCAACCACAAGGCCAAGCTGACATGGGATGCGGAGGTGGAAGACGCCATCGTCGCCCGTTGTACCGAGGTCGACAGTGGCGCCCGCAATGTGGACCACATCCTGTCCCAGGCCTTGCTGCCTGAGCTGTCGCGGCGCGTGCTGGAGTGCATTGCCACGGCGGATGATTTCAATGCCGTCTATGTGCGACTGGATGGTGCAGACCAGTTCCAGTTCGACTTTGCGTTGACATCGAAGGGCTGACCGGCAATGCGTGAGGGCTTTACCCAACAGAACTCCGTGATGAGCGTGACCACGCCGTTCGGTGCTGATGCCTTGATGCTGGATGCTTTCCATGGCGTGGAGGCTATCTCCCAGCCCTTCAAATTTTCGCTGACAATGCGCGCGGCCAAGGCGACGCTGGACCCCGCCACCATCATTGGCGCGACCATGACGGTCAAACTCCAGGTACCTAAGGGGCCTAAGCGCTACTTCAGCGGCATCGCCTCGCGCTTTCTGCATGCCGGGGGGGACGACGCGTTCTCCTTCTACACCGCGGAAATGGTCCCTACGCTGTGGTTGCTGACGCTCAGCCGCGACCGCAAGATCTACCAGAAGAAGACGGCGGCCGACATCATCAAGGAAGTGCTGGGGGACTTCGCCGTGGTGTTTGACGCCAAGCTCACCGGCACCTACGGCATTCGCGAATACTGTGTCCAGTACGATGAAACCGCCTTTGATTTCATCGCACGGCTGATGGAGGAAGAGGGCATCTTCTACTTTTTCACGTTTGCCGACGGCGTGCACACCATGGTGCTGGCGGATGCCGCCAGCGCGCACAAGGCTTGCACCGATGCGACCGACCTGAAGTACTTCCCGGACCAGGACGGTCGCCGACGCATGACCATCGTCAACCAGTTGGAGTTGGAGAGCCGTCTGGTGTCGCAGAAGTTCGAGTTCGGCGATTTCAATTACCTCACACCCACCACAGCGCTCAAGGCTGAAGTGGACGGCACCCTCGGCAAAGGCAAGCAGTTTATCTATCCTGGTAACCATGCCGTTGCAGCAGATGGGACTCAGCGCGCTACGGTGCGTTCGCAGGCGAGCCAGAACCAGGGCGTGATCTGTCGTGGCACCAGCTATAGCTATCCGCTAGCGGCGGGCACCAAGTTCAACCTGACGGAGCACCCGCGCACCGCGCTGAACACGGCACTGGTGTTGCGCTCCGTGACGCACTGGGCCAGCGCGGCGCAGTATTGCAATGCGTTTGAAGCGTTTGATGCCACCGTGCCATACCGCACCCCGCGGCACACCGCTTTACCAAGGGTGTCGGGCAGCCAGACGGCCTTCGTGGTCGGACCGTCGGGGGAGGAAATCTGGACGGATGAACACGGGCGCATCAAAGTGCAGTTCCACTGGGACCGGCTAGGTGCCAAGGATGACAAAAGTTCTTGCTGGGTGCGGGTTGCGCAGTCCTGGGCCGGCAAGGGCTGGGGCAGCCTGTTTTTGCCCCGGATCGGGCAGGAAGTGGTTATCAGCTTCGTGGACGGGGACCCAGACCGCCCACTGGTGACCGGCAGCGTCTACAACGCCGAGAACGCGCCACCGGTGGCTTTGCCGTCCATGCAGACCCAAAGCACCATCAAGTCGCGCTCCTCGAAAGAGGGCGCTGCCGGCAATGAGATGCGCATGGAAGACAAGAAGGATTCCGAGGAGTTCTATTTCCATGCCCAAAAAGACATGAAGGTGGAAATCGAGAACGACCTGACCACCACGCTCCATAAAGGCGCTGAAATCCACACTTTAGAAAAAGGCGACCGCACAGTGGACGTTCAGACCGGCAAAGAAACCCACAACGTCAAGGGCACACGGGAATTGACCATCACTGGCAACGAAACACACACCAACAAGGCAGATTTCAAGCAGGTGGTCACTGGCAAGTATGAGCTCAAGGTGACGGGCGACCTGCTGATTGATGTGACCGGATCCATCACCATCAAATCCGCCAGCAGTGTGTCGAGCAAGGCCGGCACCACGTTCACCAATGAGGCGGGCACCGCCTTGACCAACAAGGCCGGGACCGAGCTGACCAACCAGGCCGGCACCGGACTCAAGAACAAAGCCGGTACCACGCTGGACAATGAAGGTGCGATGGTTAACAACAAAGCGTCTGCGACACAAACGGTCGATGGTGGCGGCATGCTGACCCTTAAGGGTGGCATGGTGAAGATCAACTGACATGGACGCAGCCTCCTCCACCGCCATGACGGAAACCATCGAGCAGTTCGATGCGGAGGGGCGACTGACGCAGCGCTCCAGTCTGCGTGCGGGCATCTTGCATGGTGATTTCAGCGTGTTTGGTGTCAATGGGGTAACACTGGCCAAAGCCTCTTACCTGGACGGGATTTTGGATGGGGGGCTGGTTACGCGGGATGAGCAAGGTCGCTTGTTGCAAGAGGCCAGTTATTCCGCTGGTGCGCAGCATGGTCTGACGCGTGTTTACGTGGCGGGCCGACTCTGCATGGAGCAGAACTACCAGCGGGGAATGCTGCATGGCCCCAGTGTCATGTATTCCGAGGCAGGCGAAATTTCTGCCAAACAGATGTATGTGCAAGGCCTGCTCGAAGGCGAGGCTGTTTATCTGAACGAGGGCCGCGTGGTTCGCAAAGTGGCTTACCGCAGCGGTGTACAAAACGGGGATGCCGTAGATTTCAGCCGCGATGGCAAGCCCGTGCAGAAGGCTGTCTACAAAGACAACCTGTTGGATGGAACCGTGACGCGCTTTTGGCCCGATGGAAAGATTCTCGAGATGCAGGACTACAAAGCTGGCAAGCCGGTATCTGCTCTGCGCAGCTTCGATCAGAACGGTGACGAAATACAGAGTATCGGTGCCAAGCCCGGCATAATGCAGCGGCTCGAACAACTGGTGAAAGGTTGAACATGGGGATTCAAGTAGCCATGGGCGCCAATCTCCAGTGCAGCTTTGGCGTGGCGCCGAGTGCGCTTACGGTGCTGCCCGCCAGCAAAGTGATGACAGGGGCTCCGGCTGCCAACATCATGGACAACAAGCCCATGGTCAATATTCTTCCCTTTGGCATGTGCAATTGCCCGGCCAACCCCATGGTGGCCGCTGCAACAGCAGCAGCGCTCGGTGTGTTGACCCCTATGCCATGTATTCCAGTTACCGCGGCCCCATGGGCTCCGGGGGCGCCTACCGTATTGGTTGGAGGCATGCCAAGCTTGCAAAATTCTTCCAAATTAATGTGCAATTGGGGTGGTGTGATCCAAATCCTGGTGCCAGGACAGACGACCGTCATGGTTCCCTAAAGCGAGGCTATTAGCGCATGCAATACACATTTTCAATGACGCCACGGATGGTGACTCTGGCCGCGGTGTGTGTCATTCTGCTCTGCGTTCTGCTCTTCCTGGTCGGTATGGAGATCGGGCAGAAGATGGCAGGTCAGACGATCAACGTGCAAGTCCCAGACGTTTCCAAAGCCTTGCCCGCCCCACCAAAGCTGCCGGGTGTTGCGGAATTGGCGGCACCCTTGGCCCCTACAACCAAACCATGAACATGATCAAGAAAGACAAAAGCGTATCCATGCAACACGGGCCACGATCCATGACGCGCCAAGCTGTGCAGTGTTTGGTAATACTTGCTGGTGTTTGGCTGACCGCAGGGGCGCATAGCGCGACCCCGGTTCCCGTGCCCGCGAAGCCGGCTGCCGTGGTGGAGGTGCCTGCGCCCGCCCCGGTGGTCCCCACCACAACGCTGGTTAAGGTTGCGGACGGGCGCTTGCTGGCGCCTGACATCGCGCGCATCGTCAACCGTGGTGAGCTCATCGTGGCCATGTTGGGCGTGGATTCGCCTCCTTTTTTCTACACGCGCAACGGCGAGCTAGTAGGGCTGGAGGTCGACCTGGCCAAGGCTATCGCCAAAGAGCTCAGGGTGACCGTGCGCTTCGATCGCAGTGCCCAGACCTTCAATGAGGTTGTGGCCGTGGTGGCACGCCAGGAGGCGGATTTGGGGGTTAGCAAACTCTCGCGCACCTTGGCGCGTGCCCAGACCATCAGTTTCACCGATCCGTATCTGCGCTTGAACCATGCGTTTATTCTGAACCGGGTCAAGTTTGCAGAGTTGGCCCGCGACCGGCCATTGCCAACGGTCATCCGCGGTTTCAAGGGCTCGATTGGTGTGATCGCCAAATCATCCTTTGCCGACTATGCCGTCAAGAATTTCCCCAACGCCGAGATACGTGAGTTCCCTAGTTGGGGGGATGTGCTCAAGGCGCTTGAGAAAGGTCAGATCATGGCGGCCTACCGCGATGAATTCGAGATCAAACGCCTCCTGAAGATTGACCCCACCGTGTCGCTGACGCTGCGCACCGTGACATTCAAGGACCTGGAAGACAGCCTGGGAATTGCCGTGGGCATTCAGGACCCGACCTTGTTGGCGTTCGTCAATCAGTTCCTCGCGGAAGGAACGGAAAAACTGACGATCGACAAGGTTCTCAAGGCAGTGTCGCAATAAAGGCTGACGGAAGTTTCTCCATGATTGATTCCAAAAAACTATACGCACTCGCACTCAACCCCTGGGTTGTGGTTTCCATGTTGGCTGCGGGGTTTGCGTTGGGGCTGTACCAACCCGACGTGGCGCGCAACCTGGGCATTGTTGGAGACATTTATGTCGACATGCTCAAAATGATTGCCTTGCCGTTCATGGTGTCCGCCGTGATATTCAGTTTGCAGCGGTTGTTTCGCGAAGGTGGCGCCGGGAGCCTTTTGGCGCGCGTTGGTGCGGTGTTTGTCGTATTTTCCATCGTGGTCGCGGCCTTGGGCGCTGCCACCCTGTTGGTGATCCGTCCGGGCGAGGACTTGTCGGTCCAGACCCGCCAGACCTTTGGCAAGATTGTTGGCAACGATCTCAACTCTAGCGATACCGTGATGAGCCTGCAGGGCATTGATGCGCCAGCCAAGTCGGTCAACTTTGCCGATGTGCTGGTGAGCATTGTTCCCTCCAACATCTTTGCGGCGCTGGCCGGGGGGGAAACGCTCAAAGCGCTGGTGTTTGCTTTGATGTTCGGTTTTGCAGTTGGGCAGGTACCGTCGCGTATTGCGGATGGCCTGACCTATTCCTTGGAAACGATTTACCACGCGTGCCAGACGCTCATGCGTTGGTTGAACTACCCGTTGCCGATCATCCTGTTGTGCATGAGCGCGTCGCAGATGGCCAAGACCGGGTTGGGGCCGTTGCAGGCGATGGCCCAGTTTGTACTGGCTTTCACGGTCGCCTCGCTGTTGGCACTGACCTTGGCGACCCTCATCATCTGGAAGCGATCGAATGCCAGCCTGGGCCAGACCTTGGGTGCGCTACGAGGTCCTTTTGCTTTGGCACTGGCTACGCGCAGCAGTGCCACGTGCATGCCCATCATGATCGAGGGACTTGTGGACCGGTTGGGGTTTGCCCGTTCCCGCGTCGAACTGCTGGTGCCATTGAGTGTGTCGTTGCTCCGCGTGGGGCCCGTTATTTACTATGTAGCGGCCACGCTTTTCATTGCACAGCTTTACGGTCGTGTACTGGGACCGAGTGAGCTGGGCATCGTCATGGCCGCATCCATTCTGGCGGGTTTTGCGTCTGCCGGTATGACGGGTTTGTTGACCGTGTCGCTTGTCGGTCTGACTTGCAGTTATCTCGGGCTCCCCTTTGAGGCGGCATTCATCCTCTTTTTGGCCGTGGACCCGATTTGCGACATGCTCCGAACGCTGGTCTTGGTCATCGGCAACAGTGCTGCGGTTTCCGTGGTCTGTGCGAAACCGCTGAAGATATAGAGGAGCGCGCTGGATGTCACGAATTGGTGTGTTTGGCGGAATGGGCCCTTTGGCCACGGTCGATTTCATGGAGAAATTGGTTCGACTGACGCCTGCCACGCGTGACCAGGACCACATCCCTCTGTTGGTGGCGAGCCTGCCCCACACACATGACCGTTCGAGTGCCATTTTGGGCCGTGGCCGTGACCCGCTTCCGCAATTGCTGGAAGGAATAGACCTGCTCAACCATGCGGGTGTGGGCCTTATCGTCATCCCGTGCAATTCTTCACACCATTGGTTTGCGCAATTGCGTGAACGGAGTAAGGCGCCCTTGCTGCACATTGCCGAGACCAGCGTGGCGGCCGTGCCCCGATCGCCGTTCACGCGCGTTGCGATCTTTGCGACGCGGGGCGCATTGCTGTCGGGCTTCTACCAGCGCTCACTGCTGGCGCAGGGGTTGGACTATTTTCTGCCTGACCCCGAGAGCGTTCAGAACGAGGTCGATGTGTGTATCCGGGAGGTCAAGGCTGGTCGCTTTGACGTGGCGGGCTCCTCGTTGGCGCAAGCCTGTGCAGCAGCAGCAGCAGCAGGAGCTACGGCCCTGATCATGGGGTGTACCGAGATCCCCATTGCAAGTCGGCATGCCGACACCGCCGGATTGACGTTGATCGACAGCTCGTTGGAGTTGGCACGTGCCAGCGTCGCATATGCCCTTGAGCGTGGGTGGAGCAGGCCCGGATGGGACTCCTGAAAACGCTGGCATCCAATCCCCTGATACTGCTGCTATGCCTGTTGGCGGGTGCGGCAGCAGGGAGTGCCGCGCCGGGCGTAGCGGAGCCAGCGTTTGTTTTGGGACAGGTCTACCTTGCCTTGATCAACATGGTGGCTATTCCCTTGATGGTGGTGGCTACTTTCTTTGGCCTGCGCCAAACCCTGGCTTTACCGCAACCGGCGCGCAGAAGCCTGATGATTGTGGTGCTGGCAGTGGGTCTGGTGTTTGCATCAGCAATGTTGGGAACGATTTTTGGCTATGTGACCGATCCAGGCAGCAGCCTGAGTGCGGCCAACCGTGCCTATCTGGGGTCTGTCGTGCTGAGTTCGGCTGCAGGCAACGCCGAACTCTCGTTGTTCGATACAGATACCCAGAATGCGGCTTCCGCGGTCCATGCGTGGGGCGCTTTCCTGCCGGACAATTTTTTCAGAGCTTTGGCCCAGGGCCAGCCGCTTGGAATCCTCATCTGCGCCATTCTTTTTGGATTGGCTTTTGCGTCCATGGGCAAGACCCGGAGCAATGCACTGATGGGGATTTTTGAGGCAATTTACCGCACTTTTGAAACGATTATTTCCCGAGTGAACCTGCTTATTCCGGTTCTGGTGTTTGGCTTAGCAGCGCACTTTGCGGCCAGTGCGGATGGCCAGGTTTTGCGGTCCATGAGTTCCTTTATCGCAGCCTTTGTTGCATTGTCTTTGCTACTCTCCATCTTCGCCACGGTGCTGGTGTGGCGAAACTCAGCCGCACCTTTGTTGACGGTGCTGTCTTGCCTGAAGACACCTGCCTTGATCAGCTTGACATCCGCCAGCTCTACGGCGGGTGTACCAGACACTATTCGTGCCATGAGTGCCAAGCTAGGGTATAGCCGAGGCATTGTTGAACTGGTGGTGCCCGCTGCCTCTATTTTTGTGCGTGCCGGCTCTGCCGTGTATTTCGCACTGTTGGCGGTCTTCGTTGCCAATATTTATGGGCATCCCTTGGATGGCGCCGGGTTGATGCTGATTTGCCTGGGGGCCGCGATGTCGGCTTTTGCCTCGGCCGGGACCAGCAGTTTTGCGGTGGTCGCCTCGGGGAGTGTGGTGTTGTCGTTGCTGAACTTGCCTGTCGAGGCTGCACTGGCGCTTTTCTTGGCAATTGACCTGATTTGTGAGGCACCACGCAATCTGCTCTCCACGCTGTGCTGTTGCGTATTGATCGTCTTGGTGTGCAAAGGGCTCCCCTCTGAGCGTATCGATGTCAAGCAAGGCGACGATGTGGCGGTGGCTGCTCCGGTTCAGTTCTCGTTCACACGCGCCAGTGCCTCCTTTGCGGTCATCTGCTGCGTACTGCTGGCCAGCTTGATTGTGTTGGTTGGAATCGGCGTTGGACAAAGGGCCAGCAGTTCCAGCGTTGGACGGCCTGTCGCAGTTCTTTCTGGGGAATTGCTAGTGGATAATCCTTCGAACACAAAATGATTACCTTCCTGAAGCACGCCCTCCTAGCTTTTGCATTGCTCCATCTCACAGCCTGCGGAGTGTTGGACTACATCATTCCCAAAGGGATGATGGATTTCGCGTCGCCAAAAGGGACCAAGCTGGGGTGGGACAGCGTCACTATCTCGGCGACCAACGACGCAAATCTCAATAGTCCTGTGGCGCTTGACATCGTCATGCTCAAGGACGACGCCTCTTTAAATATGTTGGCGACTCTGCCCGCTGCAAAGTGGTTTGCAACGCGGGGCGAGATGGAGAAGACGTTCCCTCAGGCGATCAGTTACAAAAGCTTCGAAGTCGCACCCGGCCAGACATTGCGTATCGCTGCGGCCGACTTCGGATCTGCGCGAGTGGTCGGCGTCATGATGTACGCCGACTATTTGACACCTGGCGAGCACCGGATCCGGGTAGACCAGCTACAGGGCACCGTGCTGGTTCAGCTGGGCGCCCGCGATTTCACAGTCACCGCGCAGTCGCCCAAATGAACCCCGGAGCCACCATGCTGATTGACATAAAAACCTTTCCCATGGACCAGCAACAGGAGGCGGGCGATGAATAACCCAGGCTCGCCGCGCGCGCGGATTCAGTGGCACGAGGGCATGCTGCTCTCGCCGCAGCACTTTCAGCAAGAGTCCGGCCGTGTGGATGCCCTGCTGGCGTGGCAAATGCAAGTCGCCGTGCCCTTTGCCTGGGGCGTACGACGACTCAAAATAGACACGGCCTTGTTGGCCGCAGGTATTTTGAGAGTGGTCCAGTTGGAAGCGGTGATGCCCGATGGCACAGCGGTGGTGCATTCTGCGCAAGACGTGCAGCATGGCGTTCTGGAGCTCGATTTGGGACCCCACACGACGGCCATGTCGAATGCGGCGGTGGATGTCTACCTTGCTTTGCCCGTTTCGCCCAGCATGCGATCCAATGGCTCGCCTTCGCGCTTTCGCTCCGTGGCGACTGTGGCCGTTGAGGATGAGGTCTCCGAGGCGTTGCCAGCCGACGTGCCCCGGCTGCTTCCCAATTTGTCGCTTCTCGCGGGGGGTACGCCGTCGGGCCTCTACACCAGCTTCAGGTTGGCCACTGTGCTCAAGGACAACGAGGTCATCAAATTGGGTGCGGCGTTGCCGCCCTTGCTGGAGGTTCCCAAAGAGGGAGAGCTTTGGGAGCGCCTTTCCACGTTTGTGGCGCAATTGCGCGGCAAGGCAGCCTTTGTTGCCAAGCAGACCGCAGTGCCATCCTCGCGGACGGAAGACCGTTTGGCCTACCTGGAGCAACGCGAGCGCCTGCGCAACCTGATGACAGGTTTGCCTCTGGTGGAGGCTGTGATGCGCACACCCGCTTTGCATCCCTACCAATTGTTCCTGTCCTTGTGCAGCCTTTTGGGCCCCTTGAGCCTGTTGCGTCCCGGCGGCCTCCCGCCGGTGCCGCCGGAATACGACCATGCCGATCCGTTGGCGACGCTGACCCCGGTGCTGGCGGCCCTGCAGGGTGCGCTGGACGAAATTAGCCAAGACTACCGCGAGTTCAAGTTTGAATTCCGCCACGCCGCATTTGAGATCGTATTGCAGAGTGAATGGATGGCGCCTCAGCTCATTGTGGGGCTGCGCGGTCAGCCAGAGCGCGAATTGATCGCTTGGATGGAGGGCGCCATTGTCGGGTCCCAGTCCACTTACGGCTCCTTGCGGGAACGCCGGATCTTGGGGGCTGAGCGGTTGTTCATCGAGTCCTCCAAGGAGCTCGGTGTACGTGCCAGTGCGGGGTACACCTTGTTCTCCATCAAGCTCGACGAGGCGTTGATACTGGCCGGAGAGCCGTTGGTGATTAGCAACTCTGCCGAAAGTGCTACGGCGCAGCGTCCTCAAGAGATGGTGCTGTTCGTCAAAGGCTGAGACTAAAACAGGAGCAATTTGCGCATGGCCCGTCAGATCCGAGAAAAACACGAAGACGACCATTTGATCGCGCAATTTCGCGCGTTCTTTGCCGAGGTTTCTAAAGCGCAAACCCGTGCGATAGAGATGCGAGAGATCAATCCGGATGCTGCCGCAGCGGCTGTGAGCAAGGATCTGGAGCAGTTGATCGAACTGCAGACCCTGGAATCCAAACGCGAAGGCAGTCGCTCTGAGTTGCAGAGCATTGCCGATGCACGTTACCTCAAGGCTGCTCTGGCGGACGAAATTTTGCTGAACACGGAATGGGTGGGGCGTGATCGCTGGACCGACCATTTGCTGGAGGCCTCGCTGTTCCGGACGAGTTTTGCGGGGGATCGTATCTTTGAAAAGATCGAGGAGTTGTTGTCCAATCGCGAGCCCTCGCTGAGGCCCATTGCGGCACTCTATCTGTTCGCGTTGGCTTTGGGATTTCAGGGCAAGTTCCGTGGCTCGGCCGCGACCGAGCGTTTCGCGGGCTATCGTGCAGAGCTCTTCCAATTTGTGTACCAACGCCAGGCCGATTTGTCGGGGCGTGACCGGGTGCTGTCCGAGCGCGCCTACGCGAGCACCTTGTCGCATCTCTCTCCGCGCAAGATGCCGACCTTGAGCCGTTGGTCGGTTATTTTTTTGGTGGGGGTGCTTGGGCTTTTGGCGGTGTCTGAAATGCTGTGGCTCTGGCAATCGTGGCCGGTGCGTGACGTGCTCCAAAGTGGCGCGAACACAAGCCAGGAGGGTGCCAAATGAGTATCTTGCGAGACAACCTGTTCCTCGCCTCGCTGGCCCTGCTCACCCTGATTGTCTTGGCCGTTCTGGGCCTGGTGCTTTATTTCGCTATGCGCGGTGCTTCCGCCAAGCCGGGCAGTGATCCCAAACTGGCCAAGCTGCGCTTTGACTCTTTGCGCAATTCGTTTCGCCAAGCAGTCGAGTTGATCGAAGGAAATATCGCGGCGCGTTCTGAGCGCTACGCGATCCCCTGGGTATTGGTATTGAACGAAGGATTGGAGCAACGCGGGCTGCCGATTGAACAAGCTGGCGTGCCCAGTGCACTGAGTTCGGAAGCCGCTTCGGCGGCTACCTCACAAGGCATCTCTTGGCATTTCTTCGACAAAGGTGTTGTTGTGGAAATGCAGGGGGCTTACCTGGGCTCGCCAGACGACGAAAATGCGGCAGAAAAACCTTGGGACGAATTTCTCAGCCTGTGCCACAAATACCGCCCCCAGCGCCCGTTTGATTCGGTCGTGATCACTGTGCCGGCCGCCATGCTGATGGATACAAGCCCAGACGCCGCGCTGGAATTGGGCAAGATGGCGCGGCTGGCCCACCGCAGGTTGTGGCTTGCACAAAATCGTTTCGCCATGCGCTTTGCCGTGTATGTTGCGATCTCGGGGTGCGAAAAGATTGAGGGTTTTTCCAGCTTTGCACGGACCTTGCCCGAACCCATGCGCGCGGGCATGCTGGGTTGGTCCTCGCCGTATGACCTGTCAACGACCTACCAGGACACCTGGGTGGGCGAAGCCCTCGATGGTGTGGTGCGTACCATTTCAGATACGTCTGCGGAGCTGTTTGCCAGCAAGCAGACCCTGACCGATACCCGTGGCTTCTTCTTGCTTCCCAGCCGTATCGAGGCCTTGCGCGACCAGCTGCAGGTCTACACCGATGAGCTCATGCGCCCCAGTGCCTACCATGAGCCTTTCTTCTTCCGGGGCATCTACTTCACCGGTGATAGCAGCCAGTCCGCCCAGACCGCCGAGGTGCAGTTCGCAGAAGCGGATGCTGAGCCCGTTCTGGAATCTCTAGACACTGCAGATCTGGTATCTCAGCTCATGCAGGAACCCGCATTTTTGCGGGATCTGTTCGAAAAGAAAATATTCATGGAATATGGGTTGGCGCGTCCCTCGCGCCAACCGCTCGCCCGGCCCATGCTCACCCGCGTTGGTCAGTTCACCGCCATTGTGGTGCTGGGCGGGTGGAGCGTAGGGTTGGTCGTTGCCACGCTGCATCTGGATCGCCGCAGTCACCAGCTCAGCGCGACCCTTCAGCAGATCGAAGCGGACGCCCGCTACCGAACCCAAAAGATGCGGAGTGGGGAGCCGATTACCTCAGACTGGTACAAGGCGCGAACACTGACGCTCCTGAGTGTCATTGAAGAGCTTGGGTCACAGAAAATGTTCTCGGTGTTCATGCCGGGGTCTTGGCCTATCTGGGACAACCTTGACACCCGCGTGGTGGAGCGTGTGGAGCGGGAGTTTGGCGACATTGCCATCGGTACTTTGCGGCGGGAGCTCTATGCACGCGCCTCCGAGCTCACCGGGGTGCCGCAGGATGAAAGCACAGCTGAACTGATCATTGGTGGCGAATGTGTGAATCCCGTGCCTGTGGCTGGCCCGACCCACAAGGCTGTGTTGGCGGTGGAGGACACCGCTGAATTCCCCGCCATGCTGCAATACATCTCGTCGGTAGAGCGGCTGGAGCAGGCTGTGGAAGCGATGAAGCGACTGCAAAAGGGCGGTGCCAACGAAGCCAACGACCTGCGCCTGCTGGTCAAATTTACGCTAGGTGCAGAGCTACCGAGCAACCTCTCGCAAAGCCTGCGGTTGCTGCGCGGCAGCGACTCTGGCTCCAGTGGTTCCAATGGTGTCAGTGTCATGCACATGCAGCAGGCCGTGCGCTGCTCGCTGGTCAAAGGCATGAACGCGCTGGACCAGCGGGTGTTTGTCAACAATGACCTGCTGGTCATGGAGCGCCAACTGGCGGCCTTGAGCTACCGGCTCTTGTCGACCGATTTCCGTGTCACTGGTTTTGCCCAGACGGTGGCAGGCTACAAGGAAATCCTGAACATCATCCGTGAGCAGGAAAATATGCTGGCGACCGGCCGAGGTGGCTGGATGCATGAATTGAATTTCGATTTGGGCAAGGCCTATGCCGCGGCGCTGGACCGGATTGCGCAGGCGACACGCCTTCTGGGTCCCGAGGCGGCTGAGCAAGTCCGCCAGCGCGCAGTCAACGAGTTTCTGAAGTTTTCCAGCGAGTTCTCGGCCCGTTCCAATTCTGAACAGCAAAGCGACATCGTGTGGCAGGAAAAGGAAGCGCGCTATGGCCTCTCGGCGCAGCGGTTGGGCCTGCGTGATGCGATTACCGGCTTGTTAGCTCAGCCCTTCATGACGCAGCCCGGAGACCGTGACATCCCCGAGATTCCCGCACAGGGCGTTCTGCTGTGGGACGTCGCCAAGCTGGACCAGGCGCTGGCACTGGGTGACCTGCACAAGCGCTTCATGGCCGAAGGCTTGCTGAAGTTTCCACCGTCCAATCGTCCGGGAGTAGTGGCGTTCCTGAATGCGCAGTTCGCACGGTTGATCAATGATCGCATCGTCGATGCCTTGTCGGTGAGTGGTCGCGTGGACCCCGCCAATGCGACCGATGCCAACGCGTTTGATGCTGCACGTACCCGGCTCACCAAGGTAGAGGCTTTGTTGTCCGATCTCGGTGCCAACGCCACCGCAGACACTTTGCAGCGTTTGGTGTCTGCGGACGCGAGCATCCGCTTGCGCCAGATCGACAAGAGCCTCAATCAGTCCGATCTGTACGCAATTCGGGGACGTGACTTCAGCTACTGGACCGGCGACCGTGGGCCTTTGCTGCAGGCATTCGGAGTGCCCGATACCCAAGCCCTGCAGCAGTACTTGGCGCTGCAATTCAGCCGGGCCGAGACCTTGGGGCGGCAGGCCGAAATCTATCTGCCTTCATTGGACAAGATATCGACCGATGGCCAATTGGCCAACCGCTGGCAGGCCATCAATCGCGAGCTGGAACGCTACCGCAGCAAGAACCCCAACAGCAGCCTTGGGGTGTACGAGCAATTCTTGCTCACTGTCGGTGCAGAGACTGATCGCAATACCTGCACCGAGAAACTGGCCGGGAAATCTCCGGGTAGCCGACCCGCAGACTATTTTTCGGAGCGCTATGTTCAGGTCTATGGCGCCTTGCTCAAGCGCTGCAACGAACTGCGCTACACCGAGCAATTGGAGCAATGGTCCGCCTTCGCAAATGCCTTCAATGGACAGGTCGCTGGCCGCGCGCCCTTCGCAGTGCCTGGGGTCAAAGACACGATCGATGCGGACTACGAAGATGTCAACCAGTTGCTGAAGACCTCTGAAAAGCTGTCCCGCGTGTTGAAAGATCCTCTGGCCGCGAGCCGCACGGCGCCGTATTCCCAGTCCGTGCGCAAGTTCTCGGACCAGTTCGAGCGCGTGCGCGCCTTCTTGGCGCCCCTGTATCCGCCGGAAGACGGCATGGTGCCTGGCTACGATGTGATGGTGGAGTTTCGCGCCAACCAGGCTGCAGAAATCGAAGGCAACAAGGTCATTGATTGGTCACTGGATGTCGGGCCACAAACGATCAAGCTGCGCGATACCCCCCGTTTGATGCGTTGGGAGCCTGGTATGCCGGTGATGCTGAACTTGCGGCTCGCCAAAGACATTCCTGGCAACGCTCTGCCCGATCCTCAACAAACGGCGATGGCCGTCGATGGCAAGACGGTGACCTATCGTTTCACCGACACATGGTCGTTGGTACGCATGGTGCAGCGCCAGCGCGAGGCGGACCCGAGCGGCCGCGGCGATCTGCGTACCCAGCTGCTGCGCATGGAGTTCCCGATTGGAACCGGCACCGAACCGGGCAAGGGCGCACAACCCGACACCCGCGCCAAAGTCTATCTGCGGTTGACATTGTTCCCCGTGGGCAAACGTACCCCCATGGTGTGGCCTGTTTCCTTCCCCGTCCGGGCTCCTGAATTCAATGGCCAGTGAGCGCCAGCACATGGATGATTTTGATGAGTTCCAGCCCGATATAGAGGGTTTGCTTGTGCCCGTCGCGGGCGAATTGCCGGCCGGCCCCTCCATGCGCTATGACCCACAGTACATGGCCATCCGGGCCGCACGCGAGGAAGAAGACCCGCGACTGCCCATGCGGGAATGGGAGCGCCCCCTGAAGAAGGCGGATTGGCGTGCGGTGGCGGACAACGCCTGCGCCATCTTGCGCAGTCGCTCCAAGGATTTTCAGGTTGCGGCGTGGCTGTGCGAGGCCTGGATACAGCAGCACCAGCTCAAGGGCTTTCATGCAGCGGTGACGCTGATCACGGGGCTGGTTGAGGGGTATTGGGATACGGCCCACCCCCAAATTGAGGCGGACGACGACGAGGCCCGCATCGCCCCGCTGTACTGGATGAATGAAAACCTGCCGCGGGTGCTGATGCTGCGCGTGCCGCTAATGCATCTGCCAGAGCGCATGCCCAGTGCCGTGAATGTGTTTGATTGGGAACAGGCGCTGGCGCTGGAAAACCGCAAGCCCGAGGGCAAGAAGTCCGCGCCGGCCAAGAACGCCGCTGTGGTGGATAGCCCCATTCCTACGCGCTCGGAGATCGTGGCGGGGGCCAGTGGTGCCCAATTGCAGTTGCTCATTGACAATCGCCATCTTCTATTGACGAGCGTGGCCGCATGGGAAGTTTTCACCCAGGCGTTGAACGAAAAAATGGGCATGCAGGCGCCCAGTGTGGCCAAGGTTCCGGATGTGTTGCAACGCATGCTGCGCATGTGTGACACCCTGATTGCCGGGCGTGAACCCCAACCCAAAACGCTACCGGTTGCTACACCGGCTCCCGCTCCCACCGCACCGGCTGTGCCGGCACTGGCGGCGGCATCTAAGGCTGCAGCAGCTCCTGCGGCTTCATTGCCGGCATCCCCACCTTTACCTGAAAGTGATAACGCCATGGGCCCAATCAACAGCCGTGAAGATGCTTATCGCATGCTCGATGCCGTGGCGGAGTATTTGCAAAAAACGGAGCCACACAGCCCCACGCCGTATTTGGTCAAGCGTGCAGTCACCTGGGGGCGCATGTCGCTGGGAGATCTGATGCAGGAGATCGTGCGCGAAGAAGGCGACATTGGACGGTACTTTTCTCTATTGGGCATCAAAGAGCCCAAGGGTTGAGCGATAGGGTGTGACCATGCTCTCGGACGCCGAAGTCATTCAACGCATGCGCGAGTTCCTGGCGGCCCAAGCGCCATTACAGGGGCTTGGCGGTTTGGGGGCGCCTTCTCATATGCTGTTGGGGTGGCCCGAGGCCCCCGAAGAGGCCGCGACTCCGGTCAGCGATGCCGCCCCCGTGAATCTGAACACACTGCCCGACAAGCCGCCTGTCCCTCCCCTGTTGCCTATCCTCGAAGAGGTGCAGCTTGGGAATGCCCAGGTCCTGCCCGAGATCGACCAGACGCTGGAGCAAATCGATGTCTCCATCGGGGGCGTTGACCAGGCCGGGGTATCGCTGGAACCCGCCCCGCTACAAATTCCCAAGATTGAGGAAGCTATGACCGAGGCAGGCGGCAACGTCAAGAAGACACTGGACGCGCTCTGACGGTTGCCCGCCATGCAGCTTGTTACCAAGGCGACCGACGCCATCACCGAAGGCGCTAACCAGGTCGTTGCGGCGGTCCTGAAGGCCAAGGCCACTGTCGAAGAAGAAGTGGTCGGCGGCATTGAGGAAGCCACCAACACGGTCAACCTGGTGGTGGAAAAAGTCACCGGTATCGCCCAAGCCATCCAGGGCCTGCAGGACACGCTGAATCCGCAAGCCCTGTCCGGGCCGCTGCTTACCGCCTTGCAGTCACTGCCTCCACAAGCGCAGGACATGGCGGACCAGTTGAAAGGCATGGGCGAACGCCTGCTCGCCGTCGGAGAAAACTTGGCGGGTGTCACCACCGATGTGCAGGATATCGTAGCCATGGCCCAGGGCCTGCCGCAGCGCGTGGCCGACATTCGCCCCGACGTCACGGCGGTGCCGCCGCGCGTGGAGTCGGTGATTGCAGAAGGCAAGGGTTTGATGGATAAGGCCCGTGCGCTGGGGCCGCGCATGCAAGCCTTTGCAGATCAGCTCGCTCCGCTGCAGCAGCGCGCGCAGCAACTGCGCAGCACCCGCCCTGCCGATCTGGTGGCCACTCAAGCCCAGATCGCCGTGGAGGTGCAGAAGCTGGTTGGCAGTGTGCAGACGGAGATTGACAACACCGACGCCGATCTTGCCAGTACGGCCACCGACATCCGTACCCAGGTGAACGCGACCGAGCAACTGGTTGCCGACATGGTGCAGGACGTGCGGGGCAAGGTGGACGCTTTGATCGACGAGGTTAGCGGGGTGCTGGATCCCATCGTCGAGCGGGTGGACACCGCCGTGAGCGACATTGAGGCCGAACTCCAGCTGCTGCGTGGCATGGGCGATACCCTCAAGGACAAGGTGAATGCACTCATCGAGGGCGTGTTGCACCCCGTGCGCGAGGTGGAGTCTGCCATCGATACCGTGGTCGAACAGATCGACACGGTGGCGCAAACGGTAGACGCGATTCTGGACGCCGTCGAGTCTGCGTTGCAGCGCCTGGAGCGCACCGTCGAGAAGCTCAAGCGCAGCCTGGACGAGGTAGTGGACGCCGTCGACCACGCCATCCACGGCCTGCAGGACGCCCTGCAGGAGGTGGTGCGCGAGATCGACAATCTGGAGGTGCTGCTGAACCACCTGCCAGAAGAGTTCGACATCGTGGAGCAGCAGATCGACCTCTCCAAAGTGTCCATTGCCCAGGTGCAGGACACCATCCGCCAGTTCATGGTGGTGGCAGATCGCAGCCTGGCCCAGGCTGCACGGGAGATGGACCAGGCCAATGGTCTGTGCGACCAGGCCATCGAGGTGTGCACCAAGTACATCAGCCGCTCCATGGCCATGGTGGCGGCGCGCGCCCTGTTCATGGGCGTTAAGGGCATGATCCCCGGCATCAAGACCACGATCGCCACCGCACGCACCACGGTCAAGACCGCTGGGGATACTTCCATCGGCTTGATGGACGAGGCCATCGTGCAGGTGGAAGGCTTGCGGCCGGTGTTGGCACAGGTCGTGGAGCTGGTGCGCCAAAGCATCGCGCAGGTCATCTTCGTGCTCGACCAGGTCAAGACTGCGGTGCAGGAAGCCAGTGCCCAGATGGATGCCGTCTCCGAGCAAATGCATACGGTGGTGGAGCAAGTCAAACTGCAGCCTGATCCCCTGTTGGCCCAGGTGCGTCAGGCCCGTGACGACTTTTTGGCCGCGGCGCAGCCCCTGGAAAAAATCCAACTGCTGCACGACAAGGTGGTGGAGATTAAAGCGACCGCCGTTGTGCCCGTACACGACAAAATCGATGCGATGCGCACGCAGTTGCTGGATGCGGTCTCCAAGGTGCAGGCACAGATGCAGCCGCCCATGGATCTGGTCAAGCAACAGATGCGTGTGGTCCACCAGCAGATCGACATGCTCAAGGTCAAGGTGCATGAACCACCCGCCAAGTTGATGGACATGGTGGAGGACCTGCGCCAGCAGTTCCATATCCAGTTGCAGAAGGCGCTGGGCGTCATGGACGGGCTGTTTGCGCAGGCCCGCAATGTGGTGCGCCAGGCCAAGGTGGCAGTCGACCGCGCCGCGGGACTCAGTGGTGATGCGGTGCGCATGTCAGCGCAGTTGGAGACCCAGTGGGCACAGGCGCAGAGCACGGTAGACCGACTCTCCGAGCAGGGCCAGTCCGCACTAGACGCGGCTAAAGGCCAGGTGGATGGGGTGCAGGCGCGCATCGACGACGCCAAGACCAAAGCCGCCGCCGCACTGGATTCGGTTAGCAGCAAGCTCAAGGAGGCCGGCCAGGCCGTGTCGGGTGCCCAGGAAGGTATGAAGACCGCAGGCGGTAGTGCGAAAGAAGCGGCAGACTCCGCCACGTCCGAGGCAGACTCCTTGCAGTCATCAGGCCAGCCGGTGCAAGACGCACTGCAACAGGCCCAGGACGACGCTGCCTCTGCAGGCGACACGGTCAACGCTGCCACAGAGGGGCCCTGTTCACAGATGAACCAAGCCCTGGAGACGGTCAAGAGCATGAAGGATGACACCCTGGCTGCGCTGCAGCCGGCGGCCGATGCGGCCGAGTCGGTGCAGGCCAAGATGCAGGAAAGCCTGGCCTCAGTGGCGGCGCCGGTGGATGCGTTGAAGGACAAGGTCAAGGAAGCGTCTGCGCAAATGGCTGAGAAAACGCAAGCAGCGCAGGCGCAGGTGCAAAAGCTGCGCGACCAGGGGCAGGCGCTGATCGACGATGCCAAAAAGAAGGTGGAGAGCGCCAAACAGGAGGCGCAGGTCGCGCGGGCCGATGCGGTGAAGGCGGAGGCCACGATGGATGCGGCGGTAGTGGCACAGGGCGGGCAGTCGCAGGCAGCCAAAGCGGCCGCGGCGGCCGCTGCTGCGGCTCCACCCTCTGGTGCCGCCCCTGCCGCCGCCGCAGCAGCGGGTAGTTCTGGAGCCGCCGCCGGTGCGCCGGCTGCGGGTGGTGCCACGGCCGCCGCACCTGCGGCTGGCGCCGGGGCCCCCGCGGGCGGCGGTGCTGCGCCCCAAGAGGCGGCCAAGACTGCTGCACCAGCGGCTGCGCCTGCAGCCGCACCCGCTACTGCTACTGCTACTGCTACTGCTACTGCTACTGCTACTGCTACTGCTACTGCTACTGCTACTGCTGCTGCTGCTGCTGCGCCCCCAGCGTCCCCCGCTGCCGCAGGTCAAGCACCCCAAACCGCCGCCGCTCAGGCGCCAGAAAATGCCGCAGCGGCACCCGGCGCTGCGAGCGCTCCCGCTAGCACTGCACCAGCGCCTGGCGCAGCTGCGACCTCGCCGCCCGTTGCTTCTTCTGCCAACGCCGCCGCTAGCGCGCCTGCAGGTTCCACGGCCGCGGCCGGCGCCGCCCCGCAAGCCCCGGCGGAGCCCGCGGTGCCGGGCATGGCCATCCCCGAGATGCCAGCCCTGCCCGAAATCCCGGCGATGCCAGAGATCCCGCCGCTGGACATGCCTGCCATGCCAGCCGTCGATGGCCTGACCTTGCCCAAGGACATCGCATTGCCGGAGGTGAAACTTCCCGACCTTGCAACACCAATGGCGGTGCCTGATCTGTCCGCGCTCAAGGTGCCGGAGCTGCCTGTTGCAGGATTGAACTTGCCGCCGGGCCTGACCTTGCCAGAGGGCTTTGCCCTGCCCCCGGGCACCACCATGCCCGAATTCAGCGATGTCGCCAGTGCGCAGCAGTGGCTGGACGCCTTGGCGAAAACTGCCCCTCCACCGGGTTGAGGCAAAAGAGTTTCAGTCGGCGTCCAGCGCTTGGTTCACGCGCCGCACCATCCACCAGACACCGCCCAATGCCACTGGAATCAGGGCCCCTACCCATAGCTGGGGATCAAACGCCAGCCCGCCACTCTTGAGTGCTTGGGCCGCCTGCCACAGCAAACTGACGATGAAATAGGTGGTGGCCGCAATGGTCAGCCCCGCCACCGTCCGCTGCAGGCGCCGCACCAACAACTGGGTGCTGCGCAGTGTGGCAATGGCATGCCGGTTCTGCGCCTCCCCGATGGCCTGGATGCGTGTTTGCAACAGGGCCGTGGTGTGGCTGATGCGCACCGACAGATCCCCCATGCGCTTTTCGGTAGCCGTGATGGTGGCGATGGCCGGCGCCAGCCGGCGGTCCAGCAGTTCACTGAGTGCACGGGTTTCTGGCGCCGCTTTCTCACGCAACTCGCTCAGCCGTTGCGTGACGATGGCTGCGTAGGCCCGGCTGGCATCGAACAGCGCGCGGTGTTCCGCAATGCTGCGCTCCAGACGCGCCGCAAGGGGCGTGAGTTGGTCCAGCAACTCCTGGTTGTGGGTCAAAATGCCGCGCAACTGCCCGCTGAGATCGACCAGCTCGTTCTCCATCTCGGTGATCTGGGGCTGGAGCTGTTGCGCGGCGGGCAAGCCACGCAGGGCCATGATCCGGTAGGTCTCGATGTCCAGCAGGCGCTGGGCAATGCGTCCTGCCCGCGGTTCGCTCATGCCCGGTGTGGCCACCACCAACAGGCGCTCAAACCCGTCGGGCTGGAGCGCCAGGTCGGTGACGATGCAGGAATGCGGCGGGGTGCCCATCAGGGCGGCCACGGCGGCGCCTTCGGCAAACCAGTGGCCATAGGCCGTGGCCCGCGTGACGGCATGTGGGGGCTCGCCCCACAGCATCACGAGATGCATGGCGGCCAGCGTGGTGCCGGGAATATTCTCCAGCCAGCCATCGTCCGGAAACAGCTGAGACACATACTGCTGCGGCACGTCGTTGATCAGCGTGGCCGGTGGCAAGGCGCGCATCAGCGTGTAGCGCGTGAACTCGGTATGGCGTTCCCAACGCAGCGTGCAGGGCCCCACCTGTACACGCAACTGTTGCGCCTGCAGCATGGAGACGTCCAGATCCTTTTGGCCCGGCAACAAGGCCAGGTGGGCGCATTCGGTTTGCAGGTCCACGTCCGCATTGCGCACGACCACACACAGCAAGTGCACCGGCAGGCCCATGCGGGGCGGAGGGCGCAGCAGTACCTCGTTGTGCAGCACGGCGCGCAGCACATCGTCTTCGGGCAGATGCCGTTTGCCGGGTGCAGCGTAGTGAGAGTTCATGGTGGGCTCAGGGGCTTGCCTTAGGGTGCAACACTGCGCAGCCGCAGGGACAGTTCCCTGGCGATATTGCGCGTGATTTTCAGGGCCGCAGCCGGATGTTGCACCATCAGTGTAGCAATGGCGTCGCGGTCCAAAAGCCATGCGCTCACCGCGGTGTCGGCCCGCGCGCTGGCGGAGCGCGCTTGGCCATCGATCAGCCCCATTTCCCCCACGAACTGGCCCGGCCCCAGGGTGGCCAGCCGCGCAGCATCCTGCTGGGCATCCCACAGGATGCTGACCTGCCCGGCTGTGAGAAGCCAGATGCCGTTGGCCTGCGCGCCCCGGTCAAACAAGGTGGCGCCTTGGTTCACGTTGCGCATCTCGCCCAGAGCCACAACGGCCTGCACCTCGTTTTGCGTCAGGTCGTGCAGAAGTTGGTTGTGGACAATGGGCTGTGTCTGGGCACCGTGGAAAACGCCGGCATCTGCCAACAGACGGTTTTCGCAGTCTTCCAGGCTGCGGTCCAAGTCGGGGTGGTAAGCCACCCCGGGCAGTTGGCCCACGCCGGCACGCAGGGCTTGCGATGGCGAACTGCCCAGACCGCTGAGCAACACGGTGCGCCCGTCTGCCCGCAAGGCGAGCACCAGATTGCGCACTGCATTCACCCCGCTGGGATCCACTTCGTACACCTGGCTCAGGTCCAGAGCCACCAAGGTGGCCTGAGCATCGAGTTCGCTGGCGAGCTGCTGCAAGCGCACGCTGTTGCCAAAAAACAGATGTCCCGTCAGCTGCAGCACGCCCACGGTACGCGCCTGCTGGCCCAGCAGGCCGAGTTCCTCCGGGCTGCGGACGCGCCGCGAACGGCGGGTGTCCAGATAGGTCCACTGGGCCGTGAGATGGCTGGATACCCGCTTGAGCACGGCCAGGCTGGACAGGGCGATGCCCACGGTGCAGGCCCAGATCAGGTCACCAAAAAAACCAATCAGCGAAATCACCGTGGTGATTTGAAATCCGAGGTCGGAGATCGTCGCCGTACGATGACGCAGCAGTTGTGCCAATTGGGCGCGGAATATGGGATCGACCAAGGGGCCGCATTGCAGCAACAGGAGGCCCGCGCCAATGCCCACAGGAAGGGCGATCAGCCAGGGTGCGGCCAGCAGCAGGGCTGCCAATGCCGCTGCGTAGGCCACCAGCACGGCAAACGCACCGCGGCCCCCTGCGTTGCGATGCGCCACGCTGACCAGGGCGCTGGTGGTACAGGGCACCCCGCCGACCAGCGCGCCGACCATATTGGCGCCACCCAAAGCGATCAATTCACGGTTGCCATCGGTGCGCAGGTTGAAGCGGTTTTCCATGAGTGCGGCCGCCGTGAAGCTCTCCAGAATCATGATGAGCGCCAGCGTGATGGTGCCGGGCACAGCGATGCGCAGCATGCGGGGCAGTTCTCCCAGCGCCATATCCGACCCGTGCAGTACCGGCACCCATTGGCCGGGTGCTATCGACAGCAGAGACAACGCGGGAGCGGATTCGGCAGCTAACAGTCGCGTCATGGCGAGGCCCGTCAACACAGAAGTCACCACCGCAGGGATGGCGCGTGTCCACGCCGTGGTGCGTTGCAGCCATTGCCACAGTGCGTAGGTTCCCAGCATGGCCAGCGCCGTAAGTCCGGCACCGGATTCCGCGCCCCAGAGCCGCTGCAGGGCCAACCAGGCCAGCAGCAAGGCCGTGCCATTGCCAATGCCGGCGGAGACCGGCGATGGGATCATCTTGAACATGGTGCCCAGCCGAAAGACGCCGGCGAGCAGCACCAGCGTGCTGGCCGAGAAGTACAGGATGGCACCGGTGGCCAGGCCTGCGCGCAATTGCTCGGGTGTCAGTCCCTGGGGCAGGTCGGGCGCGTGGGTACCTGTAGATGCCACGCACAGCAAATAGACCAGCGTGGCGTAGGTGGTCTGCGATGCCGCACGTGGTGCAGACAGAAGGGCGGTATGCCCCCCCAGTGCAAAGCGTGCCAAAGGAACCACACTGACGGCCACGAGCGTGGCCCAATAGCCTGCGCCCAAGGCGGTACTGCCCAACAGCCCGACCAAGATGAGGATCGGGGCGATAAAGCTGGACAGGCCCTGCAGGGCGGTCTCCAGGCCGCCGCGCAGGTCCCGGCTCCAGGAAGGGGTGGTGGTGAGCATGGGCTACTGGTCGTTGGCTACAAAATTCACCAAAGCGTCGATGGCTGGTCGCGCCTCGCCAGCGTTAGGGTGGTTGATGAAGGCCACCACCACATAGCGTTTGCCGCTGGTCGCCAGCACATAGCCGGCCCGTGCCACCACATTGCTCAGGCTGCCGGTCTTCAGGTGGGCGCTGACGCCACCTTTCACCTTGCGCAGCGTACCGTCCACGCCCGAGATGGGCAGGGACGACATCAGCTCCGGCATCACCGGCGAAACATAGGCGGTTTGCAGCATGCGGCCCAGCGCCTGGGCGCTGATGCGCTCCTGGCGCGACAGGCCGGAGCCGTTCTCCAGCACCGGCACATCGTCCGGGCTGATGCGCTCGCGCCACCAGCGCTGCACCACGGCGCGGCTGGCCGTGAAGCTGCCTTGGGGCAGCGTGGGATCGGATTGGCTCTCTGTCGATGCCGCGGTGGGTGCGCTGCCCGCGCGGCCCAGCGTCAGAAACACCTGCTGCGCCATGACGTTGTTGCTGTACTTGTTGATATCGCGGATGACCTCGGCCAACGGTGCCGAGTTGCTCACAAAGGCGGGCTTGCCAGCCGCCAGTGCGGGTGGCACCAGGCCAAAGCGCACCGCACCCATGACCTTGCCACCCATGCTCTCCCAAAGGCCCTGCACGGCGCGCGGGGCGTAGCTCTTGGCATCGGCATAGGCCACGGGCCAAACCTTTTCGCCACAGCTGGCTGGGTAGCTGCCCAGAAAGCGAATGCGCGCGGGGTCGGCAAAGTCGGCCTTCAGTGTGCCGCGGTAGTCGCCGCAGTCGCCCACGCCCAGTGGCACGGTGGCGGCCAGCGTGACGCCGGCCAGGGGCGGGTCGTACTGCACCTGGGCCACATTGCCGGCGCGGTCGGGTGTGAAGGTCATCACCACCGATTTGAAGTTGATCAGCAGCGCATCGGGTGCCGCGTTGTACGGGCGCAGCGGCTCGCCGTCGAACTTGGACGGGTCGGTCTCGGGCACCTCCAGTGCACTGCGGTCCAGCACGATGTCGCCCGCAATGGTCTTGATGCCCAGGCCCTGCACGCGGCGCAGCAACAACCACAGGCGCTCCAGCACCAGCTTGGGGTCGCCCTGGCCTTTGACGTAGAGGTTGCCGTTGAGGATGCCGTTTTGCACCGTGCCGTCGGTGTACACCGGCGTGGCCCAGCTGTAGGCGGGGCCTAGCAAGTCCAATGCGGCATAGGTGGTCACCAGCTTCATGACCGAGGCCGGGTTCATCGGCGTGCTGGCGCGGTAGGCCAAGCGGGCCGGGGCGCTGGGGGTTTGGGCGTCCACGACCAGAAAGGCCACCGCATCGCGTGGCACCTTGGCGCGGGCGAGGGCGGCATCCACCTCGGGCGGCAGGGGCTGGGCCAGGCTGGGCAGGGCTGCGGCCAGCAGGCCAAGGGTCAGGAGCGTAGGGCGGAGGCTAAGGGTCAGGGGCATCGCGGGATTATCCGGGCAAGCCCCGATAATCGGGGAATGCCTTCATTCACTCCCATTTGCGCCCGCGATAGTGGTTGCGTTTCCCCGCAGGGGTGCGCAATGCTCCTAAATCAGGAGCTGCTCGCGCAATATCCACGGGGGCTAGAGGCCTATTTTTCTTAAAATCATGAACTTGCTGGCCATCGACACCGGTACCGAACACTTGTCCATTGCGGTCTGCCAGGGCCCCACGGTGTGGCAATACACGGGGGCAGGCGGTGCCCGCGCGTCCACCGACCTGATTGCCGGGGTGCTGGATCTGCTGGCCCAGGCGGGCCTGACGCTGCCTGCGCTGGACGCTATTGCCTTTGGTGCGGGGCCAGGCTCGTTCACCGGGCTGCGCACGGCGTGTTCCGTGGTCCAGGGCCTGGCGTTTGGTGCCAAGCTGCGGGTGTTGCCCGTGGATTCGTTGATGGCTGTGGCTGAAGACGCGCGCCTGGCTGCTGCGCCCGATGCGCCAGCCCTGCAGGTGCTGGCCCTGCTGGATGCCCGCATGGACGAGATGTATGCCGCCCACTACGCCTATGCCCATGGCCAGTGGCGTGTGCTGCAGCCCCAGCAACTGCTGCGTCCCGAGCATTTGGTGCTGCCTGCGGACGACGCAGCGCTCGGCCCTCTGTTGCTGGCAGGCAATGTGTTTGGCGTGTACGCCAACCGCTTGCCCGCAGCCGCGCTGCAGGCCACCACCGTGGTGAAGGCCCTGCCCACTGCGACGGCCATGCTGCGCCTGGCGCCCACCCTGTTGGCAGCAGGCCAAGCCGTGGACGCGGCCCACGCCATGCCCAGCTATATCCGCGACAAGGTGGCCAAAACCACGGCCGAGCGCATGGCTGAAAAAGCCGCAGCTGCGGCTGCCTGAGCCTCGCACGCTATGTCGTCTCTCCCACGCGAACCGGAAGCTATCTTTGAGCCCCTGCTGGCCGACCGCCTGGACGAGGTGTTGCGCGTGGAAGACCGTGCGTATGCCCACCCCTGGAACCGTACCAATTTTCTGGACGCACTGCACAGCGGTTACCAGGCCCAAATGCTCATGGCCGATGGCTATGTGCTGGGCTACTTTGTGGCCATGAAGGGAGTGGACGAGGTGCACCTGCTCAATATCACCGTGGCGCCCGAATTCCAGGGCCAGGGCTGGGCCCGCGTGATGCTGGACGGCCTGGCGGTATGGGCCCGTGGCCAAGGTGCGCAGTGGCTGTGGCTGGAGGCTCGCGTGAGCAACCTGCGTGCCCTGCATGTGTACGAGCGCTACGGCTACCGCCGCGTGGGCCAGCGCAAAGCCTATTACCCGGCAGACGGTGGCCAGCGCGAAGACGCGGTGGTCATGAGCCTGCCCCTCTGAATTCGACGAGAACCATTCCACCATGGCCCTGAACCTTGACGACCGCCAACGCGCCATGCTGCTGGAGATGGGCGTGCGCGTCTGGCTGCCTGGTACCGCGTTTGAGACCGAACCGCCCAGTGTGGTGGCCTCTGCACCAACTGCAACGCGCGTGCCCGCCCCAGCGGAGCGAGCGGTTGCCACGCGCACCGAGGCGCCCCCTCCCGCAGTGGCGCCGGTACGTGCTGTGCCTACTGTGCACGCAGCGCTGCCGCTGACCGCGGGCGATGGCCTGGCCATGGACCTGGCCGGTTTAGGCTGGGAAGCGCTGGCCGACACCGCCGCCAGCTGCCAGGCCTGTGGCCTGTGCGCGGGCCGCAAAAACGCGACCCTGCAGCCCGCCACGGGTCAGCGCGATTGGATGGTGGTGGGCGACCCGCCCGAAGAAGACGAAGACCGCGCGGCCCAGGCCTTCGTGGACAACCCCGGCGCACTGCTGGACAACATGCTGAAGGCCGTGGGCGCCAGCCGCGCGGGCGAGGGCGCTCAAGGTGCCTACGCCACCAACGTGGTGAAGTGCCGCCCACCCCACGGGCAGATTCCGCAAGCCGCTGACCTAGCCCAGTGCGCGCACTACCTGCAGCGCGAAATAGCGTTGCTGCAGCCCAAGGTCATCCTGGCCATGGGCCGCTTTGCCACCCAGACCCTGCTGGCCGAACGCGGCGCGCTGGCCACCCAGCCGCTGGGCAAGCTGCGCGGCACGGTGTACCAGTACCAGGGCATCCCCGTTGTCGTGACCTACCACCCCAAAGTGCTGCTGCGTGCCAGCGCCGACAAGGCCAAAGCCTGGGCCGACCTGTGCCTGGCCATGGACGTACGGGATGGCCGGTAGGGCCCCCACTCTCCGCCGCTGCGCGGGTCGCTGCGCCCCGAGCGGGCTCATTTGCCTTGGGGCGGCCCGGCGGCAAATGGTCTCCGTAAAATAGCCCCATGACCTTTCTTGACCAGTTGCGCACCGCCGAGCGCCAAAACGGCTCCCTGTTGTGCGTGGGCCTGGACCCCGAACCCGCCAAGTTTCCCGCCCACCTCAAGGGCGACGCCAGCAAAATCTACGATTTCTGTGCCGCCATCGTCGACGCCACCGCCGACTTGGTCATCAGCTTCAAACCACAGATTGCCTACTTCGCCGCGCACCGTGCCGAAGACCAGCTCGAAAAGCTCATGGAGCACATGCGCCGCACCGCACCCCAAGTGCCCATCATCTTGGATGCCAAGCGCGGTGATATCGGCAGCACGGCAGAGCAGTACGCCAAGGAAGCCTTCGAGCGCTACGGTGCCGATGCTGTCACGTTGTCGCCCTTCATGGGGTTTGATTCTGTGCAGCCGTATTTGAAGTACCACGGCAAGGGCGCGTTTCTGCTGTGCCGCACCTCCAACCCTGGTGGCGATGACCTGCAGCCCCAGCGTCTGCTGGATGTGCCGGGCCAGCCGCGCCTGTACGAACACATTGCCGCGCTGGCCCAAGGCCCCTGGAACCTGAATGGCCAACTGGGCCTGGTGGTGGGGGCTACTTACCCCGCAGAAATTGAACGCGTACGCGCACTGGCGCCCACCTTGCCTCTGCTGATTCCTGGTGTGGGCGCGCAAGGCGGCGATGCGGTGGCCACGGTCAAAGCCGGATGGAAAGCCGCTGGTGGTGAGACGACTGCGCCCATCGTGGTGAACTCTTCGCGTGCCATTTTGTATGCCGCGAGTGGTGCTGATTTTGCGTCTGCAGCCCGCCAGGAAGCGCTGCGCACCCGCGAGATATTGCAAGCAGCCACGCGCTGAATACCGCATGGGCCAGGCCCATGTCGTCAAGCGCACCCTCGGTAAATGTTTGTAAGAGCGCTGGGCAATCCGGCGGGATGGCCCTAGCCTCGGGCCCTACTTACAAGCTACGCACCCTTGGGTGACCCCGCTATGCACTCCATCGTTGGAGACCTCGCTACCGCTTCTGACACTCATCCTGTCCATGCGGACGCGCGCGTCGGTTCCCTTGCTGCAACGGCGCTTGCGTCCGCGGCGCTGTCAGCTTGCGGTGGCGGCGACTCGTCTTCCGGCAGCTCGGCTTCGGCCCCTGCCATTGGCGGGCGGGCGGTAGCGCTGCAGTCCGCCAGCTTTGCCAGTGCCACGCGGGCCGTGGTCCCCACGGCCGAGCAAGCTGCACGCTTCTTGATGCAGGCGCAATTCGCGGCCACCGATGCTGACATTGCATCCGTGCGCGCCAATGGCTACGCCGCGTGGATCGAGCGCCAAGTCGCGCTGAACTACGGTACCACCGGCTGGGATTGGATCAACAGCCAAGGCTATGGCGATGTTTACAGCAGTAACAATTATTACTGGCAAACCAACCCCGCTGACTACATGGCTTGGCATCAGCTCGTGGCCTCCACCGATCCCATGCGCAAGCGCGTGGGTCTGGCGTTGTCCGAGTTTTTCGTGGTGTCGCTAACAGCGCTTGAGTTCGGCTGGCGCAGCCACGCGACAGCGCATTTCTGGGACACCCTGTGCGAGAGCGCCTTTGGTAATTTTCGGGATTTGCTTGGCGCTATCACCCTGCACCCGGCCATGGGGTACTACCTCAACACGAAGGGCAACAAAAAGGAAAACGCGGTGGGTCGCCAGCCCGACGAAAACTTTGCCCGTGAGGTAATGCAGCTGTTTAGTATTGGCCTGTACCTGCTCAATGCGGATGGCAGCCTGAAGCTTGATGGGGCAGGTAAACCGCAAGAGACCTACACCACAAGTGATGTCAGCAACTTGGCTCGCGTGTTTACCGGCTATGACTGGGACATGCGACAGAACGTTAACGTCACAGCGAATGGCAATACGGTAGGCAACACTGCTTTTGCACGCCTACCCATGTTGCTCACGGCCAGTAACCACTCCAACCTGGCGGCTACGTTTTTAGGGGTGACCATCCCGGCCAACACACCTGCTGCTGCTGCGTTGAAAACTGCGCTGGACACGCTGTTCAACCACCCCAACACTGCGCCATTTTTCTGCAAGCAGATGATTCAGCGCCTGGTGACCAGCAACCCCACGGCGGCGTATGTGGGCCGCGTGGCCGCCGTATTTGCGGACAACGGTTCGGGTGTGCGTGGCGATTTGGCCTACGTGTTTGCGGCAATCTTGCTGGACCCTGAAGCCCGCAATGCCCCAGGCTTGAGTGACCCCGAGTACGGCAAGCTGCGCGAACCTATCGTGCGTTTTGTGCAGTGGGCACGCTCCTTTGGTGTGAGCTCGGCCAGCGGACGCTGGCGAATTGGCGACCTGAGCAATGCCGGTACCCAGTTGGGCCAAAGCCCGCTGCGTTCGCCCTCAGTGTTCAACTTTTTTCGGCCTGGTTACGCGCCGCCATCATCGGTGGCGCCACCCGCCGTGGGCATGAGCGCCGGCACGGTAGCGCCCGAGTTTCAGCTGGTGAACGAGACCAGCGTGGGCGGCTACCTCAACTACATGATGTCGGTGATTGACGGAGGCCTGGATTCTGCGGACATCAAGGCCGCCTACAGCACTGAAATCAGTCTGGCGACCAGTCCCTCTTCGGCCAACCCTAAAGCGCTGGTGGACCGACTCAACCTGCTGCTGTGCGCGGGGCAGTTGTCTTCCGCAACCGTGACCACCATCACCAACACCGTCGGCAGCATGGCTGGTGTCGTGGCCTCCGCCAGCACCACCGCAACCAATCTGCGCCGACGCGTCTGTGCGGCTGTGCTCATGGTGATGGCCCATCCCGAATACCTGATTCAGAAATAGGTGGCCGCCCATGTTTGACACCTCCCTACATACCCGCCGCGCGTTTTTACGCCGCTCCGGGCAACTGGCCCTGACCGGCACGGCGCTGCCGTTTGCACTCAATTTGGCCGCCATTGGCGAGGCCGCAGCTTTCAACGCACCCAGTGGGGACTACAAGGCGCTGGTGTGCGTTTTTTTATACGGCGGCAATGACTACGCCAACACCGTCATTACCTATGACGATCCGAGCTACAACCAGTACAGCACCATACGCGGTGGTGGCGCGGGGCAGACTGCTGGCGGCATTGCTCTGGCAAAGTCCGCGTTGACGCTCACTTTGCTGGCCCCCACCGTGGTGCCGCAGGACGCACTGGGTCAAAACCGCCAATACGCGTTGCACCCCTCCATGTCCGGCTTGGCGAACCTGTTCAACACTGGCCATGCGGCAGTACAACTCAATGTGGGGCCGCTGGTGGCACCCTTGACCCGGGCCGAATACAACAACAGCAACCACACGCTGTACCCGCGTCCACCACAGCTGTTCTCCCACAATGACCAGCAGTCCATCTGGCAGTCCTCCTCGCCCGAGGGCTCTCGGGTGGGCTGGGGCGGCAACATGGGCGACCTGGTGCTGCAAAACAGCCTCAATACCAGTTCCATTTTCACCTGCATGTCGGTGTCCGGTAACGCCGTATTTTTGTCGGGCGATACCGCTCTGCAGTATCAGGTCAGCACCAATGGTGCTATCAAGATCAAACCGGCGACCGATGCCACGGTCTACGGCTCCGCCGTGGTGCGCAGCACCATTGAAGCGTTTTTGCGCGACAGCCGTGTGCACAAGATGGAGAACGAGTACAACGCGGTGACGACGCGGGCATTGAACGCCGAGGCCTCGGTGAGCGCCGCACTGGCGCTCACGCCACTCAGCACCGTTTTTCCTGCCGATGGCCTGGGTCCGCAGCTCAAGATGGTGGCACGTTTGATCAATGGTCGCGCCCAGCTGGGCGCGCGGCGCCAGGTATTTTTTGTGTCCATCGGTGGGTTTGACTTGCACGACAACCTGGTGAGCCAGCAGTCGGTGCTGATGGACCGCGTGAGCAAGGCGATGACGGCGTTTTACGACGCGACGGTGGAGATGGGCATTGCCGACAAGGTGACCGCGTTCACCGCATCGGACTTCGGCCGCACGTTGGCCTCCAACGGCGATGGCTCTGACCACGGTTGGGGCAGCCACCACCTGGTGGTGGGCGGGGCGGTGAACGGCAAGGCGTTTTATGGGGTGCCGCCGCCGGTGAGTGTGAGCGATGTGAAAGACGGGGGTGGCAACTACTTGCCCGAAAACGCATGGCATGTGGGTCAAGGCCGTTTGTTGCCGCGCACCTCGTCCGACCAGTACGCGGCCACGCTGGCCAAATGGTTTGGCGTGACCGATGCCGAGATGCCCAGCGTACTGCCCAAGATCGCCAATTTCGGCACCGCAGCAGGCCGGCCGGATTACCCGACCGACCTGGGGTTCATGCAGTAGGGGCTGCGTTCAGGCGCCAGGTTTATCGATCCCCAGCTCGGCCAGTTCGGCATCACTGAACACGCGAGACCGCGTGTGAAACGCCTTGCCCTCCGGCCCCTCCAAGGAGAACGTGCCACCGTGGCCCTCGATCACGTCGATGATGAGTTGCGTGTGCTTCCAGTACTGGTACTGCGCCAGCCCGATGTAGAACGGGCAGCCACCAATATCACCGAGGTACACATCGCCCGCACCCATGGTGATCTCGCCGGGCAGGTAGCAGTTGGCGGCGCTGTTGTCGCAGCAGCCGCCACTCTGGTGGAACATCAGCTGCTCGCCGTGTTTGCTTTGCAGAAACGCGACGAGCTCCAATGCGGCCGACGTAGCAACGACCTTGTCGACCATCAGAAGAAACCCAGCTTGTTCTCGCTGTAGCTCACCAGCAGGTTCTTGGTCTGCTGGTAGTGGTCCAGCATCATCTTGTGCGTTTCGCGGCCAATGCCCGACTCCTTGTAGCCGCCAAATGCCGCGTGGGCGGGGTAGGCGTGGTAGCAATTGGTCCACACGCGGCCGGCCTTGATGGCGCGGCCCATGCGGTAGGCCACATTGCCGTTGCGGCTCCACACACCGGCGCCCAGGCCATACAGCGTGTCGTTGGCAATCGCCAGGGCTTCGGCTTCGTCCTTGAACGTGGTCACGGCCAGCACGGGGCCGAAGATTTCTTCCTGAAAGATGCGCATCTTGTTGTGGCCCTTGAACAGCGTGGGCTGCACGTAGTAGCCGCCCTCCAGGTCACCCCCCAAATGCGCTTGGCCGCCACCTGCCAGCACTTCGGCGCCTTCTTGTTTGCCCAGGTCCAGGTACGAGAGGATCTTGGTCAGCTGCTCCTTGCTGGCTTGTGCGCCCATCATGCTGTCGGTGTCCAGCGGGTTCTTTTGCTGGATGGCGGCGATGCGCTTGAGCACGCGTTCCATGAACTTGTCGTAGATGGATTCTTGGATGAGTGCGCGCGATGGGCAGGTGCAAACCTCACCCTGGTTGAAGGCGAACAGCACCAGGCCTTCGATGGCCTTGTCCAGAAACGCATCGTCCTTGTCCATGATGTCGGCAAAGAACACATTGGGGCTCTTGCCGCCGAGTTCCAGCGTGGCGGGAATCAGGTTGTTGGCAGCGGCCTGTGCAATCACGCGGCCCGTGGTGGTAGAGCCGGTGAAGGCGATTTTGGCGATGCGTTTGCTGGTAGCTAGTGGCATGCCGGCTTCGCGGCCGTAGCCGTTGACGATGTTGAGCACACCGGGCGGCAGTAAGTCGGCAATCAGCTCGGCCAAGATAAGGATGGAAATGGGCGTGGACTCTGCAGGTTTCAGAACCACGCAGTTGCCAGCACCGATGGCCGGTGCCAGTTTCCATGCTGCCATGAGGATGGGGAAGTTCCACGGAATGATCTGACCCACCACGCCCAGTGGCTCCTGGATGTGGTACGCCACGGTGTTCTCGTCGATGTTGGAGAGCGCGCCTTCTTGCGCACGCACGCAGCCCGCAAAGTAGCGGAAGTGGTCCACCGTGAGCGGGATATCGGCATTCAGTGTTTCGCGGATGGCCTTGCCGTTGTCCACGGTTTCGGCGTAGGCCAGCAGCTCCAGGTTTTGTTCGATGCGGTCAGCGATCTTCAGCAGGATGTTGCTGCGGGTGGCGGCATCGGTTTTGCCCCAGGCGTCCGATGCGGCGTGGGCAGCGTCCAGTGCCAGCTCAATGTCTTCGGCAGTCGACCGTGCGGCCTGGGTGTAGACCTTGCCACTGACCGGGGTGATAACGTCAAAGTACTGGCCCTTGACCGGGGGCACGAACTTGCCGCCGATGAAGTTGTTGTACTGCTTCTTGTAGGTGATCTTGGCGCCGGCCGCGCCGGGTGCTGCGTAAATAGCCATGGTTGTCGTCCTCTTATGGTTGCTGTGGTGGCCTGCATCGGGCTGTCCGGCAGGTGTAGCGCTGTCTCAAGACGCGTGCCATGCGGGCGATCACCGCGGGCCTTTGATTTCATTGGGTTTGTTGCGCCGCAGCACCCCGTGCAAGCTGTCCGCAAGCCGGGGCTGTCACGATTCGTCACAGTGACAGGTGTCACAAAATGGAACAGTTGGACGTGCGCGCGGGTGGGCGCCATTGCCTCGCACACCCCCCACCCCCATACTGTGCCAAAGCGGGGCGACCACGACCCCGCGCAGGAGACAACGTGCGACAAACCTCCCCCGTGCTGGCCTTGCGACAGGCCCGCCAACAGTTGCTGGAAACCGGCCAATGCCCCGTGGGCGTGCTGGACGAACGCCTGGTGCGCTCCTGGCACCGCAGCCTGGCCGCGGGCTTGGCACCGGCTGGCCGCGCGGCCACCGACCATGCGGGCAGTGGCAGCCTGCGCCAGGCGCTGGCCAACAGCCATGCGTTGCTGGCCCATTCGCGCCCGGTGATGGAATATGTGTTCGAGCAGGTGCGCCACAGCCAGAGCGTGGTGGTACTGGCGGACCAGCACGGCATGCTCATGCACACGCTGGGCGACGTGAGCTTTGTGGGTAAGGCCGAGCGTGTGGCGCTGACCAGCGGTGCCTCGTGGCACGAAGCGCACCGTGGCACCAACGCCATTGGCACCGCGCTGGCCGAGCGCAGCGCGGTCGAGATCCATGGTGGTGAACACTTTCTGGAGCGCAACGGCTTTCTCACCTGCGCAGCTTCGCCCATCCTCTCCGCCACTGGCGAACTCATCGGCGTGCTCGACATTTCGGGCGACCACCGCCATGGCCATGGCCACACACTGGGCCTGGCCAGCACCGCCGCCCGCATGATTGAGAACCGGCTCATGGTGGCCACCTGCAGACGCAATATCCGCCTGCACCTGCACGCCCAGCCCGAGGGTATTGGCAGTGTGGCCGAAGGCATCGTCGCGCTGTCGGATGACGGTTGGGTGGTGGGTGCCAACCGCGTGGGGCTGGCGCTCTTGCGTCTGAACGCTGGCGACATTGGCGCCACGCTGTTGGAGCGCGTACTGGAGGTGCGGCTGGACGATTTGCTGTCGCGCCACAAACGCCGCCCCCAGCAGGTGCAGCAGCTGCGCCTGCACAACGGCGCGGTGCTGTTTGCGCAGGTGCAGGTGGATGCCTCGGTGCTGCCCGTCGCTAGCCTGTCCTTGGTTGCCCCAGCCCAAGCCAGCCTGAGCGATGCGCTGGCCGCACTGGACACGGGCGACGCCCGCTGGCGCAGCGCGGCGGACAAGGTGCGCCGCGTGGTGGCCAAGCCGATTCCCGTACTCATCCAGGGCGAGTCCGGTGTGGGCAAGGAGCTGTTTGCACGTGCGCTGCACGCTAGCGGTCCGCGCCGCGCTGCGCCCTTTGTTGCCATCAACTGCGGCGCGATTCCCGAGAGCCTGATCGAGGCGGAGCTGTTTGGCTACGTGGCCGGCGCCTTCACCGGCGCGCGCAAAGAGGGCAGCATGGGCCGCCTGCGCGAGGCCGAGGGCGGCACGCTGTTTCTGGATGAGATTGGTGACATGCCCCTGCCCATGCAAACCCGGCTGCTGCGCGTGCTGCAAGAGCGCACGGTCACGCCCGTGGGTGCGGGCAAGGCCGTGCCCGTGGACTTCTGCCTGGTCTGCGCCACGCACAGCAAACTGGCCGAAGCCGCAGAGCAGGGCCGCTTCCGCCAAGACCTGTACTACCGCATCAACGGCCTCACCGTGCAACTGCCGGCGCTGCGCGAGCGCAGCGACTTCGGTGTACTGACCGAGCGTCTACTGGCCGACCTGAGCCCGGAGCGCGAGGTGCAGCTGGCACCCGAGCTGTTGGCCCGCTTGGGTGCCTTTGCGTGGCCCGGCAACCTGCGCCAGTACGCCAGCGTGCTGCGCACCGCCTGCGCCATGCTGCTGGACGGCGAGGAAACGCTGGACTGGGCCCATATGCCCGACGACTTGGTGGAAGCGCTGAAGGTGGGGGATGCCGTGAAGATGGCACCGATGGAGCCCGCTGCCGCGCAGGCTCCGCAAAGCCTGCAGGCCTTGGGCCACGCCGCCATCCAGCAGGCGCTGGAGGCCGCGCGCGGCAATGTGTCCCTGGCCGCCCGCCAACTCGGCATCAGCCGCCAGACGCTGTATCGAAAGCTGCGCGTGACAGTGTGAGTCCTGTGGTGGTTATGAGTCTGCTACTAAATCAGTAGCTGCTCGCGCATATTGCACGGGGGCCAGGTGCCTGTTTGGTGCTCAATTTTCCTGCAGCAGCGGCTTCAAATACCGCCCCGTGTGGCTCTCCGGGTTCGCCGCAATGTCCTCGGGCGTGCCCACGCCCACCACCATGCCGCCACCGGCACCGCCTTCCGGGCCGATGTCGATCAGCCAGTCGGCGGTTTTGATCACATCCAGGTTGTGCTCGATGATGACGATGGTGTTGCCCGCATCGCGCAGCTGGTGCAGCACTTTCAGCAACAGCGCAATGTCGGCAAAGTGCAGGCCCGTGGTGGGTTCGTCCAGGATGTAGAGCGTGCGGCCGGTGTCGCGCTTGCTTAGTTCCAGCGCCAGCTTCACACGCTGCGCTTCGCCACCCGACAGCGTGGTGGCGGCCTGGCCCAGGCGAATGTAGGACAGGCCCACGTCCAGCAGGGTTTGCAGCTTGCGCGCGATGGTGGGAACGGCCTGCAAAAACTCGTAGGCCGCCTCCACCGTCATGTCCAGAATCTGCGCGATGTTCTTGCCCTTGTAGAGCACCTCCAGCGTCTCGCGGTTGTAGCGCTGGCCCGCGCACACGTCGCAGGGCACGTACACATCGGGCAGAAAGTGCATCTCCACCTTCACCATGCCGTCGCCCTGGCAGGCCTCGCAGCGGCCGCCGGCCACGTTGAAGCTGAAGCGGCCCGGGCCGTAGCCGCGTTCGCGCGCGGTCGGCACCTCGGCCATGAGCTCGCGGATGGGCGTGAACAGGCCGGTGTAGGTGGCAGGGTTGGAGCGCGGCGTGCGGCCAATCGGCGACTGGTCGACGTTGATCACCTTGTCGAAGTACTGGATGCCGTCGATGCTTTCGTGCGCCGCAGGCTCGTCGTGCGCGCGGTAGAGCTGGCGTGCCACAGCGGCGTACAGCGTGTCGTTCACCAGCGTGCTCTTGCCCGAGCCGGACACGCCGGTCACGCAGGTCAGCAGGCCCACGGGAAAGTCCACGTCCACGCCCTTGAGGTTATGGCCCGATGCGCCCACCACGCGGATGGCCTGCATGTTGCCCTGGGTGGCAATGTGGTGCGCCTGGCGCTCGGCCCAGGCCAGCGCTGCCTTGCTGGGCGCGCCCTTATGGCCGGTTTTTGCGCTGGTCTTGGCCACGGGTTTGGCTTCTGCCACCACGGGGAGCCAGGGCGTGCGGCGCTTGGGCACGGCAATCTGCAGCGTCTTGGCCAGGTACTGGCCGGTCAGCGATTCGGGGTGGGCCTTCACCTCGTCAAACGTGCCTTGCGCAATCACACGCCCGCCGTGCACGCCGGCGCCCAGGCCCATGTCGATCACATGGTCGGCGGCGCGCATCATGTCCTCGTCGTGCTCCACCACCAGCACGCTGTTGCCAATGTCGCGCAGGTGCTGCAGCGTGCCGATCAGGCGGTCGTTGTCGCGCTGGTGCAGGCCGATGCTGGGTTCGTCCAGCACATACATCACGCCGGTCAGGCCAGAGCCGATTTGTGACGCGAGACGAATGCGCTGGCTCTCGCCGCCGCTCAGCGTCTCGGCACTGCGGTCCAGGCTCAGGTAGTTCAGGCCCACATCGTTCAAGAACTTCAGGCGCAGGCCGATCTCGCGGATCACCTTGGAGGCAATTTCGCCGCGCGCACCGGGCATTTGCAACGTGTTGAAGTACTCAAAGCTCTCGCGCAATGTGGCGTGGCTGATTTCAAAAATGGCACGGGCCTGGTCGCCCTCGCCCACTTTCACGTGGCGCGCTTCTTTGCGCAGGCGCGAGCCAAAGCAGTCGGGGCAGGGCTGGGTGCTGCGCAGGCGCCCCAGGTCTTCGCGCACCAGGGCCGAGTCGGTCTCGCGGTAGCGCCGCTGCATATTAGGGATGATGCCCTCGAAGGGGTGCTTCTTGGTGACCTTCTTGCCCTGCGAGGCGCCCGAGTCCATCACGTAGCTGAACTTGATTTCTTCCTCACCCGATCCGAAGAGGATGGCGGTTTGCACCGCTTCGGGCAGGCTTTCGAAGGCGGCGTCGATATCGAACGCGTAGTGCTTGGCCAGGCTCTCCAGCATGCTGAAGTAGTAGCCGTTGCGCCGGTCCCAGCCCTTGATGGCGCCGCTGGCCAGGCTCAGCGTGGGGAAGGCGACAACGCGCGTGGGGTCAAAAAATTCGTGGTTGCCCAGCCCGTC
Source organism: Rhodoferax sp. ZS1R25 (assembly GCF_056521335.1). Classification (NCBI taxonomy): domain Bacteria; kingdom Pseudomonadati; phylum Pseudomonadota; class Betaproteobacteria; order Burkholderiales; family Comamonadaceae; genus Rhodoferax; species Rhodoferax sp. ZS1R25. Next base: position 744,862 of record NZ_JBWMAZ010000001.1, read on the forward strand.
GCAGGTGGGGCAGGCGCCCACAGGCGAGTTGAAGGAGAACAGCCGTGGCTCCAACTCACTGATGGAGTAGCTGCATATGGGGCAGGCGAATTTGGCGTTGAATAAGTGCTCTTTAGGCCTCTGGCCCCCGTCGTCATTGCGCGAGGCGCTATCAATTTCGGAGTCTTTTGATGTCTCCATCTCCAGCGCAATGGCCCGGCCGTTGGCCAGGCGCAGCGCGGCCTCAAAGCTTTCGGCCAGGCGCTGCTTCAGGTCGGCGCGCACCTTGATGCGGTCCACCACCACGTCGATGTCGTGCTTCTCGGTCTTCTTGAGCTTGGGCAGGTTATCGGCCTCATAGGCTGCGCCATTGATGCGAAAACGCACATAGCCCTGGGCCTGCATGTCGGCAAACACGTCCAGAAACTCACCCTTCTTCTCCCGCGCCAGCGGCGCCAGGATCATCAGGCGCGTGTCTTCGGGCAGGGCCAGCACGGCGTCCACCATCTGGCTCACGGTCTGGCTTTGCAGCGGCAGGTTGTGATCCGGGCAAAACGGGGTACCCGCACGCGCAAACAGCAGGCGCAGGTAGTCGTGGATCTCAGTCACCGTGCCTACGGTGGAGCGCGGGTTGTGGCTGGTGGCCTTTTGCTCGATGGAGATGGCGGGTGACAGGCCCTCGATCATGTCCACATCAGGTTTGTCCATTAGCTGCAAGAACTGGCGTGCGTAGGTGCTCAGGCTTTCCACGTAGCGGCGCTGGCCCTCCGCGTACAGCGTGTCAAAGGCCAGGCTGGACTTGCCCGAACCACTCAGCCCGGTGATCACCACCAGCTGGTTGCGCGGAATGTCCAGGTCAATGTTTTTCAGGTTGTGGGTGCGCGCACCCCGCACGCTGATGTTTTGCTGCTGCAGGGCTCTGGCCAGGTATTTGCCGTCGTCAGTAGGAGAGTTCAAGTTCGTGGCCGCCAAAAGAGTAACCCGCCATGATAGACAATGTCGGGTTGCGCCGCCCGACCCGGGTTTGTGCCGCCTTTTGCCTACGAGTGCCCGTTTTGCCCACGTCCGCCCTGCCCGACACCACCATGACGCCGCAAGAGCGTCGTTCCAGCGCCTCTTTGGCCCTCATATTTGCCCTGCGCATGCTGGGGCTTTTCCTGGTTTTACCGGTATTTGCCCTGGAAGCCCGTCGCTACCCTGGTGGCGATGACACCGCCCTGGTGGGCCTGGCCATGGGCATTTACGGCCTGACCCAGGGCCTGCTGCAGATCCCGTTTGGCATGGCGTCGGACCGGTTTGGCCGCAAACCGGTGATGGTGCTGGGGCTGGTCATCTTTGCCGCCGGCAGCGCTTTGGCAGCCTGGGCACCCAGCTTGCCCTGGCTGGTGGCGGGGCGGGCGCTGCAGGGCGCCGGGGCTATTTCTGCCGCGGTCACGGCCCTGCTGGCCGACCAGACGCGGGATGTGGTGCGCACCAAGGCCATGGCGCTCATTGGTGCCAGCATCGGCCTGATGTTTGCGCTGTCTCTGGTGCTATCTCCCTTGTTGGCGGCCCAAGTGGGCTTGCATGGCCTGTTTGCCATCACGGCGACCCTGGCCGTGGGCGGCATTGCCGTGGTGCTCTGGTGGGTTCCACCCGAGCCGCTGCAGCACGCCACGCAGGCGCGGGGCCGGTTGCGCGATGTGCTGCGCCATGCGGCGCTGCTGCGGTTGGATTTTGGGGTGTTTGTGCTGCACGCGGTGCAACTCGCCATGTGGGTGGCCTTGCCCGCCATGCTGGTGCAGGCCGGGCTGGCGCGCGACCTGCATTGGCAGGTCTACCTGCCCGCGGTGCTGGCCTCGTTCTTGGTGATGGGGGTGACGCTGTTTCCGCTGGAAAAGCGGGGCTACCTGCGTGCCGTGTTCCTGTGCGCCGTGGGGCTGGTGGCGTTGGTGCAGCTGGGCCTGCTGGTGCTGAGCCGGGCAGTGCCCTCGGTGGCGCTGATGGCCGTGTTGCTGTTTGTGTTTTTCTGCGGCTTCAACGTGCTGGAGGCCAGCCAGCCCAGCCTGGCCTCGCGTGTGGCGCCGGCTTCCGCCCGCGGTGCGGCGCTGGGCGTGTACAACACCCTGCAGTCACTGGGGTTCTTTGCCGGCGGTGCGTTGGGCGGCTGGCTGGTGAAATGGGCCGGACCGCAAGCCCTGTTTGCCACCAGCACAGCGGCCATGCTGGTGTGGCTGGCCGTGGCCTGGCCCATGCGCGCCCCTGTGGCAGCCCGGGCGGCATAATCGTCCCACTTTTCTGGAGAAAACCATGGCATCCGTCAATAAAGTCATTCTGGTCGGCAACTGTGGCCGCGACCCCGAAATCCGCTACCTGCCCTCTGGCCAGGCCGTGGCCAACGTCAGCGTGGCCACCAGCAGCCGCCGCAAGGACCGCAACACCGGTGAGACGGTGGAGGACACCCAGTGGCACCGCGTCACCTTTTATGACCGCCTGGCTGAGATTGCCGGCGAATACGTGAAAAAAGGCCGCCCCATCTACGTGGAAGGCCGCCTGAAGTACGGCAAGTACATCGACCAGGCGGGCGTGGAAAAGAGCACCGTGGACATTGTGGCCACGGAGCTGCAACTGCTCGGTGGCCGCGAAGGCATGGGCGGTCCCTCCGACGGTGGCGATGAAGGCGGTGCACCGCCCCCCCCCCGCCGTATGGCGCCCGCGGCTGCCCCGCGCGCGGCGGCTCCTGCACCCGCACCCCGTCAGGCACCTGCCCCACGCCCTGCCAGCGGTTTTGACGATATGGACGACGACATTCCGTTCTAAGCGCCCAACCGAACTGTTTCGCCATGAAAAAAGCGACCCGCGGGTCGCTTTTTTCATGGGCAGAGCCCTGCCGGACGTCAGAACGTGCGGCCCTTGGTCACGGTCTCCCGCACGATCTTCCAGCTGTCGCCAGCGCGGACCAGGGACAGGGTTTTTTCCACGCTGTCGCGGTAATCCACCGAGCCGTACTCCTGCTTGAACGACACTTCGGCGCTCTTGGCATCGCAGGTTAGTGGCTTGATATTGCTCACCGTGGTCTGGATGTCGCCCTGTTTGCCAATGCGCTTCTTGCGCAGGGTCTCCCAAGCGCTGCGGCTCAGGCCCATGGCGGGCGTGAAGTTCTCGGCGTAATGGCCCAGGTAGCTGGTGGCATCCTTGGTGTTCCAGGCGGTCAGCCAGGTTTGCACCGACTGCGGAACCTGCGCACAGGCCTGTGCCACCGGATCGGGCGCCGGGGTTTTGACCGGTGCGGGCACCACGGGCAGGGGGGCTGGCTCCACCGGGGGCAGTTTGGCCACGGCGACCGGCACCGGCGTCTTCTCAATCGAGGGCAGGGTATGGCTGCTGCACTCCATCAGCTCGTCATCGTTTTCCTTGCCGCCCTTTACGTCGGGCAGGGTGCTGGACAAGGTTTGCAACTTCAGTGCTTCCAGTAGCGAGCCCGATGAGGCCAGCACGCGGGCATGGGCCAGTTGCAGGTCGTACTCGGCATTGGCCAGGGCGCGGCGGGCCTGGTAGTACTCGTTCTCCGTGTCCAGCAGGTCCAGCAGCGAGCGTTGGCCAATGTCGAACTGCTGCTGGTAGGCCACGCGGGCCTTGGAGGTAGACAGCTCGTGCTGTTGCAGCAGCTTGATTTGCGAGGCAATGCGCACCGAGTCGTTGTAGGCAATTTGCCCCGTCTGCCAGACATCGCGGCAGGCCTTGTCGCGCAGGTCGAAAGCCGAGTTGAGCTTGGCCGCGTACTGCTTGATGCGCGTGATGTCCGAACCACCGCGGAACAGGTTGTAGTTCAGTACCAGTTCCAGCGTGGAATCGCGGAAGTCACCGATGACGCCACTCTGGTTGGTCTCGTAGCTCTGGCGCGCCCGGAATTCCACCGTGGGGTACATGGGCGCCTTACGCAGGTTCAGGTCGGCACGGTAGGCCCGCAGCGTGGCAACAGAGGCCAGAAAATCCGGGTTTTTGGCCACGGCAGTGCGCAGAAACTCAACACCCTGGGGCATGCTGCTGGTCAGGGAGGGCGGGGGCGGCAGGCTGTCGGCAGGCGTATCACCGACCAGGCGCTGGTAGCGAGCGGAGACATCGTGCAGGTTGCTGACTTCGGTGAGCCAGTTGGACTCGGCCAGCGCCATGCGGCCGGAGGCCTGTTCCAGGTCCACGCGGCGGCCCACACCAGCTTGCACTTTCTGGTTCAGGCGGCCATGCACCTCTTGGTGGGTAATCAGGTTGTCGGCGGCCATCTCCACCAGTTCACGGTAGCGGATCACGTCCAGGTAAGCGCGGGCGACTTCCAGGCCGGTCTGGTTGCTGGCCGATTGCAGCTCGTAAAACGCAGACTGCTGGGCGTAGCTCAGGCGGCGCACATCGTTCAATGTGGCAAAGCCATCGAACAGGGTTTGGCGCAACTGGATAGAGGCCCGGTTGCCGTTGTAGGACTGGGCGGAGGACAGGTAGGGCTTGAGCGTCTGGTTGGACGAAGTGGCGGCTTCCAGATCAACCTTGGGCAGCCAGCCGCCTTCGGCGGATTTGCGCTCTTCCTGTGAAGCTTCGAAATTGTGGAAGCGCAGTTTGACTTCCGGGTTTTGCAGGATGGCACGCTCCACCGCATCTTTCAAGTTGGTAGGCGAGGGTGCTGTTTGTGCATTTGCCCCCAAAGAGAGGGCGACAAGCGCAATCGCTTGGCTGATTGCGGTCAGTCGATTCATAGTAGAAACTTCTTTGAATTCAAGCTTGCCGGGCTTGTTTGTGGGGCGGAGCGCTGTGCTAACCTCAACGCCAGCGTCCATCCTCTGATTATCGGCCGGCGATCTATTTTTAGCATACCTTGCTTGCAGCGGCCCTTTGGAAAAACAAAGATCAAGTGCGATGAATTTCACGTTATCAGGATTTTTCTGCGGGTGATGCCTGCCGACGGAAGCAGACTGGAATGGTGCTTGCACTGCGTTCTCTCCACAAGTGGGCCACCGCTGTGCTGCTGTTGGCAGCGCTGCTGGGCGTGGTGGGGACTGTACAGGGGGCTGCTGATTTCGACCGTCTTCTGGCCACCTTGACGCAGCGCTGGGGCAATGGCCCGGTGCCCAAGTTCACTGCCTGGCGTGGCCTGATTCAAAACAATATGGCCACCGCGGATGCCGAGCGCATCAAACGCGTGAACCAATTTTTCAACCAGCAAATGCAGTTTGCCGAAGATATGGTGGTCTGGGGGCAGGCGGATTATTGGGCGACCCCCATGGAGTCCTTGGGGCGCGGCGCGGGAGATTGTGAGGACTTTGCCATTGCCAAGTATTTCACGCTGCTCCAAACCGGCGTGGTGCCCGACAAGCTGCGGCTGATCTATGTGCGTGCCAAGACCGGTGGCGCGGATGGTGCACCCACGCAGGCCCACATGGTGCTGGCCTACTACGCGCAGCCTGATGCCGAGCCTCTCATCATGGACAACCTGATTCCCGATATCCGCCCCGCATCGCGCAGGCCGGATCTGGTGCCCGTTTTTAGTTTCAACAGTGCCGGTGTGTTTGCTGGCATAGGCGGCGGCGAAGCCGCAGCAGCAGGGGGCACGGGGCGTTTGTCCCGCTGGGAAGATTTGCTGCGGCGTGCGAAAGCCGAAGGTTTTGAATAGATTGCTTGCGAGAGGAAAACGAAATGTCGATGTACCGTCAACTATGGCTCGCGATTGTGGTCAGCATGCTGCTGGCCTTGGGCGGTGGTTTGCTGGCCTCCATGCTGAGTGCCCGCAGTTACCTGGGCTCCCAGCTTTCGATCAAGAACACCGACAACGCCACCGCATTGGCCCTGTCGCTGAGCCAGGGGACTCCGGATGCCGTGACCGTGGATTTGGTGGTGGCGTCGTTGTTTGATAGCGGGCACTATGAACTGATTCGCGTGACAGATCCCACCGGCAAGCTGATTGTCGAACGGGTGGGCGACGCGAAAGACCTGGACGCCCCTGCCTGGTTTGCGCACCTGCTGCCCATCACCGCTACGCCCGGTCAGGCGCAAATCAGCAGTGGTTGGAAGCAGTTTGGCACGGTCACCCTCGTCAGCCACAGCCGCTTTGCCTATGGTGCTCTGTGGAAGAGTGCTTACGAGATGGTGTTGGCGTTGTCGCTGGCAGGGGTGGTTGGTGGGCTGTTGGGGTCCATGGTGTTGGGGCGGATTCGTGGCCCACTGCGCACCGTGATTGAGCAGGCCAAAGCCATTACCCAGCGCCGATTTGTGACCGTGGAGCTGCCCAAGGTGCCAGAACTCAAGCAGCTGGCCGTGGCCATGAACGCCACCGTGGGACGCCTGAAGGCCATGTTTGAGGAAGAGGCTTCGCGGCTGGAGCTGGTGCGCAAGGAGGCCAACTTTGACCCGTTGACGGGGCTTGCCAACCGGTCTCACTTCATGGCGCGGTTGCGCCAGTCGATTGATGCAGAGGACTCAGTGGGCGGAACCTTAGTGATGGTGCGCTTGGCGGATCTGACCGGTATCAACCGACGACTCGGGCGTGCTTCTACCGACGATTTTTTGAAAGTCATGGGGCGCACGATCCATGCAGTGTCTGCCACATCCAGCAATGGCGTAGCGGCCCGGCTTAATGGAGCAGACTTTGCTGTATTGCTGCCCGCAGAAAAAGCGGGGTATGCGGTGGGCGTGCAACTGTTGCAGGACATGGCATTGGCCGCTGCACCGTTTGTGGATGGTGCAGCGACAGCCTGGATTGGCGTAGGCCGATTCGCCGCCGGTGCGGATGTGGGGGGCCTGTTGTCGCAAGTGGATCTGGCGCTGGCAGACGCCGAGGCGGGAGGGAAGGACGGCGTCCGGGAGGCGCAGGCCGACGCGGCAGATGAAATGCCGCGTACCGTGGATCAGTGGTCCACGATGATCAAGCGCGCGCTGGAGCACCAGTGGGTACGGCTGATTTCGTTTCCCGTGGTCAATGCACAAGGGACCTTGTCACACCGTGAGTGTCCGTTGCGATTGATGTTTGACGAAAAAGGCGAGTGGTTGCCTGCTGGTCGATTCCTCCCCGTGGCGGAACGCCTCAAACTGACGCCGGCACTAGACCTCGTGGCCGTGACCCTGGGCCTGCAGGAGCTCAAGTCGGACCCGGATTTGCCCGGGTTGGCAATCAATTTGTCGGCAAGTTCGCTGGAGGATGCGACTTTCCAACCGCGCCTGATGGCACTGATTGCGGCACACAAAGAGTTGGCGCCCCGGTTGTGGTTGGAAATGGCTGAGGGTGGTGCTCTTAAGCACCTTGAGGCCTTCAAAGTGCTTTGCCGTGCTTTGAATGTTGCTGGCTGCCGGACCGGGCTGGAGCACTTTGGGCACCACTTCAGCCAGATTGGTCAACTGCATGATCTTGGCTTGGATTATCTGAAGGTGGATTCCAGTTTTGTGCGGGGCGTTGAATCCAATAGTGGCAACGCAGCCTTCTTGAAGGGCTTGTGCAGCATTGCCCACAACATCGGCTTGTTGGTGCTTGCGGAGGGCGTCACTTCCTCCGCCGAACTGGACGTGCTGTTGGCGCTCGGTTTTGACGGCGCTACGGGGCCCGGCGTACGAATCTTGCCAATCAGCCCGTCCTCACACTGAACTGCCCCGATCAATCGACGATCAGTCGTTTGTTGGTCAGCAAGTCCTGTATGACCGCGTTGTCATTGAGCAGTGTTGTGCCGCTGTTGTCCTGCAGTAGATTCACACCAGTCAGCACGATGGTCTGATTTTCATTTGCCGCGTTGTAGGTGCCACCCGTAAAGCCGCCTGTGGTGCTGACGTGTACAACGGTATTTCCGTTGGAAACCTCAAAATGCAGGTAGTTCGACAGGTTGCCGGATGCGAGCCCTTGATGGTTTTCTCCAACCAGCAGATCGCGCAGGTCGAGCGCATCGCCCTCTGACTTGCTGAAGTCCATCACCAGATCGGTGGTGCCGGAGAGGCCGATGTTGTTCCCTACTCCGTAGGCATTGCCGGCACCTGCGTTGCTGACACCGGTGGTGGTGCTTCCGTCGTTAAGTGACCAGGAGAAAACGTCGGCTCCGGTATCACCCTTGAGCACGTCACTGCCTGCGCCGCCTTCCAGTCGGTCATTGCCGGCACCACCGCGTAGCGCATCATTGCTCGCACCACCGTTCAAGTAGTCATTGCCCGCACCACCGTAAAGCAGATCGCTTCCCGCTTCGCCAAACAAAGCGTCATTGCCCGCACCACCATGGACGAGGTCACCGTAACCTTTGTTGGTATTGCTGGCAACGGCAGCAGTTAGCACGCCGCCCGCAGTTGTCATGCTTCCGTCAACCGTGGTCATAAAGGTCGACGTGGCGAGATTGGCGACACTTGTCAAGGCAGTCCCGCTGTCTCCTGCGTAGACAACATCATTGCCGGCACCCGCTTCGACGTAGTCGTTGCCACCCAGAGCGTTGAAGGAATCGTCCGATGCCGTACCGGTTAGTGTGTCCGCAGCAGTGGTACCCGTGATCAGTGATGTGCCGGTATAGGAGTCCGTGTGGCCGTTGATCGTTACGGTTAGCGTACTCGTGCTGGTGGCGCCGCTCGGGTCGGTGACCGTGTAGGCAATGAAATCCGTGAGCGTCTGCCCTGTGTTGAGTGCATTAATTCGTGCATCGTCACTGGTGAGTACGTAGGTGTACGCACCGTTGCTGTTAATCACAAAAGTGCCGTAGGAGCCCGCCACGCTGGCGCCTGTGAGTGCGCTCTGGCCGCTGACTGCTGCGACGGTCAAAGTGTCGCCATCCACGTCCGTATCATTGCTGGTGACGGAGCCTGAGACCGTGTAGGTTCCCGAGTCTTCAGTCACGCTGTTTGTGTCGGCTGCCGCTACAGGGGCATCATTGACGTTTGCTACCGGGATGGACAGCGTGGTCGTGGTCGTGGCCAGTTCGTTGGTGGCGTTCTCCTTGCTGCTCAGTTCCAGTGTCAGACCATAGGTGCCACTGAAATTGGTCGGTGGTTTGATGGTCAATGTGCTCAGCGACCAACTGGTGATGTTGATGGAGGTCGTGCCTGTCGTTGCGGTAAAGCTATTGGTTCCATCGGACAGAACCGTTCCAACCAGCAAATTCTTCGCGAAAAGTGAGATCAGTGCTTCAGATCCATCTGTATCTGCAAGAGCAATCGTGATCGGGGAAAGCTTGATCGCTGTGTCTTCTACGCCGCTGTTGCTGATAGGGTAGTACCCAGCTGTCGTTGTGCCGACCACCGCATCATGAATCCCGCCGGCATTCTCGACGGCAGCGATAGAGCTGTAAATTTTGAAGTTGCTGCTGGTCAGGTCCTGCGCCGTGCCACCATCGACACTCAAATACGGTTTGATGGCGCCAATCCCATTGCCGTTGTAGACGGCCCAGTCGAGGGTGTAGTAACCGCTGACTGTGGCTGAGTACGTGGTTCCGGTGATATTGCCCCAGCTGTTGTACTGCTTCTCCAGAACAATGGTCCCCCCGAGTGCCAGCAGGGCGGTGTCGTCCATGTAAGAGCTGAAGGTATAGGTGTGGCCCGCCTCCAGGTAGATCACCCCGGTCATTCGGTAGGCTCCGTCAGTCGGAATTCCGGACGGATCGCTGTTGGTGTTGGCTGTGTAGTTTTGCGGTGCCGTGGAGATCGATGTTGTTGCGGGCGTGTCAGCGTTCAGCAACGTGAGCAATTGCTCTACCTCCAGCACAGTGTCTACCGTGGTCGTATCGATGTTGGGGATCGCAGTGTAGGTGCGCACCGTCAATCCATCACCGGCGGGCTGGGTCACAACCGTAGTCGCACCGTCGATCACTGAAGCGCCACCAATTCTGAGGATGGGGTCGTCGGCCACTGGCTTGATGTCAACCGTCAACGTGGCTGTCGTGCTGGACAAGCTGCCGTCAGTGCCTTGGTAAGTGAAGCTGGCGTAGTCGCTCTTCATGTTGCCCGTGCCAGACGATGCGTAATCACTGCTGCCGGACTCGTTGAGGTCTGGTGTAAAGCGCAAGTGCCCCGCATCGACGTCGGCTTTGGTGATGACCTGGTTCGCTGTAACGTTGGTCCATGTCACGCCGTTCGCTGAGTACTGCAAGGTGCCGTCTGAGGGGAGCGTGATGATCTTCACGCCCATGGCGCTTGCAGGTGAGTCGATGTCGCTGATGCCGAAATTTGCCCACGACAAAGCAATCGCTGTGTCTTCCGTTCCGAGGACTGCGCCGCTTGTAGCTGTCGGCACATCGTTGGTACCGGTGACGGTGATGACGAGCTCGGCCTTGTCGGTGGCGCCCTGAGCATCGCTGACGGTGTATGTGAAAGTATCGGTAGCCGTGGCGCCGGTGGCCAGCGCGTTG
>NZ_JBWMAZ010000001.1:755268-756178 GCF_056521335.1 Rhodoferax sp. ZS1R25
GGGGTCGGAGTCCTTGCCGGCAGGGGCGGCCGTGCTGGTGATCACACCGTTGGCGGCGGTGACCGACAGGGTGGCGTCCTCGGCCACGGAGCCGGAGTCGTTGTTGGCAATCGGAGCCGGGTTGGTGACAGTGAGCGTAAAGCTCTGGGTCACGGAGCCGCCATGGCCGTCATCGGCCGTGACCACGACGGTGTAGGGGCCGGAGGCCGAGGCGTTGTTGGCCAGGGTGCCGGTGATCAAGCCGGTGGAGGCGTTGATCGTGATACCGGTGGGCAGGCCCGTGGCGCTGTAGGTCAGCACATCGGTGCTGTCCACATCGGAGAACTTGCCCGCGGTGGCAATGGAGACAGCGGTGCTGTCGACCTGGGCGAGGTTGGCAATGGTGCCCACGGTGACGGGGACATCGTTGGTACCGGTGACGGTGATGACGAGCTCGGCCTTGTCGGTGGCGCCCTGAGCATCGCTGACGGTGTATGTGAAAGTATCGGTAGCCGTGGCGCCGGTGGCCAGCGCGTTGGCGTTGTTGGCCACATAGGTGTAGGAGCCGTTGGCGTTCAGGGTCAGCGTGCCGTAGGTCCCCACCAGAGAGGTACCCACGGTACCTGCGGTACCGCTGCCGGCCTCAGTGCCGGTGCGCACACCGGTGACGGTGATCGCATCGCCATCGGGGTCGGAGTCCTTGCCGGCAGGGGCGGCCGTGCTGGTGATCACACCGTTGGCGGCGGTGACCGACAGGGTGGCGTCCTCGGCCACGGAGCCGGAGTCGTTGTTGGCAATCGGAGCGTCGTTAGCTCCATTGATGGAGATGGTCAGGGTGGCGGTGGAGGTGGAGCCATCGCCATCGGTGAGGGTGTAGGTATAGCTATCGGTCAGGGGAGCGCTGGCATCGTTGAGGGCATTGACCGTGGCA
>NZ_JBWMAZ010000001.1:756278-898865 GCF_056521335.1 Rhodoferax sp. ZS1R25
CCGGCAGGGGCAGTGACGGTGAACTCGCCGGGGATGGCGCCATCGGTCTCGGCGACGGTCTTGTTGCCTGCAAAACCTGCGCCGTTCTCATCGGGGATGGAGACGCTGGGGGAGCCATCGGTGTGGCCATTGATGGAGATGGTCAGGGTGGCGGTGGAGGTGGAGCCATCGCCATCGGTGAGGGTGTAGGTATAGCTATCGGTCAGGGGAGCGCTGGCATCGTTGAGGGCATTGACCGTGGCATTGCTGTTGTCCAGCGTATAGGTGTAAGTGCCGTTGGCGTTCAAGACCAGAGAGCCATAGCTCAGGGTCACGGTAGCGGGGGTGACAGGCGTGGCGTTGGTGTCAGCGCCCACGGTATCGGCGCCGATGCCGGTGAGCACCGAGCCGGTGACGGTGTTGGTCGCGGCGTCCTCGGTGATGGAGGCGGCGTCATTGACAGCGACGGGCTTGCTGTCGGTGATGACGATATCGAGATTGTTGGCCGGGCTGGTGGCGCCCAGGGAATCGGTGACCGTGACGGGAAAAGCTGCGGTGACGGAGGCATTGGTGCTGTGCACCACGGGATCAAAGGTATAGCTGACCTTGCCGGTGGCAGGGGCGTAGCCATTGAGGACCAGCGTTCCATCGGTGGTGGTGATGGTGACCGGGGTGGTACCCAGAGCGGCGAGCTGAGCTGCGCTCAGGGATGTGCCGCCCACGGAAATGCTGGCCAGGCCGGCAGGGGCAGTGACGGTGAACTCGCCGGGGATGGCGCCATCGGTCTCGGCGACGGTCTTGTTGCCTGCAAAACCTGCGCCGTTCTCATCGGGGATGGAGACGCTGGGGGAGCCAAGTGGAGTTGTGGTGCCCGATGCCGTGGTGTTCGTGAGCAGGTTGGTGCCACCCAAGGGGTCAAAATTTGCCGCATTCTGCTGAGCGTCATCGCGCTGAATGCCCAATGGGTTCAACTCTTCGTTGATGCGCAATACACGTACAAAGCTGTGTGAATCGCTGGCATCACCACCGGAGAGGCCAGCGGCCGTGGCATCCAGTTCCGCGGACAGGTCGCCGGTTCCACTGGCGAGGACCTTGGCAATGGCCTCCGCGCCGCTATTCAAGTTCTTGAGTGCAGCTTCCGTGGGGTCGGTCTTGATTGTTCCCAGCAGGTTGGCGTCGATCAGCAGTTCACGGCCAGATTCAACAGTGATGAGCTGGTCATGGGGCATGGCCAGTTCAAGCCGCGTGCCATCTTCTGTAGCGATGACCTGGCCCTCTTGAACTTCATCGCCCAGGCGCAGGGCTTTGCGACTGCCATCCGGATTCACGATCCATGCGTTGCCTTGCAGAACAACGACAACACCCCGTGCTTGGGCGGAAACTTGATTGGCAGCCATGAAAACTCCGAAATTCAGCTAATTGGATCAGCTGACTCTAGGGGATGGCGGCGTGCGCGGCTATTGTCCTTGGGTACAGGTTTTGCGCTTTTTTACTGAATTCCGTGGACTTTCAAGGCCAACTGCAGACGGTCGGAGACGCCCAGTTTCTCAAAAGCGGCGCTTAAATGCGCTTTCACTGTGCGTTCGGAGATGCCGCAGGCACCTGCAATGTCCAGATTGGAGGCCCCTTTGGCGGCCATCGTGGCCACCTCGGTCTCCCGATGGGTCAGCAAACTGCTCCAGGCGGGAGAGGGTGCCGAGACCAGAGGGGCGGCCAAGTTGGCGCCGCGGATCAGCCTTTGCATCAGTGCGGAGCCAATCCATACGTGTCCCGTCTGAATGACTTGTTGGATTTGGCGCAAGGTGCCGGGATCTGAAAATGCATGGCAATACCCTGCGCAACCGGCGTCTAGAGCCGCCATGGCCTCGTCATCCTTGGGGTTGGAGCTTGCCGCAATGACACGGTGGCCCGAATCTCCCCATAGCGCTTGCCAAGCCGGGTCCTGCCATTTGGGTAGGTCGGGCAGGGCCAAATCGAGCCAAATCTGCGTGCCCTTTGGCAAAGTCAGTGCGCGCAGCTCCTGAAAACTCGCCGCGGAGAAAGCTTTGGGGTGCCCCAGTGCTTTTTGCCAGTGCAGGCGCAAGCCCGCGTCGCGCGTCGCATAGACCCAAGCCTTGGCCCCGCTCATCGTTCGGTCATCGCCTTCGCGCGGGCTCGCAAGATGGGTTTTAGCAAATAGGAGAGCACCGACTTTTTGCCGGTAAGGATGTCCACTTCTGCGACCATGCCGGGAATGATGGGGAACTTCTGGGGGCCAATGCTGTTGGACAGGGTGCGCACGCGCACGACAAAGTAGGCATTGCCCTTGTCGTCTACGACGCTGTCGGCGCTGATCTGCTCCAGCGTGGCCTCCAGTCCCCCGTACACAGCAAAGTCATAGGCCGTGAATTTGACCAGCGCTTTTTGACCCGGTCGCAGGAAGGCGATGTCGCGTGGCAATACCTTGGCTTCCAGTAGCAGCGCATCGTCCGACGGCACCAGCTCAATCACGTCCTTGCCAGGTTGCACAACGCCGCCCACCGTGTTGACTTTGAGCTGCTTGACGGTGCCATTCACTGGAGAGCGAATTTCGGTCTGTTTCACCCGGTCTTCCAGGGCTGCGCTGCCCTCAGACAGCGCATTGAGCTTGGCATTCACCTCGCTCATTTCAGAGCGCGCAATGTTGCGGAAGGTCAGTTCCACTTCCTGGATCTTGCGGTTCGCCTCCGCCACGGCCGATTCCAAGCGTGGAATATCGGAGCTTGCACTGTCGCGCTCTCCGCGATAGCGCGCTACGTCACGCTCCAGGCGCAGCAGTTCCACATCCGACACCGCTCCGGTTTTCACCAAGGGACGCGTCATCTCCAGCTCCCGCGCGGTCAGGTTGTAACTTTGCGAGGCCTGTTCACGCCGTGCGCGCACAGAGATCAGCTCTTGAGAGCGCTGGGTCGATTGCTGCCTGGCCACGCCAATCGTCGCATCCAGCTCGGCCCGGCGCGACTCGTACAAGGTGCGTTCCTGCTCCACGATCTCTGGCGCCTGCTTGGTTACTTCATCGGGTGGCACAAATCGCGAGCCCTCCGCCAGTGCGCGCAAACGCGCTGCTTTGGCCAGCAGGGACAGGTACTGCGACTGGTTTTCGCGCAACGACGACACCATGCGTGTGGGGTCCACCTTGAGCAGCAGGTCGCCGGCCTTCACGGTCTGTCCTTCGCGCGCCAGGATCTCGGACACGATGCCGCCGTCCAGGCTTTGCAGAATCTGGATTTGGCGCGACGGAATCACCTTGCCTTCGCCGCGCGTGACCTCGTCCAGCACGGCAAATGCCGACCACACCAGCAACACCACCGCCGCGATCAAGCTGAGCCAGATGAGGATGCGCGCGCCCTTGGGGGTTTGCTCGGCGATGGCCCAGTCTGCATTGGCGTCGAAGTCGCTGTCCTGGTCATTGTGTTGACCGCTGATGGCGAGCAGGCCGCGGTCTATCCAGCGCGAGCACCAGCCATAAAAACGGCCCCACACGGCCATGAGCTTGGGGAATTTTGGTGCGGCGGGAGCAGTTGCCATCACACGGCCCTCCCAATGCGGCCGCTTTGCAAGGCTTCCACCACCTGGGTCTTGGGGCCATCGGCCATGATCTGGCCGTTATCGATCACGATCAAGCGGTCCACCAGCTCCAGCAACGAGGTGCGGTGTGTCACCAGCACCACGGTTTTGCCGATGGTGAAGCGACGCAGGCGCGCCTTGAGCAGGTCTTCACTCTGGTGGTCCATGGCGCTGCTGGGCTCGTCCAATAGCAGGATGGGCGAGTCATTAAGCACGGCGCGTGCAATGCCCACGGCCTGGCGTTGTCCGCCCGACAGCGATTCGCCACGCTCGCCAATGGGCATGTCAAATCCGCGCGGATGGCGATTGGCAAACTCGGTGACGCCCGCAATCTCGGCCGCTGCGATCACGTCCTGGTCGTCGGCAAAGGGGGCGCCCAAGGCGATGTTCTCTTTCAGCGTGCCATAGAACAGGCTGACATCTTGCGAGACAAAACCCGCGGCCCGGCGCAGCTCGGCCGGGTCGATCTGGCGCAGGTCAATGCCGTCAATCAGAATGGCGCCTTCTGTGGGTTGGTGCAACCCCAGGATGAGGCGCTGGATGGTGGACTTGCCTGATCCCACGCGGCCGATGAAGGCCACCTTTTCACCCGCATGGATCTTGAACGACACGCGGCTCAGCACGGCCTGCTGCTGCCCAGGGTAGGAAAAACTGACGTTTTTGAATTCGATGGTGCCCTGGAAGCCGGTGCGGTGCAAAAATGCGGCGTCGTCGGCGCGTTCCGGCTGGGTCTGCATGTGGTTGGCAATGGATGCCAACCCGCTCTTTGCGCTGTGGTACTGCATCAGCAGACCCGCCACCTGGCCAAACGGTGCCATGGCGCGCCCGGCCAGCATGGACGCCGCAATGATGGCGCCCATGCTGATCTGGTTAGCCATCAACAAGTACACGCCCACGATGACGGTGGTGACCGACACCAGCTGTTGCATCATTTGTGCGAAGTTCAACGTGGCGTTGGAAAGCAGCTTGAGCTTGGTGCCGTTTTGCGCCAAGAACACCGTGGACTGCTCCCATTTGCGCTGAAAAGCACTTTCGGCCACCATGAATTTGATCGTCTCAATGCCCACGAGGCTTTCCACCAGCGTGGCATTGCGTTGCGAGGATGCGCGCTGAGTGATATCGACCAGCTCGTGCATCTTTTGTTGCACCACCAGGGATGCGATCAGCAACATGCCAATGCACACCAGTGGAGGCAGCACCAGCCACGGTGAAATCCAGATGATGACGACAAAGAACACCAGCACAAATGGCAGGTCCACCAGCGTGGTGATGGAGGCGGAGGCCACAAAGTCGCGCACCGACTCGAACGCCCGCAGGTTGGCGGCGAATGAACCGACGGAGGCGGGTCTATCTGCCATACGAAGGCCGAGCACCCGCTCCATGATGCGAGACGATAGGGTCACGTCGATGCGCTTGCCTGCCGTGTCCAGGATGTAGGCGCGCAGCACGCGCAGCGCCGCGTCAAAGCACATCATCACCAGCACGCCAAGGGCCAGCACCCACAAGGTCTCTTCGGCCCGGTTAGGCACCACGCGGTCGTACACCGTCATGGAGAACATCGGCATGGCGAGCGCGAACAGATTGATCAGCAGCGCGGCGAAGAGGCTGTCGCGGTACAGGCGCCAGTTCTGGAACACCACACTCCAGAACCAGTGGCGCGACTTGACCTCGCCAGTTTGCGGCGTGCGTGGGTCGAACTTGAACACCGGGCGCACAAAAAACACCACACCGGCAAACA
This sequence comes from Rhodoferax sp. ZS1R25, assembly GCF_056521335.1. NCBI lineage: Bacteria > Pseudomonadati > Pseudomonadota > Betaproteobacteria > Burkholderiales > Comamonadaceae > Rhodoferax > Rhodoferax sp. ZS1R25. The sequence goes on from NZ_JBWMAZ010000001.1 coordinate 761,581, forward strand.
ACGCTTCCAGTTCTTCCTTGGGCAGCACATCGCCTGACTCTCCGCTCTCGGGGAAGCGTACGCGTGCCTGCCCGTCGTCCATCCACTCCAGCAGCAGACAGGCCTGCTTCTCCTTGAGCATCAGGATCACCGGCAGCAGCCCGGGCCGCAGGTCGGCGAGCGCGCGGCGCGCCAACCGGGCGGTCAGTCCGGCACGGGCCGCAGCGCGCGGCAGCAAGGCGGGGGTAATCAGGTTGCTTTCCAACGGCAGCCCGGCGGACAGTGCCTCCTGGCTGGTAGAGATGCCAAAGATGCGCGCAATCGCCACCACGCTGTCCAGCAGCGGATCGAAATGGACGCTGTGTTCGCCCAAGCGCCAGGTGCTGGGCTTGGGTTGTGGGGTCGGAGTCGGAAGAGGCGTGGACACCATGGGTTACAGCAGACGGTCGTCCCCGCCCAGCAGATTGAGCGCACCTTGCATGCGGTTGCGCAGGCCTTTGCGCAGCGTCAGTTTGCGTTGTGCCGCTGCCGGCAGGTCGGTATGGCGAATCACGTTTTTCATGATCAGGGTGTCGATCAAATCTTCCAGCACGCGTACAAACTCGGCATCGGCCGCATCGAATCCGGGCTCTGTGGAGCGCGGGCCCATGAAGCCCACGATGTCTGGGTGGGTGTCGTCCAGAAACTCTCCCCCCGCGCGCTCTTGTCGAGACAGTGAGGCGATGGACCCATCCGCATTGCGAAGTACGTGGAACATGGCAGTGGCTTGTGAGGTGGTCCCTGGCAAACTGTATGCAATTCGCTTGTTGTGCTGGATGTTAGCACCAGCTTTCCGAGCTGCTATGCCAACGTTGTCACGGTTCGCGCCTTTTCCTCCCGCTCTGTGGGGGTCTATGCCGCGGTGTGGGCTGCGGCGATGATGCCGCCGCCCAGGCACACCTCGCCGTCGTACAGCACGGCGGACTGGCCTGGGGTCACGGCCCACTGCGCTTGTGGAAAATTCAGCTGGAAATGGGTGTCGGAGTCTGCGCGCACGTGGCACGGTGCGTCGGCCTGTCGGTAGCGGGTTTTGGCGGCCATCGTCGCGTCGGCCGGTGTCTGGCCCGCCACCCAACTAGCGTCCTGCGCCTGCAGGGCCAGGGACTGCAGCCAGGGATGGTCATGGCCTTGCACCACCCACAGGGTATTGGTCTCCATGTCTTTGCGCGCCACAAACCAGGGGGCGTGGTCACCGCCGCCGCGCTGAGCCCCCTTGGCCTTGAGCCCACCAATACCCAGGCCCTGGCGCTGTCCCAGGGTATAGAAAGACAAGCCGACATGCTCACCAATGGTGTGGCCCTTGGCATTCTTGATGGGGCCGGGTTCCTTGGAGATATAACGGTTCAGAAATTCGCGGAACGGGCGCTCTCCAATGAAGCAGATGCCGGTGGAGTCTTTCTTCTTGGCATTGGGCAGGCCAATCTCGTCCGCAATGCGGCGCACCTCGGTCTTGTGCAGCTCGCCCACGGGGAACAGGGTCTTGGACAGCTGGGCCTGGTTCAGACGGTGCAGAAAGTAGCTTTGGTCCTTGGCCGGGTCCAGGCCCTTGAGCAGCTCGTGCTGGCCGGTGGCCTCGTTCAGGCGTACGCGGGCGTAATGCCCCGTCGCAATTTTCTCGGCACCCAGGCGCATGGCGTGGTCCAGAAAGGCCTTGAACTTGATCTCGGCGTTGCAGAGGATGTCGGGGTTGGGCGTGCGCCCGGCTTGGTACTCGCGCAGGAATTCGGCAAACACGCGGTCGCGGTAGTCGGCGGCAAAGTTGACGTGTTCGATCTCGATGCCCAGTACGTCGGCCACGGCGGCGGCGTCCACAAAGTCGATGTTGGACGAGCAATACTCGCTGTCGTCATCATCTTCCCAGTTCTTCATGAAGATGCCGACCACCTCGTGGCCTTGTTGTTTCAGGAGGTGGGCAGTGACGGCGGAATCCACCCCTCCGCTCAACCCCACCACGATGCGTTGCTTGCTCATGCCCGCAATTTTACCGGGGTAGGCGCTGACGCGGTTGATGCATAAATAATGCCCCTAGCCCCCGTCAATATTGCGCGAGCAGCTCCTGTTTTTATAGCGGTGTTGCCGGGTTCCAAAGGCTGGCATCTGCATACACCAGTTCCAGTGGGTAGCGCTGGCCGCGCAGATAGTCTTCCATGCACTGCAGTACCAGCGGGCTGCGGTGGCGGGCTTGGCTGGTGCGCAGCTCGTCGGCCGTCAGCCATACGGTGCGCTCGATACCTGTGTCCAGCGTGCGCTGCGCGTCAAAGGCCCCCAGCGCGCCTGCGTAGGCAAAGCGCAGGTAGGTCACGTCCTCCAGCGCGCCGGTGCGCTGCCGTTGAAAGCGTGACAAGTACAAGCCCACCAAGGAGGTCGGCGTGAAGGCATAGGCCGTTTCCTCTAACACCTCTCGGGAACAACCCTGAGCGGGCGACTCCGCCGGGTCCAGGTGGCCGGCCGGGTTGTTCAGGCGCAGGCCCTCGGGGGTGTGCTCTTCGACCAGCAGGAAACGGCCGTGCTGCTCAATGACAGCGGCCACGGTGACGCTGGGTTTCCATCGTTGGGTCATGCGGGATTATGGGCATGGAAGGTTGGGCTGTTTTGCGCGAGGCCGTCGCGCACGCGGCGCCAGACGGGCGTTTGCGCTGGGAAATTCAGTTAAAGTTGCCGCCCAGAACCCTTTCGCCAAGCTTACCGCTGCGAAAAACGCCCCAGGGCTAGGCCCCATCCATGTTGAGGAGTCGCTAGATGCAGACCAGTGTTCCCACTGAAAAAGGACAGCGTATTGGTGTCCCCAAGGAAATATTCCCTGGAGAAAAACGCGTTGCCACGGTTCCGGATGTTGTGGAGAAGCTGATCAAGCTGGGCTTCCAGGTCAGTGTCGAGTCGGGTGCGGGGGTCTTGGCCAACTGCGACGACGACAGCTATCGCGCTGCGGGTGCACAAGTGGTGGCCACGGCCGCCGAACTCTGGGCCCAATCCGACATCGTGTTCAAGGTGCGGGGCCCATCAAGCGATGAAGTCGCTCTGCTGCGCGAAGGCGGCACCCTGGTCAGCTTTATCTGGCCCGCCCAAAACCCCGAACTGCTGCAACAGCTGGCCGCCCGCAAAGCCACGGTGCTGGCCATCGACGCGCTGCCACGCACCTTGAGCCGTGCCCAGAAGATGGACGCGTTGACTTCGATGGCCGGTGTCAGCGGCTACCGCGCCGTCATCGAAGCGGCCAATGCCTTTGGCCGCTTCTTCAATGGACAGATCACAGCCGCGGGCAAGGTGCCTCCGGCCAAGGTGTTTATTGCCGGTGCCGGCGTGGCCGGTCTGGCGGCCATTGGCACCGCGGCCAGCCTGGGCGCTATCGTGCGCGCCAATGACACGCGCGCCGAGGTGGCCGACCAAGTCACCTCCTTGGGCGGCGAGTTCGTCAAGGTCGACTATGAGGAAGAAGGCGGCGGCGGCGGCGGTTACGCCAAGGTGATGTCGGAAGGCTTCCAGCAGGCGCAGCGCGACATGTACGCCAAGCAGGCCAAGGAAGTCGACATCATCATCACCACCGCGCTGATCCCCGGCAAGCCCGCGCCCAAACTCATCACCGCCGAGATGGTGCGTTCCATGAAGCCCGGCAGCGTGATCGTCGACATGGCGGCCGAGCAGGGCGGCAACTGCGAATTGACCGAGCCCGGCCAGGCCGTGGTGAAGCACGGCGTGACCATCGTCGGCTATACCGATTTGGCTTCGCGCCTGTCCAAGCAATCGTCCACGCTGTACGCCACCAACCTGTTCCGTCTGAGCGAAGAACTGTGCAAGGCCAAGGACGGCATTGCCAATGTCAACATGGAAGACGATGCCATCCGCGGCCTGACGGTCATCAAGGACGGCAGCGTTACCTGGCCCGCGCCAGCACCCAAGCAATCGGCGGCCCCCGCTGCCGTGGCCAAGGCCGCCGCTCCGGTGGTGGTAAAGAAGCCGGCCCATGGCGGTGCGAGCGAGCCCATGTCCGCCAAGAGCCTGGCCATCCTGATGGCGGTGGCGGCGCTGCTGTTCTGGTTGATTGGAAGCTATGCACCCGCTGCCTTCCTGGGCCACTTCACGGTGTTTGTGCTGGCCTGCTTTGTGGGCTACATGGTGGTGTGGAACGTCAAGCCCGCGCTGCATACACCGCTGATGAGCGTGACCAATGCCATCAGCAGCATCATCGCCATCGGCGCGCTGGTGCAGATTTCTCCGATTGCCGGGGCTGTGGGGCGCCCCGACAGCCTGATCACCTGGCTGGCTGCCGCAGGGATTGTGCTGACGGCCATCAATATGTTTGGCGGCTTCGCCGTCACCCAGCGCATGCTGGCCATGTTCCGCAAGTAAGGAGACCTGAAGATGTCTGCAAGTTTGGCTACGGTCTCCTACATTGGCGCGACCATTCTCTTCATCCTGAGCCTGGGGGGCTTGTCCAACCAGTCCACCGCGCTGCGCGGCAACCTGTATGGCATGGTGGGCATGGCGCTGGCTGTGCTGGCCACCATCTTTGGTCCCAGCGTGACGATGGCGGGTATTCCCTGGATCATCGGCGCCATGCTGGTTGGTGGTGGTGTGGGCCTGTACGCCGCGCGCACCGTGCAAATGACCCAGATGCCCGAGCTGGTGGCGCTGATGCACAGCATGGTGGGCCTGGCGGCCATGCTGGTCGGCTTTGCGACCTATGTGGACCCGGCCGCGACCGTGGGCTTTGAGGGCGCGGCCAAGACCATCCATGAACTGGAAATCTACATTGGCATATTCATCGGCGCCGTGACCTTTGCTGGTTCGGTGATTGCCTTTGGCAAGCTCTCCGGCCGCATTGGCGGCAGCCCGGTGCTGCTGCCAGGGCGCCACTGGATGAACCTGGCGGGCCTGCTGGTGGTGCTGTACTTTGGACGCGAATTTTTGCACGCGGAAACCCTGGATGCCGGCATGACGCCGCTGATCGTAATGACCGTGGTGGCCCTGCTGTTTGGCGTGCACATGGTGATGGCCATTGGCGGCGCCGACATGCCGGTGGTGGTGTCCATGCTCAACAGCTACTCGGGCTGGGCCGCAGCGGCTACTGGCTTCATGCTCTCCAATGACCTGTTGATCGTGACCGGCGCGCTGGTCGGCTCCAGCGGCGCCATCCTGTCCTACATCATGTGCAATGCCATGAACCGCAGCTTCATCAGCGTGATTGCCGGCGGCTTTGGCACCACCAGCGCGGCGCCCAAGCCCGTTGCGGGCGCTGCCCAGCCGGCCGGTGAAGTGGTGTCTGTGAATGCGGGTGAAACCGCCGAGCTGCTGCGCGAAGCCAAGAGCGTGATCATCGTGCCAGGCTACGGCATGGCGGTGGCACAGGCCCAGCACACCGTGTTCGAGATCACACGCACACTGCGCGACAAGGGCGTCAATGTGCGCTTTGGCATTCACCCGGTGGCGGGGCGCATGCCTGGCCACATGAACGTGCTGCTGGCCGAGGCCAAGGTGCCCTACGACATCGTGTTCGAGATGGAAGAAATCAACGACGATTTCCCCGCCACCGATGTGGTGATGGTGATTGGTGCGAATGACATCGTGAACCCCTCGGCGCAGGACGACCCGACCAGTCCGATTGCCGGCATGCCGGTGCTCGAAGTCTGGAAGGCCAAGACCTCCATCGTGATGAAACGCAGCATGGCCTCGGGCTATGCGGGCGTGGACAACCCCCTGTTCTACAAGGACAACAACCGCATGCTGTTTGGTGACGCCAAGAAAATGCTCGATGAGGTGCTGGGCGCGTTAAAAAACTGAGTGGTCCGGACGAAACCTAGGGAAAGCACACGCCCTCGCTTCTCCCTGGACGAGGAAAATACCCGATTGGGTCTAAAAAAATAGGATGGAGACAAGGACATGACAGATCGCATTTGGCTGAGCAGCTACCCCAAGGGTGTGCCGGCGGACATCAACACCGCGCTGTACCCCTCGCTGGTGGGGCTGATGGAGGAGAGCTTCCAGAAATACGCCAACCGTGTGGCCTACGACTTCATGGGCAAGGAAATTACCTATGCCCAAACCGACAGCCTGAGCCAGGCCTTTGCCGCCTACCTGCAGAGTCTGGGCCTGGTCAAGGGTGACCGCGTCGCCATCATGATGCCCAACGTGCCCCAGTACCCCGTGGCCGTGGCCGGCATTCTGCGCGCCGGCTTTGTCGTGGTGAACGTGAACCCGCTGTACACCCCGCGCGAGCTGGAGCACCAGCTCAAGGACTCTGGCGCCAAGGCCATCGTCATCATCGAAAATTTTGCCACCACGCTGGAAAAGTGCATTGCCGCCACGCCGGTCAAGCACGTGGTGCTCTGCGCCATGGGCGACCAGCTAGGTCTGCTCAAGGGTGCGCTGGTGAACTACGTGGTGCGCAACGTCAAGAAGATGGTGCCCGCGTTCAACCTGATCGGCGCGGTGCGCTTCAACGACGCGATTGCCCGCGGCACCAAGGCGCCATTCAAGAAGCCCGACACCAAGGCCGATGATGTGGCGGTGCTGCAGTACACGGGCGGCACCACCGGTGTATCCAAGGGCGCCGTACTTTTGCACCGCAACGTGATTGCCAACGTGCTGCAGTCCGAAGCCTGGAACGACCCGGTCATGAAGAAGGTGCCCGCCGGTGAGCAACCCACGGGCGTTTGCGCCTTGCCGCTGTACCACATCTTCGCGTTCACGGTCGGCATGATGCTGTCCATGCGCACGGGCGGCAAGCTGATCCTGATCCCCAATCCACGTGACATTCCCGGTGTGCTCAAGGAATTGACCAAACACACCATCCACAGCTTCCCCGCCGTGAACACGCTGTTCAACGGCTTGGCGAATCACCCCGATTTCAACACTGTGGACTGGAGCCACCTGAAGGTCTCCGTGGGCGGCGGTACGGCTGTGCAGAGCGGTGTGGCCAAGATCTGGTTTGAGAAAACTGGTTGCTCCATTTGCGAAGGCTATGGCCTGAGCGAGACCTCGCCCTCGGCCAGTTGCAACCCCGTCACCTCCACCGAGTACACCGGCACCATTGGCGTGCCCTTGCCCAGCACTTACATGAAACTGCTGGACGACGACGGCAACGAAGTGCCCGCCGGCCAGAGCGGCGAAATTGCCATCAAGGGCCCGCAGGTGATGGCAGGCTACTGGCAGCGCCCCGACGAAACCGCCAAGGTCATGACCGCGGATGGCTTTTTCAAGTCCGGCGACATTGGCGTGGTCGATGAGAAAGGCTTCTTCAAGATCGTGGACCGCAAGAAGGACATGATTCTGGTCAGCGGCTTCAACGTGTTTCCCACCGAACTCGAAGACGTGGTCGCCCAACTGCCCGGCGTCATGGAATGCGCTTGCGTGGGCGTGGCCGATGCCAAGACCGGCGAAGCCGTCAAGCTGGTGATTGTGAAGAAAGACCCCAACCTCAGCGAAGAAGATGTGCGCAACTTCTGCAAGGAAAACCTGACCGGCTACAAGCAGCCCAAGGTGGTGGAGTTCCGCACCGAGCTGCCCAAGACACCCGTGGGCAAGATCCTGCGCCGCGAGTTGCGCGACAAATAAGCCAGGCATAGCGCTGGTAGAAAGAGCGGCCTGTGGGCCGCTTTTTTGTGCCTGCTACGCTAGGCGTTTCTTCTGCTTTTTTTTGTTTTTTTATGCCCACTGTTGCTGCAACTCCCGCCCCCATTGCCATCCTGAGCGCCCTGGCCGAAGAACAGGCCGGGCTGCTGGAATACCTAGAGAACCCGCGACAAGTTGAGCACGCGGGGCGTACCTTCTGGTGTGGCAGCCTGTGGGGCCAACCGGTGGTGCTGGCGTTGTCGCGCATCGGCAAGGTGGCCGCGGCCACCACCGCCACAGCGCTGATTGCCCACTTTGGCGTGGGCCGAGTGGTGTTCACCGGGGTGGCCGGTGGCGTGGGAGCGGGCGTGCAGGTGGGGGATGTGGTGGTCGGCACGTCGTATATGCAGCACGACATGGATGCCTCACCGCTCTTCCCTCGGTATGAGGTCCCGCTGTACGGGCAAGCGGTGTTTGCGGGTGACGTGGCGCTGTGCGCGGCCTTGCAAAGCGCAACCGAGCAGGCCTTGGCCAATACACGCCACAAGGGCCGCGTGCCCGTCGTGCACCGCGGGCTGATTGCCAGTGGCGACCGCTTTGTGAATGGCGCTGCTGAAGTGGCAGCGTTGGTAGGGGCTTTGACGGCTGCGGGCCATACGCCGCTGGCCGTGGAGATGGAAGGCGCTGCAGTTGCACAGGTCTGCAGTGACTACAGCATTCCATTTGCCGCAGTGCGTACGATCTCTGACCGGGCCGATGATTCGGCCCATGTGGACTTCCCGCAATTTGTCAAAGAGGTAGCCAGCGTTTATGCCGGCCACATCGTCAAGGCTTTACTGGCTTAGCCAACCGCGACGATAGAAGTACCACATAGGCACCAGCGCACTGGCGATCATCAGGGCCACGGTATACGGATAACTCCAGGGCCCTAGGAACTCCAGTTCCGGGAACTTCAGATTCATGCCGTAGACACTGGCCACCAAGGTGGGCGGCAGCAGCGCCACGCTGGCCACCGAAAAGATCTTGATGATCTTGTTCTGGTTGATGTTGATGAAACCGACCGTGGCATCCATCAAGAAGTTGATCTTGTCGAACAAGAAGGCGGTGTGCGAATCCAGCGAGTCGATATCGCGCAGAATCTGCCGCGCTTCCTCAAATTGCTCGGCGTTCAGCATCTTGCTGCGCATCATGAAGCTGACAGCGCGGCGCGTGTCCATCACATTGCGGCGGATGCGGCCACTCAAGTCCTCGTGGCGGGCAATGGCACCCAGCGCCTCACCGGCGATCGCATCCGTGACGTTGCCAGACAAGACTTTTTTACTGACCTTGTCCAGTTCGTCGTAAATGCCCTCCAGCGTGTCTGCCGAGTATTCCGCATCGGCATCGAACAGCTTGAGCAGCACTTCTTTGGCGTCTTCAATCAGGCCCGGTGCGCGGCGTGCGCGCATGCGCAGCAGCCGGAACACGGGCACATCTTCGTCGTGGATCGAGAAGAGGACGCCTTTGCTCTTCAAGTCGTCGTTCACCAGGTTCAAGATGAAGGCCGCACGCACTGCGCGAGGCTCATCTTCATCGGCGACCAAGAAATCGCTGCGGATGTGGATTTCGCCGTTGTCTTCGGCGTAGAAGCGGGCGGACTCTTCGATGTCCTCGTCCATCGCGTCTTCCGGGATGGACAGGCCGTAGTATTGTTTGACCCAGCGTTTTTCTTCCAGGGTAGGGGACTCCAGGTCCACCCAGATGGGCTGAAACTTGGAAAGTTCTTCCAACGATTCGATCTCTTCCTGAAAGAGCCGACCATTGGCGAGCGTAAAGATATTGAGCATGGCTCACTCCCGAGGTGGTGGTGTCTGCAAAAGGGCTGTAGTGCTTTCAACCCCGTTGCAGTGGTGGGAGTTGAAAGCTACCGACTGGGGTAGGTTTCCAAGGAGCGCTCTCCAAATGTTGCGATGCTGAAATTATCGCACCGTCGGGGCAGTGATAGAGTGCTCGGCTGGCTTTGCCGCCGCCCACTTTGCTTTCACCCCATGCCCATCGCCTTGACTCCCCGCCGTGAACTCTGGCTTCTGATCACCCTGGCCGGTATCCAGTTCACCAACATCCTGGACTTCATGATCATGATGCCGCTGGGCCCCGCTCTGACCCAGCTGTTTGGCATCAGCGATGCGAAATTTGGCCTGCTGGTCTCGGCCTATACCTTGGCCGGCGGCGTCTCTGGCTTGGCCGCGTCCACCTATATCGACCGGTTTGGCCGCAAGCGCTTGATGCTGGTGCTGTACGGCCTGTTTGCGCTTTCCACGCTGGCTTGCGGACTGGCCTCCACCTATGGCGAGTTGATGGCTGCGCGCATCAGCGCCGGCATTTTTGGCGGTGTGCTGTCCGCCTTGGGCCAGACCATCATTGGCGACGTGATCCCCTTTGAGCGGCGTGGCCGTGCCATGGGCATTGTGATGACCTCGTTCTCCGTGTCCACCGTGGCCGGGGTGCCGTTGGGCCTGTTCCTGGCGGCGCACCTGGGCTGGCACGTACCATTTTTTGGCATCGCGGCCATGTGTGTGTTGCTCATGGTGTTTGCGCAGCTGTCCATGCCGGTGCTCAATGCCCATCTGTCCTTGCATGCACCCGCCTCGTCGTGGAGCCGCATCCGCGAGGCGTTGCAGGATGCCAACCACCAGCGCGCCTTCATGTTCTCTGCGCTGTTGATGTTTGCCGGGTTCACGGTGATTCCGTACATCACCATCTACATGCAGACCAATGTGGGCCTGCATGCCGACCAGATTCCCTACATTTACCTCTGCGGCGGCGTGGCCACCCTGGTCTCGGCACGCTGGGTGGGCCGTGTAGCCGACAGCTGGGGCAAGTTCAAGACCTTCCGCGTCATGGCGGTGGCGGTGGTGGTGCCTATGCTGGCCACCACTTTGCTCGGACCTGTGGGTCTGGGCTGGGCCTTGCCTGTGTCCACCCTGTTTTTTGTCTGCATGAGCGGGCGCATGATTCCGGGTATGGCCATGCTCACCTCGGCCGCCAACCCGGCGCTGCGGGGCACCTTCATGACCCTGAATTCAGCGGTCCAGTCCGCCGCCATGGGCGTGGCTGCGCTGGTGGGCGGTGCCATCATCAGCCGCGATGCCGCCGGCCTGGTCCAGCACTACTGGATGGCCGCCGTTGTGGGCGGAGCCGCCAGCCTCCTGGCGGTTGTGCTGGGCAGCCGCCTGAACCTGAAGCCCGCCATGGCGGCGGTCAAATAATGACCTTTTGATGTTGCATCGCATTACAAAAATGCGTTGCATTCGGTCAGATTCGGGCGCATAGTCTTTCTCAAGAGACCGCATTTAGATTCCGCTTTTCGTGTGCCGACCATTCCCCAATGGAAGGCTTTGTCAACCCTGAGAGCAACTGGAGGCTATTTATGAATTTGACGATCAGCGGTCACCACCTTGAAGTTACCCCGGCCCTGCGTAGTTATGTCACGACCAAGCTCGATCGCATCATGCGGCACTTTGATCAAGTGGTAGATGTCAAGGTTCTACTCACCGTTGAGAAGCAAAAGGAAAAGGAGCGACGGCAACGTGCCGAATGCAACATCCACGTCAAGGGCAGCGACATGTTTGCTGAAAGTGCCCACGAGGATTTGTATGCCGCAGTTGACGAACTCGTCGACAAGCTGGATCGCCAAGTGGTCCGCCACAAGGATCGCTTGCAAAACCACCACCACGAGGCCCCCAAGCGTTTGATGTAAGGCCTGACGCAGTCCCAAAGCGCTAGGGACTGCCACCCAAAAACCGCCCTTTCAAGGGCGGTTTTTTTGTGTGCATAATTCGTCTCACACCATGAACCGACTCGCGTCCATCCTTTCCGCTTCGCAAGTGCTTGCGCAAGTCGACGTCACCAGCAAGAAACGGGCTTTCGAAGAGGCAGGCCTGCTTTTCGAGAATCTGCACGGCCTCAGCCGTGCGCTGGTTACCGACAGTCTGTTCTCCCGGGAGCGGCTGGGTTCTACCGGTTTGGGCCATGGTGTGGCCATCCCCCACGGGCGTATCAAGGGTCTCAAGGCCCCCATGGCCGCGGTGTTCCAGCTGGCCAGCCCTATTGGTTTTGACGCCCCGGACGATATTCCGGTCAGTTTGCTGATTTTCCTGCTGGTGCCCGAAGCGGCGACCCAAAAACACCTGGAAATCCTGTCCGAAATTGCCGAATTGCTCAGCGACGCCGTGTTGCGCGAGCAAATCACCAGTTGCGCAGACAGCGGCCTGCTGTATGGCCTGATTTCCGGCTGGCAGTCGGCCCGCGCGGCCTGATTTTTCTTCCGAGGCCACGCCCTTGAAACCCACCGCGGTCAGCGCCGACGCTCTGTTTGAGGAGTTTCGGGGCCATTTGCGCTGGGAATGGGTGGCTGGCTTGGGGGCTTCCGAGCGCAGGTTTGACGAAGTGGCCATCAGCGCGGCCCGCTCCGGTGCCGATCTGGTCGGCTACCTCAACTACATTCACCCCTACCGTGTCCAGATTTTGGGCGAGCGGGAAATTCGTTACATCACCAATGCCACGCCCGAAGACTGCGCCCGCCGTATCGCGCGCATCGTGACGTTGGAGCCGCCAGTGCTGGTGCTGGCCGACGGTCAGGCCGCGCCCCAAGCGCTGTTGTCCATGTGCGAGCGCGCGCAGATCCCCATGTTCGCCACCAAGGAGTCATCGGCCTTTGTGATCGACGTGCTGCGCGCCTACCTGTCCAAACACTTTGCTGAACGCATGTCTATGCACGGTGTGTTCATGGACATTCTGGGCCTGGGCGTGCTGATCACGGGCGAGTCTGGCCTGGGCAAGAGCGAACTGGGCCTGGAGCTGATTTCGCGTGGCAACGGCCTGGTGGCCGACGACGCGGTGGACCTGTACCGCATCAACCAGACGACGATCGAGGGGCGCTGCCCAGAACTGCTGCAAAACCTGCTGGAAGTGCGCGGTATTGGTTTGCTCGATATCCGCGGCATTTTTGGTGAAACCGCGGTGCGCCGCAAGATGCGCCTCAAGCTCATCGTGCACCTGGTGCGCCGCGAGACGCTGGAGCGCGAATACGAACGTATTCCCTACGAGCCACTGACCCAAGATGTGCTGGGCATTCCGGTGCGCAAGGTGGTGATTCAGGTGGTGGCGGGCCGCAACATCGCCGTGCTGGTGGAGGCGGCTGTGCGCAATACCATTCTGCAACTGCGCGGCATCGATACCTACCAGGAGTTTGTGGAGCGCCACCGCAAGGCGATGCTCCAGGGCGGCTAGGCCGCGCGGCAGGTCCTCAGGACTTGCGGTTGGGGCACTGGTCCTTGATGCAGGTGGCGTACAGACTCAGTGCGTGGTCGGCAATCGTGAAGCCCTTGGCCTTGGCCACTGCATGCTGGCGTTTTTCAATTTCGGCGTCGTAAAACTCTTCCACCTTGCCGCAATCCAGACACACCAAATGGTCATGGTGCTGGCCTTCGTTGAGCTCATACACCGCCTTGCCGCTCTCGAAATGGCTGCGGCTCAGAATGCTGGCCTGCTCAAACTGGGTCAGTACGCGGTAAACGGTGGCCAGGCCCACATCCGAACGCTCTTGCAGCAGCACGCGGAACACGTCTTCGGCCGTCATGTGGCGTTGCGTGCCACGCTGGAAGACTTCCAGAATTTTCAGGCGCGGTACGGTCGCTTTCAGTCCCGTATTTTTCAGTTCATCGATGTTGCTCATGGGCATCTTTCCAGCGCTGGGGCCAGTCCGGCTGGCAAGGGCCAACCGCTACAATCGCACGATCATATCGCCCCTTACTTTCCATGCTCCATAACCTGTGCCGCGGTGTCGCTTCTTCTTGGGTCGCCCTGATCCTGCTGGCCTTGACCGGGTGTGGCTCCCTCAGTGGTGCGGGCAACAAGGCCGTGCAGGCCATCTCGCCCTACAAGATTGATATCGTGCAAGGCAATGTGGTCACGCGTGAGCAGGTGGCCGTGCTGCGCCCCGGCATGCCGCGCGCCATGGTGCAGGATGTGTTGGGCACCTCGCTGCTAACGAGTGTGTTCCATGCCGAGCGCTGGGACTACGTGTTCACGCTCAAGCGCCAGGGCGCCGAGCCGCAGGCGCGCCGTGTCACCGTCTTCTTCAAAGGTGATGCTCTGGAACGCGTAGAGGCCGACGAGCTGCCGAGCGAATCCGAATTCGTGGCCACGCTGAAGTCCACCCCCATCAAGGGCCCGCTGCCCGCGCTGACGGCGTCGGAAGAAAACCTCAGCAAATTCCCCGCGCCTGCCAAGACCGACAACCCGGCCGCGGCCGCGGGTGGCACAGCCACTGTTTACCCCCCACTGGAGCCCGCTGCCGGGCCCTGATTTTCCACCACAGGACAGGGACATGACCCATACCATCGCCATTGCTGGCGCTTCCGGCCGCATGGGCCAGATGTTGATTGAGGCCGTGCGTGCGGCCGACGACTGCCGCCTGGGCGGCGCGCTGGACATTGCCGGCAGCCCGGCACTGGGCCAGGATGCGGGTGCGTTCGGCGGCCAATCCACGGGTGTATTGATCACCTCGGACTTGCAACAAGGCCTCAAGGGCTGTGACGTGCTGATCGACTTCACCCGCCCCGAAGGCACGCTGGCGCACCTGCGTGTCTGTCGCGAACTCGGTGTGTCGGCAGTCATTGGCACCACAGGGTTCACCGATGCGCAAAAGGCCGAGATCACCGAAGCGTCCAAAGACATCGCCATCATGATGGCGCCCAACATGAGCGTGGGCGTGAACGTCACCCTCAAGCTGCTGGAAATGGCGGCCAAGGCGCTGTCCACGGGCTATGACATCGAAATCGTTGAAGCCCACCATCGGCACAAGGTGGATGCCCCCTCTGGTACGGCCTTGAAGATGGGGGAGGTGATTGCTGGCGCTCTGGGGCGCGACCTGAAGGATTGCGCCGTCTACGAGCGCTATGGCGTGACCGGCGAGCGTGACCCTTCCAGCATCGGCTTTGCCACCATCCGCGGTGGCGACATTGTGGGCGACCACACCGTGTTGTTTGCTGGCACCGGTGAACGCATTGAGATCAGCCACAAGTCGTCCAGCCGCGCCACTTACGCCCAGGGTAGCCTGCGCGCAGCGCGCTTTCTGGCCGGGCGCAAGGCAGGTCTGTTCGACATGTTTGACGTGCTCAATCTGAAATGAGCGTAGTCGACTTGCTGTTCAAGGGCGATGCCGTGAGCAGTGCGGTGTCCGTGTTGCTGCTGGCCATGTCGGTGTGCAGCTGGGTGGTGATTCTCTGGAAGGGTTGGCTGCTGCAGCGTGCGCTGGCCGATGTGGCGCGCAGCACGGCGGCGTTCTGGCAAGCCCGGGATTGGGTGCAAGCGCAGCAGGCTGTGCGCAACTTTGACCGCGAGTCCTTGGTCGCCCCGCTGGTGGACGCGACCCAGGTGCCCAACCAGGGAACCTTGGCCGCCAGTGGCGACCGATCGCAGCAGCTCACGCGTGTGCTGCGCGATGCGCTGCATAGCGTGCTGCACCGACTGCAGGCTGGTCAGGTGCTGCTGGCCACCGTGGGCTCCATTGCCCCGTTTGTCGGGCTACTGGGCACCGTGTGGGGCATCTACCACGCACTGATTGGCATTGCCGGCGCGGGCCAGATCAGCATCGACAAGATTTCTGGCCCCGTGGGCGAGGCCCTGATCATGACCGCCGCGGGCCTGGCGGTGGCGATTCCGGCCGTGCTGGGCTACAACATTCTGGGCCGCATCATCGGGCGCATCGAGGCCGACCTGGAAGGCTTTGCACGCGACCTGCGCGAATTGCTGCTGACGTCGCAGCCATGAGTTTCGGCCGCTTGGAGCGCACCCCCAGCGCGCAACCCATGAGCGAGATCAACATGACGCCGTTGATTGACGTGATGTTGGTGTTGCTGGTGATCTTCATCATCACCGCTCCGCTGTTGGTGAGCGCGGTGAAGGTGGACCTGCCGCAGGCTGAGGGCGCGCAGGCGGCGGATGCGCCCAAATACTTGTCCGTCGCGATTGACAAAACCGGGCAGATTTTTTTGGCTGACCAACCCACACCCCCTGGTGTGCTGGCCCAGGCTTTTCAAACGGCGGCCACCCAAAACCCCTTGACGGAAGTGCAGCTGCGCGCCGACACCACCGTGCCCTACGGCCGGGTGGTGGAGGTCATGGGTCTGGCGCAAAAGGCGGGGCTGAACCGCATCGGTTTTGTTGCCGAGCCCGAATCACCCGGTACCCCCGCACCTGCCGGTAACTGAGCGCCGCGGCGCAGCGCCTAAAATCCTCCCAGCTTCTCCTCTGGCAGCGCCTGTGCTGCCCACCCACCCATGCAAGACAAGTACCAGCACCTCGACGTAGAAAAATCGGCCCAAGACCATTGGTCGCAACCCCTGTGGAACGGCCAGAACGCCTACCGCGTGACCGAGGACGAGGGCAAGAAGAAGTTCTACGCCTGCTCCATGCTGCCCTACCCCAGCGGCAAGCTGCACATGGGCCATGTGCGCAACTACACCATCAACGACATGCTCACGCGCTACCTGCGCATGAACGGCTACAACGTGCTCATGCCCATGGGCTGGGACGCGTTTGGTTTGCCAGCGGAGAACGCCGCGCTGAAAAACAAAGTGCCACCCGCGAAGTGGACCTACGAGAACATTGCCTACATGAAGGGCCAGATGCAGGCCATGGGCCTGGCGATCGACTGGAGCCGTGAGGTCGCCACCTGCGACCCGCAGTATTACAAGTGGAACCAGTGGCTGTTCCTGAAGATGCTGGAAAAAGGCATTGCCTACCGCAAGACCCAGGTGGTGAACTGGGACCCGGTGGACCAGACCGTGCTGGCCAACGAGCAGGTGATTGACGGCAAGGGCTGGCGCACCGGCGCGGTAGTAGAGAAGCGCGAGATCCCCGGCTACTACCTGAAGATCACTGACTACGCGCAAGAGTTGCTGGACCATGTGCAGATGGGCAATGAGAAAGCCACGTTGAACGGCTGGCCCGACCGCGTGCGCCTGATGCAGGAAAACTGGATTGGCAAGAGCGAAGGTGTACGCTTTGCGTTCCCGCATGACATCCAGGACGCAAGCGGTGCGCTGATTGGCGACGGCCGCATGTATGTGTTCACCACACGGGCCGACACCATCATGGGTGTGACCTTTTGCGCAGTGGCGCCCGAGCACCCGTTGGCTGCCCACGCGGCGGTGGGTAACGCTGCCCTGGCCGCCTTCATTGAAGAGTGCAAGCACGGTGGCACCACCGAGGCCGAGCTGGCCACGCAGGAGAAAAAGGGCCAGCCCACGGGCCTGTCCGTGACGCATCCGCTGACCGGTGCGCAAGTGCCTGTGTGGGTGGGCAACTACGTGCTCATGGGCTATGGCGACGGCGCCGTGATGGGTGTGCCGGCGCACGACGAGCGCGACTTCGCGTTTGCGCTGAAGTACGGCATTGAGATCAAGCAGGTGGTGGCGGTGGAGGGCGAGACTTTCTCGTCCACCTCCTGGGCGGACTCGTACGGCGACAAGCAGCGCGGCCTGACCGTGAACTCCGGTAAGTACGACGGCCTGGCCTACAAGGCGGCCGTGGACGCTGTGGCTGCGGACCTCGGCGCCAAGGGTCTGGGCGAGAAGAAAACCACCTGGCGCCTGCGTGACTGGGGTGTGAGCCGCCAGCGCTACTGGGGCACGCCCATCCCCATCATCCATTGCGACGAGCATGGCGCCGTGCCCGTGCCCGAGCAAGACCTGCCCGTGGTGCTGCCGCAGGACTGCGTGCCCGATGGTTCGGGCAACCCGCTGCACAAGCACGAAGGCTTCCACGCCGGCGTGGTCTGCCCCGTGTGCGGCAAGGCCGCGCGGCGCGAGACCGACACCATGGACACCTTTGTGGATTCCAGCTGGTACTTCATGCGCTATTGCGATCCCAAGAACGCAGAGGCCATGGTGGCCGGCGGCACCGACTACTGGATGCGCGACCAGAACTTGGCCACCGGTGGCAGTGGCATGGACCAGTACATCGGCGGCATTGAGCACGCCATCCTGCATTTGCTATACGCCCGCTTCTGGACCAAGGTGATGCGCGACCTGGGCCTGGTGAAGGTGGACGAACCGTTCACCAAGCTGCTGACGCAGGGCATGGTGCTGAACCACATCTACAGCCGCCGCACCGCCAAGGGTGGCAAGGAATACTTCTGGCCGCATGACGTGGAGCATGTGCTGGACGCCGCTGGCAAGGTGGTGGGCGCCAAGCTCATCAAGGACGTGGACAGCGCCGACGGCCTGCTGCCCGTGGGCACCGCCATCGATTACGAAGGCGTGGGCACCATGTCCAAGTCCAAGAACAACGGTGTGGACCCGCAGGCGCTGATTGCCAAGTACGGCGCTGACACGGCCCGTATCTACACCATGTTCACCGCGCCGCCCGAGGCCACGCTGGAGTGGAACGACGCTGCGGTGGAGGGCAGCTACCGCTTCTTGCGCCGTGTCTGGAACTTTGGCTACAAACTGTCTGCTATGGATTTGGTAGCTGCTAGCGCAAGTGCGACGGGGGCCAGCAGCCTGAAAGACGTTGAATTCGGCAAGGAAGCCAAGGCGCTGCGCCTGGAAATGCACACCGTGCTCAAGCAGGTGGACTTTGACTACCAGCGCATGCAGTACAACACCGTGGTGTCCGGCACCATGAAGATGATCAACGCGCTGGAGGGTTTCAAGGCCCTGGACAGCGCGGGCGCACAGGTAGCGCTGATCGAAGGCTTCGGTATCCTGCTGCGTGTGCTGTACCCCGCCACGCCGCACCTGGCGCACACGCTATGGTCCGAGCTGGGCTACGCCAGCACACTGGGTGATTTGCTGGATGCGCCCTGGCCGCAGGTAGATGCCTCGGCCCTGGTGCAGGACGAGATCGAACTGGTGTTGCAGGTCAACGGCAAGCTGCGCGGCGCGGTGCGCGTGCCTGCTGGCGCCAGCAAGGAAGCCATTGAGGCGGCCGCTCTGGCCAGCGAGGCCTTTTTGAGCCACGCGGCAGGTGCACCCGCCAAAAAGGTCATCGTGGTGCCCGGCCGCTTGGTCAACGTGGTGGTGTAAGCCTGTGATGCAACGCCGCCACCTGTTTGCCTTGCCCGTAGCGGCCCTGCTGGCCAGCTGCGGCTTCAAGTTGCGTGGCAAGCAGACCTTTGCCTTTGAGACCATCGCCGTCACGCCCGAGCGTGGCGGCGCCGTGGCGTCGGAATTGATCCGCTACTTGGGCGATGCCGTGCGCCCGGTGACGCCACCGGCCGGTGGCCAGCCGCCGCAGGTGATTGTGGACATCCTGCAGGAGCTGCGTGAAAAGACGGTGGTGGGCGTCAACGCCTCGGGCCAGGTGCGGGAGTTCCAGCTGCGCATTCGCCTGAAATTTCGCATGCGCACGCCCCAGGGGCGCGATCTGATCGAGGACACCGAGATCATCCAGCAGCGCGACATCAGCTTCAACGAATCTGCCGTGCTGGCCAAGGAGGCCGAAGAAGGCCTGCTGTACCGCGACATGCAGTCCGACATCGTGCAGCAGTTGCTGCGCCGCATTGCCGCGGTCAAAACCCTGGACTGAAACCATGGCCTTGGACCGCGTGGACCAAACCCTGCTGGAGCTGCTGCAAAGCGACGGCCGCATGAGTGCGCAGGCGCTGTCCGAGGTGGTCAACCTCTCGGCCCGCGCCACGCTGAACCGCATCCGCCGGCTCGAAGACGACGGCCTGATCGCCGGCTACCGTGCGCTGCTGGCGCGCAAGGCGCTGGGCGAGCATGTGTCGGTGTTTGCCGAGATCGCGCTCAAGGACCAGCGCCAAGCCACGGTGCAGCGCTTTGAAGCGGCCATGGTGGCCTGCCCCGAGGTGATTGCCTGCCACCTGGTGAGCGGCCGCTACGACTACCTGGTGCGCCTGGCCTGCCGCGACCTGGCGCACTACCGCGACCTCACCAACACCTGGATCGACGACGTGGGTCTGGGCATCGACAAGGTGGTGACCAGCACCGAGCTGCAAACGGTCAAGGAATTCGCGGGCTTTCCGCTCATGGTGCGCGACGAGAGCTGAGCCGTCTTCGGATGCTTCCGAAACGGAAGTAACTTGGTCTGTATTCAGCACTTTTGCGTGCTTTGCGCCTGACGCTTCGGCGCTTACAGCGCGCACTCCGAGCCTAAACTTTCTCCCATACCGGGTCGGCCATCAGGGCCTATGGAGGCCTGCGGATTCCGCACCTCTCCCGGCCACCTGAGGAGAGACCCCATGACCCGCTATATCGACGTCCACGACATGCAGCAGCTGGTGCTGCAGCACGGCTTGGCCCCCATGATGTCCGAGATGGCCCAGACCATCCGCGAAGACTTTCTGCGCTGGGAAGACTTTGACAAATCCCCCCGCACCGCCAACCACAGCACCAACGGCGTGATCGAGCTCATGCCCGTGTCGGACAACGCGCTCTACGCGTTCAAGTACGTCAACGGCCACCCCAAGAACCCGTTGCAGGGCCTGTCCACCGTGATGGCCTTTGGTGTGCTGGCCGATGTGGCCACCGGCTACCCCGAGTTGCTCAGCGAGCTGACCATCACCACCGCGCTGCGCACCGCGGCCACCTCCGCCATGGCCGCCAAGGTGCTGGCCCGGCCCGAGAGCAAGACCATGGCCCTGATCGGCAATGGCTCGCAAAGCGAGTTCCAGGCAATTGCCTTCATGACTCAGCTGGGCATCAGCACGCTGCGCGTGTTTGACGTGGACCCCAAGGCCACCGACAAACTGGTGGCCAACCTGCGCCCCTACACCGACGCCGGCAGCCTCACGATCGTGCGCTGCGCCTCCACGCGCGAAGCCGTGCGCGGCGCCGACATCGTGACCACGGTGACGGCCGACAAGACCAACGCCACCATCCTGAGCGCCGACATGGTCGAGCCCGGCATGCACCTGAACGCCGTGGGGGGCGACTGCCCCGGCAAGACCGAGTTGCAGGCCGCCATCCTGAACCACGCCAAGGTGTTTGTGGAGTTCGAACCGCAAACCCGTATCGAAGGCGAGCTACAACAGATGCCGGCCGACTTTGCGACGCACCCCCTCTGGCAGGTGCTGGCGGGTAGCACCGTGGGCCGCGACAACGCTGCCCAGGTCACGCTGTTTGATTCCGTCGGCTTTGCACTGGAAGACCTGTCGGCCCTGCGTTATGTGCATGCCTTGTCGCAAAAATTGGGCGTGGGCAGCACGGTGCAGCTGGTGCCTGATTTGCCAGACCCCAAAGATCTTTTTGCCTGTGCTGTTGCTGCACGCCCCGCTCTGCGCAAAGCCGCATGAGCACTTCCGTTCTGCACCTGATCGGCGCCGCGGTGGGCGAGGGCGCCAGTGACGGCGGCTGCAAGTGGGGCGCTGCTGCCCTGCGCGAGCACGGCATTGCCAACGCGCTCACCGCCACTGGCTGCACCGTCACTTGGGGTGACACGGTGACCGCCCAGCCCATGCTGGCCACGAGCCGCTTGAACGCCATCGAAGGTTTCTCCGAACGCCTGGCTGGCACGGTGGCCCAAGTGCTGCGCCAGAACCAGCAGCCATTGGTGCTGGGCGGTGACCATTCCTGCGCGGTGGGCACCTGGAGCGCCGTTGCCGACCACCTGCGCCCGCGGGGCGCGCTGGGCTTGGTCTGGATCGACGCACACTTGGACGCCCACACGCCCGAGACTTCGGACAGCCAGGCCCCGCACGGCATGCCGGTGGCGGCCTTGTTGGGCCATGGCTCGGCGGGCATGACGGATCTGTTTGGCTGGCGCTACAAGCTGCGCCCTGAGCATCTGGTCATCATCGGCGCGCGCAGCTATGAGCCAGCCGAGAAGGCGCTGCTCGATAGCCTGGGTGTGCGCGTCATGTTCATGCCCGAAGTGCTGGAGCGTGGCTTTGCCGCCAGTTTCGACGAAGCCCGCAGCCGGGTGCAAGCCGGCACCGCGGGTTGGGGCATCAGCTTTGACTTGGACGGCCTGGACCCGCGCGACGCGCCCGGTACTGGAACGCCAGTGGAGCAGGGCATCCGCCTGGCCGATGCGCTGCAGGTGCTGGCGGGTTGCAGCCACGACCCACACTTTGTGGCGCTGGAACTGACGGAGTACAACCCGTTGCGCGACTTTGGCGGCCAAACCGCCCAGGCCGCCACAGACTTGGTCTGCGCCATGTTGGCACCTGAAGCCAAGGCGATGGGGCTGGCCGCCTGAGTTTCAGTGCTGGGGCCTTAAACTTGGCCCCCTATGCAACTCGCGGCGAATCAACTCAGCAACCACCTGCAGCGCGGGCTCAAGAGCCTGTACACCTTGCATGGGGATGAGCCGCTGCTGCAACAAGAGGCACTGGACGCCATCCGCGCCAACGCCCGTGCCAACGGCTATACCGAGCGCACCTCCCACACCGTGGCCGGTGCACACTTTGACTGGAGCGAGGTGTTGGCCGCCGGCGGCTCGCTGAGCCTGTTTGCCGACAAACAAATCGTCGAAATCCGCATTCCCAGCGGCAAACCGGGTAAGGACGGTAGCGTCGCGCTGCAACAACTGGCCGAAGGCGCCCAAGGCAACGACTCCACGCTCACCATCGTCATGCTGCCGCGCCTGGACAAGATGACCAAGTCCACCGCGTGGTTTGCTGCGCTGGATGCCAACGGCGTTACGCTGGAAGTCAGTCCGGTGGAGCGCGGCGCCTTGCCACAGTGGATCGCCCAGCGCCTGGGTGCGCAGGGCCAGCGCGTGGAAGCCGGCGAAGAAGGCCAGCGTACGCTGCAGTTTTTTGCCGACCGCGTGGAAGGCAACCTGCTGGCCGCGCACCAGGAAATCCAGAAGCTGGCCCTGCTATTCCCCGCCGATGCCCATGGCGGCGTGCTGACCCTGGAACAGGTGGAAAGCGCCGTGCTCAACGTGGCGCGCTACGACGTGTTCAAGCTGAGCGAAGCCGTGTTGGCTGGCCAGGCCGTCCGCGTGCAGCGCATGCTGGATGGCTTGCAAGCCGAGGGCGAGGCCGAAGTGCTGGTGCACTACACGCTGGCCGAAGACATCCGCGCCCTCAAGCGCGTGAAAGACGCTATGGCCCAGGGCCGCCCCCTGCCCATGGCGCTGCGCGAGAACCGCGTCTGGGGCGTGAAAGAGCGCCTATTCGAGCGTGTGCTGCCCAAGCTCTCCGAATCCAAACTGGCCGAACTGCTGCAATCCGCCCACGTGGTGGACGGCATTGTCAAAGGCCTCAAGCAGCCGGACTGGCCTACCACGGGCTGGCAGTCGCTGCACCGGCTGGCGTTGCAGCTGTGTGGACTGTGTGCGGCGGCGCCTGCAGGTGGGAATGCCCACGTTCGTGCGCGTTGAGCGCCATCAGCTGGAAAATCAGCAATCTGCGAAAATCCCCCCCATGAACGCGACCAACATCACCGAATACTCCCACGCCCTCGGTTCACAGGCCAAAGTGGCGTCCGCCCTCATGGCCAAGGCGCCGGCTGCTATGAAAAATGCAGCGCTGCGTGCGCTGGCGCGGTTGCTGCGCGAGAACACACAGGCGCTGCAGGTGGACAACGCGAAGGACATCGAGCGCGCCATTGCCAACGGCCTGGCCGCACCCATGGTGGATCGGCTCAAGCTGACCCCGAAGGTGCTGGAGACCTGTGCCGAAGGCTGCGAGCAGCTGGCGGCGATGGCGGACGTGATTGGCGAAATCATCGGCATGAAGCAGCAGCCCAGCGGGATCCGCGTGGGGCAGATGCGGGTGCCCATCGGTGTGTTCGGCATGATTTTCGAGAGCCGCCCCAATGTGACGATCGAGGCGGCCAGCCTGTCGATCAAGAGCGGCAATGCCTGCATCCTGCGCGGCGGTTCCGAGGCGATTGACTCCAACAAGGCGCTGGCCCGACTGGTGCAGCAGGCGCTGCTGGAAAGCGGCCTGCCGGCCGATGCGGTGCAACTGGTGCAGACCACGGACCGCGAGGTGGTGGGCCAGCTGATCACCATGCCGCAGTATGTGGACGTGATCATTCCACGCGGCGGCAAAGGCCTGATCGAGCGCATCAGCCGCGACGCCAAGGTGCCGGTCATCAAGCACCTGGATGGCAACTGCCATGTGTATGTGGACGACCCCTGCGACATCGCGATGGCGGTCAAAGTGGCGGACAACGCCAAAACCAACAAATACAGCCCCTGCAACGCCGCCGAAGGCCTGCTGGTGGCACGCGGTGCGGCTGCAGAATTTTTGCCGTTGATCGGCGCGGTCTACGCCGCCAAGGGTGTGGAGATGCGCTGCGACCCCGAGGCGTTGGCTATTTTGAAGTCAAATCTGCCGCTAGCCCCCGTAAATGCTGCGCAAACAGCTAGCAATTCAGGAGCGAAATTGGTGCCCGCTACCGAGCAAGATTGGTACGAGGAGTACCTCGCCCCCATCGTCAGCGTCAAGGTGGTGGCGGGGGTGGATGAAGCCATTGCCCACATCAACCAGTACAGCAGCCACCACACCGACGCCATCCTCACCACCAACCATGTGCACGCCCAGCGCTTCCTGCGCGAGGTGGACTCGGCCAGCGTCATGGTCAATACCAGCACGCGCTTTGCGGATGGGTTCGAATTTGGCCTGGGCGCCGAAATCGGCATCAGCACCGACAAGTTCCATGCCCGCGGGCCGGTGGGCATTGAGGGGCTGACCTCGCTGAAGTACGTGGTGCTGGGCGAGGGCGAAGTGCGCACTTAAATACGGGTTGGCATGGGTGCTGGGCCTTGAAATTGGCCCAAGGTTCACCACCTAGGGGCGACCCCTAGAATGGGTGATCCTTATTGAAAGCGCCGTATGGTTCCGCACCTCGTTACCGCCCTGACGGGCCCCATCAATGAACTCGAGCAACGGGTTCTGGACTCCATGCCTGCCATCGAGCGCTGGTTCCGGTTGGAGTGGATGGAGCACACACCGCCCTTCTACACCGCGGTGGATGTGCGCAACGCCGGCTTCAAGCTGGCCCCGGTAGACACCAACTTTTTTCCCGGCGGCTGGAACAACCTGACCCCCGCCATGCTGCCGCTGGCCGTGCAGGCCGCACAGGCCGCCATCGAGAAAATCTGCCCCGAGGCACGCAACCTGCTCATCGTGCCGGAGAACAACGGCCGCAGCACCTTCCAGTTGAGCAACCTGGCCCAGCTGCGCCGCATCTTCCACATGGCGGGCCTCAATGTGCGCATTGGCTCCATCAGCCCCGACATCAAGAAAAGCACCACCATCGAGTTGCCCGGTGGTGAATCCATCACGCTGGAGCCCGTGATCCGCACCAAGGGCCGCCTGGGCGTGAAGGACTTTGACCCCTGCACCATCCTGCTGAACAACGACCTGCGTGCCGGCGTGCCCGGCATTCTGGAAGACCTGCACGAGCAGTACCTGTTGCCCCCACTGCACGCGAGCTGGACGACACGTCGCAAGAGCACCCACTTCAAGTGTTACGACGAGGTGGCCAAGCGCTTTGGCAAGCTGATTGGCGTGGACTCCTGGTTGATCACCCCGATGTTCGACAAGTACGGAGTGGCCGACCTGCGCACCCCCCAAGGGCTGGAGGCCCTGCACCAGCGTGTGGACGCGATGCTGACCAAGGTGAAGAAGAAGTACAAGGAATACGGCATCAAGGAGCGGCCCTTCTTGGTGATCAAGGCGGACAACCGCACCAGCGGCAACGCCATCCTGACCGTGCGCGACACCAAGGACCTGGACGCGAAACTGCGCAAGCTGGGCGCCGGGCTGGAGGCCTCGCCCGACCCGCTGGAGCTGATCTTGCAGGAAGGCGTGCAGACCAATGAGCGCGTGAACGACGCCGTGGCCGAGCCCGTGGTCTACCTGATGGACCGCTATGTGGTGGGCGGCTTCTACCGCATGCATGCCGAGCGCGGCATAGACGAAAACCTCAGCGCGCCTGGCTCCAGTTACGTGCCATTGGCGTTCGCCGAGAGTACGCACTTACCTCAGCCCGGTATCAAACCCGGCGCCAGTGCGCCCAACCGCTTCTACATGTATGGGGTGATTGGCCGCCTGGCCATGTTGGCCGCCAGCTACGAGCTGGAAGCCACCGATCCCGATGCAGAGCGCTACGACTGAGGCGCGTCAACCCATTTTGGAATACCAGTTGCTGCGCTGCAACATGCGCTGAAAATCCGCTGGATTTGGTGATTGCGTCCTTGCGGCTCGGGGCGCCGGGAGCAAAATAGCGATCCCCAACGGAATGGAACCCGGCGGCGTCTGCCGGCCGGGTCAATTTGTGTCAGCATCAAAATCGTCTCTTGCGGCGCTCACTCTGGGCGCCATCGGCGTTGTATACGGCGACATTGGCACCAGCGTGCTGTACGCCATGAAAGAAGTGTTTGGCTCCGGCCATGTGCCTTTCACCCCGGACAACGTCTACGGCATCCTTTCCATCTTCTTCTGGACCCTCACGGTCATCGTCTCCATCAAGTACGTGGTGCTGGTGCTGCGGGCCGACAACCATGGCGAGGGCGGCCTGGTGGCCATGCTGGCGTTGGCGTCGCAGTCGGTCAAGCACCGGCCTGAGTTGCGCCGCGTGCTGCTTATCGTCGGCATCTTCGGCACCTGCCTGTTCTATGGCGATGGCGTCATCACTCCGGCCATCTCGGTGCTGTCGGCGGTGGAAGGTCTGGAGGTCATCTCGCCGGCGTTCAAGCGCTACGTCATTCCGTTGACCCTGGTGATTTTGTTCGGCCTGTTCTTTGTGCAAAAGCGCGGCACGGCCGGCATTGGCAAGTTCTTTGGCCCCATCACCGTGGTGTGGTTCGCGGTCATCTCCTTGCTGGGCGTGAGCCACATCCTGGAGAACCCGGCCATTCTCTGGGCCATCAGCCCCATCTACGCCCTGAGCTTTATCTGGCACAACCCAGGCACCACCTTCATCATCCTGGGCGCCGTGGTGCTCTGCGTGACCGGTGGCGAGGCGCTGTACGCCGACATGGGCCACTTTGGCAAACGGCCGATTCGCCTGGCCTGGTTCTCGGTGGTCATGCCCGCGCTGACGCTGAACTACTTTGGCCAGGGCGCACTGCTGCTGCAAAACCCGGATGCGGTCAAAAACCCGTTCTTTCTGATGGCGCCCGACTGGGCGCTGCTGCCTCTGGTGGGGCTGGCCACCATGGCCACAGTGATTGCCTCGCAAGCGCTGATTTCGGGGGCCTTCTCGGTCACCAAGCAGGTGATTCAGTTGGGCTATCTGCCGCGCTTGCAGGTCAACCACACCAGCGTACGCGACACCGGGCAGGTCTACCTGCCGTTTGTGAACTGGGGCCTGTTTGTGGCCATCGTGCTGGCCGTGGTGATGTTCAAATCGTCGAGCAACCTGGCCGCCGCCTACGGCATTGCCGTGTGTACCGACATGCTGATCACCACAGTGCTCACCTTCTACGTCATCCGCTACGGCTGGAAGTACCCGCTGTGGCTGTGCATTGCAGCCACCGGCTTTTTCTTCGTGGTGGACTTCGCGTTCTGGACCTCCAACTTGCTCAAACTGTTTGACGGCGGCTGGTTCCCGCTGATGATTGGCGGCGCCATCTTTACGCTGATGATGACCTGGAAGGACGGCCGGCGCATGCTCAACGAGAAGCTGCGGGCCGATGCGCTGGACCTGCCGAGCTTTCTGGAAGCCGTCTTCGTGAGCCCGCCGGCCCGGGTGGAAGGCACGGCCGTATTTTTGACGGCCGACAAGGGCACGGTGCCCAACGCGCTGCTGCACAACCTTAAGCACAACAAGGTGCTGCACACCAGCAACCTGTTTGTTACGGTAAAGAACCACGAGCTGCCCTGGATCGGGCTGGACAAGCGCCTGCAGATCGACTCGCTGGGTCACGACTGCTGGCAGGTGGTGGTGCACTATGGCTTTAAAAACGACCCCGACCTGCCCAAGGCGCTGGCGCAGATCAAGGGCCGCGGCTGCGACATGAATGCCATGACCACCAGCTACTTCTTGTCGCGTGACACCGTGGTACCCACGCTGGGGGAGGGGATGGCGCCGTGGCGCGAGAAGCTGTTTGCGCAAATGCACCACAATGCCAGCGCCGCGGCAGACTTCCTGAACCTGCCGAACAACTCTGTGGTGGAGTTGGGTTCCAAAATCGAAATATAAAACGATTGGGGACAGATCTGCGGCTCTGTCCCCAACGGATGAAGCCTGATGCAATTTTTCAAAGACCTGAGTCTCTCGGCCTTCACGGCCGGCTTTGTCGCCGTGCTGGTGGGCTTCACCAGTTCGGTGGCAATCGTCTTCCAGGCGGCCCAGGCCTTTGGCGCCACACCGGAGATCACCGCTTCGTGGATGTGGGCGCTGAGCATCGGCATGGGCTTGTGCACGCTGGTGCCCTCGCTGTGGCTCAAAAAGCCCGTCATGGTGGCCTGGAGCACGCCCGGCGCGGCAGTGCTGGCCTCGGCAGGTCTGGCTGGCGGCTTTAGCATGGCCGACGCCGTGGGCGCCTTCATCCTGTGCGCGTTGCTGATCACGCTGGTGGGCGCCACGGGCTGGTTCGAGCGCGTGATGAACCGCATCCCGCTGGCGCTGGCCTCGGCGCTGTTGGCCGGCGTGCTGGCGCGTTTTGGCCTGTCGGGCTTTGGCGCTGCGCAAACCGCCTTGCCGCTGGTGGCCACCATGGTGGTGACCTACTTGCTGGGCAAGCGGTTCCTGCCACGCTATGCAGTGCCGCTCACGCTGCTCGTTGCTATTGTTTTCGTAGCTGCTGGCGCAGGCTTTACGCGGGCTGACATCACTTTTGGCTTGACATGGCCGGTCTTCATCAGCCCCCGCTTCTCGCTAGCGGCCTTTATCAGTTTGTCGCTGCCCCTGTTTGTGGTCACCATGGCCTCGCAGAATCTGCCCGGCGTGGCCGCCATCCAGGCCGCGGGCTATGCCGACCGCCGTGCCCAGGGCGGCGACGCTGGCATTCCCATCTCCAAGGTCATCACGCTCACCGGGCTGGCCACGTTGGTGCTGGCGCCGTTTGGCGCTTTTGCCATCAATCTCAGCGCCATCACCGCCGCCATCTGCATGGGGCCCGAGGCGCACAGCAACCCCACACGGCGCTACACCGCGGCCGTGTCCTGCGGCGCCATCTACATCGTCATTGGTCTGTTTGGCGCCGCCATCACCGGCGTGCTGACCGCCTTCCCCAAAGAGCTGGTCGCCGCCATTGCGGGGCTGGCGCTGTTGGGCACCATTGGTGGCGCACTGACCGCCGCGCTCAAGGACGATGCCAACCGCGAAGCCGCCCTCATCACGTTTCTGGTCACGCTCAGTGGCGTGGTCATTGCTGGCGTGGGCTCGGCGTTCTGGGGCGTGGTGGCTGGCGCGCTGGCGCTGCTGGTGCAACACTACGGCCGCAAACCCACCGCCACCGCCTAAGCTGCAGCGCAGCCTTTACTGAAAGTAGCCATGGACATTCTGTTTGTTGCCGATCCGCTGGAGTCCTTCAAGATCTACAAGGACACCACCTTTGCCATGATGCGCGAGGCCCAGCGCCGCGGTCACCGCATCATTGCCTGCGAGCCCCGCCACCTGGTGTGGCAGCGCGGTGGTGTGGTGCAGGCGGCCGTGCGCCGCATCACGCTCACGGGCGATGCCAAGGACTGGTTCACTGAGGTGGCCGACACCGTGGCGATCAAGAACTTTGACGCGGTGGTGATGCGCAAGGACCCACCGTTTGACTCCGAGTTCTTCTACGCCACCCATTTGCTGGAGCAGGCCGAGCGCGAGGGGGCCCACGTCTTCAACAAGCCCCGCGCCCTGCGCGACCACCCCGAGAAGCTGGCGATTCTGGAGTTCCCCCAGTTCATCGGCCCTACGCTGGTCACGCGCGATCCCGATGCGGTGCGTGCCTTCCACGCCGAACACCGCGACATCATCCTGAAGCCGCTGGACGGCATGGGTGGCATGGGCATCTTCCGCGTGAAGGACGATGGCCTGAACCTGGGCGGCATCATCGAGACGCTGAACAAGGACGGCGCACAGACCCTGATGGTGCAGAAATTTTTGCCTGCCATCAGCGCCGGCGACAAACGCGTGCTGGTGATTGGCGGCAAGCCCGTGCCCTATTGCCTGGCGCGCATTCCGCAGGGGGGTGAGGTGCGTGGCAACCTGGCAGCCGGTGGCAAGGGCGTGGCCCAACCCATCAGCGCCAGTGACCGCGCGATTGCCGAGGCGCTGGGGCCGATCCTGGCCGCGCGGGGGCTATTGCTCGTGGGGCTGGACGTGATTGGCGATTCGCTGACCGAGATCAACGTCACCAGCCCGACCTGCTTCCAGGAAATTGCCGATCAGACCGGCTTTGACGTGGCGGCCATGTTTATCGACGCGCTCGAAGTCGCCCAGTCCGAGGCCAGCCGCACGCGGTAAAGCGCGCTGGTGGCACAGACAAACACGTCGCAGCCACTGACACCGCCAAACACCAGGTTAGCGGCTGGCTCGGTCAGCAGCAGCTTGCCCAGCAGAGCGCCGCTGGGTGCATAGCAGTGCACGCCATCGCCAGCGCTGGTCCACACCCGGCCCAGCGCGTCCACGCGAAAGCCGTCAAACAGCCCCACATCGCAGTCGGCAAACACCGCACCGCCCGACAGCGCATAGCCTGCGCCTACCGTGAATACGCGAATGTGTTTGGGCCCATCGGGCGCATGCGTGCGGCCGGTGTCGGCCACATACAACCGGCTCTCGTCGGCGTTGAAGGCCAGTCCATTGGGGCGTGCAAAGTCGGTCAGCATGGCTTCACATGCGCCGCTGACGGGGTCCACGCGGTACACATGGCAGGCACCAATGTCGCTGTCTGCGCGGTGGCCTTCGTAGTCGCTGTCGATGCCGTAGCTGGGGTCGGTGAACCAGATGGCGCCGTCGCGCGCCACCACCACGTCGTTGGGGCTGTTCAGGCGCTTGCCGCCCCAGTGGCTGGCCAGCACCGTGGTGCTGCCGTCGTGTTCCAGCCGGGTCACGCTGCGCGAGCCGTGTTCGCAGCTGATCAGTCGGTCCTGTGCGTCCAGTGTGTGGCCATTGCTAAAGCGTGCCGGGCTGCAGTAGGTGCTGACGGTGCCCGTGGTCTCGTCCCAGCGCAGCACGCGGTCATTGGGAATGTCGCTCCAGACCACGCAGCGCTGGTCTGCGAGGTAGGCTGGACCTTCGGCCCATTTGCAGCCGCTGGCAAGCTGCTCGGGCGGGGTGCTGGCGAACAGGGTGGCGAAGTCCGGGTGCCGTGCGTCAATGAAGTTCATGGCCCGCACTGTACCCAGGTCAGCGCGCCACGCCCAGGGGAAGCGGCTGCAGGCGCATGCTGCCGCGCAGTGTTTGGCCAGGCTCCAGCACATTTCCGCCGGCGTCCCGCGCGGCGGTGTCGGGTGCGCTGTGCCGCAGGTTGAACCAGTCGGTGCAGTTGGACACGGGCTCCATGCAAAAGATGGCCTGGTCCTGCGGGCAATAGAGAACGAAGTAGTCCATGGGCGCGGTGGACTCCATGCGCAGGCGGTCGCCGTTGGGCCAGTGCACTTCGGCATGTCGGCCAAAACCGGTGAAGTTGTTGTCCAGATTGAAATCGCGCAGCAGCATGCCTTTTTCCAGCGCCTGCACGGTGGGGTGGTTCAGCGCTACGCGCGTGGGCAGTAGCTCGGCGTCGCTCTCCCACATGCCGGTTACGCGGGCCTGCAGCCGTGTGCCCGCGCCGGATTTGTCATGTGGCAGGTAGGGGTGGTGGCCCATGTCGGCGGGCATGCGTTCGGTGCCCGTGTTGGTGATGTCCATATCAATGCGCAGGCCCTGCGCGTCCAGGGTGTAGGTCTGTGTGGCCGAGAAGGCAAATGGCCACTCGCGCGAGCCGTCGTAGGCCATGCGCAGGCTGATGTGGGCGTTGGAACGTGCGGCGATGTCCCAGGCCGTGGTCCAGCCCAGACCGTGGATGGCATGGGGCCCCAGGCCCTGGTGGGCGCGCAACTGGATGGTGCGCCCCTCAAACAGGAAGTGCCCATTGCGGATGCGGTTGGCCCAGGGCACCAGCGGAAAGCTGGACATCAGCAGGGGATCTGCCGTGGCCAGGCCCTTGGGGCTTGCCGGGCGCAACCAGTGGTGGCGCTCTCCGGTAGCGGGGTGGACCGAGAACAGGCTGGCCAGCGAGCCACCGATGTCGGGGGCGACTTCCGCGCGGAAGTCGCCACACTGCAGCAATTGCAGGGGCGAAGCCCCGACGACGGGGCCATTGGCGGGCGCGGGCGCCCCCGTTGGCGGTTGTTGGCTGGATGGCTCCAGCGCGACCTTGTGCTGCATCGTGTCTCCAGGCGCTTCCTGAATAGCAGGGTGGGCGGCTCTTATGATTTAATGAATGAATGTGGGAAGCCCTTACATTATTAATCATAAAAACGTAGCAGCAAAAATTATTAGTAATGAATACGTCAAAAAAGAGACTTTCGGCCTCGGCTTCGTCGTCCGCCAAGCGAGCCACCATGA
Organism: Rhodoferax sp. ZS1R25; assembly: GCF_056521335.1. NCBI lineage: Bacteria > Pseudomonadati > Pseudomonadota > Betaproteobacteria > Burkholderiales > Comamonadaceae > Rhodoferax > Rhodoferax sp. ZS1R25. The sequence goes on from NZ_JBWMAZ010000001.1 coordinate 793,608, forward strand.
CCGATATTGCGACCCTGGCGGGGGTGTCGCAGTCCACCGTGTCCCTGGTGCTCAACGCCATGACGGGGGCCAAGCTCTCGGAGGAAACCCGGCAAAAAGTGCTGCGCGTAGCCGGTGAATTGGGTTACCGCCTGCCCGAGGGGCGCAAGGCTGCGGGCGCTGGCGCTCCTGGCCGGGCTGCGCAGCCCGCAGCGGCGCCTGTGGCGCGCGACGGCCGCAAGCTGTTGCTGTACCTCGTAGACGAAATTTCCACCAGCCCGCACCCGGTGATTTCGGTGGACGGTGCCAAAGACGAAGCCTGGAGCCAGGGCGCCCTGGTCTCGGTCTTCGCCACCCGCTCCAAGGAAGACATTGAGTCGGCGGTGCTGGAGGCCATGCTCGCCAACCCCATGCTGGTGGGGGTGATTTACTCCACCATCTTCACCCGCCAGGCGCTGCCGCCGGCCGAGCTGGCGGGCGTGCCCACGGTGATGCTGAACTGCTACACGCCCGAGGCGGGCGAGCCCCGGTTTTCCTCGGTGGTGCCCTCGGAAGTGGTGGGGGGCTACACCGCCACCGAGTACCTGATCAAGGCGGGCCACAAGCGCATTGGCTTTATCAATGGTGAGCCCTGGATGGACGCGGCCAAAGACCGCTTCAAAGGCTATCGCCGCGCCCTGGCCAGTGCCGACATTGCGTTCAATGCAGCGCTGGTGCGCGAGGGTGATTGGCAGGTGGCCACGGGCTTTGAATGCACGTTGTCCCTCATGAAGGGCCAGACCCCGCCCACCGCCATTTTTTGCGCCAACGACTTGATGGCTGTGGGCTGCCTGGAGGCGCTGCAGGAGCTGGGCTTGCATGCGCCGGCAGACGTCTCGGTCATTGGTTATGACGACCAGGAGATCTCGCGCCACACCCGGCCACCATTGACCACGCTGGTCTTGCCCAACTACGAGATGGGACGCTTGGCGGTGGAGCTGCTGCTGGACGAGGCCACGGGTGCGCCGCAGCGCAAACGCCGCATCAAGGTCGATGTGCAGCTGGTCGAACGGGCGACTGTCGGCCCTCCAAAAAATTAATTCATATTAGTAATAACACCAATAGGAAAATTATTAATTCATCCTACGATTCCTCTTGTCTTCAATCGAAATGGTTCGGAGGCTCTGTTTAACTACCTATAAAGAGGAATCATGCGCTTCAACTACACACTTCTCGCACTGGCGCTGGCCGCGGCCAGTTTCTCGGCCTCCGCAGCAGATGCCCCCAAAGTCCCTCAGAAGGCTTCTTACAAGGTGGGTTTCGCCCAAACCGAAAGCAACAACCCCTGGCGCTTGGCCGAAACCAAGAGCTTCATGGACGCGGCTGCCAAATGCGGCTGGCAAGTGGTGACCACCGATGCTGGCGGCTCTGCGGCCAAGCAAGTGGCCGACATCGACTCGCTGATCGCCCAAAAGGTCGACCTCCTGGTGTTTCCTCCCCGTGAAGACAAGCCCTTGATTCCTGCGGTCATGAAGGCCAAGAAGGCCGGCATCCCCGTGATCCTGGTGGACCGCGATGTGGACCACAAGTTGGCCAAGCCCGGCGTGGACTACATCACCTTCATCGGCTCTGACTTCATCGACCAAGGTCGTCGCGCCGCACAAGCCCTGGTGAAAGCCACCGGCGGCAAGGCCAACATCATTGAACTCGAAGGCAGCACCGGTGCGTCCGCCGCGACCGACCGCAAGAAGGGCTTTGACGACGAAATCGCCAAGAACCCCGGCATGAAGATCGTGGCGTCGCAGTCTGGCGACTTCAACCGTGACAAGGGCCGCCAACTGGCGCAAACCCTGCTGCAAGCCCACCCTGAAGCCAATGCGGTCTATGGCCACAACGACGAAATGGCTGTGGGCGCAATCACCGCGATCGAAGCCGCTGGCAAGGTCGCAGGCAAAGACATCTTCGTGGTGTCCATCGACGGCCAACGCAACGCGCTGGAAGCCATCATTGCCGGCAAGATGGTTGCCACCGTACAGTCTTCGCCTTACTTCGGCCCCATCAGCTGCAAGACCGCCCAGGCTTCTGCCAAGGGCGAGAAGATCCCTACCTGGGTGAAGGTGGAAGACAAGATCTATGACATCAGCAATGCTGCCAAGGATCTGGCTGAAGGTTTCTGATCTCCTGTCTCCGTACTAAGGTTGTTTAACGCCATGGCGGCGCCAGTTTCTGGTGCCGCCATGTCCACGAGTTGCCCCGGCATTTGTTGCCCTTCCAGGAATCCGACCACTGTGAACTCCGCGAGCGAGCCGCTGCTGTCCATGCAGGGCATCCACAAATATTTTGCGGGCGTACCCGCCTTGCGCGACGCATCCCTGCAGCTGTATGCCGGGGAAGTGCATGCCCTCATCGGGCAAAACGGTGCGGGCAAGTCCACCATGATCAAGGTCGTGACCGGTGCCTACGCGCTGGACGGTCCCCAGGACCGCGGGCAGATTCGCTTTGACGGCGCCGCCGTGCGCTTCCAGTCTCCCAAGCAGGCGCGCGAAAGCGGCGTCAGCACCATCTACCAGGAAATCAACCTGGTGCCTTTTGCCTCGGTGGCAGAGAACATATTTTTAGGGCGCGAGCCGCGCCGCTTTGGTCTGATCGATTGGGCCCGCATCCACCGCGAGGCCGAGCAGGTCGTCGCCTCCGTCGGGTTGTCGGTGGATGTGCGCAGGCCCGTCTCCAGCCTGTCCACTGCCTCGCAGCAGATGGTGGCGATTGCGCGTGCCGTGTCGGTCGATGCCAAGCTGGTCATCATGGATGAATCCACCTCCAGCCTGGACGACCGCGAGGTCGAGGTGCTGTTCGGGGTCATCCGTAAGCTCAAGCAGGATGGCCGCGCCGTCGTGTTTGTCTCGCACCGCCTGGACGAGCTTTACGCCATCTGCGACCGCGTGACGGTGATGCGCGACGGCCAGACCGTGCATGTCTCTCCCATGGCCGATATTTCCAAACTGGACTTGGTCACCACCATGTTGGGCAAGGAACTGTCGGTGGCGCACGGCAAGCTGGCCACCGCAGCCGATGCCGGCCCGCGCGCGGACTTGCTGGGCGTCGAATCTTTACATGTGGCACCGCGCTTGCGCGGCATCTCGCTCAATGTGGGTGTTGGCGAAACCGTGGGCCTGGCCGGCCTGCTGGGCTCGGGCCGTACCGAGACCATGCGCGCCGTGTTTGGTGCTGACCGGCCCGATGCAGGTGGTCTGCGCTTTGAGCAGCAGATGGTGGACTTCAAGGACCCGGCCGACGCGATTGCCAAAGGTATTGCCTACCTGTCGGAAGACCGCAAGATCGAGGGCATCTTCCCGGACCTGTCGGTGCGCGAGAACATGACCATGGTCATGCTGCCGCAACTCGCCCGCATGGGTGTGGTGGACAAGGCGGCGCAGCTCAAGATCGTGGACGATTTCATTGCCCGCCTGGGTATCAAGACGTCGGGCCCCGAACAACCTATCCGCGAACTGTCCGGTGGTAACCAGCAAAAGGTGTTGCTGGCGCGCTGGCTCGCCCTGTCGCCGCGCTTGCTGCTGTTGGACGAACCCACGCGCGGTATCGATGTGGGGGCCAAGGCGGATATTGCCAACCTGATCCACGGACTCGCTGCCACCGGCGTCGGCATTCTGATGTCGGCGTCTGAGCTCGAAGAGCTGGTCAGCATGAGCGACCGCGTGGTCGTGATTCGCGACGGCGCCAGCATTGCCGAGCTGCGTGGCGACGATTTGAGCGAGCACGCCATCATGTCCGCCATTGCCGAAGGGCGCAGTGCGGACCCCGCGCTGCACACCCCCCAAGAGGGCGCAGCGCATGTCTAAAGTTTCTTCAGGAGCGCGTGTGCGTCATTGGCTGGTTCAAGGCGGGGCGCTGCTGGCGCTGGCGCTGTTGGTGGTGTTCAACCTGTTGTTCACCGAGAGTTTTTTGTCCCTGCAAACCCTGAACGTGAATCTGACCCAGGTCACGACCATCGTGATCGTGGGCGTAGGCATGACCCTGGTGATTGCCACAGGGGGTATCGATTTGTCAGTGGGGGCGCTGATGGCAATTGCCGGCACGCTGGCACCGCTGATCTTCCAGGCCATGCCGGGTGGCGGTGGTCTGGTGGCCAGCATCCTGATTCCGATTGCGGTGGCTGCGGCCTGCGGCTGCTTCAATGGCTGGCTGGTCACCGGCTTTGGTATTCAGCCCATCGTGGCCACGCTGGTGTTGTTCATTGCGGGGCGCGGTGTGGCGCAGGTGCTGACCAATGGCAACCTGCTGGCCTTTGACAACCCCGGGTTTGCGGTGCTGGGCAAAGGGCAGTTGCTGGGCTTGCCGGTGCAGGTGCTGCTGATGTTGGTGATCGTGGTGGTGGCCTCCTGGGTGCTGCGCCGTACCGTGTTTGGGCGCTTTATCGTCGCCACGGGCGGCAACGAGCGGGCCGCACGCCTGACGGGCATTCCTGCCGTGCGCATCAAGATGATGGTGTACGCGCTGTGTGGTGCGCTGGCCGGTTTGGCCGGGCTGATCACGGTATCCATCAATTCGTCATCGGATGCGAACCAGAACGGCCTGGGCATGGAGCTCGACGCCATCGCGGCCACGGCTGTGGGCGGCACGCTGCTCAGCGGCGGGCGGGCACGTATTTTCGGCACCTTGATAGGGGCCTTGATCATTCAGCTGATGCGCTACACCCTGTTAGCGCACGGTGTGCCGGACGCGGCGGCCATGCTGGCCAAAGCCGCGATCATTGTGGTGGCAGTGTGGGTGCAAAAGAAGTGATGAAAAACAAAGAATTGATCGGCGTGTCCGTCGTCGTCCTACTGCTGTTTTTGTTCGGCGCCCTGCGCTACGAAAACTTTTTCAGCGCTTACAACCTGCTGGAGTTTGGCCGCTACAACACCATGTTCGCGCTGATCTCCATTGGCATGGCCTTTGTCATCATGACCGGCGGCATCGACCTGTCCGTGGGGACCGTGGCGGCGCTGGGGTCGGTGGTGTCGGCCTTGCTGTCGCCCCACAGTGCCATTGGTGCGATTGTGGCCGGCACTCTGGCGGGAGCAGCCTGCGGGCTGGTCAACGGCCTGGTGATTGCGCGCCTGCGCATTCAGCCCTTCATCGCCACGCTGGCCATGACCTTGGCCGCCCATGGTGCCGCCTTGTTGCTGGCCGACAACCAGGCCGTGTCGCCGTCGTATGACACCGGCTTTACCGACTTTGGCCAGGGTGACTGGCTGGGCATTCCTGTGCCCATGTGGGTGCTGCTGCTGGTGTTTGCGTTGGCCGGAATCGCCCATGTCTACACCGCATTCGGCCGCCACACGTTGGCCATTGGCGGCAGCGAAGAGGCCTCCAAGCTCATGGGTCTGAACGTGAACCGCAAGCTGGTGCTGATTTATGTGCTGTCGGGCACGCTCGCCGGGCTGGCGGGCGTGTTTCTGGCGGCGCAGGGCTCTGGCCAACCCAACGAGGGCATGGGCTGGGACCTGTTCGCCATCTCCGCCGTGGTGGTGGGCGGCACGCTGCTCAGCGGCGGTGCCGGCTCCATCGCGGCCACCATGGTGGGCGTGGTCCTGCTCGGGTTGATCTTCAATCTGCTGAATTTTGAAAATGGCCTGGGCCAGTTCACGCTGTCGTCCTACTGGCAGTCGGTGGTGCGTGGCGTGTTTTTGCTGGTGGTGGTGGTGATCCAGGCGCGGCTGCTGAAAAAACGCCAGCATTGAGCCACTTGCGGGCATTTGCCCTCGCCATGCCGCATTGGGGGTGAATGGAGCAGACGGCTGCAGGACCTTCGTGGTAGCCTTCCTCACCATTTTCAAGGAGCTCACCATGCGTATGTCTACCCTTTGTGCCGCACTGGCCACTGTTTCCTGTTTCGCCCTGAGCGCACAGGCGCAGGTGCTAGGCACCATCACCGCCTCGTCCACCACCGTCAAAGTCGGTGAGCCCGTTACCATCACGGCCAATATTGATGTGCTCAACGGCAACTACTGTGGTTTTGTCGTGGGCTTTGGAGACGGTACATTCAAGGACGCTGTGAGTGATGCCAGCACCCCGGTGCCCCTGGTTATCACCCGTACCTATGACAAGCCTGGCTCCTACCACGTGACCCTGGGTGGCAAAAACGTTCAGAACCACCCCAATTGCGGTGGACCAGAGCGTGCCGTGGACATCACCGTGGCCGGCCCGGTTGCAGCCGCCAAGCCCGTTCCGTTGAAACCAGCGGACGTCTGCGCCAAGGGCTGGAAGCTGTCTGGCAAGCTCAACGCCAAGACCGGTGCCTTCACCTGTACCGCCAAAGCGGGAACCGCGTTGCCTGCCGAAAAGCCCGTGTGCAAGGGCGACCTGAGCTACGTGGAGAATGTGAAGAAAGGCCAGTACGGCTGCAAGCCCTAAGGCTGGCGGGCCAGGGGCCCGCTGAAACGTTATACCGCAGCAGGGGCTGCCAGGGCTGCGGCTTTGGCAGCCTCTTCTGCTTCCCGCAAGGCTGCGGCTGCCGCGGCTGCCGCAATCAGTGTGGTTTTGCAGACCGCGCGGCTCAAGGGGCTGCCATCAACAAAAGCCTGTAGTTCACCGGCTTCCATCGCCACCCAGTTTTCGTTGGTGGTCAGCGGTTCGGTCACCACAATCACCAGCCGGTCTTCCGGGCCGTTGAGTTCGGACAGGTCCACTGTCACGTCTTCGTCCTTGAGTTGCACGTGGCTGAATGGATGCTGGCGCACCACGTAGCAGAGTTTGGTGCTGGCATGGGCCCACAAGGCTTGGCCGTTGCTCAGCAGGAAATTGAAGGTGCCGTGGCGCGCAATTTTCGGCACCAGTTCGGCCAGGGTGTGGGTCAGCTCCTCAACGGTGGGCACCGAGGCGTGGGACTTGTTGAGTTCCTGCAGCAGCCAGCAAAACGCCAGCTCGCTGTCGGTGGTGCCCACGGGCTTGAAGCTGCCGTGCAGCGGTGGGTGGAATTCTTTGAGGTCACCGTTGTGGGCAAAGACCCAGTAGCGACCCCAGAGTTCGCGTGTGAAGGGGTGGCAGTTTTCCAGCGTGACCGCACCCACCGTGGCCTTGCGCACATGGGCCACCACGTTGTGGCTTTTGATGGGGTAGGTCTTGAGCATCTTCGCGATCGGCGACGTGGATGCGCTCTCTTTGTCCACAAAGTGCCGTGCCGCCTTGCCGGGCAGGTCGCCTTCGCTCTCGAAGAAGGCAATGCCCCAGCCGTCTGCATGGTGGTCGGTGCAGCCGCCACGCTGGGAGAAGCCGGTGAAGCTCAGCGTGAGGCTGGCCGGCAGGTGGCTGTTCATTCCAAGCAGTTGGCACATGGAAACAGTTTACCCCTGTGGTCTTGGGCCCGGTGCGGCGGTGCTATGAAAAAAACGTATGTGCTTATGTGCGCGGCTCGGTCCAGAGCTTGCCGCCCGTGGCCCAGTTCTCGCGCTTCACATCCGTGATCAGGATGTCCACCGAGTCGGGCGAGCCGCCCAGCACTTCGACGCTGACGCGGGTGATTTCTTCAACCAGTTTCTTCTTTTGCTCCAGCGTGCGGCCTTCGAGCATTTCAACGTGGTAAGTGGGCATGGTGTTCCTTGGGGGGCAATGAGGGGAGGTACGCAGATTAGACTGCGGGGGTTTCTATTTTCCTCTGACTTGCCCCGTGTCCTTTTTGTTCCCGCCCCATGCCGGTGTCCGCGCAGGCCATGTGCTGTGGGTTGTGTTTGCGTTGCACGCCGCCCTGGGCGCGGCGCTGGGCCTGTCGGTGGACGAGGCGCACTACCTGCTGTACGCCGCCCACCCGGCCCTGAGCTACTTTGACCACCCGCCGCTGGTCGGCTGGTTGCAGTGGCCCTTGGTGGCCGTGGGCGCGCCCGTGGCCGTGTTGCGCCTGTTGCCCGGCCTGCTGTGGCTGGCCACGGTATGGGGTGCATACCGCCTGACCCTGCGCATCTTCACCCCCGACCCGCTGGCACCGCAGGCCGCGCTGGCCGCCGTGTGGGCGCTAGCACTGGCGCCACTGCTGCATATCTTGGGGATTGGGCTCTTGCCCGATACCTTGCTGATGGCGCTGACGGTGGCCCTGCTGTGGCAGACCTGGACCCTGGTGCAGTCGCCCACCGCTGGCACTCCAGGCGCCTGGCTGGTGCTGGGCGTGCTGCTGGGGCTGGCGGGGTTGTCCAAGTACACGGCGGTGTTCACCGCGGTGGCCGTGGGGGGCTGTTTGCTCGCCGCGCATAGCCTGGCCGTGCTGCGCAAGCCCTGGCTGTGGGCGGCGCTGGCCCTGGCCGTGCTCATGGTGGCGCCGGTGGCCGTGTGGAATGCACAGAACGGCTGGATCTCGTTCACCTACCAAGCCGCGCACGGCAAGGGCAGCGTCTGGCAGGCGCAACATGTGGTGCGCTTTCTGCTGACCCAGCTGCTGGCCTATGGGCCGCTGTTGCTGCTGGGCTGGGTGGGCTGGCGGCGCAGCAGGGGCGCGGCAGCCTGGTTGCTGCTGTTCTTCGCCGTGCCGTTTGCCATCTTTGCCTATTTGTCGGGCGGAGGCTCCAGCCTGCCGCACTGGACTGCACCCGCCTGGGTGGCTATGGCGCCTTTCGCGGGCTGGGGTGTGGCCAGCTGGTGGCAGGCGGGTCGTCGCTGGGCGATTGGCAGCTTGGCCGCGCTACAGGCACTGGCCTGCGTGGCGCTGCTGGGACTCATGCTCAGCGCAGGCTGGCCCTTGGTGGCTGGCAGTGCGGCGGCCTTGGCACCACAGCCCAATCCGTTTGCCGACCTGCACGGCTGGCAGGCTGCAGGCGCACGCGCGCAGGCCCTGGCCGTACAGCAGCAGTTGGATAGCGTTGCAGTGCAGAACTGGACCCTGGCCAGCCGCCTGGGCTGGTACGCGCGACCCCTGCCCGTGCATGTGCTGGAGGACGGCATGACCCAGTTCAGCCTGTGGGCCGGCGACCTGCCCGTGGGCGGCAACACGTTGCTGGTGGATTGGTCGCACATGGCATACGACGTGCCCTTGGCGCCCCATGGTTTTGCCAGCTGCACGCTGCTGGATACGCTGCCAACCCGCCACTGGGGCATGCCGCTGGCCAGCTTCCGTTTTTACGACTGCCGCGGCTGGTCGGGCGCGCCGCAGCCGCGCCTTACACTCGCGCCCACGCCTTGAATCTGCCCATGTTTGCCCCGCCCCTTTCGCCCCACGCCCTGCAGACCCCGGTTGCCCGCTGGGTCTGGTGGCTGCCGCTGGCGTTGTTCGTGGTGGGGGCGCCGCTGTGGCTGCAGGTGTGGGAGCCGGCCTTGTTCATCGCCATCAACCAGTGGTGTGCGCCGGTGGCCGCGCCGGTGTGGACCGGCCTGTCTTTGTTGGGCAATGGTTGGGGCATTCTGGGTGTGACGGCGCCGCTGCTGGTGCTGGCGCCGCGCCTCATGTGGGGCTGGCTATGCGCCGCACCGTTTGCCATCCTGTTTGCGCGCACCGGCAAATTCTTCATTGAGAGCCCGCGCCCCGCCGCCGTGGTGGACAACAGCCAGATGCGCGTGGTGGGCGAGCTGCTGCACAACGTCTCCATGCCCTCCGGTCATACGCTGACTGCGTTTGCGGTGGCCGCCGGCATCTTCTTTGCACTCACGCCTGTGCAGCGCCGCCGCCACGCCTGGTTGTGGCTGCTGGCCGCCGGCACCGGCCTGTCGCGCATCGCGGTGGGGGCGCACTGGCCGGGCGATGTGGCGGTGGGCGCCAGCCTGGGCCTGCTGGCGGGCCTGCTGGGCCACCAGCTGTGGATGCGGCTGAACCCGCGCCACTATGCGCCGACCGCCTGGAGCCTGCGCCTGGTGGCGGCCCTGGTAGCGCTGGCAGTGTTCCATCTGCTGACCGAGGAGCTGGACTTTGCCGAGAACCAGCCCGCGCAATGGGTGCTGGCAGCAGTGGCGGTGCTGAGCCTGCTGGCCTTTGTACGCCAGAGTTTGAAGAAGAAATAGGGCGCTAGCCCCCGTAGATAGTGCGCGAGCAGCTCCTGTTTTGATAGTGGGTTGAACCTTGTTCCTCCAACAATTACCATCTCTCCTATGAAAAAAATTCTCGTCACAGGCGGCACCGGTGCCGTCGGCAAATACGTGGTGGACGACCTGTTGCGGCACGGCTACCAGGTCGGTGTGCTGGACCTGGCACCGCCCGGGCGCAGCGATGTGGTGCACCATGCGGTGGATGTGCTGCAGCTGGACGCGGTGCTGCAGGCCATGGCTGGGTATGAGGCCGTCATGCACGTAGCGGGCATTCCGCATCCGCTGAACGACCCGGCCAAGCGCGTGTTCGATGTCAACGTGAACGGCACCTTCAATGTGCTGGAGGCCGCGGCCCAACATGGCATTGGCAAGGTGGTGTTCACCTCCAGCGAATCGACCATGGGTTTTGCGTTTGCCACGCACCGGCTGGCGCCGCTCTACATTCCCGTGGACGAAGCCCACGCCGCGCGCCCGCAAGACCCCTATGGCCTGAGCAAGGTGGTGAGCGAGCAGATTTGCAAGACCTACACCCAGCGCTACGGCATGCGCACCGTGTGCCTGCGCATGCCCTGGGTCTGGCTGCCCGACGACGCGCAGCGCCCGTTCTACCGAACGCTGGTGGCCGAGTACGCCAACTGGTACAAAAACCTCTGGACCTTTGTGGACGCGCGCGATGTGGCCACGGCCCACCGCCTGGCGTTAGAGGTAGAGCTGGACAACGAACACGAGGCCTTCTTCATCACCGGCCCCCACAACTGGACCGGCCAGGATGGCCGCAAGTTGTTGGCCGAGTTCTGGCCCGAGGTGACCGAGTTCGCACCGGGCTTTGCGGGCACCGACCCGCTGATCTCACACGCCAAGGCGGCGCGCCTCTTGGGCTACGCGCCGAAGTACGGCGTCAAGGATGTGTTGGGCTGATTGAGCTGGTAGGAGTTGCCGGCTTGGGGCCGGCATGCAGCTGGTGCCGTGAAAACGGCTTGCCCTGGCCGGAGACCAGCAGGGCCAGGCGCACCTCAATGTCGTGCGTGGGCAGGTAGGTGGCGGTGGACGTGTTCAGCGCCAGCAACAACACCAGCGGCGCCAGTTTGCTGGCCCAGTGCGACAGGGCCAGGGGTGCGAGCTGGCGCACCGTGGGCCAGCTGACCGCTGCGCCCAGAATCCAACCGGCTACCACCTCACTGAGGCTGTGCGCATGCACGGCCAGGCGCGACACCCCCACCACCAGCGCCAGCAGCCAGCCCAGTGCAGCCCCACCACCGCGGGCCTGCAGCGCCGGCCAGGGAATGCCGCGCAGCAGCACCGGCAGGATGCTGGTGGCCAAGAGCGTGTGGCCGCTCACGCCGGTGAAGTCCAGCGCTGCGATGCCAATGCCCCAGCCGAAAAACAGGCACTTGCTGACCACGGTGATGCCCACCGCAATGACCAGGCGCAGCAGGTAGCGCTTGGCGGCATCGCGCGCGCCAGACTCCCACAGCCCCCCCAACACCAGTGCCAGCGCAGGCAGCAGCAGGCTGGAGGCGCCCAGGTGGGTCAGGATCCACCAGGCGTGTGCGGGCGGTAAATGTGCGTCGGGCATTGGAAATGTTGCGGTGCAAAAAAGTGGCGCCAGTGTAGCCCCGCGGCGGGGTGTATCTGGCGCGCACCTTGGGTGCCCGCAACCGCCGCGCTAGTGCAGGGGGCGGCGGTGGGCGTGGATGACGAGGGCCAGCAGCGCTGCACCGCCCAAACCCAGCACGATCAGCGAGGGCAGCAGCATTTGCAGGGCCTGCGCAAGGTCGGTCCCGGCATATGCGCCGAACTTCAGCCAGTGCAGCAGCAGGTAGAGCAGCACCGCCGCCGCTGCCAGCGCCCATGGCAGCCAGGGGGCGGGCAGGCGAGGTCGGGTCTGCGTTGCGAGAGAGGCGTCTTGCATGGAAAGCCTTGCCGGTTGCCTGAGTGCCCCCATGGGGTGGACGCACTGCAGGTGGAAAATGGCAAGGCTATGGCGTTTGCGTGTCAGTTTGATGACAAAGAGCGCACAGACGTCGTGGGCTCAGACCACCAGCGGGTCTTCCTGCATGGCTTCCAGCTGGTCTTCCAGCATCAGGATCTGGCCCTTCCAGTAGTCGCTGCTGCCAAACCACGGAAAGTTGGCGGGGAAGGTGGGGTCGCTCCAGCGGCGTGCCAGCCAGGCGCTGTAGTGGATCAGGCGCAGCGTGCGCAGCGGCTCGATCAGCGCCAGCTCGGCGCGGTCGAATTCTCGGAACTGCTCATAGCCGTCCACCAGCATGCCCAGCTGGCGGGTGCGTTGCTGGCGGTCGCCGCTCAGCAGCATCCACAGGTCTTGCACGGCAGGGCCGGTGCGTGCGTCGTCCAGGTCGACAAAGTGTGGGCCGGGGCCAGCGGTGGCGGCCACGTCGGTGGGCGTCCAGAGGATGTTGCCGGGGTGGCAGTCGCCATGCAGGCGCAGCTGGCGTATGCCGCTGCTATTGGACTTGTTTTGGCCGGTAGCCCCTGCCATATCTGCGCGGGCAGCTATTAAATCAATAGCGTCCTGGCAGCGCTGGGTCCAGGTGCTTTGCACGTCCAGCGGCACCATGTTGTTGGCCAGCAGCCATTGCATGGGCTCGACGGCAAAGGTCTGCACGTCCAGCGCCGGTCGGTGCTCAAACGGGCGCTTGGCGCCCACGGCGTGGATGCGCGCCAGAAAGCGGCCAATCCACTCCAGCACCTCACCATCGTCCAGCTCGGGCGGGCGGCCACCGCGGCGTGGGCTCACGCTGAAGGTGAAGCCGCCAAAGTGGTGCAGCGTCTGGCCATTCAGCACCAGGGGTCCCACGGCCGGAATTTCATCGGCCATCAGCTCGGCCGCAAAGTCGTGTTCTTCCTGGATTTGCGCATCGGTCCAGCGCGCGGGCCGGTAAAACTTGGCCACCACCGGGGCGCCGTCCTCCAGCTGCACCTGGTAGACGCGGTTCTCATACGACGACAAGGCGGTGAGGCGGCCATCGCCGCGCAGGCCCACGCTGTCCAGTGCGTCCAGCACCAGGTCGGGGGTCAGGGGTTCAAAGGGGTGAAGGGCGCTGCCCGTGGTGCTGTGCATGCCCCGATTGTCGTCTGCGGGCTTGTCCTTGCGCGCGCAGGTGGCTTAGCCCAGGGGCCCTAGGTCGTCGCCATACAGCCTGGGCACTGCGCTGTCGGCGTCCGAATCCGAGTAGCCTCCCACAGGGGGCTGTGCGTGGTAGGGCACATCGCCCAGCTGTTCGAACGGCAGGCTTTGCTTGACCAGGATGATGGTGCAGGGCGCGTCCATGGCCACCTTGATGGGCACGGTGGCGACAAAGCGCTGGGTCTTCAGGCCGTGCGTGGCGGCGCCCATGACGATGACGCTGACGTGGTTGCCGCGCGCATAGTCCAGCAGGGCCTGGGCCACGTCGCTGCTCTCCAGCACATGGCACGAGGTCTGGTGGCCCGGATGGTCCAGCGGTTGGGCCCACTGGCGCAGCGCGGTGAGGTGGCGGCGCTGCACCTGGGTTTCGCTCTGGTCTTCGTCCGAGGCGCTGGTCAGGCTGCTGCTGATCACGGTGACGCAGGCCAGCCGCGCGCCGGGGCGGGTGCCCAGCGCGCGGGCCACGGCCTCGCGCAGGCTGTACAGCGTGGCATCGGTCACGTCTTTGTGCGGCACGGCCACCATGACGATGGGCACCTCTTGCACCTGGCGCGAGGGCACGGGGCTGGGCTGGTAGTGCATGCCCGCGGCCTTGAGCCAGCGCTTGAAGTGGGTGCGAAACGGCGTGCCCACGGTGTTGGTGCCACGCCGGGTGATGTGCACCTGCGTGGGGTGGCTCAAGTCGAACGCCAGGTGGGCGGCCGAGGGGTAGCGCTTGGCGGCCTCGGGCTCCAGGCAGCGCAGCACCACCTCTTGCAACCAGGCGGGCAAATCTGCACGCAGCTTGCGCGGCGGCGTGGGGTCCATCCACAGGCGCTGGCGCAGGCCGGCCACGGTTTGTGGTGTCCCAAAGGGCAGCTCGCCGGTGCACAGCTGGTACAGCATCACCCCGATGGCAAACACGTCGCTGCGCGGGTCACCGCGCACACCCACCACCTGCTCGGGCGCGATCCAGCCCGGCGAGCCCACGGCCTTGCGCAGCTGCTCGGCCAGCAGGTCGGGGTAGTGCGCGTGGCACGACAGGCCAAAGTCCAGCAGCACCGCGGTGCCGTCCTCGCGCATCAGCACGTTGGCGGGCTTCAGGTCCAGGTGCACGGTGTTTTGCTGGTGCAGCGCGTGGGCTGCGCGGGCCATGGCCGCGCCCAGCCTGACGATGGTGTCCACCGCCACGGGCTGCGGGCCATCCAGCCAGTGCTGCAGGGTGAAGCCCGGCACGTACTCCATCACCAGGTAGGGCACGCGCAGCAGGTCGCCCGCGGCTACAAAGCGCGGCACCGTCGTGCCATGTAGCGCCTGCAGGATCTGGCATTCCACCTCGAAACTGACGATGTTCTCGGCGCCGTCGCCCGCCGTCATGCGCGGCACTTTCATGGCCATGGCAAAGCCCGGGCCGGGGCGGCCGTCGGCATAGACCACACGGTAAATATGCGCCATGCCCCCGGAGTGGATGCAATCCTCGATGGTGAAGCCATCGAGTTCGGCGCCGGGCTCCAGCAGCTTCATCGGCCTTGCTCCAGCCGGTGGGCAAAGAACTCGGGCAGGCCCACCCGGCGAATGGCCTGCGCGGCCGCGCCATGGTCATACGGCACGCGGTGGAAGGTGAGCTGGGCACGCTCGGTGTCCAGCAGCGCGTACATGGCCTGCGGGTTGCCGTCACGCGGCTGGCCTACCGAGCCCACGGTGGACAGCCATTCGCGGTGCTTGGGCACCGGCACGGCCACCCCGGGCTGGGGGATGAACATCATCAGCCCATCGGTAGCGCCGCGGTAGTACAGGGTTTGCAGGTGCACGTGGCCACCAAACACATAGCGCACACCGCTCCACTGGGTTGCGGCGTTCAGGCTGGCGGTGGCGGCGCGCTGGTCGTACACATAGCGCCACAGCTCGGGCGCGTCGGCGCTGGCGTGCACCAGCAGCACCGTGTCCAGGTGTTGTGTGAGTGGCAGCGCATCGATCCATTGGCGCTGCGCATCGGTCAGTTGATGGTGCGTCCAGGCGGCGGTGCTGTCGCCCACGGTCTTCACCACGGCAGGTGGGTTCACCGCCATCTCGTCGTGGTTGCCCTTGAGCACGATGGCACCCTCTTCGGTGAGCAGCATCACGCGGTCCACCACCTGCGCGGGGTTGGCACCGTAGCCCACCATGTCGCCCAAAAAGGCAAAGCGCTGCGCCTGCTGTGCGCGGGCATGGGCCAGGCAGGCGTCCAGCGCCTGGATATTGCCGTGAATGTCCGACAGCAGCGCCAGTCTCATCAAGTCTCCGGTGGGGAATGCCAAAACGCCATCATGCGCCACGCGCCTGACGGCAAGTTTGCACGAGGGGCTGCCCAGTGCTGGTTACAGCGACAGAATGTGCCCACCGCGGGGATTGCCTTCGCCCGCCAGGATGGCGGTGTAGGCCGCCTGCACCGCCTCGGGCCCCGTGTGGTGCTGTACCTGCAGCCAGGGCTGGGCCGGGTTGGCCACCTGCGCGGTAAACCCCTGCCAGGCCTGCAGCAGGCGGCGGCCCAGTTCGGCCCCGCCCCATTCCAGGCTGCGTTTCTTGATCTGCGCGGGCGCAAAGAACAGCGTGGGGCGCGGCCCCGGCAGGTCTTTGCCGCCGCCCAGCTCGGCCACATGGGTGCCGCCAATGGAGCTGCTGTAGACCAGCGCCGTGCAGTGCGTGTGCAGCGCCTTGCGGAAGGCCGCGTTGCCCGCAAAGTCCACGTAGATGGAGGGCGTGCCCGGTGCAATCTGGTCCAGCTGCGCGTAGGTCAGCACGCGGTGGTACACGCCCAGGCTTTCACAAAACGCCACGTTGCGTTCCGAGGTCAACCCGATCACCTCAATGCCCTCGCGCTGCGCGAGCTGGAAGGCGGTGCCATAGGCCGTTTTGCTCGATGCGCTGGACAGCAGGATGGCGGCTTTGCCCGTGTCGGTGGCGCCAAACCAGGCGTTGTCGTGCAGAAAGTCATCAATCAGCCAAGAGGTGATGAACAGCGGGCGCAGCAGCGCCTGAATGTCTTCGGTGTTGGCCGTGTAGAACGGATCGGTGGCGCAGCGGGTGTACTGGTTGTAGACCGCGTGCAGCGTGGCGCGGTGCGGCGCCACGTCAGACCAGCCGTTGGCATTCACCTTGCCGGGCATCAGGTCCACGGCGCTGGCCATGGGGAAGTAGCCATACACGCGCTCGCCCACGGGCACCTCCGCGTGCTGGCTTTGCACCACGGTGCCAAAGCCCCACACCGGTATGCGGCCCCACGCGGCTGCGTCCTCGCCGTCGGTGACGGGGAAGAACTGCCAGTACTGCATGGCATCGCCAAAGGCAGCGTAGGTGATGTTGTTGGAGGTCAGCGCAAAGCGGTCGATGTGCAGGCGGACCTGGCCGGCCGGCAATGGGCCCAGCGTGGTGCTGTGCAGCTGGGTTTGGGTGAGTTGGTTCTTGCGAACCCGGAGTTCGGTGGTGTGCATGCGCCGCACCATAAAACAAAAGGCCGGGCCCGCCAAGCGGGTCCGGCCTCCGAGGTGACAGGGCGCAGGGCCCTGCCAGCGCTACCGATTTAGACCACGGTGATGGTCACTTCGATGTTGCCGCGGGTAGCGTTGGAGTAAGGGCACACCTGGTGGGCCTTGTCGACCAGCGCCTGGGCTGCGGCCTTGTCCATACCGGGGATGGACACTTCCAGTGCCACTTCAATACCGAAGCCGGCGGGGATCTGGCCAATGCCCACGGTGGCGTTGATGCTGGTGTCCGCAGGCAGGGCAATCTTTTGCGTGCCGGCCACGAACTTCATGGCGCCGATGAAGCAAGCGCTGTAGCCGGAGGCGAACAGTTGCTCGGGGTTCACGCCATTGCCGGGGCCGCCCATTTCCTTGGGCACGGCCAGTTTCAGGTCCAGCAGACCGTCAGAAGTGCGGGTCGTGCCGTCACGGCCGCCGGTGGATGTGGCGTGGGCTTGGTAAACAACTTTTTCGATCTTGGTGGTCATGGTGCTTCTTTCAAAAAGTGCTGCGGTGGTGCAGCGGGTGGGTAAGGGGAAATCGGAGGGAACTACGGGGCGGTCAGGCGTTGGCGCAGGGCTTGCACCTGCTGGGTCAGGCCCATGAGCTCGTCCAGCGGGCAGTCGGCCGCGGCCAGCACACAGGCCGGTATGCGGGCGGCCTGTACCTTGAGGGAGCGGCCTTTGGCGGTCAAAAACACTTCCACGCGGCGTTCATCGGCGGTGCTGCGCTGGCGGCTCAGCAAATCGGCCTGCTCCATGCGCTTGAGCAGCGGGGTGAGGGTGCCGGAATCGAGATACAGGCGCTCGCCCAGGGCCGAGACGCTCAGGCCATCTTGTTCCCACAGCACCATCATCACCAGGTACTGCGGGTAGGTCAGCTGCAGTTCTTCCAGCAGCGGCTTGTACAGCTTGGTCATGGCCAGCGAAGTGGAGTACAGCGCAAAGCACAGCTGGTTGTCCAGCCGCAGGGCGGCGTCGTTGGCGGAAATGGTGCGGCTGCTTGGCATGGGTTGAATTGTAGCAAGCAATTAAATTGCGTGCAATACAAATTGCAAGAAATTGTTTCCAGCCCGTGGCAAGGGTAAACCGGGCTTGGCAGGGCCGCGGCCTCTGCGGTAACGTCAACGCCACCTTGAGAGGAGCGGACCTGTGTTTGACTACATCATTGTTGGTGGCGGCTCGGCCGGTTGTGTGCTGGCGGCCCGCCTGAGCGAAGACCCCACCGTGAACGTGGCCCTGTTGGAAGCCGGCCCTGCCGACAACAGCGTGCTCATCCACTGCCCGGCCGGCCTGGCCGTGCTGGCCAAAAACGGTCAGGCCAACTGGAAGTTCGACACCACGGTGCAACCCGGCCTGAACGGGCGCCGCGGCTACCAGCCGCGTGGCAAGGTGCTGGGCGGCTCCAGCTCGGTCAACGCCATGATCTACATCCGCGGCCAGAAGGAAGACTACGACCACTGGGCTTCTGAGGGCAGCCCGGGCTGGGCCTATGCCGACGTACTGCCCTACTTCAAAAAGGCCGAGGACAACGACCGCGGCGCCAATGCCTTCCACGGGCAGGGCGGCCCTCTCCATGTGCAAGACCTGACTACGCCCAACCGCCTGGGCCCAGTGTTTGTGGAGGCCGGGCGCCAGGCGGGCTACGCCGTCAACCCCGACTTCAATGCCGAAAGCCAAGAGGGCGTGGGTGTCTACCAGGTGACGCACAAGAACGGCGAACGCTTCAGCGCGGCCAAGGGCTACCTCACGCCCAACTTGGAACGACCCAACCTGCATGTGTTCACGGGTGCGCACACCACACGCATCCTGCTGGAGCACAAGCGCGCGGTGGGGGTGGAGTTTCTGCACGAAGGCGAGATGAAAGAGCTGCGCGCCGGCCGCGAGGTGCTGCTGTGTGCGGGCGCGCTGCAGTCACCGCAGATCTTGATGTTGTCGGGCATTGGCCCACACCAACATTTGGTGGAAAAGGGCATTGCCACGCTGCACGACCTGCCCGGCGTGGGGCAAAACCTGCACGACCACATCGACGTGGTGCAGATGGTGAACGCCCCGCAGCTGACCGAGACCTTTGGCGTGTCCTTCATCGGCTTGGCCAACGCGCTGCGCGGCATCTTTGAGTGGCGCAAGCAGCGCACCGGCATGCTCACCACCAACTTTGCAGAGGCCGGTGGCTTCATCAAGAGCCAACCCGACGAACGCACGCCCGACCTGCAATTCCACTTCGCCATCGCCAAGCTGGTGAACCACGGTCGCAGCACCGTGCTGGGCCACGGCTATTCGTGCCACGTGTGCTTGCTGCGCCCGGTCAGCCGTGGCAGCGTGCGCCTGGCCAGCAAAGACCCAATGGCTGCGCCACTGATTGATCCGAACTTCTTGGGTGAACGTGATGACGTGGAGCGCCTGGTGCGCGGCTTCAAGCTGATGCGCACCGTGTTGCAACAGCCCGCCCTGGCCGCGTTAGGTGGCAAAGAAGGCACCAAGTCCGCCGCAGCGCGCAACGACTTCGAAATCGAACAGTTCATCCGCGACAACGCGGACACCGTCTACCACCCGGTAGGCACTTGCCGCATGGGCCCCGGCCCGCTCGATGTGGTGGACCACGAACTGCGCGTTCACGGCATCCAGGGCCTGCGCGTGGTGGACGCCTCCATCATGCCCCGCGTTGTCAGCGGCAATACCAATGCGCCGACCATCATGATTGCGGAGAAGGCGGCGGATTTGATTCAGGCGGCGTGGCGGGCCGCGGCTTAAAGTGCTATTGATTTAGTAGCTAGTAGTGCAATGATGACGGGGGTTAGAGGCCTATTTTTTGCTTGAATCGTCAGTGTGGCGTCACTAGATGTCGCTGAGGTGTAGACGACGGCTTCAGACTGTTTGCGGACTTTCGAAGCGCTCCGAAGCAGTCGTTAACGCTGGCGGTAAACGGCACGCTGTGGCTGGCCGGGCGAAGAATGAAATGGCAGCCTGGTGCGGCCAGCCGCAGCGTGTCCGGTTGACCAACGGGTTAGGCGTCATTTTTTGGCAGGGCGAAGAACCTTGAGAACTGGCGCCAACTCCGTCAATGCCGCGCCGCCAAAGTTGCCATGCGCGAGCGCCCTTTCTATAACCTCATGGACTGTACCGAGCTTGACCAGTTCTGCGAAGCGCATGACCGCAAACTCGTCTGCCACCCCCTCAGAGACTTGAACGCCAGAGGCATTGGGCTTGCCCAGGTACGCTTCCATTGACTGCCAGTTGTCCAGTCCTGTTTCGGACCAGAGATGGAGATTGTCTCCATCGGACCAGATATACGTCGACCCTTTTATGTACGCCATAGCTTCTCTTGATGACGCCTAACTTGATATAGACCGCAAAAGTGCGGAATAACATGGCTCATTTGTCATGGTGCGCGTCTCCCTTGCAGCAGCTAAGTGGTTGTTTTTACTTGATTTTCCATCAGTATATTGCCTGATGTGCAATCTATTAACAAACCTTGAAACCCCGCAAAACCGCGTAATAACATGGGGGGCTGCAGTGCGATCGTTGTAGTTTCAGTCTACTAAACGATTGATCTGTATCGGTATTTTTCCGCTTTGGGTGGATGGATCACAAATAACAATCTTGCAAACCACGCAAACTCATCCGCTAGAACATGCGTTGGCAAGCTGAAAGGAACGTCTGCTTCCGCCGCAAAACGGCCGTCAATTCACTTCGCAAACCGCTTCCGCGTCAAAGCCAGCGCAATCCAGAACGACCCCACAGCGTACACAGCCAGCACCGCCAGATGCCGTGCAGCCTCCGCAGGCCACTGGTCCATGAACAGCGGCCGGATCAGCGCCACGGCATTCGACAGCGGCAGCCAGTCGGCCACCACGCGCACCACCACAGGCAGTTGTTCCAGCGGGAAGAACACGCCGCTCAGGAACATCATGGGCGTGAGGAACAGCGTGAAGTAGTAAGTGAAGAAGTCGTAGCCTTTGGCCAGCGCGTTGAAGATCAGCGCGATGCAGCTGAAGGTGACGCCCACGCCAAACAGGATGGGCCAGGCGACGAACAGCTTGGGGGAATGGCTGATGCTCAGCGCCAGCATCACGCCCATGATGGCGGTGACGGTGAACAGGGCCTTGAACGCGGCCCACAGCATCTCGGCCAGCACCACATCGTCCAGTGCCACCGGGGCGTTCATGATGCCGTCCCAGGTCTTTTGCACATGCATGCGGCTGAAGGCGGAGTACAGCGCCTCGAACGACGCGGCCTGCATGGCGCTCATGCAGATGGAGCCGCTGGCCAGGAACAGGATGTAAGGCACCTGCACGCTGCCCGTGGGGCCAACGACGGTGACCTGGCCAACCAGTGCGCCCATGCCGTAGCCAAAGGCGACCAGCCACATCAGCGGTTCGGCAATGTTGCCCACCAGGCTGGGGATGGCCAGCTTGCGCCAGACCAGCAGGTTGCGCAGAAACACAGGCCAGAAGCGCAGCGACACTTCAGGCGCGCGCCAGATGCTTTGGGGCTTGGGCGGGGTGTAGGTGGATGCGGTGCTCATATCAGGCCTCCTCGCGGATCTGGCGTCCGGTCAGTTTCAAAAACAAATCTTCCAGGTTGGCCGGGCGGTGCAGGGTGCGCAACTGCGGGTGGGCCGCTAGGCCCTGCAGCAGGGCGCCGGCATCTTGGGTGTAGAAAAACACGGTCTCGCCGCTCACTTCCACGCGCGCCGCCAGGCTGCGCAGCGGGCCGTCCACCAGCGCCAGTGCGCCCACGCCAAACACCTCCACCACGTCGGGCTCCAGGTGCTGGGCGATCAGCGCGTGCGGGGTGCCTTCGGCAATCTTCTTGCCGTGGTCCAGCACCAGCAGTCGGTTGCACAGACGCTCGGCCTCGTCCATGAAGTGGGTGGTTAACAAAATCGACTTGCCCTGTTGCAGCAATACCTGTAGACGCTCCCACATCAGGTGGCGGGCCTGCGGGTCCAGGCCGGTGGTAGGTTCGTCCAGCAATAGCAACTTGGGGTCGTTCACCAGCGCGCGCGCCAGGCTCAGGCGCCGGCGCATGCCGCCCGACAGTTCACCGGGTTTGGCGTTGGCTTTATGGGTGAGGGCGGCAAACTCCAGCAACTGTGGAATGCGTGCGCGGATGGCGGCGTCCTTCATGCCAAAGTAGCGGCCGTAGACCAGCAGGTTTTCAGCGCAGCTGAAGTCGGGGTCCAGCGTATCGAACTGGGTGACCACGCCCAGCTGGGCCTTGATGGCCAGCGCGTCGCGTGGCATTTCCCAGCCCAGCGCGTGGATGCTGCCGCCATCGGGCGCGGTGTGGCCCAGGCACATGCGAATGGTGGTGGTTTTGCCCGCGCCGTTGGGGCCGATCACGCCCAGGCACTCGCCCGGCGCGATCTCGAAAGACAGGTCTTTGACCACGTCGGCGTCGCCGTAGCGCTTGTGCAAATGCTGCACTTCAAACAGTTTTGCATTCATGCGGCCATTGTGCCGCAGGGGCCCTCAGTCGGCTTGCAGCAGGCGGCCGCGGCCTTGTGCTTTGGCCTGGTATAGCGCGCTGTCGGCACGCGCCATCAGGTCGGTCAGCTTCAGGTCACCCGGCTGCAACAGCGCCAGGCCGGCGCTGTAGTTCACGCGCATGTGCGGCTCCTGAATACCCTCTTCACGCAGCGCCAGGCGCAGGCGCTGCTCCACATGCAGGGCGGCGGATCGGTCGGTCTGCGGCAGCAGCAGGGCGAACTCTTCGCCGCCAATGCGCGCGGCCAAATCACTGCTGCGCCGGTTTTCTTCCAGCACAGCGCCGGTCATGCGCAGCACCTGGTCGCCCATTTCGTGGCCCTGGGTGTCGTTGATGCGTTTGAAGTGGTCCAGGTCCAGCAAAATCAAAGCCAGCGGTGTGCGGTGGCGCCGCGCCTGGTCGAACAGGGCCGTGGCCCGGTCGTCCCAGCCATGGCGGTTCAGCAGCCCGGTCACGCTGTCGGTGAAGGCCTGCTCGCGCAGCTGCGCTTCGGCTTCTTCGCGCCAAGCCACCAGGATGGCCACGGTGGTGAGTACCAGCGCCACGTTGGCAGTGATCTGGGCCACGATGTTGACGACGTGCGGGGCGTCGAAGCTGGGGTACAGATCGGGAAAGAATGCGCCCAGCACGCCGCGCGCCAGATTGGCCACAGCAAAGGCCGTGTAGCACAGCGCGATCAGCGTGCGCCAGCGCAGGCTGGCATCGCCTTTGGGGAAGAGGGCCGCACGCGCAACGATGAGCAGCTGCATGCCAAACAGCAGGTTGGCATACCCCACGCGCCAGCTGTAGTGGCCAAACACCAAGGCGTAGCCAATAGGCATGGCAATGGACAACCCCACCAGCAGGCGCGGGAAGGGGCGGGGGCCCAGCCACTCGCGCAGGGCAAAGAACATCAGGCAATTGGCCAGCGAACCAAACGCCATGGAGAGGGTGGACAGCACGAGGTCCAGCCAGTGGCCACCGAAGAAGCCGGAGCTGATGATAGCCATCCAGCCAATAGTCTGGCTCAGCAAACTGAGCTGCGCCAGGCGGGCCGCACGGCTGATGCCCTTGCCCATGATGGTAGGCAGGGCGATGGAGACGGTGCTCAGGTTGAGCGCCGTCAGAACCATGATGGTCAGGACACTGAGGTGCTCCATGCGCCTACTGGAAGGCCACTTCGGCGAAGCTGCGCAGCTTGCGGCTGTGCAGCTTGTTCAGGCTTTGCGCGCGCAGCAGCTCCAGCGCGCGGATGCCGATGCGCAAATGCTGGTCCACCCGTTCGCGGTAGAAGTGGTTGGCCATGCCGGGCAGCTTGATCTCGCCGTGCAGCGGCTTGTCGCTCACGCACAGCAGGGTGCCGTAGGGCACGCGGAAGCGGAAACCGTTGGCCGCAATGGTGGCGCTCTCCATGTCCAGTGCCACGGCGCGACTTTGGCTGAAGCGACGCTGGGGCTGGTTGTCGGGCAGCAGCTCCCAGTTGCGGTTGTCGGTGCTGGCCACGGTGCCGGTGCGCATGATGCTTTTGAGCGCCGCGCCCTGTACCTGGGTCACCTCGGCCACAGCTTTTTCCAGCGCCATTTGTACTTCGGCCAGGGCGGGAATGGGCACCCACAGCGGCAGCTCTTCGTCCAGCACATGGTCTTCGCGCACATAGCCGTGGGCCAGCACGTAGTCGCCCAGCTGCTGGCTGTTGCGCAGGCCGGCGCAGTGGCCCACCATGATCCAGGCATGCGGGCGCAGCACGGCAATGTGGTCGGTGATGTTCTTGGCGTTGGCCGGGCCCACGCCAATGTTGACCATGGTGATGCCCGCGTTGTCGGCACGCACCAGGTGGTAGCCCGGCATTTGCGGCAGGCGGGGTGGGGCGGCGCCCAGTGCGTCGTTGGGCTCAGCGGCCAGGCCAACTCGGCGGGTGACCACGTTGCCGGGTTCCACAAACGCGCAGTACTCGCTGTTGGGGTCGGCCATGGCCGCATGGCCCATGCGCACGAACTCGTCAATATAGAACTGGTAATTGGTGAACAGCACAAAGTTCTGGAAGTGCTCGGGCCCGGTGCCGCTGTAGTGGCGCAGGCGGTGCAATGAGTAGTCCACCCGCGGCGCGGTGAACAGGGCCAGCGGCAGTGCCTCGCCCGCCTTGGGCGCATAGGTGCCGTTGGCAATGCCGTCGTCCATGGCGGCCAGGTCGGGCAGGTCGAACATGTCGCGCATCAGCGTGCGGCGATCGGTCGACATATTGCCTTCCACGTGGTCGTGTTCGGCAAACGAGAAGTGCACAGGAATGGGCTGGCTGCTGGTGCCAATCTCCAGCTCCACGCCATGGTTTTGCAGCAGCAGGTTGAACTGCTCCAGGTAGTAGCCGCTGTACAGGTCGGGGCGGGTCAGCGTGGTCTCAAACCGGCCGGGCCCGGCCACAAACCCGTAGCTCAGCAGGGATTTGTCGGCCGTGGGCGCGCGGGACACGGTGTCGGTATGGATGCGCACCAAGGGGTAGCAGGCCCGCACGTGGCCAGCGCTGTCGTCGCCCGCCACAAAGCGCTGCATGGCCTGGCGCAGATGCTGGATGCTGCTGTCGTAAATGCGCTGTACCTGGGCCAAGGCGGCGGCCGGGTCGGTAAAACGGGCGGGGGCGATGAAGGGGGGCAGGCTGGACATGGCCTTATTGTGCCCCGTGATTGTTGCGCCGGTATGCGGTAGAGTGATGGGCAAGACGCTAACCAAGGGCCGTGGTGCCAGATCCCAAAGATCCCAAAGACTCTCGTTTCCAGGAAACCGGTTTCCCCTCGCTGCAGTGGGAAGAGGAGGATTTGCCCACGCGTCCCATGCCGTTCCACGAGCGGCCGCTGCAGGCCCGCATCGACCACGAGATGGCCATCATCGCGCACCACCACATCCGCATCGCCCTGGCCATCGAGAAATTCTGGGGTCACCGCGACTGTGTGGAGTACCTGCAGACGCTGGTGCTCAGCGGCGGTTACAGCGACACCAGCCGCAACCGGGTGGGTTTCAAACCCGAAGTGTTGTCCGCCCTGATCAACCTGGCGGGCTTGCACCGGCTGGAATAGTCGTGGGCTGTAGCGCCGCACATGCGGCGCAGATGCATGCCTTGCCCCGGTCGGCGGCGGGCACGCGGGCGAGTAAGTCGACGCTGAAGCTGGCCTGGGTGCACCAGCAGGGCGGCTGCTTCTGGCCCGTGGCGCGCTCTACCTCCATCGCGCACTGGTTGCCCTGGCCGCACAGCGGGCACACTTCAGGGTTGGTGGGGCGTGGCGTGGACATACCCCCAGTGTAGCCACCCCCTTTCATTTTTTTAGCAAGGACACCTGCCCCCATGGCCATCGAGATTGAACGCAAATTTTTGGTCACCAGCAACGCCTGGCAGCAGGCGCCCGGCGTGCTGTACCGGCAGGGTTACCTGAACCGCGACAAGGCCCGCACGGTGCGCGTGCGGGTGGCCGGCGAGGCCGCGTTTCTGACCATCAAGGGTGTGAGCGTGGGCGCCACGCGGGCCGAGTTTGAATACCCGATTCCCGTGGCCGATGCCCAGGCGCTGCTGGCGCTGTGCGACGGCCCGCTGATCGAAAAAACCCGCCATGTGTTGACGGTTGAAGGCACCTTGTGGGAGGTGGACGCGTTTGCGGGTGACAACGCCGGGTTGGTCGTGGCCGAGGTGGAGTTGGAGTCCGAAGGCCAGCCCTTTGCCCGGCCCGACTGGCTGGGCGAGGAGGTGAAGCAGGACGCGCGCTATTTCAACTCCAACTTGGCGAGCCATCCCTTTACCAAGTGGTGACACACGGGCCCAAAACTTTACATTTCTGCAATATGGCTGGTGCACAGTAGAGGTCTGCATCACTGGAGACCGACCATGCGCACCCTTCCACCCTCGCTGGCCATCTGCGCCGCCCTGCTGTGCTACGCAGCGCTGGCCCAACAGAGCGCACCGCCCAAGCCGCCCGAAGGCCAGAGCAACGGCCAGGATTCCACCCATCGCGGCCCTCCGCCCGAAGCACTGGCGGCCTGCAAGTCGCTGGCCAGCGGTGCCGCCTGCAGCATGACCACCCCGCGCGGCACCCTGACCGGCACCTGCGGTGGCCCCGAAGGCAAGCCCCTGGCCTGCCGCCCCGCGCAACCACCCCAGGGCGACGGCCAGGGCAAGCCACCGCCCAAGCCAACCAACTAACTAACAGGCAGGTTTAAGAGGTAAATAGGTCTCTAGCCCGCGTGGAATATGCGCAAGTAGCTCTTAAATCAGGAGCGCTACACTGGGCCTCCATGAACACCCACTCGTCTATCCGCGGCTTGCATAACCTGTTGTTGTGCCTGGCACTGCTGCTCAGCGGCTGCGGCGTGCAAAGCGTCTTCTACCACCCAGACCGCGTGCTCTACAGCACGCCCGCCGATCTGGGCCTGCGGTTTGAGGCCGTGAACTTTCGCAGCCAGGACGGCACGCCGCTCACCGGCTGGTTCATCCCCGCCGCCGGCTACGCCAACCCGCGCGACGCCAAGGGCACGGTGGTGCACTTCCACGGCAATGCGCAGAACATGACCGCCCACTGGGAGTACGTGGCCTGGCTGCCGCGTCGCGGCTACAACGTGTTTGTGTTTGACTACCGGGGCTACGGTGCGTCGCAGGGTGAGCCCGAGGTGAAGGGCGTGTTTGAAGATTCCCGCAGCGCGCTGGACTACGTGCGCACCCGCAAGGATGTGAACCCCGAGCGCCTGCTGGTGCTGGGCCAGAGTCTGGGCGGCACGAATGCCATCGCCGCCGTGGGCAGTGGCAACCGGGCCGGCGTGCGCGCCGTGGCCATCGAGGCCACGTTCTACTCCTACAGCCGCATCGCCAGCGACAAGGTGTCAGGCGCCGGCATGTTGATGAACGATACCTACAGCGCCGCCACCTATGTGGACCAACTCGCGCCTCTGCCGCTGCTGCTGATCCACGGCACGGCCGACCCGGTGATTCCCTATGCGCACGCGGTGCAGCTGTTCGGCAAAGCCAAAGAGCCCAAGCAGCTCATCACCGTGGAGGGCGGCGGGCATATTGAGGCCTTCACCCCGCGCTTTGGAAGTACCTACCAAGACGCGGTGGCCGATTTCTTTGAGGCGGCCCTCGGCCTGGGGCCAGCAAAGCCCTGAAGCTGTGGCTAGGGGCTCACGCCTTTGCGGCAAACTGCTCGATCAAAAAATCCGCCAGCGCCCGCGTGCGCTGCGGCAGCGGCTTGGCCGTGCCGAGCACCAGGCTGAGCGGAATGTCCGGCCCCTTGTATTTGCCGAGCACCGGTAGCAGGCGCCCGGCCTGGATGTCGTCGGCCAGGTCGATGTCGGATTTGTTGATGAGGCCACGACCTTCGATGGCCCACTGCCGCACCAGGGCGCTGTCGTCGCTGCGCCAATGCCCCTGCACCGGCACACGTAGCCACCCGCCCTTCACCCAAAATCGCCAGCTGCTTTCCACGCGCCCGCCGACCCAGAACGTCAGGCACTCGTGCTGCGCCAGCGCTTGCGGCGTGCGTGGTGTCCCATTTGCGGCCAGGTAGGCGGGGGCGGCGCAGGTGATGCGCCGGGTGTCGCACAGCTTGCGCGCCACCAGGCCGGAGTTGGGCAGCTCGCCGTAGCGCACAGCCAGGTCCATGGCGTCGGCCTGCAGGTTGTGCAGCGCGTCTGACGAATGCAGCGACAGCACGATGTCCGGGTGCTGCTGCTGAAAGGCCTTCAAGTGCCGCCCCAACGCGGTACGCACCAGATCCGACGGCACGGCCACGCGCACCACACCCGACACCGCTTTGCGCGCGCCCTGCATATCGGCCTGTGTTTGGTCCAGGATTTCGAGTGCGCGCAGGGCCGAGGCCAGAAAGGCCTCGCCCTCGGGCGTCAGCGTGGTGGTGCGGCTGGTGCGCTCAAACAGGCGCACGCCCAGCGCGCCCTCTAGCCGCTTGACGATGGCGCTGACGGCCGCCGGTGTCAGCCCGCAGCGCTTGGCCGCAGCACTTTGGTTGCCAGTTTCGGCCACGGCCGCAAAGGTGCGCATTTCATGGATGGAGTAGCTCATCTACAAAAATTCGTTGTAGTTGGTTCAAGCCCTATTGAAGACGGTTTGCACCACAATGGCAAGCACTATGAACACCTCGCCCTTTGCCCCCTGCGTGTGGCAGCTCTTGCACAGCCTGGATCGCACCACCCATCTGTTGCGCATCGCGCAGCGCCACGTGTCCACGGGTGGCACGCCTTCGCACAGCGCATTGCTGGCGGCGCGGCTGGCGCCCGACATGCTGCACCTGGCGCACCAGGTGGAGGTGCTGACCGATGGCGTGCTGGGCAGCGTGGCCCTGCTGGCAGGCGCGAACCACGCCGCCACCGGCAAAGTGTTTAACCGCGGCGAAGACCTGCTGCCCCTCTTGCCCTGGCGCAGGCTGGATGACGCGATGGCTCGCGTTGCCACCGCGCAGAGTGAGGCGCAGGCTCTGGTGACGTCTGCACACTGGGTGCTGCCCGATGCGGTGCTGATGGTGCGCCGCCCCGGCAACGCGCGGCAATTTGTGGCCACCACGTTCGCCGAGCGCTATGCCGTGCCCAACGCGCTGTTCCACCTCTCCATGGTCTATGCGCTGCTGCGCGCCAACGGCATACCGATTGGCAAAGCCGACTTTGGTGGCCCCGATCCCTACACCGTGGTGCACTGAGGACAGACCATGGCCCCCACGCTGTACTACTGGAATACGCCCAACGGCCACAAGCCGGTCATCCTGCTCGAAGAGCTGGGCATCGCCTACGAGGTCAAGCCCATCAACATCGGCCGCGGTGAGCAGTTTGACGCGGCGTTTTTGCAGGTGTCGCCCAACAACAAGATTCCCGCCCTGCAGGACACCGATGCCGAAGGCACGCCGTTTGCACTGTTCGAGAGTGGCGCCATCCTCATGCACCTGGCGGACACGCATGGGCGCTTCTTGCCCGCAGCGGGCGCCGCGCGCTTGCGCGTCATTCAGTGGCTGTTTTGGCAAGTGGGCGGGCTCGGGCCCATGGCGGGGCAGAACCACCATTTCGTGAAGTACGCACCGCAGCCTGTGCCCTACGCCATCGACCGCTATGTGAATGAAACCCGCCGCCTCTACCGCGTGCTGGACACGGCGCTGGCTGGCGAGGAATGGGTGGCGGGGGAGTACTCGATCGCCGATATCGCCATCTACCCGTGGATTGTGGAATATGCGCTGCAGCGCCAGCAGCTGGAAGACACGCCTCATGTGGCCCGCTGGTTCACCGCCATGCAGGCCCGCCCCGCCGTGTGGCGCGCCTATGCCTTGGCCGAGCAATGGCTGGGCGATTCGCGGGCGAGCTTTGATGCGCAGGCACGGCAGTGCCTGTTTGGCGCTGCGGCGGCATCAGCCCCTGGCCAAGCTGCGAGTGATCCGCTGCGCCGCCAGCGCTAGCCGTTCCCGCAAGGCTGGCGGCTCCAGCACCTCGAACTCGACATCCAGCACCAGCAGCCAGTAGACCAGCGAATCGAGGGCATGGGTGCCGCATTGCAGCAGGCAGCGCTGCGCATCGCCGTCGACCGCTTCCAGCCGCGCGGCGGTGGCCGGAATGCGGGCGGCCATCTGGGCCAGCGGCGCGTGCAGGATCACCCGGGCTTGCTCGGCATGGGGCCCAAGCACCACGGAGCGTGCAACAAAGGCACGTAGATCGCCGCCCTCGGGGCCGACGCGCGGCGCAAAATGCCCGCCGACCGCTGCCGGGCCGGCCATGCGGTCGATGCGGAAGGTGCGCCAATCGCTGCGCGCCCGGTCCCAGGCCACCAGATACCAGCGGCTGCCAGTGTGGACCACGCCCTGCGGCTCGACCGTGCGGCGGCTGTGCCCGCCCTTCGCGTCCACATAGTCGAAGTCCAGGCCCAACTGGTCGCGGCACGCACCGGCCAGGTCGGTCAGCAGGCCGGCATCGACGCTGGGCCCGAACCCGTCAATGGCGTGCACCGCCGAGCGCAGCGCATCAGCGCGCTGGCGCAAGCGCAGCGGCATCAACTGTTCGAGCTTGACCATGGCCTGCAGCGCGGGCTCCTCGATACCGCCGACCCGGCCGGAGGCGGCGGTGCGCAGCGCGATGGCGACCGCCAGCGCCTCGTCGTCGTCCAGCAGCAGCGGCGGCAGGGCTTGGCCCGGCCGCAAGGCATAGCCACCCGCGACGCCGCTGCTGGCCGCAACCGGATAGCCCAGCTCGCGCAGCCGGTCGATATCCCGCCGCAGGGTGCGCGGATGCACGGCCAAGCGCTCGGCCAGCTCGGGCCCGGCCCAGTGGCGCCGGGCCTGCAGCAGGGAAAGCAGGCGCAGCAGTCGCGAGGAAGCACTCAACATCGGGCCACTATAGCGGCCATTGAGGGCCGAATCTGTCCGCAATGCTTTCTACAGTGGCTCCCTCATCGGCGCTGTGTCGATGCATCAACAAGGAGAACACACGATGTCCATCGTTTTCAATCGTTTTGTACAGGCGCCCCATGTCCAGCTGTACTGGCACCCCATGTCCAGCGCCACCCCCGTTGCCTGTGCGCTGGCCGAGCTGGGCCTTCCGCATGAGAAGGTCAAGATCGATATCCGGGCTGGCGAGCAGCACCGCCCGGACTTCCTGGCCCTGAACCCCAATGGCAAGGTGCCGACGCTGACGGTCGACGGCGCGCCAATGTTCGAGGCGCTGGCCATCCAGCTGTGGCTGGGCGAGACCTTTGGGGTGGAGCGCGGGCTGTGGCCGGCGGCCGGCACGCCCGAGCGCCTGCAAGCCCTCTCGTGGTGTGCCTGGGCCTATGTCAGCTATGGTGCGGTGTTGACGCGGCTGCACCGCGCGACCTGCACCGCGCTGGATGAGGCGCTGCGCAGCAGCGCCCATGCCGACGCGGCCCGGGCCGAGCTGGATGGGCTGTTGGCCCTGCTCGATGCCCGGCTGGCGCGCCAGCCGTGGATGCTGGGCGAGGCGTATTCGCTGGTGGACCTGCTGGTGGGCTCGGTGATGGGCTACAGCGCCTATGTCGGCGCTCCGGTGGCCAACCATGCCCACGTGCAGCGGTGGCTGGGCCTTGTCCAGGCGCGGCCGGCAATGCAGATCGAAGGTTAAGCGCCAAATGGGCCGCTAGCCCCTATGAAATATGTGCGAGCAGCTCCTAAATTGATAGTGAGTTGCTCGCCTTTGGCTGCTTACGCCGCCGCCTTCACCTTCAACCGCCACGCATGCAGCAGCGGCTCGGTGTAGCCACTGGGCTGCTCCAACCCCTTGAACACCAGCTCCGTCGCGGCCTTGTAAGCCGATGAGGTGCTGAAG
Organism: Rhodoferax sp. ZS1R25; assembly: GCF_056521335.1. Classification (NCBI taxonomy): domain Bacteria; kingdom Pseudomonadati; phylum Pseudomonadota; class Betaproteobacteria; order Burkholderiales; family Comamonadaceae; genus Rhodoferax; species Rhodoferax sp. ZS1R25. The sequence continues at coordinate 824,969 of NZ_JBWMAZ010000001.1, forward strand.
TTGCCGGCCATCTTCTGGTACAGCGTGTCGCCGGCGTTCTGCTTGTCCACCACGGCGGCCATGCGCTCAAACGTTTCGGTGATTTGTTCTTTGGTCACCACGCCGTGGTGCAGCCAGTTGGCCATGTGCTGGCTGCTGATGCGCAGCGTGGCGCGGTCTTCCATGAGGCCCACGTTGTGGATGTCGGGCACCTTGGAGCAACCCACGCCCTGGTCGACCCAGCGCACCACGTAGCCCAAGATACCTTGCGCGTTGTTGTCCAGCTCTTGCTGCTTCTCGGCCGCTGTCCAGTTCGGGGTGGCGGTCACAGGGATGTGCAGTAGGCCAGCGAGCAGGGCGTCGTGCTCCTGCTTTGCATTGCGCTTGGCGTGGGTGGCTTCGATGTCCTTTTGCACATCACTCACCAGCAGCTGGTGGTAGTGCAGGGCGTGCAGCGTGGCGCCGGTGGGGCTGGGCACCCAGGCGGTGTTGGCACCGGCCTTGGGGTGGGCAATCTTCTGCTCCATCATGGCCTTCATCAGGTCGGGCATGGCCCACATGCCCTTGCCGATTTGCGCCTTGCCGCGCAGCCCGCAGCTCAAGCCGACCAACACGTTGTTCTTCTCGTAGGCATGGATCCAGGCGCTGGCTTTCATGTCCGCCTTGCGCACCATGGGGCCGGCGTGCATGCTGGTGTGCATCTCATCGCCCGTGCGGTCCAGGAAGCCGGTGTTGATGAAGGCCACGCGGCTCTCGGCAGCGGCAATGCAGGCCTTCAGATTGACACTGGTGCGGCGCTCTTCGTCCATGATGCCCAGCTTGACGGTGCTGTCGGCCAGGCCCAGCATCTTCTCCACGCGGGTGAATAGCTCGGCGGCAAAGGCCACCTCAGCGGGGCCGTGCATCTTGGGCTTGACGATGTAGACCGAGCCCTTGCGCGAATTGCGGATGGCGTCCTTCTTCGTCTTCTTCAGGTCGTGCAGGGCGATGGTGGTGGTGACCACGGCGTCCATGATGCCTTCGGGGATTTCTTTGGTGGTGCCATCGGCGGCGGTGTAGGTGATGGCCGGGTTGGTCATCAGGTGGCCCACGTTGCGCACAAACATGAGGCTGCGGCCGTGCAGCTTCACGTCCTTCTTGCCGTCGGGCGCGGTGTACACGCGGTCGGCGTTCAGGCCGCGGGTCAGCGTCTTGCCACCCTTGTCAAAGCTTTCCACCAAGGTACCTTGCAGAATGCCCAGCCAGTTGCCATAGGCCAGCACCTTGTCTTCGGCGTCCACCACGGCCACGGAATCTTCCAGGTCCAGGATGGTGGACAGCGCCGCTTCCAGCACCAGGTCGCTCACACCGGCAGCGTCGCTCTTGCCGATGGGCGTGGCGCGGTTGATGATGATGTCCAGGTGCAGGCCGTTGTGCTGCACCAGCACGCTGGATGGGGTCTTGGCCGCGCCCTGGAAGCCGATGAATTGGGCCTTGTCGGCCAGCTTGGAGGTGCTGCCATCCTTCAGCGTGACGACCAGGTCACCACCCTTGATGGCGTAGCCGGTCGAGCCCACGTGCGAGCCCTTCTTCAGCGGCGCGGTGCGGTCCAGCACATGGCGTGCGTATTCGATGACCTTCTTGCCGCGCTTGGGGTTGTAACCTATGACTTTTCCATTTTTCTGGCCCACTTTCTCTTGGCCGTTCTCTTCCGAAATCACATCGGTGCCATACAGCGCGTCGTACAGGCTGCCCCAACGCGCATTGGCGGCGTTCAGCGCATAGCGGGCGTTCAGCACGGGTACCACCAGTTGCGGGCCGGCTTGGGTCGCCAGTTCGGCGTCCACGTTCTTCGTGCTGATCTTCACCTTCTTTGGGCTAGGCACCAGATAGCCAATCTTTTCCAGAAACGCCTTGTACGCTGGCATGTCGGTGATGGGGCCAGGGTTGGCCTTGTGCCAGGTGTCCAGCTCGGTTTGCAGGCGGTCGCGCTCGGCCAAGAGCGCAATGTTCTTGGGCGCCAGGTCGGCCACGATGGCGTCAAAGCCTTTCCAGAACGCCTCGGGCGCAATGCCGGTGCCGGGCAACACCTTCTCTTCGATGAACTGGTGCAGGCTGGTGGCCACCTGCAGGCGGTGCACCGTGGTGCGGGGTGTGGAAGACGCGTTGGACATGGGAAATGCCTTTCGGGGAAAAGAAAAATGGGGCGCCGGCACAACAGGCCTGATGCGGATCAGCTACTGTATTCCATCCTTTGCAGGCCACTATATGGAAGAATATCAATCTATTTGTGACAAAACCAAAGGTATTACATGTCCATCCGCCACCTGGTCCTGCTGAAGTTCAAAGCCTCTGTGACCGCGCCCGAGATCCAGAAGATCGAAGCCGGATTTGTCGATTTGCGCAGCAAGATCAGTGCCGTGCAAAGCCTGGAATGGGGCACCAACAACAGCCCCGAAGGCCTGGATAAGGGCTTCACGCACTGCTTCAACCTCAGCTTTGCCGATGATGCAGCGCGCGCGGTCTACCTGCCGCACCCGGACCACCTGGCGTTTGTGGAGATTTTGAAACCCACGCTGGACGATGTGCTGGTGCTGGACTACACGGTCTAAGCGCCCATGAGTGACACCAAAGCCCTGCCGCTGGCCGGCATCCGCGTGGTGGAGTTCACCCACATGGTGATGGGCCCCACCTGCGGTATGACGCTGGGCGACCTGGGTGCCGAGGTCATCAAGGTGGAACCCCTGGCCGGCGACAGCACGCGCAAGCTGCTGGGCAGCGGCGCCGGTTTTTACCCGCTGTTCAACCGCAACAAGAAAAGCATTGCGGTGGACCTGAAAAGCCTCAGGGGCCGTGAGATCGTGCTCAAGCTCATCGCCACGGCCGACATCGTGAGCGAGAACTTCAAGACCGAGACCATGCAGAAGCTGGGGTTGGACTACGCGTCCTTGAGCAAGCTTGACGAGCGCCTGATCTACGTGAGCCACAAGGGCTTTCTGCCCGGCCCCTACGACCACCGCACCGCGCTGGACGAGGTGGTGCAGATGATGGGTGGCCTGGCCTATATGACCGGGCGGCCCGGTGACCCGCTGCGGGCGGGGTCCAGCGTCAACGACATCATGGGCGGCATGTTCGGTGCCATTGGCGCCATGGCCGCGCTGATGCAGCGCGCCACCACGGGCAAGGGCCAAGAGGTGCAAAGCGCGCTGTTCGAGAACAACATCTTCCTGGTGGCCCAGCACATGATGCAGTTCGCGGTGACCGGCAAGGCCGCCGCACCCATGCCCGAGCGCATCTCGCCCTGGGGCATTTACGACGTGTTCAGCGTCAAGGGCAACGAGCAGATCTTCCTGGCGGTGGTGGGCGATGGGCAGTGGAAGACCTTTTGCGAGGCCTTCGCCTACGCCGACCTGTTTGCCGACCCGCGCGTCACCACCAACAACGACCGCGTGCTGGCGCGCAGCTGGCTGATCCCCGAACTGCGCACGCGCCTGGCCCAGTTCAGTCGCGCGGAACTCTCGCAGCGCTTTGAACAGGTGGGCCTGCCGTTTGCGCCCATCACCGATCCGCAGCATTTGTTTGACGACCCGCACCTGCAGCAAACCGGTGGCCTGGCCCCCATGGAGCTGCCCGATGGCCGTAAGACCCAGGTGCCGCTGTTGCCCATCACGCTTGACGGCGAACGCCTGGGCCTGCGGCTGGACCCGCCCAAGCTGGGCGAGCACACCGACGCGCTGCTGCAAAGCCTGGGCTACTCCGGGGCGGAAGTGGCGGCCCTGCATGCAGAAGGCGTGGTGCTATGAAAAAAGTAGCTGCTAGCACAATATTTACGGGGGCTGGAGGCTGAAACCATGGACAAGCTCAAGCAACTCGAATCCTTTGTGTCCGTCGCCACCCGCGGCAGCTTGACCGCTGCCGCCAACGCCGAGGGCGTGGCCCCGGCCATCATGGGGCGGCGCCTGGATGGGCTGGAGGAGCGCCTGGGCGTGAAGCTCTTGCTGCGTACCACGCGGCGCATCACCCTCACGCACGAGGGCAGCGCGTTTCTGGAAGACTGCCAGCGCATCATTGCCGACGTGGCCAATGCCGAGGCCAGTGTGAGTGCGGGCGGCGTCAAGGCCAGCGGCCACCTGCGCATCACCGCACCAGCCGGCTTTGGCCGCCGCCACGTGGCGCCCTTGGTGCCCAAGTTCCGCGCACTGCACCCCGAGGTCACCGTGTCGCTCAACCTGTCCGACCGCGTGGTGGACATTGCGGGCGAGGGCTTTGACTGCGCCGTGCGCGTGGGTGACATGCCCGACTCGTCCCTGGTGAGCGTGCGCATGGCGGACAACCGCCGCCTCTGCGTGGCCACGCCGGCCTATCTGAAGCGCCATGGCACACCGCAGACGCCGGCGGACCTGGCCAAGTTCCACTGCCTCACGCTGTCCAGCGATGCCTCGCAAACCCGGGGCTGGGCCTTCAAGCCGCCGAACGCGGAGGTGACCTACCTCAAGCCCGCCGGCCCGCTGGACTGCAGCGACGGCCAGGTGCTGCACGACTGGTGCCTGGCCGGCCTGGGCATCGCCTGGCGCAGCACCTGGGAGGTGGAAGCCGAAATTGCCGCCGGCCAGCTCGTGGCCGTGCTGGAAGACTACGCAGCCCCACCCAACGGCATCTACGCCGTGTTCCCCCAGCGCAAGCACCTGCCGCTGCGCGTGCGCCTGTGGATCGACTTCATCAAGGAGCGCTACAGCTCGCCAGGGTTTTGGCAGGCGCTACAAAAATAGGAGCTATTCGCGCAATGGATACAGGGGCTAGCGACCTGTTTGACGCTAAACCGGCTCTGTGGACACTTCCACCCGGTTGCGTCCGTTGCGCTTGGCCTGGTACATGGCGGCGTCGGCGCGGCGCAGCACGCTGGCCTTGGATTCGGATGTGCCCAAAACGGCCACGCCAAAGCTGGCAGTGAGGGTGACCAGCTCGCCCTGCAGCGTTAGCGGCGTGTCTTCCAGTGCCTGGCGCATGCGGTTGGCGGCCTCGCGCGCACCCGTCAAATGGGTGCCGGGCATCAGCACCAAAAACTCTTCACCGCCAAAGCGGCCCAGTGCATCCACCATGCGCAGGCGCCGCTGCACCACCGACACCACATGGCACAGCGCCTGGTCGCCCACGGCGTGGCCAAAGCGGTCGTTGATGGCCTTGAAGTGGTCCAGGTCCAAGAACACGCAGGCCACGGGTTCGCCGTTGCGCCGGGTGCGCTCAAACTCAATGTCCAGCCGCCCCTCCAGCGAGGCGCGGTTGAAGCAGCCCGTCAGGTAATCCTGCTCGGCCAGGTTGCGAAAGCGCATCACCAGCCGACCCGCGGTCAGCCCCGCCATGGTGATGTTCATGGCCATCACGATGACGGTGAGCAGCCAGAGAATGGCGGTGAAGCGTGGCACGGGTACAAATTCTCCCGCGCTCAGGGGCGGCGCGCCCTGCACCACCACCATCACGGCGCGCACCAGCATGGCCACGGTGGCCAGCAAAAACGGCCCGCAGATGGCCCAGCGCACCGCCAGCGAAAACTGGTCGTTGCGCAGGCCGCGGTAGCAGTCCCAAAAGCAGTTGAAGGTGAGGATGGCCACGGTGACCGAGAACACGACGGCCCGAATGACGAAGGAGCTGGAGTCGGGCGCTACCTGCAGCGTGATCAGCATGGCCACCAGAATCGGGCCGATGCGCCGGGCCAGCGTGGGCAGCGCGTCCAGCCGCACCAGAAACACGATGCCACTGTGGAACGCTGCCAGGCCCGCAAACACCATCCACTCCACCAGCTGGTAGTGCAGGTAGCTGGGTTCTGCCGTGCGCTGGATCAGTAGGGCCATGGTGGCGGCAAACAGCAGGTTGGCGGCGCAGAAGCGGGCCGTCGCCTTGGGCGCCATCTTCATGGCGCCGCCAATGACGCCCCATGAAAACGCCCACATGGCGGTGAGCACCATGTCCATGTAGAACAACGTGATGTCAACCTGTCCCAAAAAACGTGCCTCCCAGAGTGGCGTTGTTGGGAATCAGTGTAAACCGGCCAGCGGGGGCCGGTGGCGTCTTTAGCGCTTCTTGTCGAACTTGCGCCAGTAGGTGAATTCGGGTTCGTGCACTTCCACGTCCACCTCCATCACGCGGGCCTGCAGCCGGTCTTGCACATCGGTCACGGCCCGGTTGTAGACCATGGGGCCCAGTTCTTCGAGGAAGAAGCCCAGCAGCGCGCCAGCGGCCATGTTGCCAATCGGCTCGTCCATGTTCTCGCGGAAGTAGCGTTCGATGGAGGTGATGGCCTGCGTGCGCGCCTCCTTGGAGATCTCGATGGCCATGTTCAGGCCCCGCCAAATTCCTGGCCCAGCTCGCCCGCGCGCTTCTGCGCGGCAAACAGGGCCTTGGCAAACAGGGCTTTCACGCCGCTTTCGTCCATGGACGTGATGGCCGCATAGGTGGTGCCGCCTTTGGAGGTGACTTTGGCGCGCAGGCTCTCGGGTGGTTCGGTCGATGCACGGGCCAGTTCACCCGCACCAATGAAGGTGGCCACGGCCAGCTGGTAGGCCTGCTCGCGCGCCAGGCCCATCTGGGCGCCAGCCTCGGTCATGGCTTCCATGAAATAGAACATATAGGCGGGGCCCGAGCCGCTGATGGCGGTCACCGCGTCCAGCTGCGCCTCGGCGGTCAGCCACACGGTGGCGCCGGTGGTGGCAATCACCTCGTTGGCCCAGTCCTTGTCGGCCTGGGTGACGGCAGGGCGGGCGTACAGCGCGGTGATGCCTTTGCCGATCAGCGCGGGCGTGTTCGGCATGGTGCGGATGATGCGTTCGCTGCCCAGCCATTGGGCAATGCTGCTGCTCGGAATGCCGGCCGCCACGCTCAGGTGCAGGGCGCCGGTGTTGTGTGTGGCCACTGCGGCGGCAGCTTCCTTGAAGGTCTGGGGCTTGACGGCCCAGACGATCAGGTCTGCGCTGGCTAAAAAGGCGCCGGCCTCGGCCTGCGCGGCAATGCCAAAGTCGGCCTGCAGGCGCGTACGCGCCTCGGCCCAGGGCTCCACCACGTCGATATCGCTGGCCGCAAAGCCCTGGCGGACCAGCCCGCCGATGATGGCGCTGGCCATATTGCCGCCGCCGATGAATGCAATGCGCTTGCCCATGGTGTCTCCTCTGAGAATGGTGCTGTGGTCCAGCGCCAGAGTCTACCCAAGCCAGGGGGGTGTTCAGGCCGGGCGGGCCAGGCGGAAGCGCGCCACCGAGGTGCTCAGGCGCTGGGCCTGGGTGCGCAGGCTGTCGGCGGCCGAGGCCATTTGCTCCACCAGCGCGGCGTTTTGCTGCGTGGTCTGGTCCAACGCACTCACCGCGGCGTTGATCTGGCCAATGCCCTGGCTTTGCTCGGCGCTGGCGGTGGTGATCTCGCCAATCAGCGTGGCCACGCGCTGCACCTGGCTCACCACCTCGCCCATGGTCTGGCCCGCGTGCTGCACCAGGCCGTTGCCAGCCTCCACCTTCTCCACGCTGGCGCTGATCAGGGCCTTGATCTCGCGTGCGGCCTCGGCACTGCGCTGGGCCAGCACCCGCACCTCACCGGCTACCACGGCAAAGCCACGCCCCTGCTCGCCGGCACGCGCGGCCTCTACCGCCGCGTTGAGCGCCAGGATGTTGGTCTGGAAGGCAATGCCATCGATCACGGCAATGATGTCCACGATCTTGCGGCTGGCCTCCTGGATGCCGCCCATGGTCTGCACCACCTGGCCCACGGCCTCGCCGCCGCGCACCGCCACGGTGGCGGCTTGGCTGGACAGCATGCTGGCCTGGCGCGCGTTGTCGGCACTGGCGTTGACGGTGCTGGCCATTTCTTCCACCGAAGACGCGGTGTGCTGCAGGCTGGAGGCCTGGTTTTCGGTGCGGGCGGACAGGTCCAGGTTGCCCTGGGCGATCTGGTGCGAGGCGGTGGCAATGGCGTCCGCCCCCTGCTGCACCTCGCCAATGATGGTGCCCAGGCCCGCGTTCATGCGCACCAGGGCGTGCAGCAGCGTGGCCAGTTCGTCGCTGCCCTGCACCTCCAGGCGCTGGGTCAGGTCCCCATCGGCCACGGCGGTGGCCAGGCCCACGGCGCGGCGCAGCGGGCCAGTGATGGAGCGGGTGATCACCAAGGCCGCCACCACGCCCACCAAGAGCGCGGCAAGTGTCACTCCGGCCAGAATCCACAGCGCACTGCCGTAGGTGGCCACCGAGCGTTGGCTCACAGTCTCGGCAGATGCCTCGTTGTGCAGGTACAGCGCCACGGTGGCCGCGTCCATCTTGTCAAACGCGGCCTGTGAATCGCCCAGCAAGGCCTCGCGTGCCACGTTTTTCTGGATGGTGGCCATCTCTTTCGAGTCGGCGGCCGCGGCTTGGCGCGAAATCTCCAGCACACGGTTTTGCGTCTGGTAGTAGGCCTGCGCCTGGGTGGCCACGGCCTGGTGCAGCTGGCGGTCGGCGTCGCCCGACAGCACGGCCTCGTAGGCTTTGAGCTGGGCGTCCAGCAGTGCGCGGCTTTTGGCGATGGCCTGGTCCACCTCTTTCTGGCGGTTGATGTCGTCCATCAGGATGTGCTGGGCCTCCAGGCTGCGCAGGCGGCCAGTTTCGGCCACCATGGTGTGCACCATGCCCAGCGAGGGCACCACGTCCGTGCGCAGGTAGCTGCTGTCTGCCTGCAGGCGCCCCGCTTGCAGTGCTGCCACCACGCTGAGCAAGACCAGCAGGCCCATCAAGATGCCAAAGGCCAGGGCCAGGCGGGTGCCGATTTTCAGGTACAAAAAGGTCTTCATCATCAGGCGGCGGTGGCCTGGCGCACGGCGTGCTCCCATTGCGCCATGCGCTCTTCGGCTTGCGTGCGCTGCATGGTGGGGCGGAAGACCCGCTCGGCACGCCATTGGGCCGCAATCTCGTCCAGCCCGTTGTAGACGCCCAGCGTCAGGCCGGCCAGGTAGGCGGCACCCAGGGCCGTGGTCTCGGTGATCTCGGGGCGCACCACGGGTATGCCCAGCAGGTCCGCCTGGAACTGCATGAGCAAATCGTTCACGCAGGCGCCGCCATCCACGCGCAGTTCAGACACCTGCGCGCCACCCGCGCGCACGGCGTCGCGGCTCATGGCTTGCAGCAGCGCGGCACTCTGGAATGCTATGCTTTCGAGAGCGGCCCGCGCAATGTGGGCGAGGGTTGAGCCCCTGGTGAGGCCTGTAATCGAGCCGCGTGCGTCGGGTTTCCAATAGGGCGCGCCCAGGCCGGTGAAGGCCGGCACCACGATGACGCCACCCGAGTCGGGCACGCTTTGCGCCAGGCTCTGAACCTCGCCACTGCCCTGAATGGCATGCAGCCCGTCGCGCAGCCACTGCACGACCGCGCCACCCACAAACACGCTGCCTTCCAGCGCGAACTCAGGCTTGGTGGTCGTCTGCGCCGCGCTGGTCGTGATCAGGCCGTTCTCGGAGGTCTGGAAGTTGTGGCCGGTGTGCATGAGCATGAAGCAGCCTGTGCCATAGGTGTTCTTCACCATGCCGGCCTTGAAGCAAGCCTGGCCAAACAGCGCGCTTTGCTGGTCGCCCGCCACACCGCCAATCGGAATCGCATGGCCCAGCAGCGCAGGGCTCACTTCGCCGAACAGCGAGGCCGAGGGCTGCACCGTGGGCATCAGGGCTGCAGGAATGTCCAGCGCGGCCAGCAGGTCTTCGTCCCACAGGTTGGTGTGCACATTGAAGAGCATGGTGCGCGAGGCATTGCTCACGTCGGTGGCGTGCACGCGGCCCTCGGTCAGCTGCCAGATCAGCCAGCTGTCGATGGTGCCAAAGGCCAGCTCGCCGTTGGCAGCCTGCGCGCGCGCGCCGGGCACCTGGTCCAGGATCCACTTGAGTTTGGTGCCCGAGAAATAGGCATCCACCAGCAGGCCGGTCTTGTCGCGGATGGTGTCGGCCAGGCCGCGCGCACGCAGCTCTACACAGGTGGGCTCGGCGCGGCGGTCTTGCCAGACGATGGCGTGGTGGATGGGTTGGCCGGTCTTGCGGTTCCACACCACCGTGGTTTCGCGCTGGTTGGTAATACCCACGGCCTTCACCTGTGCCGCGGTGATGCCGGCCTTGGCCAGCGCCTCGCGCGCCGTGGCGAGCTGGATGCGCCAGATCTCCAGCGCGTCGTGCTCCACCCATCCGGGCTGGGGGTAAATCTGGGTCAACTCCTTTTGCGCCATGGCAACCGTGCGGCCGCTGGGGTCGAACACGATGCTGCGGGAGCTGGAGGTGCCTTGGTCGAGGGCAAGCAGGTAGGTCATGGCAATCAGGGTTTCAAAAAATCAGAGTGAGCAGATCAAGGCAGGGCCACCGCCAGGCGCACCTGGGCCTCGGCCAGCAGGGCGGCAAAGGGTTCGGGGGGCGGGGCGTCGGTGAACAGCCGGTCGATCTGCGACAGCGTGGCTACCTCCACCATGGCGGGGCGGTTGAACTTGCTGATGTCGGCGGCCAGCCAGACTTCGCGTGCATGCGAAATGATGGTTTGCGCCACCTTCACCTCGCGGTAGTCGTAATCGCGCAGCGTGCCGTCGGCCTCAATGCCCGAGATGCCGATCAGCGCCAGGTCCACCTTGAACTGGCGGATGAAGTCCACGGCCGCTTCGCCCACGATGCCCTGGTCGCGCCCGCGCACCACGCCACCCACCACGATGACCTCGCACTTGGGGTTGGTGCTCAGGATGCTGGCCACGTTCAGGTTGTTGGTGATCACGCGCAGGCCGGTGTGGTGCAGCAGCGCGCGCGCAATGGCTTCGGTGGTGGTGCCGATGTTGAGGATCAGCGAGCAGTCATTGGGCACTACAGCCGCCACGGCGCGTGCGATGCGCGACTTGCCGTCGGCGTTCAGGCTCTCGCGCTGCTGGTGGGCAATGTTCTCGGTGGTGGAACTGGGCACCCGAACCCCGCCGTGAAAGCGCGCCAGCATGCCTTCGTCGGCCAGGCGTTGCACATCGCGCCGCACGGTCTGCAGGGTCACGCCCAGTGTTTCCGCCAGCTGCTCCACGGTGACGGAGCCTTGGGCCTGGACGACCGAGAGCAGGGTGAGTTGTCGGGGGTTTGGGTGCATGGTGTGTTTTTACCCCGAATCGCCGGGACGGCCAGACTGTAAAACGAATCAAAAGGAACATTCATAGGGTTAATACCAAGATAAAACGAATCAAAACGAACAATAATTCGCCGATTCGAAAATCATCTCGGTTCTCTATGCAACAAGAAAAGGTGGCGTGATGCAGTTGACTCTGGAAGGCATCAGCAAAAAAGTAGGGCCGCAGACCTGGCTGTATGACATGAGCCTGGCGCCGCGCAGTGGTGCGGTGACCGTGCTGCTGGGTGCTACCCAGGCCGGCAAGACCAGCCTGATGCGCATCATGGCGGGGCTGGACGCTCCCAGTGCCGGCCAGGTGCGGGTGGATGGGGCCGATGTGACGGGCATGCCCGTGCGTGAACGCAATGTGGCCATGGTCTACCAGCAGTTCATCAACTACCCCTCGCTCAAGGTGCGCGACAACATTGCCTCGCCACTGAAGCTGCGCGGCGAAAAAAATGTGAACCAGCGCGTGCACGAGCTGGCCGCCAAGCTGCACATCGAGATGTTTCTGGACCGCTACCCGGCCGAGCTGTCGGGCGGCCAGCAGCAGCGCGTGGCCCTGGCCCGTGCGCTGGCCAAGGGCGCACCATTGATGCTGCTGGACGAGCCACTGGTGAACCTGGACTACAAGCTGCGCGAAGAATTGCGCGATGAGCTGACCGCACTGTTTGCCGCGGGCGACTCCACGGTGATTTATGCGACCACCGAACCCGGCGAAGCCCTGCTGCTGGGCGGCTATACCGCGGTGCTGGATGCGGGTGAGCTGTTGCAGTACGGTCCCACGGCCGAGGTGTTCCATGCGCCCCAGTCGATCCGCGTGGCGCGCGCCTTTAGCGACCCCCCCATGAACCTGCTGGCCGCCAGCTTCGCACCTACCGGCGTGCAACTGGCCCAGGGCCCGCAGATTGCGCTGGCTTTGCCGACCACCAAATCGGCAACGCTCACGGTGGGCATGCGCGCCAGCGCACTGCGCGTGCGCGCTCAGGAGGGCGATGTGGCCTTGGTGGGTACGGTGGAGCTGGCCGAAATTTCGGGCACTGACACCTTTGTGCACTTCGAGACGCCTTTGGGCGAACTGGTGGCACAGCTGACCGGTGTGCACCACTTTGACCTGGGCCAGCCTTGCACTTTCTTTTTCAATCCCGCGCAGGTCTATGTGTTTGACGCGCAGGGCATGTTGCTGCTGGCCCCCGTGCGCGGCAAAGGACGCTGATATGGCACGCATAGAACTTGACTTGGCCCATGCCTACCGGGCCAACCCGCAGCAGGACAGCGACTACGCGCTGCTGCCGCTGAAAATGACCTTTGACGATGGCGGTGCCTACGCGCTGCTGGGCCCCTCGGGCTGCGGCAAGACCACCTTGCTCAACATCATGTCGGGCCTGGTTACACCTTCGCAAGGCACGGTGCTTTTTGATGGCCAGGATGTCACGCGCGCCACGCCGCAGCAGCGCAACATCGCGCAGGTGTTCCAGTTCCCGGTGATCTACGACACCATGACGGTGGCTGAGAACCTGGCCTTCCCGCTGCGCAACCGCAAGATGCCGGCAGACCAAATCAAGAAGCGCGTGGGTGTGATCGCGGAGATGCTGGAGATGAGCGGCCAGCTCAACCAGCGCGCTGCCGGTCTGGCGGCCGATGCCAAGCAAAAGATTTCCCTAGGCCGCGGCCTGGTGCGGCCTGATGTATCGGCCGTGCTGTTTGACGAGCCCCTCACAGTGATTGACCCGCACCTGAAATGGCAGCTGCGCCGCAAGCTCAAGCAGATTCACCACGAGCTCAAGCTCACGCTGATCTATGTGACCCATGACCAGGTGGAAGCCCTGACCTTCGCCGAGCAGGTGGTGGTGATGACGCGCGGTCGCGCGGTACAGGTGGGTTCGGCGGCCGATTTGTTCGAGCGCCCCAGCCACACCTTTGTAGGCCATTTCATTGGCTCACCCGGCATGAACTTTCTGCCCGGTCGCAATGCCGATGGCGACTTTCATACTGCCGGCGCGGTGGTAGCGCTGCCGCACGCCAGGCCGTTGGCCAATGGCGAGTTCAAGCTGGGTGTGCGCCCCGAGTACGTCAGTGTGGCCGGTGCGAATGCGCCCGGCGCTCTGCCGATGACTGTGACCCAGGTGCAGGACGTGGGGACGCATGTGATCGTGAGTGCGGTCCGCGAAGGCCACACCATCAAGGCCCGTCTGGCCGCCGACGCCGCACAGCTCTCCGCCGGTGACAGCGTATGGCTGCAGGTGATGGGTGAACACACCTGCTTCTACCAAAACGAGGAGATCGTGGCATGAGTACGACGACCAAACCGGTCAACCAGCGCGCCTGGTTTTTGATTCTGCCCATGCTGATTTGCGTGGCCTTCTCGGCCATCGTGCCGCTGATGGTGGTGGTGAACTATTCGGTGCAGGACATCATCTCGCCCGAGCGTCGCGTGTTTGTGGGCACCGAGTGGTTCGCAGCCATCATGCGCGATGAAGAGCTGCACGGCGCGCTCTTGCGCCAGATCACCTATTCGTTTGCGGTGCTGGCGGTGGAACTGCCCCTGGGCATTCTGCTGGCACTGTCCATGCCCGCCCAGGGCTGGAAGTCATCTGCCGTGCTGGTGATCGTGTCACTCTCCCTGCTGATTCCCTGGAACGTGGTGGGCACCATCTGGCAGATTTTTGGCCGCACCGACATCGGCCTCATGGGCGCAGCGCTGCAGGGGCTGGGCCTGGAGTACAGCTACACCGGCAACGCGACCCACGCCTGGCTCACGGTGCTGCTGATGGATGTGTGGCACTGGACGCCGCTGGTGGCGTTGCTGGGCTATGCAGGACTGCGCTCTATCCCCGATGCTTACTACCAGGCCGCCAGCATCGATGGTGCCAGCAAGCTCGATGTGTTCCGCTATGTGCAGCTGCCCAAAATGCGCGGTGTACTGATGATTGCGGTGCTGCTGCGCTTCATGGACAGCTTCATGATCTACACCGAGCCCTTTGTGCTCACGGGCGGTGGTCCAGGCAACTCCACCACCTTCCTGTCGCAGTTCCTTACACAGAAGGCCGTGGGCCAGTTTGACCTGGGACCTGCCGCTGCGTTCTCGTTGATCTATTTCCTGATTATTTTGTTGATGTGCTTCATTTTGTACAACTGGATGCAGCGCGTCGGCACCCAGGCTAAGGAGGGTGGCCATGAATAAGCCGAAGTTCCAGAAACGCTCGCTGTTCATGCTGGCGTACATCGTGTTCGCCCTGTTGCCCATTTACTGGATGGTCAACATGTCGTTCAAGACGAACAACGAAATCCTCGCGGGCTTCACGCTGTTCCCGGACCACTTTACCTGGGACAACTACAAGACCATCCTGACGGACTCGGCCTGGTATTCGGGTTACATCAACAGCCTGATCTATGTGGGTATCAACACGGTCATCTCCTTGACCGTGGCCTTGCCCGCAGCGTATGCGTTTTCGCGCTACAGCTTTCTCGGTGACAAGCATGTGTTCTTCTGGTTGTTGACCAACCGCATGACGCCGCCCGCGGTATTCCTGCTGCCGTTTTTCCAGCTCTACACCTCGGTGGGCCTGATGGACACCCACATTGCGGTGGCGCTGGTGCACCTGCTGTTCAACGTGCCGTTGGCGGTGTGGATTCTGGAAGGCTTCATGAGTGGCATTCCGCGCGAAATTGACGAGACCGCCTACATCGACGGCTATTCGTTCCCGCGCTTTTTCATCCGCATCTACATCCCGCTGATCAAGGCCGGTGTGGGCGTGGCCGCGTTCTTCTGCTTCATGTTCAGCTGGGTGGAGCTGCTCTTGGCACGCACCTTGACCAGTGTGAATGCCAAGCCGATTGCCGCCACCATGACCCGTACGGTGTCTGCCGCGGGAATGGACTGGGCGACGCTGGCCGCGGCGGGGGTGCTGACCATCGTGCCAGGTGCCATCGTGATTTGGTTTGTCCGCAATTACATCGCGAAGGGTTTCGCGATGGGCCGTGTTTAAGAGGAAACCACGATGTTTGATTGGATGGCTTGGACCACGCCGGTGGCCGTATTTTTTTGCTGCATCGCACTGATGTTGGTGGGCATGACCGTGTGGGAAATCAAATCACCCACCATTTCTCGCAAGGGCTTCCTGCCCATGGAGACCACGCGCGGTGACCGTCTGTTTGTCGGGCTGCTGAGTGCGGCCTATGTGAATCTGGCGTTTGTGGGCATCAGCGGGCGCCTGGTCGAGTGGATGGGCCTGGAGGCCGAACCCTCGATCTGGATCAGCTTCGTGCTCTCCATGGCCCTGCTAGGGCTGATGATGCGCAAGGGCTGACTCTCTTTTCAAAAGGTTCGGCTTATCTCCCCTGGGGCCGCGCCATTCTTTCAAACAGGGGTTAATCAGACCGAGGAGATTGACAATGAAATTGAGATATTCCGTATTGGCCGTCGCCATGGCGTGCGCCATGGGAACCCAAGGGTGGGCGGATGAAGCGGCTGCCAAGAAATGGATCGACAGCGAGTTCCAGCCTTCTACCCTGAGCAAGGACCAGCAGGCTGCGGAGCTGAAGTGGTTCATCGAAGCCGCCAAAAAACTGCAAGCCAAGGGCGTGAAAGAAATTTCGGTGGTGTCCGAAACCCTGACCACCCACGAATACGAATCCAAGACATTGGCCAAGGCCTTTGAAGAAATCACCGGCATCAAGGTCAAGCACGACCTGATCGGTGAAGGCGATGTGGTCGAAAAACTGCAAACCTCCATGCAATCCGGCAAGTCCATTTACGACGGCTGGATCACCGACTCCGATCTGATCGGTACCCACTACCGCTACGGTAAGATCCTGAATCTGACCGACTACATGAGCGGTTCGGGCAAAGAGTGGACCAACCCGGGTCTGGATATCAAGGATTTCATCGGCACCAGCTTCACCACAGCCCCCGACAAGAAGCTGTACCAGCTGCCCGACCAACAGTTCGCCAACCTGTACTGGTTCCGCGCTGATCTGTTCGAGAAGCCTGAGCTGAAAGCCAAGTTCAAGGCCAAGTACGGCTATGACCTGGGCGTTCCGTTGAACTGGAGCGCTTACGAAGACATCGCCGCCTTCTTTAGCGAAGACGTCAAGACCATCGATGGCAAGCCAATTTATGGCCACATGGACTACGGCAAAAAAGACCCGTCCCTGGGCTGGCGCTTCACCGATGCATGGTTGTCCATGGCTGGTTCGGCGGACGTAGGTATCCCTAACGGCAAGCCTGTGGATGAGTGGGGCATTCGTGCTTCTGCTGACGGTTGCACACCTCAAGGCGCCTCTGTGTCCCGTGGCGGTGCGACGAACTCGCCCGCTGCCGTGTATGCGCTGACCAAGTACATCGACTGGATGAAGAAGTACTCGCCCAAGGAAGCCATCGGCATGACCTTCGGCGAAGCCGGCCCCGTGCCTGCACAAGGCCAGATCGCCCAGCAAATCTTCTGGTACACCGCCTTCACTGCAGACATGATCAAGCCCGGCCTGCCCGTGGTGAACGCAGACGGCACGCCCAAGTGGCGCATGGCCCCCGGACCTAACGGCCCGTACTGGAAACAAGGCATGCAAAACGGCTACCAAGACGTGGGTTCGTGGACCTTCTTCAAGGACCACGATGCCAACAAGGTCGCCGCGGCCTGGTTGTACGCCCAGTTCGTGACAGCCAAGACCACCTCGCTGAAGAAGACCACCGTGGGCCTGACGCCTATCCGTGAGTCCGATATCCAGTCGAAGGCCATGACCGACATGGCACCCAAGTTGGGTGGCCTGGTGGAGTTCTACCGCAGCCCTGCGCGCGTGGCATGGACCCCCACCGGCACCAACGTGCCTGATTACCCCAAGCTGGCCCAGCTGTGGTGGAAGAACGTGGCTGTGGCGGTGACGGGTGAGAAGACCCCGCAAGCTGCCATGGACAACCTGGCTGAAGAGATGGACGGCGTGATGGGTCGCCTGGAGCGCTCCGGCATGGCTGTGTGCCCGCCCAAACTCAACCCCAAGAGCAGCCCCGACAAGTGGCTGAGCGACAAGGGTGCGCCATGGAAGAAGCTGGCCAACGAGAAGCCCAAGGGTGAGACCATTGCGTACGACACTTTGTTGAACGCATGGAAAAACGGCAAGGTTCGCTAATTCGCGAGCAGTAGAACGACGTCCATGCAGGAACTTCCTGCGTGGCCGTCGTTCACAAGGTTCTTTCAGCGGGTTCTGGGTGCTGTGCCCGCCCGCTGTCCATTTAGAAAATACTTATGGCCATTGACGCGCCCCCTCTCCCCACCCTGCGTGAAGACCTGATTGCGCGCTTGGCGCAAGACCGTACGTACGACATTGCCATCGTGGGCGGTGGTGCCACCGGTCTGGGGGTGGCACTGGATGCCGCGGCGCGCGGTTTCAGTGTGGTGCTGGTCGACTCGCATGACTTTGCCAAGGGCACCTCATCGCGGGCTACCAAACTGGTGCATGGTGGCGTGCGCTATCTGGCACAAGGCAATATTTCCCTGGTGCGCGAGGCGCTGCATGAGCGCACCACCTTGCTGAACAATGCCCCGCATCTGGCGCAGCCGCTGCCATTTGTGATGCCCTCCTACCAATGGTGGGAGACCCCGTTTTATGGCGCTGGGCTGGTGGCCTATGACGCACTCGCGGGTAAGGCTGGTTTGGGCAAGACCCAGTTTCTCGGGCGCGATGCGACGCTCAAGCTGCTACCCACGGCCCGCGCCCAGGGGCTCAAGGGGGGGGTGAAGTACTGGGACGGACAGTTCAACGACGCCCGCCTGGCCCTGGCTCTGGCCCGCACGGCGGCCACCAAGGGTGCGCTGCTGGTGAACTACTGCCGGGCGGCAGACCTTCTCTATATAGATAACAAAGTGCAGGGTGTCCTGTGTGAAGACACGTTGACTGGCCGGCAATACCCGGTAAAAGCGCGCTGCGTGGTCAATGCCACGGGTGTGTGGGTCGATGAGCTACGGCAAAAAGATGGTGAAGCCAACGCCGGGGACGGCCGCAAGCCCACCAAGCCCATGGTGGCACCCAGCCAAGGCGTCCACATCGTGGTGGACCGTGAGTTTCTGGGCGGCGACACCGCGCTTATGGTGCCTAAAACGGCCGACGGCCGGGTGCTGTTTGCGGTGCCGTGGTTGGGAAAGGTCATCTTGGGCACTACGGACACACCGCGACACGACCTGGCCCGCGAGCCGCTGGCCTTCGAGGAAGAAATTGAGTTCATCCTGACCGAATCAGCACGCTACCTACGCCGGGCGCCCACGCGGGCGGATGTCAAAAGCATCTGGGTAGGTCTGCGGCCTTTGGTTAAACCCCAAGATGACGAAGGTAACAATACCAAGGGCATCAGCCGGGAGCACACGGTGCTGGTGAGCCGCAGTGGGCTGGTCACGGTGACAGGCGGCAAATGGACCACCTACCGGGCCATGGCAGAAGATGTTCTTGAAAAATGTGCCGAAAAACAGCTGCTCCCCCAGCGTCCGCAGGGTGCCACGGTACATCTAAAGCTGGTGGGAGCCATGAAGGGCGGCACGGCCGTCCAGTCGATTTGTTTGCCTCCAGGCTTGCCAAGCTATGGCGATGAGCAAAGCGTGGTGGCCCATATGCCGGGTGCCAACGTCGAGCTAGCGCCAGGACTGACCGAGGGCATGGTGCGGTTTGCCGCGCGCTATGAATATGCGGTGACGGTGGAAGATGTGCTGGCCCGCCGCTCGCGCCTGCTGTTCCTCGATGCGGCCCTGGCCAGCTCTTTGGCGCCCCGGGTTGCCGCAATCCTTGCGGAAGAGACCGGCTTGCCACCCCAAGAGGCCGAATTTAAGGCCTTGGCACAACAATATTTGCTAATTCGACCAGAATAGCTGTTGACAGGCCTATCAAGCACTGGCACAATCGTGGGCTTCGCTTGAAAAAGTATGAAGGTTCTGCCCAAATGAATGCAGCATGAGTGGTTTGTGCTGCAGACAGCGGGCCCAAGACTGACTGGACGAGGGTGTTTGCCATAGTGGCAAATGCAATCTCTGGTGCAAGTTGGGAATATTGAAATGATCCAAACTGAATCTCGATTGGAAGTTGCCGACAACACCGGCGCTAAGTCCGTCCTTTGCATCAAGGTGCTGGGTGGTTCTAAGCGTCGCTATGCAAGTGTTGGCGACATCATCAAAGTTAGCATCAAAGAAGCCGCTCCCCGTGGCCGCGTCAAAAAAGGCGAGGTTTACAGTGCTGTGGTCGTTCGTACTGCCAAGGGCATCCGCCGTGGCGACGGTTCTTTGGTGAAATTCGACGGCAACGCAGCAGTGTTGCTCAACGCCAAGCTGGAGCCCATCGGCACCCGCATCTTTGGACCAGTGACGCGCGAGCTGCGTACTGAAAAGTTCATGAAGATCGTGTCCTTGGCTCCTGAAGTTTTGTAAGGACCCGCCATGAACAAGATTCGCAAAGGCGACCAAGTCATCGTTATCGCAGGTCGCGATAAGGGCAAGCGCGGAGTTATCTCTCTGCGCAAAGACGACTCTCACGTAGTTGTCGATGGTATTAACTTGGTGAAGAAGCACACCAAGCCAAACCCCATGAAGGGCACAACCGGCGGCATCGTTGAAAAGACCATGCCTATTCACCAATCCAACGTGGCTATTTTCAATGCCGCGACTGGCAAGGCTGACCGTGTTGGTATCAAGGTGCTGGCTGACGGCAAACGCGTTCGCGTTTACAAGTCCAGCGGCGAAGAAATCAAGGTGGCATAACCATGGCACGTCTCCAACAACACTACCGCGAAAAAGTGGCAGCTGAGCTGACAACCAAGTTTGGTTACACCTCGCCCATGCAAGTGCCTCGTCTGACCAAGATCACCCTGAACATGGGTGTGAGCGAAGCCGTTGCCGACAAGAAGGTCATGGACAACGCTGTGAGCGACTTGACAAAGATTGCAGGCCAGAAGCCTGTGGTGACCAAGTCCAAGAAGGCGATTGCCGGCTTCAAGATCCGTGAAGGCCAAGCAATTGGTTGCATGGTGACTCTGCGTGGCGTTCAGATGTATGAATTCCTGGATCGTTTCGTGACCGTGGCTCTGCCTCGTGTACGTGACTTCCGCGGCATTTCTGGTCGTGCGTTCGATGGTCGTGGTAACTACAACATCGGCGTCAAAGAGCAGATCATTTTCCCTGAGATTGAATATGACAAGGTTGATGCCTTGCGCGGCCTCAATATCAGCATCACCACAACGGCCAAGACCGACGAAGAGTGCAAGGCACTGCTCGCTGGCTTCCGTTTCCCTTTCAAGAATTGAGGTGACCTGTGGCTAAGATGGCATTAATCGAACGCGAAAACAAGCGTGACAAGTTGGCAGCCAAGTACGCGAAGAAATACGCGGAATTCAAGGCTATCGCTGGTGACGTGAAGCGTACTGATGAAGAGCGCGCTGCAGCCCGTTTGGGTCTGCAAAAGTTGCCTCGCAACGCAAACCCCACACGCCAACGTAACCGTTGTGCGATCACGGGTCGTCCCCGTGGAACGTTCCAGCACTTCGGTCTGGCCCGTGCAAAGATTCGTGAAATGGCTTTTGCTGGTGAGATCCCCGGCATTGTCAAAGCCAGCTGGTAAGCGATAGGAGAACAAAACATGAGCATGAGTGATCCCATCGCCGACCTGTTGACACGCATCCGCAATGCGCAAATGGTTGCCAAGACAACTGTCTCGGTACCTTCTTCCAAAGTGAAGATTGCTATTGCCCAAGTGTTGAAAGATGAAGGCTATATTGACGGCTTCAAAGTTTCTACCGAAAGTGGAAAGTCTGAACTCCAAATCGCCTTGAAATATTACGCCGGTCGCCCCGTGATTGAGCGTATCGAGCGCGTTAGCCGCCCTGGCCTGCGTGTATACCGTGGCAGCGAAGCAATTCCTCAAGTCCAAAACGGCTTGGGTGTTGCCATCGTGACCACCCCCAAGGGTGTTATGACTGATCGCAAAGCGCGTGCCTCCGGTGTCGGTGGCGAAGTGCTGTGCTACGTCGCTTAACACTGCATTGAGGAGTAATAAACAATGTCCCGTGTAGGCAAACTTCCTGTCACCATTCCTGCAGGTGTCGAGGTGTCCATCAAGGCTGATCAAATCAGCGTGAAGGGTACTGGCGGCTCCTTGCACTTGGCTCAAAACAGCCTGGTGAAAATCGCTAACGACGCTGGCAAGCTGAGCTTTCAGCCTGCCAACGACTCCCGTGAAGCTGACGCAATGACTGGCACGATTCGCCAGTTGGTCAACAACATGGTGGTTGGTGTGACCAAAGGCTTTGAGCGCAAGCTGAGCCTGGTTGGTGTGGGTTACAAGGCGCAAGCCACTGGTGCCAAGTTGAACTTGGCGGTGGGTTACTCCCATCCTGTGAACGTGGATATGCCTGCTGGCATTACCGTGGCCACTCCCACCCCCACTGAAATCTTGATCAAAGGTGCTGATCGCCAACGTGTTGGCCAGATCGCGGCTGAGATTCGTGCGATTCGTCCCCCAGAGCCTTACAAGGGCAAGGGCATCCGTTATGCGGATGAGAAGATCACGATCAAAGAAACCAAGAAGAAATAAGGAGCTGCAACATGTTGACCAAAAAAGAGCAGCGTCTTCGCAGAGCCCGTCAGACTCGCATTCGCATTGCTACGCAAGGCGTTGCACGTTTGACCGTGACACGCACCAACCTTCACATCTACGCCAGTGTTATCTCTGGCGACGGTGGCAAGGTGTTGGCAAGCGCCTCCACTGCGGAAGCAGAAGTGCGCAAGTCCTTGGGTGCTAGTGGCAAGGGCGGCAACGTCGCCGCGGCCCAAATCATTGGCAAGCGTGTGGCTGAAAAAGCCAAAGCCGCTGGTGTGGAAAAAGTTGCGTTTGACCGCGCAGGTTTTGCCTACCACGGACGCGTCAAGGCGTTGGCTGATGCCGCGCGTGAAGCTGGCTTGCAGTTCTAAGCAGATCGGAAATAAAGATGGCTAAAGTTCAAGCAAAAATGCAAGGTAAGGCCGAGGGTCCTGAGGACGGTCTGCGCGAAAAAATGATCGCGATCAATCGCGTCACCAAAGTGGTGAAGGGCGGCCGTATTCTCGGTTTTGCAGCCTTGACAGTAGTGGGTGACGGCGATGGTCGCATTGGCATGGGCAAGGGCAAATCCAAGGAAGTGCCTGCAGCAGTTCAAAAAGCGATGGAAGAAGCCCGTCGCAACATGCTCAAGGTGTCGTTGAAAAACGGAACCATTCACCACAAGGTGATGGGTCACCATGGTGCAGCCAGTGTCATGATGGCACCAGCTCCCAAGGGTACCGGCATCATTGCTGGCGGCCCAATGCGCGCAGTTTTTGAAGTGATTGGTATCACCGATATCGTGGCCAAGAGCCACGGATCCAGCAATCCTTACAACATGGTTCGTGCCACGTTGGATGCCCTGTCTGTGTCTACGACACCGTCTCAGGTTGCAGCCAAGCGCGGCAAGACCGTTGAAGAACTCTTCGCTTAATCGAGGATTTCAAAATGACAACACAACAAACCGTGAAAATCCAATTGGTGCGTAGCCCCATTGGAACCAAAGAATCGCATCGCGCCACTGTGCGTGGTCTGGGTCTGCGCAAGCTCAACAGCACCAGTGAGTTGCAAGACACACCGGCTGTGCGCGGAATGATCAACAAGATCAGCTACCTGATCAAAGTGCTCTAAGAGGTTGATGATGGAACTCAATAACATCAAGCCCGCTGACGGTGCTAAGCACGCGAAGCGTCGCGTGGGTCGTGGTATCGGTTCTGGCCTGGGTAAAACTGCTGGCCGTGGACACAAAGGTCAGAAGTCCCGTTCAGGTGGCTACCATAAAGTCGGTTTTGAAGGCGGACAGATGCCTATGCATCGTCGTTTGCCCAAGCGCGGTTTCAAATCGCACTTGCTGAAGTTCAATGCTGAAATCACTTTGACAGCGCTGGAAGCTCTGGGTTTGGCAGAAGTCGATCTGCTGACTCTGAAGCAAGCCGGTGCCGTGGGCGAAATCGCCAAAGTGGTGAAAGTTATCAACACCGGAGCTATTGCCAAGGCAGTCAAGCTCACCGGTATTGGTGCAACAGCCGGTGCCAAAGCAGCTATTGAAGCTGCTGGTGGTAGCGTAGCTTAAGTTCTGCGAAGCGAAAGTTAGCACGTGGCAACAAACGCGGCTCAAACAGCAAAAACAGGTAAGTTCGGCGATCTGCGTCGCCGACTCGTCTTTTTGCTGCTCGCTTTGGTGGTGTACCGTTTGGGTGCGCACATCCCGGTGCCTGGCATTGACCCTGCTCAGCTGCAACAGCTGTTCAAAGGTCAGCAAGGCGGCATATTGAGTTTGTTCAATATGTTTTCGGGTGGTGCACTCTCGCGCTTCACGATTTTTGCGCTGGGAATCATGCCGTACATTTCGGCGTCGATCATCATGCAGTTGCTCGGTTACGTGCTGCCTGCATTTGAACAGCTGAAAAAAGAAGGTGAAGCTGGGCGTCGCAAGATTACCCAGTACACCCGCTACGGCACACTGGGTCTGGCACTGTTTCAGTCGCTGGGCATTGCCATGGCTTTGGAAGCGTCCGCGGGTTTGGTGATTGCACCAGGGTTTGGCTTTCGCATGACCACTGTGGTCACGTTGACAGCAGGAACCATGTTTTTGATGTGGTTGGGTGAGCAAATTACCGAGCGCGGCTTGGGCAACGGGATTTCGATCTTGATCTTCGGTGGTATCGCCGCTGGATTGCCCAATGCCGTTGGTGGCTTGCTGGAACTGGTGCGTACCGGATCCATGAGCATCATCGTGGCATTGTTGGTGGTGGTCCTGATTGCCTTGGTCACTTACTTTGTGGTGTTTGTCGAGCGCGGTCAGCGCAAGATCCTGGTGAATTACGCCAGGCGCCAAGTAGGTAACAAGGTGTATGGTGGTCAGTCGTCGCACTTGCCACTGAAGTTGAATATGGCAGGTGTAATTCCTCCCATCTTTGCTTCGTCGATCATTCTGTTGCCTGCAACGGTTGCAAATTGGTTCAGCTCTGGTGAGTCGATGCGCTGGTTGAAAGATATCGCCAGCACACTGAGTCCTGGGCAGCCTGTGTATGTCATGTTGTATGCCGCTGCGATTGTGTTTTTCTGCTTCTTCTACACGGCCTTGGTATTCAACAGCCGCGAGACCGCAGACAACTTGAAAAAGAGTGGTGCTTTCATCCCCGGGATTCGTCCTGGTGACCAGACAGCCAAATACATCGATAAAATACTGCTCCGCCTGACATTGGCTGGTGCGATTTACATCACGTTTGTATGTCTCTTGCCTGAGTTTTTGATCTTGAAGTACAACGTCCCGTTTTACTTCGGTGGCACGTCGCTGTTGATTATTGTGGTGGTGACCATGGATTTCATGGCACAAGTTCAGAACTACATGATGTCGCAGCAATACGAGTCACTGCTGAAGAAGGCAAACTTCAAGGCTTCTTGAAGAGAGATGAAGTCGTACGACTGAAGTCGTACGCGCATGGTGTTTAGAACGAAAGTAACAGCGCATGTTCCGCGCGATTCAAAGTCGGAACGGGGCGAAGAGTTTTAGGAGAGAAATATGAAAGTTTCGGCTTCGGTCAAGAAAATTTGCCGTAACTGCAAAATTATCCGTCGCAAGGGCGTTGTGCGTGTGATCTGTACAGATCCACGTCACAAGCAGCGTCAGGGTTAATTGCAAGAGTTTTAGAGGACGAAAATGGCACGTATCGCTGGCATCAACATTCCGCCGCATCAGCATTCCGAAATTGGCTTGACAGCTATTTTTGGTATCGGTCGCACCCGCGCACGCAAAATTTGCGAAGCTTGTGGCATCGCTTACTCCAAGAAGGTCAAAGACTTGACCGATGGAGACCTGGAAAAAATTCGCGACCAAATCGCGCAATTTACAATCGAAGGTGATTTGCGTCGCGAGACAACCATGAACATCAAGCGTTTGATGGACATTGGTTGCTACCGTGGCTTCCGTCATCGCCGCGGTTTGCCTATGCGCGGTCAGCGCACACGCACCAACGCCCGCACTCGCAAAGGCCCACGTAAGGCTGCTGCGTCCTTGAAGAAATAATAGGGATTGAGATACCACTATGGCAAAAGCTCCCGCCAATAACGCCGCGCAACGCGTGCGCAAGAAAGTCCGCAAGAACGTTGCGGACGGCATTGCCCACGTGCATGCGTCGTTCAACAACACCATCATTACCATCACCGATCGCCAGGGCAATGCTTTGTCTTGGGCGTCTTCCGGTGGTCAAGGTTTCAAGGGTTCACGTAAATCCACCCCGTTTGCTGCCCAGGTAGCATCCGAAGTGGCCGGCCGTGCAGCTCTGGAACAAGGTATCAAGAACCTCGACGTCGAGATCAAGGGCCCCGGCCCTGGTCGCGAATCTTCGGTTCGTGCCTTGGCAGCACTGGGCATCCGCATCAACATGATTGCTGATGTGACACCCGTGCCGCACAACGGTTGCCGCCCTCAAAAGCGCCGCCGTATCTAAGTTTTTAACAAGCCCACCGCCGTCAACTTTCGTTGACGGCTCCCGCATTTCTGTGCGGCAGATGACATAAAAGGAAGTTCAAGTGGCACGCTATCTAGGCCCCAAGGCCAAACTCTCTCGCCGTGAAGGCACGGACCTGTTCCTGAAGAGCGCTCGTCGCTCGATCGGTGACAAGGCCAAATTTGACTCCAAGCCCGGTCAACATGGCCGCACCTCTGGCGCACGCACCTCCGATTACGGTCTGCAACTGCGCGAAAAGCAGAAGGTCAAGCGCATGTATGGCGTGCTGGAGCGTCAGTTCCGCCGCTACTTTGCTGAAGCTGATCGTCGCAAGGGCAACACCGGCGCCAATTTGATGTTCTTGCTGGAATCCCGCTTGGACAACGTTGTGTACCGCATGGGTTTTGGCTCCACACGTGCAGAAGCACGTCAGCTGGTGTCTCACAAAGCGATCACCGTGAACGGTAGCCCCGTGAACATTCCTTCCTACATGGTCAAGGCCGGTGATGTGGTTGGTGTGCGCGACAAATCCAAGAAGCAGAACCGCATCGTCGAAGCTCTGCAATTGGCCCAACAAGTTGGTATGCCAGCTTGGGTGGACGTGAGCATTGACAAAGCCGAAGGTACCTTCAAGTCGGTTCCAGACCGCGACCAATTCGGTGCTGACATCAACGAATCGTTGATCGTCGAACTGTATTCACGCTAATTACAACTGTCGTTGAAATCGTTCCTATATCGCGGGGCACCGCGATATAGGTGCTTCACCAGCCTTACTGACGTAACGAGTCGGGGGTATTGAGAGGAAGTTGCATGCAAAATAATTTGCTGAAGCCCAAGTCCATCAGTGTTGAACAGATCGGTGTAAACCGCGCCAAGGTTGCTCTCGAGCCCTTTGAACGTGGTTACGGACACACTCTGGGCAACGCTTTGCGTCGCGTGTTGTTGTCGTCCATGCCCGGATTTGCAGCCACCGAGGTGACGATTGCGGGCGTTCTGCATGAGTACTCGTCGATTGACGGTGTGCAAGAAGATGTGGTCAACATTCTGCTGAATTTGAAGGGTGTGGTTTTCAAACTGCACAACCGCGAAGAAGTGACGTTGAGCCTGCGCAAAGACGTTGAAGGTTTGGTGACGGCTGCTGATATTCAGACACCGCACGATGTGGAAATCATCAACCCCGACCACGTGATTGCCAATTTGTCGCACGGCGGCAAGCTGGACATGCAGATCAAGGTTGAAAAAGGCCGTGGCTATGTGCCCGGCAGCATGCGCCGTTACGCCGATGAACCCAATAAGTCCATTGGCCGTATCGTTCTGGACGCATCTTTCTCGCCAGTGAAGCGCGTAAGCTACACCGTGGAAAGCGCTCGCGTCGAGCAGCGTACTGACCTGGACAAGCTGGTCGTCGAGATCGAAACCAATGGTGCCGTGTCTGCAGAAGACGCTGTGCGCGCATCGGCCAAGATTTTGGTGGAACAGCTGGCTGTGTTCGCACAGTTGGAAGGCAGCGAATTGGCTGCATTCGATTCTCCTGCACCACGCGGCAACACGCAGTTCGATCCTATCTTGCTGCGCCCCGTGGACGAGCTGGAATTGACCGTGCGTTCTGCCAACTGCCTGAAAGCAGAAAACATCTATTACATCGGTGATCTGATCCAGCGCACCGAGAACGAGCTGCTGAAGACTCCTAACCTGGGTCGTAAGTCTCTCAACGAAATCAAGGAAGTGTTGGCCTCTCGTGGTCTGACATTGGGAATGAAGCTGGAAAGCTGGCCTCCCGCTTCTCTGGAAAAGCGTTAATTTGAATTGAACCCCGCAGGGGTTCCGTGCCACGGGCAGTACCTGATCCGGCTGCCTGTCTAAAAACTGAAGGAAAACTACCATGCGTCACGGACACGGACTACGTAAACTCAACCGCACAAGCTCGCACCGCTTGGCAATGCTGCGCAACATGATGAATTCGTTGATTGAACACGAAGTCATCAAGACCACGGTCCCCAAGGCCAAGGAACTGCGCCGCGTTGTTGAACCCATGATCACTTTGGCCAAAGAAGCCACTGTGGCCAACCGCCGTCTGGCATTTGACCGCCTGCGCGACCGCGATAGCGTGACCAAGCTGTTCGACGTGCTGGGTCCCCGTTTCAAAGCCCGTCCCGGTGGCTATACCCGCATCTTGAAGATGGGTTTCCGCGTTGGCGACAATGCACCCATGGCTTTGGTCGAATTGGTGGACCGTGCTGAAGAAGTTGTTGAAACTTCTGACGCAGCACAAGCTTAATAGGTTATAATTTAAGTCTTGACGCGGAGTGGAGCAGCCTGGTAGCTCGTTGGGCTCATAACCCAAAGGTCGTTAGTTCAAATCTAGCCTCCGCAACCAATAGACACGTGGGATTCCACGGCAGCAAAGGCTCACTTCGGTGAGCCTTTTTTGTTTTGTGTCGAGTTTCTTGTAGTCTCAGGAAACAAAGTTTGCGAGGAAACAAAGTTTGCGTGTGTGACCATTAGCGGCACGAGACCGGGGCTCATCCCTTGAAGAGCACATCCGCCGTTCGCTACAACGGCGGCTCCGATGTTTAGCTTCGCTTTCTGGCCATCTCCATCCAGCAAGTACTGCAACGCCATCTTCCTGGCGCCAGCTCCACTCCACCTTCCGGGGGGCGCTCGCCTTGGCATCTTCCCGAGCAAAAGCGAAAACGCGCTGAATCCCGCAAGTTTTGGCTGGCGTTCTCAGGCGTGGCGTTTACGCTGGCTGATGGAGACATTGGCTGCATTCGGTATCACCTCTCGGTTCAATTCAAAGTCAGACCCATAGTAGCAAGGGTTTTTGACGGATTTACTGCTGACTGGCAAGCAGTATCTGGGCCACCAACAACGTAAAATAGAGGTATGAGCAAGCCAACAGACAAAACCAAGATCCTGGAAGACGGCTTACGCTACAAGTCCAAGGTAGGCGGATCCCCATTCCTCACTGCGTCCAGCCCTAGCGCCACCACGATGTCCTGCTTCCTGTGTGGCAAGCACCGCCCACGTAGCGAATTGAAATCTCGCAAGTTCATCGGAAAATCCCAAGCCGTGTGTGACCCCAAGTGTGGCTGAATTCCACAATATGTACCCATGACGAGGGCCCCACTATGGGGCCCTCGTCGCTTTGAAGACCGTGATCTCCCACGCATCGTTACCCAACAAAGTCTATGAGCCGCTTCACCGCAGAATTCTCTCGCCTGTACTTGGTGCCTGACGAGGCACACCCGGCGCGAGGGCGCTTGGTAGCCTTCGATGGCACGGTCAAAGCGATGGTGATGGGGGTAGCTGGGCCCGCAGATTGGTCAGAGCTGTCTACCGTATGGCACGCCACGCAAAGTGATTGGGAGCTGCCCGCAGCGGCCATTGCAGTGTCGGGCACGGACGGACTGCAGTTGTGGTTCTCTGTAGCAGAGCCGGTGAGTGCTGCGGACGCCGATGACTTTCTGGTGGCGTTGCAAAGCAAATACCTCAGTGCCCTGCCTGCCAAAAGGATTCGCCTGTATCCATCGCCTGCGCTGGCAACTACGAAGGCTGTCGTTCACGCCAGGGAAGTGCCGGCCCTGCAAGAGCGCACCGGCAATTGGTCTGCATTCGTGAGCCCCGACCTGGCGTCGGTATTTGGCGACGAGCCCTGGCTGGACATACCGCCCAATCTGGATCAACAAGCGGACATCCTCTCGCGACTGAAGCCCATGAAGGTGTCCGAGTTTCGCGAGGTTCTCACCCGCTTGCGTGCAGCATTGAACCAGAGTGCACAGCCAGCCGAACCAGTAGCCGGTGAGCCCAAGGGCGGTGCCGTTGCGCCATCGGGCTACAACTCCGCCACGATGACCCCCAAGGCGTTCTTGACCCAGGTGATGAATGACCCTGCTGTTGCGTTGAGAGACAGGATCGAGGCCGCCAAGGCCCTGCTGCACTACGCAAGCTGACCTCTGTGCGCCACGCGCCTTTTTTTTAGTCCATCTTTTTCCCTTGAACCATCCATGCACATCGTCGTCAACGAAACCCTGAAAGCCTATATTGATCCGCTGACCCCTGAGGAGTACGAAGCGCTGGAACGCAGCATTCTGGCGGAAGGCTGCCGGGATGCCCTGGTACTGTGGGGCGATGTGCTGGTGGATGGCCACAACCGCTATGGCATTTGCCAAAAACACGGCCTGCCGTTCCAGACACTGCAGAGCACATTGTTCCGGTCCATGGACGATGTGCACCTGTGGATGATCGACCAACACCTGGGGCGGCGCAGCGTGTCGGACTTTCAGCGCGGTGTGCTGGCCTTGCGCAAGCGGGAAATCATCTCTGAGCGCCGTGCCCGCGCGCAGGCTGCAGCATCTGGCGCCGATGCGGTGACGAACGAGGGCACTGCCAGCACGAGCACTGCAGCGCCGGAGCCCCGCCAAAGCCGCGAAGACATTGCTAAGGCTGCTCGCCTGAGCAGCAACCAAGTGGTGATGATCGAGAAGATCCAGAAGCAGGCGGCGCCCGAACTGGTGGCCGCTGTCAAGTCGGGAACCATCTCCATCAATGCCGCCGCCGCCGTGGCCACCTTGCCGGCGGAAGAGCAGGTGGCTGCGGCCACCGCTGGCAAAGACCAGCTCAAACAAGCCGCCAAGCGCGTGCGCGACGCCAAACGGGCGGCGCGGGCCGATCTGTCGGCCGACGCCGATGCCCACCCGGCCGACCCCTTGCAGGCACTGCAGCAACGCGTGGCCGCGCTGGAAGCTGAAAACGCCGACCTGCGCCAGCAATTGGCACAACTGCAGGCGGCTTAAGCGCTGTCAGGGGTAGAAATTTTCAGGGTGTGCTGCTGGTATTGAATACAGGAATATCAGAAAGAAGGCGGAATAAGCCAAAAAACCGCACAAAAACGTCTTCAATGTATACATTCGGTATCTATGAAGACCGCCAAATCCTCCTTTCCCCTGAACGCCTGGTACGCCGCCGCCTACGACGTGGAAGTGGCCCGCACGCTGTTGCCGCGTACCATCTGCAACCAGAAACTGGTGCTGTACCGCACGCTGGGCGGCGCGGTGGCCGCGCTGGAAGACGCCTGCTGGCACCGCCTGCTGCCCTTGTCCATGGGGCGCTTGGACGGTGACGAGGTGACCTGCGGCTACCACGGACTGGTGTTCAACGCCGAGGGGCGCTGCACCCACATGCCCAGCCAAGAGAGCATCAACCCGTCGGCCTGCGTGCGCAGCTACCCGGTGGTGGAAAAGCACCGCTTTGTCTGGATCTGGCCCGGCGACCCGGCCAAGGCTGACCCCGCGCTGGTGCCTGACTTGCACTGGAACGACGACCCCGCCTGGGCGGGTGACGGCAAGATGATTCGCGTGCAGTGCGACTACCGCCTGGTGGTGGACAACCTGATGGACCTGACGCACGAGACCTTTGTGCACGGCTCCAGCATCGGCCAGCGTGCCGTGGCAGAGGCTCCGTTTGTGGCCACCCACGGCGACCGCACCGCCACGGTCACGCGCTGGATGGAGAACATCGACGCGCCCCCGTTTTGGGCCGGGCAAATCAAGCACGCGCTGGGCTACGAGGGGCCGGTGGACCGCTGGCAGATCATCCGCTTCGAGGCGCCGTGCACCGTGTCCATCGACGTGGGCGTGGCCCAGGCAGGCACCGGCGCCATCCCGCCCGGTGGCAACCAGGGCGATGCCAGCCTGAGCCAGCGCCAGCGTGGCGTGAACGGCTTTGTGCTCAACACCATCACCCCCGAGACCGATGGCAGCTGTCTGTACTTCTGGGCGTTTGCGCGCAACTACTGCCTGGGCGAACAGGCGCTGACGCACAAGCTGCGCGAGGGCGTGGCCAGCATCTTCCGCGAGGACGAGCTGGTGCTCGAAGCCCAGCAAAAAGCCATCGACGACCACCCCGGCTACAGCTTCTACAACCTAAGCATAGACGCTGGCTCCATGTGGGCACGCCGCCTGATCGACGGCATGGTGGCCAAAGAGCAGGTGGGCGGCGTGCCGGCCGCGAAGGCGGTGATTCCGATTCGTGCGGTGGCAGGTTGAAATGATGACGGCACCCCATCCACGCCCGCAGATTGCTCCTGTTTTGATAGCTGCTAGCGCAGATTCTACGGGGGCTAGCGGCACAAACAATGCCCAAAGTAGCGTGCAGGTGCAAGCCTTGCTGCGCCTGCGCGAGATGATTCTGGCCGGTGAACTGCCTGCTGGTGCACGCATTGCCGAACTCACCATCGTGGAGAAGCTGGGTTTTTCCCGCACGCCCATTCGCGCCGCACTGATGCGGCTGGAGCAGGAGGGCCTGCTGGACGCGTTGCCACATGGTGGCTATGCGGTCAAAACCTTTTCCGAGCGCGATGTGTCGGACGCCATCGAGCTGCGCGGCACGCTGGAAGGGCTGTCGGCCCGCCTGTGTGCCGAGCGCGGTGTGGCCCCTTTGGTGTTGGCCGAGGCGCGTGGGTGCCTGGACGCGATTGACAGCGTGCTGGCCCAGCCCGCGCTGGACGAGGCGGCGTTCTCCCGCTATGTGGACCTGAACGCACGCTTCCATGCTCTGTTGGGCGAGATGTCGGCCAGCGCCGTGGTCGCACGCGAGCTGGAGCGCGTCTACAGCCTGCCGTTCGCCTCGCCCTCGGGCTTTGTGGTGGTGCAGGCCAATTCGCCCAGTGCGCGCGACATGCTCATCGTTGCGCAGGACCAGCACCGCCAGGTACTGGACGCGATTGAGCGCCGCGAGGGCAGTCGCGCCGAGAGCCTGATGCGCGAGCACTCGCGCCTGGCCCAGCGCAACCTGCGCGAGGCCGTGCACAGCCAGCACCTGCACGCCATGCCCGGCGTGCGCCTGATTCGCAAACGCAGCTAACCCCATCCCGATCCAAGAGCCCTTTATGCACAGCCATCTTTCCTGGTCCACCGCCACCGTGCAGTCGGTGCTGGACATCACTCCCACGGTGCGTGAATTTGTGTTGGTGCCCACCGCGGTGGGCGATGCCGTGCAGTCCTACACGCCTGGCGCCCACCTGCAGGTGGAGCTGCTGTTGCAGGGCCGCCCACAAGCGCGTTCGTACTCGCTGGTGGGCCTGCCCGATGCCAGTGGCTATCGCATTGCCGTGAAGCGCGCAGAACAGAGCCGCGGTGGCTCCCACGCCATGTGGCGCCTGGCGGTGGGCGACCGCCTGCGCATCAGCACGCCGGTGGACCAGTTTGCCGCCAGCCAACAGGCCAGCGCCACGCTGCTGGTGGCCGGTGGCATTGGCGTCACGCCCCTGCTGGGCATGGCGCAACAGCTGGCGCCCCGTGCCACGCCCCTGCGCATGCTGCTGGCAGCACGCACCACGGCTGAGCTGGCCTACGCCGAGCCGCTGCGCGCGCTGCTGGGCGAGCGTCTGAACACCCTGGCGTCCGACCAGGGCCAGCATGTGGACTTTGCGGCCGAGATTGCCGCGCTGCCCCCGGGCGCCCAGATGGTGGTGTGTGGCCCCAGCGGCATGCTGGAGGCCGCGCGCCTGGCCTGGGCACAGGCGGCCCGCCCGGCGGTGGACCTGCGGTTCGAGACCTTTGGCAACAGCGGCCGCCTGCCGGCCCAAGCCTTCAGTGTGCGCGTGGCGCCTCAGGGTCTGGCGCTGCAGGTGCCCGAAGACGGCAGCCTGCTGGAGGCGCTGGAGATGGCCGGTGTGCCCATGCTTTCCAACTGCCGCAAGGGCGAATGCGGCTTGTGCGCCACCAATGTGCTGGCCCTGGAGGGCGAGATTGACCACCGCGATGTGTTCCTCAGCCCGCATGAGAAGCAGGCGAACCAGCGCATTTGCGTGTGCGTGTCGCGGGTGGTGGGCTGCATCACGCTGGACAGCGCCTACCGCCCCGAGAAAACTGCAATACCGGCGTAGTTTTTCGGTGGGATATTGCAAAATGCTATATCAAAGAGTGGGGATTCTCGATTGCACAAGTCCCGTTTAGCGGCGATATTTCGGCCAGTGTGAGATTACAAAACCCCAACAGGAGACAGCACATGAACAAGCGCCACTTCCTTCGCGCCACCGCCTTGGCCAGCCTGGCTTTGGTGGGCACCGCAGCCCTCGCGCAGGACAACACTTTCAAGATTGGCCTGATCCTGCCCATGACCGGCCAACAGGCCACCACCGGCCGCCAGATCGAAGCCGCGGCCAAGCTCTACATGGCGCAAAACGGCGACATGATTGGAGGCAAAAAAGTCCAGCTCATCATCAAGGACGACACCAGCATCCCTGACGTGACCAAGCGTCTGGCGCAAGAGCTGGTGGTGAACGACAAGGTCAATGTGCTGGCCGGCATGGGCATCACGCCTTCCGCCCTCGCCACCGCCGCGATTGCCACCCAGTCCAAGACCCCATTGGTGGTGATGGCCGCGGCGACCTCCAGCATCACCGAGGCATCACCCTATGTGGTGCGCACCAGCTTCACGCTGCCCCAGGCCTCTGTGGCCCTGGCCGACTGGGCGCCCAAGAACGGCATCAAGAAGGTTGTGACCCTGGTGTCCGACTACGGCCCCGGCATCGATGCCGAGAAGTACTTCAAGGAGCGCATGCTGTTCAACGGTGGCCAGATCACCGAGAGCTTGCGCGTGCCCCTGCGCAACCCCGACTTCGCCCCCTTCCTGCAAAAGGTGCGTGACCTGAAGCCCGATGCGCTGTTTGTGTTTGTGCCGTCCGGCGCAGGCGCAGCGGTGATGAAGCAGTTTCTGGAACGCGGCATGGACAAGGCTGGCATCAAGCTCATTGGTACCGGCGACGTGACCGATGACGACCAGTTGAACGACATGGGTGATGGCGCCCTGGGCGTGGTCACCTCGCACCACTACTCCACGGCCCACCCATCTGCTTTGAACAAAAAGTTTGTCGAAGCCTTCAAGAAGGCCAACAACAACCTGCGCCCCAACTTCATGGCCGTAGGCGGCTACGACGGCATGCGCGTGATCTACGAAGCGCTCAAGGTCACCAAGGGCGCTGGCGGTGGCGATGCGCTGCTGGCCGCCATGAAGGGCCAGATTTTCGAGAGCCCCCGCGGCCCCATGTTCATCGACGCGCAAACCCGTGACGTGGTGCAAAACATCTACCTGCGCAAGGTCGAGAAGAAAGACGGCGAACTCTACAACATCGAATTCGATGTGATCAAGGACGTCAAGGATCCGGGCAAAACCAAGTAACCCGGCGTTCACTCCCAGGCAAAAAAGCGATGGCACTCCCCTCGCTTTTTTGTTGCCCGCGCGCTACCGTAGGGCCCGCCCCGCGAGATATGGATAGGTAAATTATGTTGACCCTGCTTTTTGACGGCATTGCCTATGGCATGCTGCTCTTCATCCTGGCCGTCGGCCTGGCGGTGACGATGGGCCTGATGAACTTCATCAACCTGGCCCACGGCGCCTTTGCCATGGTGGGGGGCTACATCACCGTGCTGCTGATGCAGCGCCTCAATGTGCCCTTCCTGCTGTGCCTGCCCGCCGCCTTTCTGGGTGCTGCGCTCTTGGGCGGTGTGCTGGAACGCACGCTGTACCGCCCGCTGTACCACAAGCCCCATTTGGACCAGGTGCTGTTCTCCATCGGCCTGACCTTCATGGCCGTGGCCGCGGTGGACTACTTTGTCGGCTCCACCCAGCAAATCCTGCAACTGCCCGAATGGCTCAAGGGCCGCACCGAACTGGGTGAGGGCGCCTGGATGCTGGGCATGGGCCACTACCGTTTGTTCATCATTGCCGTGTGTGCCGCGCTCACGGTTGGGCTGCAGTACATCCTGACCAAGACCCGCTTTGGCAGCCGCCTGCGCGCATCGGTAGACGACCAGCGTGTCGCCGCCGGCCTGGGCATCAACGTGAACGTGGTGTTCCTCTCCACCTTTGCCGTGGGTTCGGGCCTCGCCGGTTTGGGCGGTGCGCTGGGTGCCGACGTGCTGGGCATGGACCCCACCTTTCCCCTCAAGTTCATGATTTACTTTTTGATTGTGGTCGCCGTGGGCGGTACCTCCAGCATCACCGGCCCGCTGCTCGCCGCTCTGCTGCTGGGCATTGCCGACGTGGCCGGCAAGTACTACATCCCCAAACTCGGTGCCTTCATCGTCTACAGCCTGATGATCCTGATCCTGGTGTGGCGCCCGCAAGGCCTGTTTGTGCGCAAAGGGGGCAAGGCATGACCACCGAAACCTCCAAGCCCAACATCCTGTTGGCCGCGCGCCGCTGGCGCTGGTGGGAAGTCGTGCTGTGGGCCGCGGCCCTGGCCTCGCCCTGGCTGCTGTCTACCCATGCGCTCATCATCAACGAGATCGCCATCGTGGCGCTGTTTGCGCTCTCGCTGGACATCATCCTCGGCTACACCGGCATCGTCTCACTGGGTCACGCCGCCTTCTTTGGCATGGGCGCCTACTCGGCCGCGCTGTTTGCCAAGTTCATCATGCCGGACCCGTTGGTCGGCCTGGTGGTGGGCATTGCCATTGCCACGGTGCTGGGGGCCGTCTGCAGCGTCACCATCCTGCGTGGCACCGACTTGACCCGGCTGATGGTCACTCTGGGTGTTGGGCTCATCCTCATGGAACTGGCCAACAAGCTGGACTGGTTGACCGGCGGTGCCGACGGCCTGCAGGGGGTGGTCATGGGGCCGCTGTTGGGGCGCTTCGAGTTCGACCTCGCCGGCCAGACCGCGGCCTGGTATTCGCTCACCGTGCTGCTCATCCTGTTTGTGTTGGCGCGCCGCTTTGTTGGCTCACCCTTTGGTGCCACGCTCAAGGCCATCCACGACAACCGCCTGCGTGCCATGGCCATTGGAATTCCGGTGTCGCAGCGCTTGGCCGTGGCCTACACGGTGGCCGCCGGTGCAGCCGGTGCGGCCGGTGCCTTGCTGGCGCAGACCTCGGGCTTTGCCTCGCTGGACGTGTTTGAGTTTCACCGCTCGGCCGATGTGATGTTGGTGCTGGTCATCGGCGGGGTGGGCTGGCTGTATGGCGGCGTGGCAGGGGCCCTGGTCTTCAAACTCATGCAGGACTTCATTTCCAACATCACCCCGCAGTACTGGACCTTCTGGATTGGCCTGTTTCTGGTGGTGCTGGTGCTGGTCGGGCGCGAACGCCTGGTGCGGCCCTGGACCTGGTTCGGTGCCAAGAAGAACAAGACGGGAGGTGCCGCATGAGCAACCCCACAAGCAACGCTGCAGCGACCGTCCTCAGTGCCCAGGGCCTGGTGATGAAGTTTGGTGGCATCACCGCCACCAACAACGTCACGCTGGACCTGAAGCAAGGGGCCCGCCACGCACTGATTGGCCCCAACGGTGCGGGCAAGACCACGCTGATCAACCTGCTGACCGGCGTGTTGCAACCCACCGAGGGCAAGATCATTCTGGAAGACCAGGACATCACCAACCTGGCACCGCACCAGCGCGTGCGCCGCGGCATGGTGCGTACCTTCCAGATCAACCAGCTGTTTGACACGTTGAGCCCGCTGGAGACCCTGTCCATGGTGGTCAGCCAACACCAGGGCCTGGGCGGCAAGTGGTGGCAGGCGCTGGGCGCCAACCCGCGCGTGACCGAGCGCTGCGAACAGCTGCTAGAGCAGTTCCACCTGACCAGCGTGATGGCGCAGGAAACCCGGGTGCTGGCCTACGGCAAGCGCCGCCTGCTGGAGATTGCGATTGCGCTGGCCTGCGAGCCGCGCGTGCTGCTGCTGGACGAACCCGTGGCCGGTGTGCCCGCGGGCGAGCGTGAGGAGCTGCTGCAAACCGTAGCGGCCCTGCCGGCCGATGTGTCCATCCTTTTGATTGAACATGACATGGATCTGGTGTTTAGCTTTGCCAACCGCATGACGGTGCTGGTCAACGGCACGGTGCTCACCGAGGGCGACCCCGCGCAGATTGCCAACGACCCGCAGGTCAAGGCGGTGTACCTCGGCCATGCCGAAGGTGAGGAGGTCCACCATGGCTGAGCTGCTTAACGTCGAGAACCTCTCTGCCGGCTATGGCGAGGCTGTGGTGCTGCATGGGGTGTCCGTCCGTATCAACGAAGGCGAAACCCTGGCCCTGCTGGGGCGCAACGGCACGGGCAAGACCACCTTCATGAACACCCTGGCCGGCGCCACGCGCCAGCACGGCGGGACCATCACCCTGGGCGGTGCGGCCCTGCACAAGCTGCCGCAGTTTGAGCGGGCTGCTGCTGGCATTGGCTGGGTGCCACAGGAGCGCAACATCTTCAAGTCGCTGACCGTGGACGAGAACCTGACGGCGGTGGCGCGGCCGGCCCGTGCGGGGCGTACGGCGGCGATGTGGACACCTGCCCGCGTGTACGAGCTGTTCCCGCGCCTGGCCGAACGCAAGACCAACCTGGGCACGCAACTCTCGGGGGGGGAGCAGCAAATGCTGGCCGTGGGCCGCGCGCTGGTGCTGAACCCCACCTTGCTGTTGCTGGACGAGCCGTGCGAAGGGCTGGCACCCATCATCGTGCAGGAGCTGCTGCGGGCCATTCGCCGCATCACACGCGAAGAAGGCCTCTCGGCCATCATCGTGGAGCAGCACCCGCAGGCGATTTTGGCGATCAGCGATACGGCAGCGGTGCTGGACCGCGGCACGGTGGTGCACAGCGGTACGGCCAAGGGGTTGCAGGAGCAGCCTGCGCTCTTGGACAAATTGCTGGGTGTGGCTCGGTAGTGCTATTAATTTAATAGCTGTTGGCGCAATATTGACGGGGGCTAGAAGCCTGAAACTTATGAAAACCTTGAGCCAACTGCTTTCCTCCGTGCTGGTCTCCGTGTTGGCAGGCGCGCTCAGCGCAGCGCCTGCGCGGGCCGACACCTTTCCGTCCAAGCCCATCCGCCTGGTGGTGCCGTTTGGCGCCGGTGGCGTGGCCGATCTGACCGCGCGCACCGTGGCGCAGAAGATGTCCGAATCGCTGGGCCAGCCCATCGTGGTGGACAACAAGCCGGGCGCGGGTGGCGTGGTGGCGGGCGATGCCGTGGCCAAGGCCGAGCCCGATGGCTACACGCTGCTGCTCATGTCCAACGGTACTGCGGTGAGCGCGGGCCTGTTCAAGAGCCTGCCGTTTGACGCGCAGCGTGACTTTGCGCCTATCTCCACCATGGGCTACTTTGACCTGGCCGTGCTGGCCTCGCCCAACGCGCCCTACAAGACCATGGCGGACCTGCTGGCCTATGCCAAGGCCAACCCCGGCAAACTCAACGTGGGCACGGTCAACATCGGCAGCACGCAAAACCTGGCCGCCGAGCTGCTCAAGACCCGTGCAGGCGTGGACTTTCTGGTCGTGCCCTTCAACGGCACCCCCGCATTGACCACGGCGCTGCGCGGTGGGCAGATTGACGTGGCGGTGGAAATTCTGGGCCCCATGATGGGCCAGGTGCAATCCAAGGCGATCCGCGCGCTGGCCGTGCTGAGCGACACGCGTGCCAGCCAACTGCCCGATGTGCCCACACTGATGCAAAGCGGCGTGAAGGACTTTGACGTGTCCTCGTGGAATGCGCTGGCCGCCCCGGCCAAGACGCCCAAGGACGTCATCGCCCGCCTGAACAAGGAGGTGCAGGCTGCGGTGAACTCGCCCGATGTGAAGAAGAAACTGTATGAGCTGAACGTGGAAGCCCGTGGCTCCACCCCCGAGAAGCTGGGTGAGCTGCTGGCCAGCGAAATCAAGCGCTGGGGCGACGTGATCGCCAAGGCTGGCGTGCCCAAACTCTAGGGCCAGGGAACAACGCCATGGCCTTGTCGTTGCAGCATCTGGGGCTGGTTGGCTACGGCGAAGTAGGGCACACCTTTGCCGCCGGGCTGCGCACGCATTTTCAGTCCACCCAGGTGTGGGACCTGAAACTGGCGACGGCTGCACCCACGCGCGATGCGCTGCACGCGCAGGCACTGGCGGCGCACCTCAACCCCGAAGATTCGCTGCAAGCGGTGTGTGCACGGAGTGATGTGTTGATGTCCGCGGTCACCGCCTCCAACACGCTGGCCGTGGCGCAGGCCGCAGCCGCGCATCTGCGCCCTGGCACCGTGTTTCT
Source organism: Rhodoferax sp. ZS1R25 (assembly GCF_056521335.1). Classification (NCBI taxonomy): domain Bacteria; kingdom Pseudomonadati; phylum Pseudomonadota; class Betaproteobacteria; order Burkholderiales; family Comamonadaceae; genus Rhodoferax; species Rhodoferax sp. ZS1R25. The sequence continues at coordinate 864,561 of NZ_JBWMAZ010000001.1, forward strand.
GGACCTGAACTCCGCGTCGCCCGGCACCAAGCAGCAGGCGGCCCAAGTGATCGAGGCCGCTGGCGGCCGCTATGTGGAGGCTGGCGTCATGACCTCGGTGCCACCCTATGGCATTCGCGTGCCCATGTTGCTGGGCGGTGCCTTGGCGGCCGAGCTGGCACAGGTGCTGAACGCCATGGGCATGGACACCAAGGCCGTGGCGCCCGAGATCGGCGTGGCATCGGCCATCAAGATGTGCCGCAGCGTGATGATCAAGGGCCTGGAGGCATTGGTGATCGAGAGCTACAGTACCGCGCGCGCCTACGGCGTGGAAGACCATGTGCTGCCCACGCTGGCCGAGACCTTTCCCAGCATCGACTGGGAGACGCAGGGCGCCTACTTCTTCAGCCGCGTAGTGCAGCACGGCCAGCGCCGCGCGGAAGAAATGCGCGAGTCGGCCCGCACCGTGGGCGAAGCGGGCTTCGCTCCCACCATGGCCAGCGCGATTGCCGAGAAACACCAGCGGGTGGCCGATCAGGCCCGTGCGGGGGTGTTTGCCGGCGTGGGCAAGGGCGCGGCGTGGCAAGACTATGCTGACGCCCTGCTGGCCGCACGCAAAGCCTGACGGGCACACTCCCACTTTCCCAATTCTTCTCTAGGTTCCGATGCTCGATATCCTGGCCATCACCGGCCCCATCTACCTGTGCATTGCCGCAGGTTTTCTCGCCACCCGTTTTAGGGTCTTCAGCAAGGCCGATATGCGCGTGCTGGGTAAGTTTGTGCTGAACTTTGCGTTACCCGCACTGCTGTTCAGCGCTGTGTCGCAACGCCCGTTGCGCGAGGTCATGCACACCGACTACCTGCTGGCCTACGGCCTGGGCTCGTGCACCATGCTGGTGGGCGGTTACGCCTGGGCGCGCTGGGTGGACAAAGGTGAGAAGACCTACCGCGCCTACTTCGCCATGGGCATGTGCTGCTCCAACAGTGGCTACGTGGGCTACCCCGTGGTCTCGCTCACGCTGGGGGCCATCGCCCCCGTGGCGCTGGCCCTGAACATGGTGGTGGAGAACCTGGTGAAGCTGCCCATCCTCATGTCACTGGCCGACGCCAGTGAAGCCAGTTCCACGGGCCAACGCCGCAGCGTGTGGCGTGTGCTGGGTGCCACGCTGCTGGGCCTGTTGCGCACGCCCATGCTGGTGGCTATCGTGGCGGGCTTTGCGTTCTCTGTGCTGGAGTGGCATTTGCCCGGGCCGTTCGGGCGCACGGTCACGCTGTTTTCGCAGGCCACCACCGCCGTGGCGCTGTTTGTTATTGGCGGCGCGCTGGTCGGCTTGCGCATGCAGGGCAAACGCCGCATGGTGGGCAAGATCGTGATCGGCAAGCTGCTGCTGCACCCGCTGTGCGTGTTCATCGCACTCCTGTGGGTGGTGCCCATCAGTGACCCGCAGCTGCGCACCGCAGCCCTGCTGTTTGCTGCCATGCCCATGCTGGGCATCTACCCCATCCTGGCGCAGCGCCATGGCCACGAAGACGTGAGCGCCGCGGCACTGCTGGCGACCACGATCGCTTCGTTCTTCACGCTGAATGCGCTGCTGTGGGGATTGAAGCACTACCCCCTGTGAGTTTTTAGACCGGCGATTGCGGTCGCTCGATCATGTGCTGGTAGACCATGCTCTGAGAGAGCACCTGAATATTGGTGCACCACCTCTGTGCTTGCTTTGGGCCAGGAGCGGGCTTCGGTGAGTGACCGTTATCGGGTGGCGCACCCCGTGTTCCGCTCTGGGGGGGAGGCGAACGTTGGGCAACGACGCAGACGATTTACCTTTTGGCCGCAAGCGGCCGATCGCTCTGTCGCACCACACAAATCGCAAGCAGACATTGACGGCTGCTTGCGATTTCGATTCAGGCAACGCGCTCCTAGCGCGTTGTCATAAAGGCCAGCCCTGCAAATAGCTGCAGCGCTGATCTGACTATTAAATCGCCCCGACAGCACTCGCGTTCGATAGGTCTAGTCCAGCCATACCTTCAGCCTTTGGCTTCAGCAAGCGCAGCGGCCACTGATGCAGAAAGCGGCGTTGTCGGACGACCGATCAACGCACTCATTTGTCGCCCCTCGTCGAACAAGGCGTCACGTGCCGCGTATTCATCGGACTCAGCGATCAACTCCGCGATCTGTGCAGGCAAACCGGCACCTACCAACGCTGCAGAGAACTGAGCGCGAGGCATGTTCACATAATGCAGCGATTTGCCAGTCTGGCGGTTGACCTCGGCGACCATGTCAGCTCGGGTGTACGCGTTGTCGCCGGCCAGCTCGAAAACCTGGTTATCACCAATAGGCTGAGTCAGCACTGCCGCTGCTGCATCCGCGTAGTCAACACGCGGGGCCCACGAGATCCTGCCCTCACCGGCTGAGCCGATGAATGCACCATGCTCAAGCGCAACGGGCAGGCTGGCCAAGTAGTTCTCCACGTACCAGCCGTTTCGCAGCAGGACGTACGGCAATCCTGATGCCTCGATGAGGGCTTCAGTCTCGCGATGCTCGGCAGACAAGCTCATCGGAGACTGGTCAGCGTGAAGCGAGCTGGTGTATGCCAGTTGACGCACTCCGACTTTTTTAGCCGCGTCGATAACGGCGCTGTGCTGTGCGGTGCGCTGACCCACCTCGCTGGAAGAGATCAGCAGCACACGCTCGGCCCCTGCAAAGGCGGCCTCCAGAGTGGAGGGGCGTGAATAGTCGGCCTCGCGCACAACCACACCGCGTGCGGCTAAGTCAGAGGCTTTGGAAGGAGTGCGCACAGCTGCAACGATGCTGGCAGCGGGCACGCCACGAGAGAGAAGCTGGTTGACAACGAGGCGGCCAAGTTGGCCGGTGGCGCCAGTGACGATGATCATGGAAAAATTCCTAAAGGGTTGATGAAGGCGTTCATAGTATTTAGATAGAAGCGAACTTAAAATGGCAATAAGTTCAAACTTCATGTCCATTAGTACAATATTTACTGTAATGAACAACGACCCCTTCACCCATATGTTGCGCGACACTGGCTTCGCGCGCAGACTTCTGGACCTCAGCGATCTGGCGCACTCTCGTGCACTCCGATTTCCGTGCGAACGCAGCATAGGTCTTCACCTCGTCTTGCGCGGGCCTGTCTATGTGCACACCCCTGAACACCAGGAGCCGTTGTGCCTTGTCAGCGGAGATGTTGCCGTGTTGGGTCGCGGTCACGACCATTTGCTGAGCACGCAACCAACGCTGGAGGGGCAGCAAGTCGACCAGATTCGTTTGTCTGTTGGTACGCCCGACGCGTCGGCCACGGTGTTGAGCGGCGTGTACCAGTTCTGGCATGCGCCACTTCACCCATTCTTTGCTGAGATGCCGGCATTCACCGTGTTGCGAGCAGCTGAACTGCCCCGCCTTGATCCTTTGGCATTGGTCAGCGGTCTGTTGGCCGACGAGTTGCGCGCGAGTGATACTCCCGGCGCCAGCATCGTCATGCAAGGCTTGCTTGACGCTATCTTCACCTACGCACTGCGTCATGTGATTGCCGGTTGCGCGCAAGCACAACCAGGTTGGAGCCAGGCGCAGCAGGACCCTCAGATTGGTCGGGTGCTCGCACTCATGCACGAGGAGACCACACATGCTTGGACCCTGGAAGAACTGGCTCGCCGTGCCGGTTTGTCGCGTACAGCCTTAGCCGAGCGGTTCCGCGAAACCATGGGCGACACGCCGCTGAACCACTTGCGTACCCTGCGCATGCAACGTGCGGTGCAGTTGCTGACCGAAACCGACCGGCCGCTGGAGACGGTGGCTACCGCAGTCGGCTACCAGGACGCGTTCAGCTTTTCCAAGGTATTCAAGCGAAGTGTGGGTCTGTCTCCGAAGGCCTTCAGGCAGCGAGACGCTGCTGATCGGCAAAATCTTTGGCGCTTGAAAGCAACGAGCTGAACGGTCTGTCTCGGCCAATATCTGGCGCACCGATCATGGTTGCGATCAAATAATTTACCAATCTCATGCAGGGTCCAACCTTGCTTCCAGCGCTCCCACATAAGCGCCTTCTGACTATCCGTGTAGTAGGTCCGATTTCGATACTTCATCTGCAACACTACTTCTGCTCACGCAGGTTTTAGTGTGTTGCATCGACCGGTTGAATCCGCCGTCGATTACTGCCTTTGCCATTGCTTCCGCAGGTGAGGCTTTCAGCCTGACGCAAGCATGGCAATGAGGTACCGAAGGGCCAACTTAGTCCGCCTTTACCCGCCCATTGCTCAGCACGGGCTTCCAGCGCGCAATCTCGCGCACGATGAGCTTGCCAAAGTTGGCCGGGGTATCGGGTGTGGCGATGGCACCTTCGGTGTTCAGCCGCGTCTTCAGCTCCGCGCTGTTCAGCGCGAGGTTGATCTGGGTGTTGAGCTTGGCCACGATGTCGGCCGGTGTGCCGGCTGGCGCCACCACGCCGTACCACTGGTCGGCCTCAAAACCGGCAAAACCAGACTCGGCCACCGTGGGCACGTCGGGCAGGGCGTCCATGCGCTTGGGGCTGGAGACGGCCAGCGCCCGCATCTGCCCGGCCTTGACCTGGTTGATGACCGCCGGTGCGCCGGTGAACAGCACCTGGATTTGCCCGCCCACCAGGTCAGTGACCGCAGGCGCCGTGCCGCGGTAGGGAATGTGCAACAGTGAGGTATCGGTTTGCAGCTTGAAATATTCGGTGGCCAGGTTGGCCGCGCTGCCGTTGCCGCCCGAGCCGTAGTTCAACTGCCCGGGCTTGGCCTTGGCCAGCGCCACCAGTTCTTTCACGTTCTTGGCGGGCACGCTGGGGTGCACCACCAGCACGTTGGGCACGCGCGCTACCCAGGCCACGGGCGCAAAGCTCTTGATCGGGTCGTAGGGCAGGTTGGGGTAGAGCGAGGGGTTCACCGCCAGCGTGCCGATGTGGCCCATGAGCAGGGTGTAGCCGTCGGCTGACGCCTTCGCCACCTTGTCGGCCCCGATGGAGCCGCCCGCACCGGGCACGTTGTCAATCACCACGGGCTGGCCCCAGGCCTCGTTGAGCTTCTGGCCAATGGCGCGCGCCAGGATGTCGGTGGAGCCGCCGGGGGTGAACGGCACTACCAGGCGAATGGGCTTGTTGGGGTAGCTGGCCGCCACAGCCTGTGCGCTGGCCATCTGTGCATGAAATAGGCCGCTAGCCACCGCCACTATTGCGCAGGCAGCTATGAATTTGTGAGTGGTGATGGGCATGCGCCGGGTCTCCTGTGGAATTCTTCTTGGATTCACAGTGTGTGGGCGCTGCCCCACCAGCGGCAAGCTGGCTCGCGCCATACCAGCTATGCTGAAAACAGCGTGGCTGGCTAGCGGTGGATGGCCTTGAGCACCACCTGGCTCACCACGTCCATGGCCTTGCGCTGGGTTTGCGTGGTGGGACGGCGGGCTGACCACACCAGCATCAGCTGGCTCATGATGCGCGGGCTGTGGATGGACTGCACGGTGAAGGTCTCGGGATTGTCGAAGTTGCTCAGCGTGTAGCTGGGCAGTACAGCGTGGCCCATGCCTTCCTTCACCAGGTTCAGAATGGCGTTCAGGCCATCCACCTCCAGCAGCACATCGGGGCGGCGGCCAATGGCCATCATCTCGCCCTCGATGAGGATGCGAAACGCGTTGGGCCGGCTGGGCAGGATCAGCGGCAGGTCGGCCACTTCCTTGAGGCTGATGGCTGGCGCCGCCTTGGTCTTCTTGCCACCGGCGCCGGGCTGCGGGTTGTGCGAGATCAGCGAGAGCTCGTCTTCGTCCAGCGTGCTCATCTCCAGCTCGGTACTTTGGCCGGGGTTGTAGAGCACGGCCATGTCCAGATTGCCCAAGCGCAGGCCCTCGTGCATCTGCACCGAAAAACCCTCGGTCAGCGTCAGCTGGGCCTGCGGTAAATGCTCGCGAAACGCCAGCACCAGCGGCACGGTAATGAGCTTGGACAGGCTGGGCGGCAGGCCGATGGAAACCCGCCCGGCCAGCGCGCCGCGCGCCGCGCCCAACTCTTCGCGCGTGAGCTGCACCTGGTGCAGGATGCCGCGTCCGTGCTCCAGCAGCAGCTTGCCGGCCTCGGTGGGCACGGCGCCCCGGCCATTGCGCGTCAGCAGGTTTTGCCGCAGCTCCACCTCCAGCAGGCGAATCTGCCGGCTCAGCGCGGGTTGGGCCACGTCCAGCGAGATGGAGGCGCGCGTGAAGCTGCCCAACTCGGCCACCCGCACAAAGTACTCCAGCTGTTTCAGGTCCATGGCGGGTCTCCAAATGGGGATGTGGCTTCAGCGAATAGCTGCTCGCCGATTATGCCAATTTGAGATAGCTGCTAGTGGGGTGTTTGCCTTATCAAACCCCCAGCCGCAGACCAGAATAGCCACCATGCCAAGCCCTACGCCTTCCTTGCCCGTCACCTTGCGCGGCATCTCATCCATGGCCACGCGCCAGCTGCTGGCTGAGCTCGCTACGGCCTACGCCCAGCGCACGGGGGTGGTGGTCGAGGTCGAATCGGTGGGCGGTGTAGATGCGGCCAAACGCGTGCAGGCCGGCGAGCCGTTTGACGTGGTGTTTCTGGCCTCAGACGCCATCGATAAGCTGGCGGCCGCAGGCCGCGTGCTGGCCGACAGCAAGGTGGACCTGGTGCACTCCGGCGTGGCCGTGGCCGTGCGTGCTGGCACAGCGTTGCCCGACATCGCGTCTGAAGACGCCGTGCGCCAGGCCGTGCTGGCCGCCCGCAGCCTCAGCTATTCCACCGGGCCCAGCGGCGTGGCCCTGGCCCAACTGTTCGCGCGCTGGGGCATTGCCGATGCGATCCAGAGCCGCATCGTGCAGGCGCCGCCCGGTGTGCCCGTGGGCACCTTGGTAGCCCGTGGCGAAGTGGCCTTGGGTTTTCAGCAACTCAGCGAGCTGATCCACGTGGACGGCATTGCCATCGTCGGCGCGTTGCCCCCCGCCATCCAGATCACCACCACGTTTTCAGCCGGTGTTTGTAGCAGTTCCACGCACGCAGAGGCGGTGCGCGATCTGCTGGCTTTCATAGCCTCGGTGGACGCCGCAGAGGCCAAGCAGCGCCAGGGTATGGAACCGGCCTGAGCACCCCACACAAGATTCAAGGAGACACCCCATGATCATCGACTGCCACGGCCACTACACCACCGCGCCCAAGGCGCTGGAGAACTGGCGCAATGCGCAGATTGCCAACCTGAACACCCCCGAGCTGGGCCCCAAGGTGGCCGACCTGAAGATCAGCGATGACGAGCTGCGCGAGACCATTGAGCAGAACCAGCTGCGCCTGATGAAAGAGCGTGGCTCCGACCTCACCATCTTCAGCCCACGCGCCAGCTTCATGGCCCACCACATTGGCGACTTCAATGTCTCCAGCACCTGGGCCGCCATTTGCAACGAGCTGTGCTTCCGCGTGAGTGAGTTGTTCCCCGACAACTTCATCCCCGCGGCCATGTTGCCCCAGAGCCCGGGCGTGGATCCCGCCACCTGCATCCCCGAGCTGGTGAAGTGTGTGGAGCAGTTCGGCAATGTGGGCATCAACCTGAACCCCGACCCTAGCGGCGGCCATTGGAATTCACCGCCCCTGAGCGACAAGCAGTGGTTCCCCATCTACGAGAAGATGGTGGAGTACGACATCCCCGCGATGATCCACGTGAGCACCAGCTGCAATGCTTGCTTCCACACCACCGGTGCCCACTACCTGAATGCCGACACCACGGCTTTCATGCAGTGCCTGACCAGCGATCTGTTCAAGCAGTTCCCCACACTCAAGTTCCTGATTCCCCATGGTGGCGGCGCTGTGCCCTACCACTGGGGGCGTTTTCGCGGTCTGGCGCAGGAGCTCAAGAAGCCGCTGCTGGAAGAGCATTTGCTCAACAACATTTACTTCGACACCTGCGTCTACCACCAGCCTGGTATCGACCTGCTCAACACCGTGATTCCGGTGAAGAACGTGTTGTTTGCGTCCGAGATGATTGGGGCGGTGCGTGGCATTGATCCGCAGACGGGCCACTATTACGACGACACCAAACGCTATATCGAGGCGTCGAAGATTTTGAGCAACGAGGATCGGTTTGAGATCTACGAGGGGAATGCGCGGCGCGTGTTTCCTCGGTTGGATGCTGCGTTGAAGGCCAAGGGGCGGTAGGTCTGCTTGCTTGGTGTGGAGGCGCGGGGTGGTTGGGCGTTTTGCTGCGTGTCCCCCGCCCGCTTTGCGGGCTCCTCCTTGACCTTCACAAAACGCCCAACCACCCCACGCCTTGTCCGCGTGATTGGATTGGTGACGAGAAAGCAAACGCCCTTCGTAGCGGCGGAGTAGGGGTGAGTGCCGCAGCGAAGTCAAGGAGGAGCTCGCGCAGCGAGCGGGGGACATGAGCGGAGGCACTCTCCCCTGATCCGCCGCGGGCCCAGAAGAAACAGAGCCCAGAAAAGATTTAGGAGAAACAGAAATGTACGAACTAGGCGTTGTCTACAGAAACATCCACCGAGCCGACCGCTCAGCCGCAGATGGCCTGGCTGCCCTGGGCTCCGCCACCGTGCACGAAGCCATGGGCCGCGTGGGCCTGCTCAAGCCCTATATGCGCCCGATCTACAGCGGCCAACAGGTGTCTGGCACCGCCGTCACCGTGCTGCTGCAGCCCGGCGACAACTGGATGATGCATGTAGCGGCAGAGCAGATCCAGCCTGGCGACATCGTCGTAGCTACCGTCACCGCCGAGTGCACCGATGGCTACTTCGGTGACCTGTTGGCCACCAGCTTCCAGGCACGTGGCGCACGTGCGCTGATCATTGACGCCGGTGTGCGCGATGTGAAAGAACTGCAGCGCATGGGCTTCCCGGTTTGGAGCAAGGCCATCAGCAGCAAGGGCACCATCAAGGCCACGCTGGGCTCGGTGAACATTCCCATCGTCTGTGCCGGCATGCTAGTGACGCCGGGTGACGTGATCGTGGCCGATGACGATGGCGTGGTCTGCGTGCCCGCCGCACGCGCCGCTGCCACGCTGGACGCCGCACAAAAGCGGGAGAGCTTTGAAGGCGAAAAACGTGCGAAGCTGGCTGCCGGTGTGCTGGGGCTGGACATGTACAAGATGCGCGAGCCACTGGCTGCAGCGGGCTTGAAGTACATCGACTGAGGTCACACCATGAGCAAACCCACTTCTGGTGATTTCACCAAAACCGCTGGCTGGATGGACTGGTACACCGGCCCGGCCAAGCCCACCTTCAAGCTGCCCGCGGGCGCGGTGGATGCACACTGCCACGTGTTTGGCCCGGGGGCAGAGTTCCCCTACGCGCCAGAGCGCAAATACACGCCGTGCGATGCCTCCAAGCACCAGCTGTTTGCACTGCGCGACCACCTGGGGTTTGAGAAAAACGTCATCGTGCAAGCCACCTGCCACGGCGCCGACAACCGTGCCATGGTGGATGCGCTTGTGCACAGCCATGGCAAGGCACGTGGCGTGGCCACGGTCAAGCGCAGCGTGACCGACGAAGAGATCCAGGCCATGCACGACGCGGGTGTGCGCGGCGTGCGCTTCAACTTCGTCAAGCGCCTGGTGGACTTCACGCCCAAGGACGAGTTGCTGGAAATTGCCAACCGTATCGCGAAGTGGGGCTGGCATGTGGTGATCTACTTTGAAGCGGTGGACCTGCCCGAGCTGTGGGACTTTTTCACCGCGCTGCCGACCACGGTGGTGGTGGACCACATGGGGCGCCCCGACGTGTCGCTGCCCGTGGACGGACCGCAGTTCGCGCTGTTTGAAAAGTTCATGCGCGAGCACACCAATGTATGGAGCAAGGTGAGCTGCCCGGAGCGACTCAGCGTGACTGGCCCCAAGGCACTGAACGGCGAACAAAACGCCTACCGCGACGTGATCCCGTTTGCCCGGCGCATCGTGGAGCAGTTCCCCGACCGCGTGTTGTGGGGCACTGACTGGCCGCACCCGAATCTCAAAGACCACATGCCGGACGACGGCCTGCTCGTGGACTTTATTCCGCATATTGCGGTGACACCGGAATTGCAGCGCAAGCTGCTGGTGGACAACCCCAACCGCCTGTACTGGAAAGACTGATATGTCACTCGATAAACCCTACCAGGACATTCCTGGCACCACGATTTTTGACGCAGAGCAAAGCCGCAAGGGCTATTGGCTCAACCAGTTCTGCATGAGTCTGATGAAGGCCGAGAACCGCGAACGTTTCAAGGCCAACCAGCGTGCCTATCTGGACGAGTGGGCGATGTCGGAAGAGCAGAAACAGTCCGTGCTGGACATGGATCTGAACCGCGCCATCAGCCTGGGCGGCAATATCTATTTCCTCGCCAAGATTGGCGCCACACATGGCCGCAGCTTCCAGCAGATGGCCGGCAGCATGACTGGCATGACCGAAGAGGAATACCGCGCCATGATGATTGGTGGCGGCCGTTCGGTGGAAGGCAATCGCAAACTCGGTGAAGACGGCACGGCCCAGCCACATCGCCAACCCCAAGGCCAACATTCCGCCGTTGGTGGCAAGAAAGACTGAACCCATGGCCAAAATTACCGCCTCTGTATTTACCTCGCATGTGCCCGCCATTGGCGCGGCCATGGACCTGGGCAAGACCCAGGAAGACTATTGGAAGCCCCTGTTCGCGGGTTATGACTACTCCAAGCAGTGGATGAAGGACAACAAGCCCGACGTGATCATCCTGGTCTTCAATGACCACGCCACGGCTTTCAGTCTGGACATGATTCCCACATTCGCCATTGGCACGGCTGCGGAATACATCCCCGCGGATGAAGGCTTTGGTCCACGTCCCGTGCCCAAGGTACAAGGCCACCCGGACCTGGCCGCGCACATCGCGCACTCCGTCATCCAGCAGGACTTTGACCTCACCATCGTGAACAAGATGGACGTAGACCACGGCCTGACCGTGCCACTCTCGCTGATGTGCGGTGAGAAAGACCCCGCGCGCGACGCCTGGCCCTGCCCGGTGATCCCGTTTGCGGTGAACGTGGTGCAGTACCCCGTGCCCAGCGGCCAGCGCTGTTTCAACCTCGGCAAGGCGATCCGCAAGGCCGTGGAAAGTTATGACGAAGACCTCAATGTGCACATCTGGGGCACGGGCGGCATGAGCCACCAGCTGCAGGGCGCACGTGCCGGGCTGATCAACCGCGAGTGGGACAACGCCTGGCTGGACCAGATGATTGCCGACCCCGCTGCCTGCGCCGCCACCCCGCATATCGACTACGTGCGAGAAGCCGGCAGTGAAGGCATTGAGCTGGTGATGTGGTTGATTGCCCGCGGCGCCATGGCCGATGTGGCCGGTGGCCCTAAGCCCACGGTCAAGCACCGCTTCTACCATGTGCCCGCCAGCAACACGGCGGTGGGACATTTGATTTTGGAGAACACATGAAGACCATCAAAGTCGCCCTCGCTGGCGCAGGTGCTTTCGGCATCAAACATCTGGACGGCATCAAGAACATTGATGGCGTCGAAGTCATCTCGCTGATCAGCCGTGACCTGGAAAAAACCAAAGAAGTTGCTACCAAGTACGGCATTGGCCACGTCACCACCGAGCTTGCCGATAGCCTGGCCCTGCCGGAGCTGGATGCGGTGATTCTGTGCACGCCCACGCAAATGCACGCCGAGCAAACTCTGGCCTGCCTGAAAGCCGGCAAACACGTGCAAGTAGAAATTCCGCTGGCCGACAGTTGGGCGGGCGCCGATGCCGTGGTGGCTGAGCAGAAGAAGACTGGGCTGGTGGCCATGTGCGGCCACACGCGCCGCTTCAACCCCAGCCACCAGTATGTGAACGAGCAGATCACCGCGGGCAAGTTCAACATCCAGCAGATGGATGTACAGACCTACTTCTTCCGTCGCACCAACACCAATGCGCTGGGTCAGGCTAGATCCTGGACCGACCACCTGCTGTGGCACCACGCGGCCCACACCGTGGACCTCTTTGCCTACCAGGCCAACAGCCCCATCGTGCAGGCCAACGCCATCCAGGGCCCCATCCACCCGGTGCTGGGCATTGCCATGGACATGAGCATCCAGCTGCGCGCCGCCAATGGCGCCATCTGCACCTTGTCCTTGAGCTTCAACAACGATGGCCCCCTGGGCACCTACTTCCGCTACATCGGCGACACGGCCACCTACCTGGCCCGCTACGACGATCTGTTCACCGGCAAGGAAGAAAAGATCGACGTGAGCCAGGTCGCAGTCAGCATGAACGGCATCGAGTTGCAAGACCGCGAGTTCTTCGCCGCCATCCGCGAGGGCCGCGAACCCAACTCCAGCGTGGGCCGTGTGCTGGACTGCTACCGCGTGCTGAACCAGTTGGAACAGCAACTGGCACAACAGAGCTAGCCCGTTGCCGGGCCGCCCCAAGACGGGCTGGCCCCCTTGGGGGGCAGCGACCCGCGCAGCGGTGGAGCGTGGGGGCGCTTAATCGCAGACCTACAATGCAACGCCATGCGGGCATCTGCCTGCAGGGCGTTTTCATTGAGGTGTGCATACATGGCTTTTCCCCTGGACCCTGACACGGTTTCTCACGGCATCCAGCTCTCGGTAGCTCCGGTGTTTTTGCTCACTGCGGTGTCCGGCATGATCGGCGCGGTGGCGGGCCGGCTGGCACGCATCATTGACCGTGCACGCACCGTAGAGCAGCACATCAAGCACCAGACCCACCCCGAGGAAACGGATGCCAACTATGCCGAGCTGGCCGAACTGCGCACCCGGGGCTTGCTGGCCAATGCCTGCATCGCCTTGCTCACGCTGTGCGGCATCCTAATCGGGGTCACCATCATGGTGCTGTTCCTGGGCGAGACGATTGACTTCCCTGGCCTGCGCATTTCCATTTTCACGTTTCTGGGCGGTGTGGGCTGCTTTCTGCTGGCGCTGCTGTGCTTTATGGCCGAAACGCTGATCGCCACACGGTTGCTCAACTTCGGCAACAAGCGGCACTAGGCCGCGGTTGCTGCGTCAGAGGCTCTCTACTTCCACTGCGCAGTCGTAGAAGGTGGGCGCACGGCCCATGTCGGTCAGGCGTTGGCTGGTCAGTTCGTTCACATTGGTGCCGTCGCGGCCCAGCTTGCGCCACCATACCCCCAGCCCGTTCACTACGCCGGGCCGCGCCCGGTCCGACACGCGGGCCACGCATTCGTAGGCGCCGCGCGCGTTGAACACGCGCACCACGGCACCGTCTGCAATCTGGCGTGCGGCGGCATCGCTGGCGTGGATTTCCACCAGCGGCTCGCCTTCCACATCGCGCAGGCTTTTCACATTCACAAAGGTGGAGTTGAGGAAGTTGCGCGCAGGCGGCGAAATCATCGCCAGCGGGTAGCGTGCGTCGGCCCCTGCGGGTTCGTAGTTGGGGACGAAGTCAGGCAGGCCATCCTGGCCTTGGCGAGCCAGCCGCTCACTAAAGAATTCGCACTTGCCGCTAGGGGTAGGGAAGTTGCCTTCGGCAAACGGCGCCTCGGGCACGGGCAGCGGTGCAAAGCCACGGGCCAGCAGAGACGCAAAGTCCACCTTGTTGCCAAAGGCGGTGCGGCACAGGCTCTCGTCGCTCTCCTCAAACACCGCCTCGGTGTAGCCCATGTGGCGCGCCAGGTCGCGGAAAAATTGCGTGTTGGTGCGGGCCTCGCCCAGCGGGGCGATGGACGGACGGTTCAGCAGGATGTCGGTGTGGCCGTAGCTGCTGTGCACGTCCCAGTGTTCCAGCTGCGTGGTGGCAGGCAGCACATAGTCGGCGTAATCGGCCGTGTCGGTCTGGAAGTGTTCCAGCACCACGGTGAACAGGTCTTCGCGCGCAAAGCCTTGCACCACTTTGGTGGAGTCGGGCGCCACGGCCACGGGGTTGCTGTTGTAGACGATGACCGCCTCCACGGCGGGGCCAAAGGCCTCGCTGGCGGGGCGCAGCAGGTCGTCGCCAATCGTGCTCATATTGATGGTGCGCGGGGTGCGACCTGCCAGCAACTCCGGGCGCTCCAGCGCAGCCGCCTGTACCGGCACATAGCCCGAGCTGGACAGCAGAACGCCACCGGCACGATGGCGCCAGGCGCCGATCAGCGCAGGTAGGCAAGCAATGGCGCGCACGGCGTTGCCACCGCCGCGGGTGCGCTGCAGCCCATAGTTCATGCGGATGGCGGCGGGCTTGCCCTGCTTGCCAGCTTCGCCATAGTCACGCGCCAGCGACACCACCTGTTCCGTAGTGATGCCGCACACCGCTGCGACGCGCTCGGGCGGCCACTCCAGTGCGCGGGCGCGCAGGGCCTCCCAGCCGACGGTGTGTTGTGCGATGTAGTCGTGGTCCAGCCAGTCGTGGGTAATGAGCTGGTGCATCAGCCCCAGCGCCAACGCGGCATCGGTACCGGGCAACAGCGCAATGTGCTCGTGGCATTTTTCGGCGGTCTCGGTGCGGCGCGGGTCGATGCAGATCACCTTGGCGCCATGGCGCTTGGCGGTTTGCACATGGCGCCAAAAATGCACATTGCTGCCAATCGAGTTGCTGCCCCAAATCAGAATCAGTTGCGAATCGGCAAAGAACTCCACCCGCGTGCCCACCTTGTTGCCCAGGGTCTGGTTCAGGGCCTCCGCCCCGGCCGATGCGCAGATGGTGCGGTCCAGGCGCGAGGCGCCCAGCTTGTTGAAGAAACGGGCCGCCATGCCCTCGCCCTGCACGCGCCCCATGGTGCCTGCGTAGCTGTAGGGCAGGATGGCCTCGGCACTGCGGCCACCGCGGTTGGCAATCTGGCCCAGGCGCTGCGCAATGTCGGCCAGCGCAGCCTCCCAGCTCACGGGCTCAAACTGGCCGCTACCTTTGGGGCCTATGCGGCGCAGCGGTTGCAGCACGCGCTCGGGGTGGTAAGTGCGTTCGGTGTAGCGCGACACTTTGGTGCACAGCGCGCCGTTGGTGGCGGGGTGGTCGGCGTTGCCCTGTACCTTGATGGCAATGCCGCCCTGCACAGTAACCACCATGGAGCAGGTGTCCGGGCAGTCGTGGGGGCAGGCGCCGAGGACTTTGTGTTCGGGCGCGGGGGACGAATTCTCTGGGTGCATGGCTCTACTTTAGCGAGTCTGGCCAGGGCCTGCCGTGGGGCGGTGCACAATCCATGTCCTTGCTGGAGTTCTCCCCATGAAACTGCTAGATCCCATTGTTGCCAATACCCCCCAAATTGCTGCCTTGCGCCGTGATTTGCACGCCCACCCTGAGCTGTGTTTTGAAGAGGTCCGCACCGCCGACCTGGTGGCCGCCAAACTGACCGAGTGGGGCATTCCCATCCACCGCGGCCTGGGCACCACGGGCGTGGTGGGCATCGTTAAGGCAGGCACCTCGAGCCGTGCGCTGGCGCTGCGCGCCGATATGGACGCGCTGCCCATGCAGGAGTTCAACACCTTTGCCCACACCAGCCAGCACCCCGGCAAGATGCACGCCTGTGGCCACGACGGCCACACCGCCATGCTGCTGGGCGCGGCCCAGTACCTGGCCCAGCACCGACACTTTGATGGCACGGTGTACCTGGTGTTCCAGCCGGCCGAAGAGGGTGGCGGTGGCGCACGCGAGATGATCAAGGATGGCCTGTTTGAGCAGTTTCCGGTGGAGGCCGTGTTTGGCATGCACAACTGGCCTGGCATGCGGGCCGGCACCTTTGCCGCCAGCCCGGGCCCGGTCATGGCGTCCAGCAACGAATTCAAGATCACCATCACCGGCAAGGGCGGCCACGCTGCCATGCCGCACAACGCCATCGACCCCGTAGTGGTGGCCTGCCAGATGGTGCAGGGCTTCCAGACCATCATCAGCCGCAACAAAAAGCCGATCGATGCGGGGGTCATCTCGGTCACCATGATCCACACCGGCGAAGCCACCAATGTGATCCCCGACCACTGCGAGATCCAGGGCACAGTGCGCACCTTCACCCTCGAGGTGCTGGACATGATCGAGCAGCGCATGCGCGACCTGGCCCAACACACCAGTGCGGCTTTTGGCACCACCTGCGCGTTTGAGTTCGTGCGCAACTACCCGCCCACCATCAACGCGCCGAAGGAGGCCGAATTCGCCCGCAAGGTGATGGCCAGCATCGTGGGTGACGAGAATGTGCTGGCGCAAGAGCCCACCATGGGCGCCGAGGACTTTGCCTACATGCTGCAGGCCAAACCGGGCTGCTACAGCTTCATTGCCAATGGTGATGGTGCCCACCGCGACATGGGCCACGGTGGCGGGCCTTGCATGTTGCACAACCCGAGCTACGATTTCAATGACGAACTGCTGCCCCTGGGTGCTACCTACTGGGTGCGGTTGGCAGAACAATGGCTCGCGCCGCAGCCCTGAAATACGTATGATCCAGAGAAAATGTAACGGGAGGTCAGCATGACCAATTGGAGTGAACTCAGTCCCCGAGAGCATCCGCCTGGTCTGCCCCGGGCGACCCAGCGGCAGCTGCAGGCGGGCGATACCCGTTACACCTTTGTCCACGACGATCTGGAGATCGACGACCCCTCGCTGGACATCAGCGGCCGGCATTTCGCCTCGCCGCGCGACTACGGCTTCAGCATCCGCGGCTTTCAGGGCGGCAAAACCGCCTGGGCGCGGGACTTTGCCAACGGCACCATGCTGGTGGTCAATGCCGATGGCCAATCCCATGTGCTGTCGCCACGGGCGCCTTCGCGGGTGCTGTTCGTGGCCCGCGACGGCACGCTGCTGCAAGACACGGGCCTGGCGTCACGGGCCCCGCAGCGCGCCCCTGATCTGGCGACTATCCGTCTCACCCTGACCGCGACCGTGGATTTGCAGGGCGAGTCGCCAGAGGCGGCGCGCGCCTTGCTCATGCGCATGGTGGACCGGGCTGTGTTGGCAGGCGCCTTGCCGGGCGAGCCCGATGTGCGCGTGGTGGAGCACGCCTTCGAGGGCAGCGCCGTGCTGTCCGTGGACAGCAGCCCCGGCTCTACCCACACCGACTTCTCGCAGTTGCTGGACCTCTAGGCCCGGCGCTAGGCCTGCACCGCAGGCTGGTAGCGGCCTTGGGCCATCTGCAGCAGGCCGTCAAAAATCAGGTTGTCCACCAGCTCAAACGGCCGTGTCATGCTGGGCGCCATCTTCCAGCCTGCGCCACCGGTCATGATGCATTTGGGCTCTGCACCGCAGTGGGCACTTACATGTTGCACCATGCGTTCCACCGCGCCGGCAATGGCATAGGTGCCACCGCTGGTCAGCGCGTCGCTGGTGTTGGTGGGGAATTCGCGCACCTCGCCCGTGGGCACGTGCAGGCCGGCCGTGCCCGATTCGAGCGCGCGCAGCATGATGCCGTGGCCCGGCAAGATCAGGCCGCCCAGAAACTTGCCCTCGGCGTCAATCGCCTCCACGGTCACCGCAGTCCCCACCATCACCACCACCATGGGGCGCGGTGCGCCCTGGGCCCGCATGCGGTGGTAGGCACCAATCATGGCCACCCAGCGGTCCGCGCCCAGGCGGGTGGGGTGGTCGTAGCCATTGCGCAGGCCGGCCTCGCCCTCGCTGGACACCACCCACTGCGGGATGACCTCCCAGGCGTCCATTTGCTCCTGCACGCGGCGCTTGACCGCATCGCCGGCCACCACGCAGCCCAGCACATGGCGGGGCGCCTGCAGGCCACGCCAGCCGCCATCGCCGAGCTTGTCGATGTTTTCCAGAAACTCGGCGCCTTGGGCCAGCAGGGCGGCCCCGGGCTGCGGGCTGGCGTACTGGGCCCACTTCAGGCGGGTGTTGCCGATATCCAGCGCAAGAAAGGTCATAGCGTTGTTTTTGTCGAGTTGTCTCTGGGCGGTATTGTGCGGGCTTTAGCCCTGCCGCCAGGGCAGGCCGCGCAGGCGCCAGCCGCCGCGGTGGCCGCGCTGGGCATTGGCATCGGGGTCGCCCTCAAAGCCTTCGAGGATGTTGTAGGCCTCCAGGCCCAGCTCGGTGGCGCGCTTGGCAGCCGCAATGGAGCGCACACCGCTGCGGCACAGCAGCACCACTTTGCGGCCCGCGGGCACGGCGGCCTGCAGGCCCGCATCGAACTGCGGGTTCATCGCCATGCCGGGCCACTGCTTCCAGGCCAGGGCCACGGCGCCGGGCACAAAGCCGACCCACTCGCGCTCCGCATCGCTGCGCACATCCACCAGCACGGCCTCGCCTGCCTGCCACCAGGCGCAGGCCAGCTCGGCGCTCACATCGCCCGCATAGCCGGTGGCGGCCTGGGCCGCGGTGGCACCGGCACTGCCGGCGTCGTGGCGCACGCCCGAGCTCAGGTTCGCGGGCACGGCCTCGTCGATGCGGCGTGGGCGTGGCAGGTTCAGGCTGTCCATGGTGGCCACGAACTCGGCCAGCGTCTTGCCAGCCACGCGGGCGTTGCTGGTTTTCTCGGTGCCAATGGTGGTGCGGGTGCGGCCCTGGTAGTCGTGGGCTGGCCACACCGTGGTGGCTTCGGGCAGGGCAAACAGTACGTGGGTGATGCTGCGGTACAGGTCTTCGGCGCTGCCGGACTGGAAATCGGTGCGGCCGCAGCCGCCTATCAGCAGCGTGTCGCCGGTGAACACATGGTCGCGCCAGGTAAAGCTCATGCTGCCGCTGGTGTGGCCGGGTGTGTGCAGCGCGCGCAGGGATTCGGCGCCAAAGGCCAGCGTGTCGCCATCAGCCAGCTGCACGGCGGCGGTGCCAATGCCGCAGCCCGCGGGTGCGGCAGTCTTGGCGCCGGTGTGCTCGGCCAGCAGCGCGGCGCTGGTAATGTGGTCGGCGTGGGCGTGGGTCTCGACGGCCCACTGTAGCTTGAGGCCGTACTGGCGCAGTGTGGCCAGGTCGCGCTCCAGCTGCTCGTCCACCGGGTCCACGATGAGCGCATCGCGGCTCGCCTCGTCAAACAGGATGTAGGTGTAGGTGCTGGACGCCGGGTCGAAGAGCTGGATGGGTTGCATGGCGGGGCGGGTCGGTAGACAGGTAGCGAGGTGCTACCTGTTTCGCGCCACTGTACTGGATTTGGCCCCGGCCGGGCCAGGCGATGCGCCCGTGGGTCTAGGGCCCGTTGCGCACCAGCCGAATCGCGTAGTTGGCGGACGTCGCGTCGCCAAACGCATCACCGGCACCGGCAAAGTACACGTACCACACGTAGTTGTCGCGGTGCGGGTAGGCCGAGGCGGTCCAGTACCCCGTCGGTGCAGTGTTGGGGAACTGTTCCAGATCAATCGTGGCGCCGCCCTTGTTGATGCTGGTCAGGGGTTTGAGTTCGGTGGCCGTGGGCAGGCGCCAATCATTAAAGCCACACAGCCCTGCAGTGTTCACCGCATCCACATAGGCCTGGGCATTGCAGCTGCCAGCCGTGGGCAGGCCGGAGCAACGGCCTCCGGCCGGTTGGCCTGCATCGGCCAGCCCGAGGGCATTGGCGGCAAAACTGTAGGTGTGGTCTACGTGGCGCAGGTGTTTGGCACCAGGGCCCCCCGCGGTCTCTTCGTTGGTCTTGGCCTCCCACCAAAGCCCGCTGACGTTGTCGCGCAGGCAATCCCACTGTGTGCCTTCGGCCTCGGTCCCCGCACTGCGCCACACGGCGTCTTGGTGCGTGAGGACCGCGCCGCTGCGGCCTATGCGTGTGAAGTCAAACCCCGCCAGGCCCTTTTTGAGCGCGATGGCCGCCGTTGGGCTGGCCACTGGCGCCCGGTTCCATAGCTTGCTGATACGGGCAGTGATTCCCGTCGTCGATGACAGCAGGCCGGCCGCATAAGCCAGGCCCAGGCCAACCACCAGGGCCAGTGCAAGACCCCAACGCTTTGGGTTTGAAGTTTTCATGCTGAGCGCCTTACACGTTCGTCCACTTGGCCGTGCTGCGCGACGATTCCAGCACTTTTTCAATGAAGTGCACGCCGCGGGCGCCGTCTTCCACGCGCGGGTAGTCCGTGGCCAGCGGGTCGGCGGCCATGCCCTGCAGGCGAGCGCGGATGTCGGCGGCCACGCCCAGGTAGACGTTGGCAAAGGCTTCGATAAATCCCTCGGGGTGGCCCGAGGGCAGGCGCGACGCCCGCACGGCCGCTTCACACAAGCCCGTCGATGCGCGGGTCAGCGTGCGCGGCGGGCCGTCCAACGGCGCATGCAACAGCTGGTTGGGGTTCTCCTGGCACCAAACCAGGCTGCCCGTGGTGCCGCTCACGCGCAGGCGCAGGTCGTTCTCGCTGCCGGTGCAAATTTGCGAGGCGATCAGCACACCGCGTGCCCCGCCCTGCAGGCGCAGCAGCATGTTGCCGTCGTCGTCCAGCGTGCGCCCCGCGCCCATGGCGCTGAGGTCGGCGCAGAGGGATTCAATCTGTAGCCCGGTGACGGTGCTCAGCAGGTTTTCGGCATGCGAGCCGATGTCGCCCATGGCGCCTGCGGCGCCGCTCAGCGCCGGGTCCACGCGCCAGGCGGCCTGCTTGCTGCCGCTGTCTTCTACCGCCGTAGCCAGCCAGCCCTGGTGGTACTCCACGACCACCTTGCGCACCGTGCCGATGGCGCCGCTCTGCACCATGTGGCGCATCTGGCGCACCAGCGGGTAGCCGGTGTAGTTGTAGGTCACGCCAAACACGGTGCCCTGTTTCTTTACCGCGGCCACCAGGTCGCGCGCCTGCGCGCCGGTGTGCACCAGGGGCTTGTCGCACAACACATGGAAACCCGCCTCCACAAACGCCCGGGCCACGGGGTAATGCACATGGTTGGGCGTGACGATGGAGACAAAATCGATGCGGTCCTTGGGGCCCCGGCGCAGCTCGTCGGCCAGCAGCTCTTGCCAGCTGCCGTGGTTGCGGTCGTCGGCCAAAAACAGGTCGCGGCCCGAGGCACGTGCCTTGTCGGGGCTGCTGGAGAGGGCGCCGGCCACCAGCTCGATCTGGCCATCCAGCGCGGCAGCCTTGCGGTGCACGCCGCCAATGAAGGCGTCGCGGCCACCGCCCACCATGGCATAGCGCAGGCGGCGTGGCGGATGGGAAGCGTTGGAGGCAAATGTCATGGGGCTTGTTGGTCTTTGGCGAACACGGCGTCAAACGCGCCGGCGGCCGGTTTGAAATCCAGGCGCTTGCAGAAGGCCGCGCTCTCGGTGGCGCCGTGTTCGCGGTCCATGCGGCTGTCTTCCCACTCCACGCTCAGCGGGCCCTGGTAGCCCACGTCGTTGAGGGCGACGATGATGGATTCGAAATCGATCATGCCGCGGCCCACGCTGCGGAAGTCCCAGGTGCGGCGGGCGTCGCCAAAGCTGGTGTGGCCGCCAAAGGTGCCCACGGTGCCGTCACCCTTGCCCCACCAGGCGTCCTTCATGTGGGCGTTGAAGATGCGCGGGCCAAAGGTGCGGATGAAGCGGATGTAGTCCACACCCTGGTAAGCCAGGTGGCTGGGGTCGAAGTTGAAGCCGAAGCGGGGATGCTGGTTCACCGCGGCCAGCGCGCGTTCGCTGGTGGCAATGTCAAACGCGATCTCGGTGGGGTGTACTTCCAGCGCGAAGTTCACGTCCACCGAAGCGAACACATCGAGGATGGGCGTGAAGCGTGCGCCAAAGTCGGCAAAGCCCTTGTCCCAGTAGGCCTGGGTGGTGGGAGGGAAGGCGTAGATGGAATGCCAGATGGAGGAGCCGGTGAAGCCGGTCACGGTCTTCACGCCAAATTTTGCGGCGGCGCGGGCGGTGTCTTGCAGCTCGGCGGCGGCGCGGCGGCGTACACCTTCGGGGTCGCCATCGCCCCACACATGGGCAGGCAGGATGGACTGGTGGCGCTCGTCAATGCGGTCGCACACGGCCTGGCCCACGAGGTGGTTGCCAATGGCCAGGCACTGCAGGCCGTGGCTGGCCAGCAGAGCGTGCTTGTCTTGCACGTAGGTGGAGGAGGCCAGTGCCTCCTGCACATTGAAATGGTCGCCCCAGCAGGCGAGCTCCAGGCCGTCGTAGCCCATGCGTTTGGCCATGGGGGCCAGCTCGGCCAGGGGCAGGTCGGCCCATTGGCCGGTGAACAAGGTGACAGGTCTTGCCATGGAGATGCTCCAGAAAAAGGGAGAGGAGGCCTGCGGCCACCCGCTATGCTTTTAATAGCTGCTTGCGCAATGTTAGCGGGGGCTACAGGCCTATTTCGTCAATAAAACACCGGAATACTTAGAACGGAGAGTCTGGGAAGTAGAAGTTCTTGGCGCTTTCCTTGGTGATCAGCACCGACGGAATGATGGTGGTCGCAGGCAGCTTGGCGCCCTTCAGGCGGGCTTCTGCGGTCATCTTCACCGCGTCGTAGATGAACTTGGGCGAGTAGGACACGTTGGCCTGGATGCGGGCGTCGCTGCCGTCCATCAGGGTCTTGATGGAACCCTTGGCACCGGCACCGCCGAACACCAGCTTGATGTCGGTACGCTTGGCCTGGTCGATAGCCTTAAGCACGCCCACCGACATGTCATCATCCGCCGCCCAGACGGCGTCGATGTGGGGGAAGCGGGTCAGGTAATCCTGCATGACCTTGAACGCATCGTCGCGGTTCCAGTTGCCGTACTTGGCGTCCAGCACCTTGATGCCGGGGAAGGCCTTCAGGCCGCCGTTGAAGGCGTCGTTGCGTTCGTTGTCCACGTTGGACGCAATGCCGCGCAGCACCACTACATTGCCCTTGCCGCCCAGTGCCTTGCCGATGTAGGCAGCCGGTACTTCACCAAAGGTGGTGTTGTTGGGGGCCACATAGGCGTCCTGTGCGCTGGTGTCGGTCAGGCCGCGGTCCACCACGGTCACGTACACGCCCTTGCCCTTGAGCTGGGCCACAGGCTTGGTCAAAGCGGCCGATTCAAAGGGCAACACCACCAGGGCGTTGATCTTGTTCACGGTCAGCAAGTCTTGCAGCTGGTTGGCCTGTTCGGGCGAACCGCTGGCGGTCTTCACAATCACTTCCAGGCCGGGGTTGGCTTTTTCCAGCTCGGCCTTGGCCTGGTTGGCCCAGAACACCACGCCTGCCATGAAGCTGTGCGTCGCGGCCGGGATGGACACGCCCAGCACGACCTTCTCGGCGGCGAAGCTGGCATTGCTGCCCAGAGCGGCCAGGGCCACGGCGGTCAGTGCGAGTCTGCGTGTGATTTTTTTCATTTCAGTTGTCTCCTAAGGTGCAGGTTAAAAAAACAGCGGTTGCTGTGGTTGGGGGAAAACTTATCGCTTCGAGCGCTGCATGAAAGCGACGGCGATGATCACGATGCCCTGCACCGCAGCGTTCAGGTACACGCTGATGATGCTGGTCAGGTTGAGAATGTTGCTGATGACAGAGAGCAGCACCGCCCCCACCACCGTGCCGGTGATGGTGCCTGCGCCCCCCTTGAGTGCGGTGCCACCCACGATGACGGCGGCAATGGCTTCCAGCTCCCACAGCAAGCCCGTGGTGGGCGATGCCGAACCCAGGCGCGGCACATAGAGCAGCGTGGCAATGCCCACGCACACGCCCAGCAGCACATAGGTCAGCACCTTCACGCGGTCCACATCCACGGCGGCGTAGCGCGCCACCTGTTCGTTGGAGCCAATGGCCTGCACATAACGGCCAAAGGTGGTGCGGTTCAGGATCACGCTGCCCAGCAGCGCCACCGCCAGAAACACCCACACGGGAATGGGTATGCCCGCCAGGCTGCCGTAGTACACCGGGCTGTAGATGTCGGTCAGGTCGTTGTCCAGCGTGATGGCCCCGCCATTGGAGAAGTAGGTCAGGTAGGCGCGGAAGATGCCTAGCGTGCCCAGCGTCACGATGAAGGGCTCGATGCGTCCCTTGGTGATCAAGAGGCCGTGCGCCAGGCCAAACGCGGCACCCAGCACCAGGGCCAAGGCCATGCCCAGCACCACCGTGCCCACGGGCGAGCCCAGCTTGGGCGACAGGTAGTTCATCGCCAGAATCACACTTCCCGCAATCAGCGCGGCCATGGAGCCCACGGACAGGTCAATGCCGCCGGACACGATCACAAAACACATGCCCACGGCAATGATGCCGATGAAGGCCGTGCGCGTGAGCACGTTGGTGATGTTGTCCACCGTGGCGAAGTTGCTGTTGAGCAGCGTGCCCACCACGCACAGCAGCACCAGGCCGATCACCGGGCCCATGCCCTGCAGTTTGGCAAGCCACTGGCTAGCGCTTGTCTTAGTGGGTTCCTGTGGCATGGGCGATGAGCTCCTCTTCGGTAAGTTGTTGGGATTCCAGAACGGTTTGCAGCCGGCCCGCACGCATCACCGCGACGCGGTGGCACAGGCCAATGAGCTCCATGAGTTCGCTGGAAATAATGACGACGGCCAAGCCCTGGCTGGCCAGCTTCTGGATGAGTAAATAGATGTCGCGCTTGGCGCCCACATCCACGCCGCGCGTGGGTTCGTCCAGCACCACGACCTTGGGGCCGGGGTGCAGCACTTTGGCCAGTGCCACCTTTTGCTGGTTGCCGCCCGACAGGCTGGATGCCTTGATGTGCAGGCTGCCGGTGCGGATGCCAAATTCGTCCACCGCGCCGGCCAGCGCCTGGTCTTCGAGCGCGGGTTGCAGCCAGGGCGTGGCGTAGCGCTCGAGTGCCATCAGCGTCAGGTTTTCGCGCAGGCCAAAGTTCACATGCAGGCCCTTGCCCTTGCGATCTTCGCTCAGGTAGGTCAGGCCCAGGCGCACGGCGTCGCGCGGGTTGCGGATGGTCTGCATGCGGCCTTGCAGCTCCACCGTGCCTGCTGTGCAGGCGCGCAGGCCCATGATGCCTTCGAACAACTCGGTGCGGCCCGCGCCCACCAAGCCGGCAAAACCCAGAATCTCACCCGGGCGCACTTCAAAGCTCACGTCCTGCGCCCAGCCCGGCACGCACATGTCCTGCACACGCAGCGCGGGCGTGGTAGCCGCGGGTGCTGTGGCCTTGGGCGGGTAGAGGTCGGCCAGTTCGCGGCCCACCATGAGGTTGGCCATTTGCTGGCGACTCAGGCTGGCCGTGGGCTGCTGGGCCACACAGCGGCCGTCGCGCATCACCACCACCTGGTCGGTCATGCGCTCCACCTCGTCCAGCTTGTGCGAGATATAGACCAGGGTCACGCCTTCGCTTTTCAGCTGGCGCATCAGACCAAACAACCGTTCGGTCTCGGTCGGGGTCAGCGTGGCCGTGGGCTCGTCCATGATCAGCAGGCGGGCCTTGCGCAAGAGTGCGCGCGCAATCTCCACCAGCTGTTTTTCGGCCACGATCAGGTCCTTCACCCGCGTGTTCACATCCGCCGTCAGCCCCACCTGGGCGACGGCTGCCTGCGCCTCGGTGCGCATGGTCTCTTCGTCCAGCAGCAGGCCGCCCCAGCCACGTTTCTTCTCGTGGCCCAAGAACAGGTTTTGCGCAATCGTCAGGTCCTCAGCCAGGCTGAACTCCTGATGGATCAGCACAATGCCCTGGGCCTCGGCGTCGCGCGAGCTGGTGAAGCTCTGCACCGCACCGTTGATCAGCAGGCTGCCGCCCGTGGCAGGCTCAAAGCCGGCCAGTATCTTCATCAGCGTGGACTTGCCCGCGCCGTTTTCACCCAGCAGACCCAGCACCTGGCCCGTGGGCAAGGAGAAGTCCACCCCGTGCAGCACCTGCACCGGGCCAAAGGACTTGGTGGTCCCGCGAAATTCAATATTCAGGCTCATGCAGTGGCCTTTCGGTGTTTCAAAGTCTCTTGCATGGCCAGCACGCCGGCGCCCACCACGCCGGCGCGTTCGGCCAAGGGTGTGTACTGGATCTCCAGGTGCCGCGTGGACAGGGCCAGTGAGCGCTGGTACACGCTTTGCCGCACCGAGGCCAGCAGCTGCGGCCCCGTGCGCGTGAGCCCGCCGCCAATGAACACATGCGAGGGGTTGAAGAAGTTCACCACCGAGGCCAGCATCTGCCCAATGCGGTTGCCCGATTCCTGGATGATGCGGTTGGCCGCGGCATCGCCATTGCGGCTTGCCTGGCCCACCAGCTCCGGCGTGATCACGCCGTTGGCTTCCAGCGAGGCGGCCAGCAAGGGGCTTTCGCCCGAGGTGGCGGCTTCCGTGGCCGAGCGCACGATGGCGGGAGCCGCGGCCATCACTTCCACACAGCCTAGCTTGCCGCAGTGGCAGCGCGGGCCGTCCACGTCCACACAGATATGGCCCACATCGCCGGCCGAGCCATTGGCCCCGCGGTACACCTCACCATGGCAGACGATGCCGCAGCCAATGCCGGTCCCCACCTTGATGACCAAGAAGTTTTGCAGGCCGCCCTGCAAGCGCCACAGCTCACCCAGCGCCATGAGGTTCACGTCGTTGTCCACAAACACCGGGGCGCTGTACTCCTCGCGCAGGTAGTCGCGGATGGAGAAGCTGTCCCACTCGGGCATCAGCGGCGGGTTCACCAGTTGGGCGCTCTCAAAGTCCACCGGGCCGGGCACACCCATGCCAATGGCGATGACCTGCTTGGCGGTCACGCCGCACTGGGCCAGCAGCTGGCGCATCAGCACGCGCAGGCGGGCCAGCACCACGCCAGGGCCGGTGCGCACGTCGGTGGTTTCGGTGTGGCGGGCCAGAACGGTCAGGTCCGGGCGCAGCACGGCCACGTCCAGGCTAGTGGCGCCCAGGTCCACGCCTACCAGCACGCCCAGGTCGGGGCTGAGCTTGATGGTCTCGGGCCGGCGCCCACCGGTGGAGCCGCGCAGGCCGCTCTCTTCCAGCAGGCCCACGTCCAGCAGGCCCGCGATCAGGTTGTTGGTCTTGCTCTTGGAAAACTCCAAGCGGTCGGACAGGGCGAAGCGCGAACTGCCCTCGGACCAAAAAATGGCCTGCAGCAATGCGGTCTCGTCCAAAGACAATTCGTCCCAGGGTGCCAAAGTCTGTCTCCTGTATTTTTTCGTTCCACCCATCGTCTGGCTCGGGGTGGTGGCGAATCGTAGGGGGGGTGCTTCAGCCAGACAAGATCGAACTTAGACCAAATTCAGGTCGAAGTCACGCACATTCGGACCGGGTAAATGCGTAAGCCTGGGTTGGGATGGATGGTTTACAGTTGACGTTTACGTAAACGTCAATTCGTCGCCTTTTGCCGTTTTTATGCCCTTTTTTGCGAGCGCCCCCATGACCGATCTGTCCGCTGACTTCAAGGCCCTGGCCAACTACCGCCCCACGCACAAGGTGCGTTTTGTCACGGCAGCCAGCCTGTTTGACGGGCACGACGCGGCCATCAACATCATGCGGCGCATCCTGCAAGGCATGGGCGCCGAGGTCATCCACCTGGGCCACAACCGCAGCGTGGACGAGGTGGTGACGGCAGCCTTGCAGGAAGACGTGCAGGGCATTGCCATCAGCTCCTACCAGGGCGGCCATGTGGAGTACTTCAAGTACATGGTGGACCTGCTTAAAAGCCGCGGTGGTGCGCATATCCAGGTGTTTGGCGGTGGCGGCGGCGTCATCGTGCCGGCCGAAATCTGCGAGCTGCACGCCTACGGCGTGGCCCGCATTTACAGCCCAGAAGATGGTCAGCGCATGGGCCTGGCCGGCATGATTGGCGAGATGGTGATGCGTTGCGACAAGGACATCACCACGCTGGCGCCCACTGACCTCACCGCCATCCAGGGCCATACCGAGGCCAGTTGGCGCGCCTTGTCCCAATTGCTCACCGCCATCGAGGCTTCCAAGGTCAATGAAGCGCTAGCCCTTGAAATACGTGCGCAAGCAGCTACCAAAAAGATAGCGGTGGTGGGCATTACGGGCACCGGTGGCGCCGGCAAGTCCAGCCTGACCGACGAGCTGATCCGCCGCCTGCGGCTGGACCAGAACGACAGCCTGCGTGTGGCCGTCATTTCCATCGACCCCAGCCGTCGCAAGAGCGGTGGCGCGCTGCTGGGTGACCGCATTCGTATGAACGCCATCTCGCCGTGGCAGCAGGGCAGCCGCGTCTTCATGCGTTCGCTGGCGACACGGGACTTTGGCTCGGAGATCAGCGCGGCGCTACCCGATGTGATTGCCGCCTGCAAGGTGGCGGGGTTTGACTTGGTGGTGGTGGAGACCTCGGGCATTGGCCAGGGCGATGCGGCCATTGCACCGCTGGTGGATGTGCCCGTGTATGTGATGACGCCCGAGTTTGGCGCGGCCAGCCAGCTGGAAAAAATCGACATGCTGGACTTTGCCGAGTTTGTGGCCATCAACAAGTTCGACCGCAAGGGCGCCAGCGACGCGCTGCGCGATGTGTCCAAGCAGGTGCAGCGCAACAAAGAGGCCTGGACCACGCCCACAGACCAAATGCCCGTGTTTGGCACCATGGCCGCGCGCTTCAATGACGACGGTGTGACCGCGCTGTACCAGGCCCTGCTGCCGCGCCTGCAGGCGCTGGGTGTGCCACTGAAAGACGGCATCTTGCCCAAAGTGGCGGTGCGCCACAGCAGCAACCAGACCCCCGTGGTGCCCGCGGCGCGCACGCGCTATCTGGCGGAGATCAGCGACACGGTGCGGGGCTACAAAAAGCGCGCGCGCGCGCAGGCCACGCTGGCACGCGAAATCCAGCAGTTGCAGGCAGCGGCCGTCATGCTCAAGGTGGACAAGCCAGACCGCGCGCCCGCCGCCGAGGCCGCGCTGGACCTGGCCGGCCAGCGTAAGGCGCGCCAGGACCGCGATGCGCGGCAACTGTTGCAGCAGTGGCCCGAAATGCAAAAGGCCTACGTGGGCGACGAGTACGTGGTGAAGATCCGTGACAAGGAAATCCGCACCGCGCTCACCACCAAATCTTTGAGCGGCACCACCATCCGCAAGGTGGCGCTGCCGCAGTACGAGGACCACGGCGAAATTTTGAAGTGGCTCATGCTGGACAACGTGCCCGGAAGCTACCCCTACACCGCTGGCACCTTCGCCTTCAAGCGCGAGGGCGAAGACCCCACGCGCATGTTCGCGGGCGAGGGCGATGCGTTTCGCACCAACACGCGCTTCAAGCTGCTCAGCAGCGGCATGGCGGCCAAGCGCCTGAGTACCGCGTTTGACTCGGTCACGCTCTACGGCAACGACCCCGACCCACGGCCCGACATCTACGGCAAGGTGGGCAACAGCGGCGTGAGCATTGCCACGCTGGACGACATGAAGGTGCTGTACGGCGGCTTTGACCTGTGCAGCCCGTCCACCAGCGTGTCCATGACCATCAACGGGCCTGCGCCGTCGATACTCGCCATGTTCATGAACACGGCCATCGACCAGAACATCGAGAAGTTCCAGACCGACAATGGCCGTGAGCCCACCGACACCGAGGTAGCCAAGATCCGCGAATGGGTGCTGGCCAATGTGCGCGGCACCGTGCAGGCTGACATCCTGAAAGAAGACCAGGGCCAGAACACCTGCATCTTCAGCACCGAGTTTTCACTAAAGGTGATGGGCGACATCGCCGAATACTTTGTGCACCACGACGTGCGAAACTTCTATAGCGTGTCCATCAGCGGGTACCACATTGCCGAAGCCGGGGCCAACCCGATCAGCCAGCTCGCATTTACGCTGTCCAACGGTTTTACGTTTGTCGAGGCGTACCTGGCGCGCGGCATGCACATCGACGACTTCGCGCCCAACCTGAGTTTCTTCTTCAGCAATGGCATGGATCCCGAATACACCGTGATGGGCCGTGTTGCGCGCCGCATCTGGGCCGTGGCGATGAAGGAGAAGTACGGCGCGAACGAGCGCAGCCAGAAGCTCAAGTACCACATCCAGACCAGTGGTCGCAGCCTGCACGCGCAGGAAATCCAGTTCAACGACATCCGCACCACGCTGCAGGCGCTGATTGCCATCTATGACAACTGCAACAGCCTGCACACCAATGCGTTTGATGAGGCCATCACCACGCCCACCGAAGACAGCGTGCGCCGTGCCATGGCCATCCAGCTCATCATCAACCGTGAGTGGGGTCTGGCCAAGAACGAGAACCCGTCACAGGGTGCCTTCATCATCGAAGAGCTGACCGAGCTGGTGGAAGAGGCGGTGCTGAAAGAGTTTGAAAGCATTGCCGAGCGCGGTGGCGTGCTGGGGGCGATGGAAACCGGCTACCAGCGCGGCAAGATCCAGGACGAGAGCATGCACTACGAAATGCTCAAACACACCGGCGAGTTGCCCATCATCGGCGTCAACACCTTCCGCAACCCGCATGGCGACCAGGTGCTGGAAAAGCTGGAGCTGGCCCGCAGCACGGACGAGGAAAAGCAGAACCAGCTTAAACGCCTGGCCGCCTTCCACACCCGCCATGCGGACGCTGCACCGGCCATGCTCAAGAAGCTGCAGCAGGCCGTCATCGACAACCAGAACGTGTTTGACGTGCTGATGGAGGCCGTGCGCGTCTGCTCACTGGGCCAGATCACCAGCGCGCTGTTCGAGGTGGGGGGTCAGTACCGGCGCAATATGTAGCGGTGCCGCGCCCCCGCCGTTACACGCCGGGGCAGATTTTCGAGAGCAGCGGAAGCAGCGCGTCAATGAGGGCGTCGGGCGATGCTTCGGTGTTCGTCTCTGGCCAGCGGCTCTGAAACTCCGCGATCTCCAGACCCACGACCGCATGCTTGGCCAGCGCGGTCATCGCTTCACCAAGGTCGGCCAGCGTCAACCCACCGGGCACCAGGTATTCGGTGGGCACGATGCCCGGCTCCAGCACATCGCAGTCCAGATGGATGTACACCGGCCGCTGCCCAAAGGCGGCCACCAGTCGCTGCGCCAGGTCTTTGCCCGGTGGCACCAGCCGCAAGGTGCCGCTGTCGATCAGGGCTTGTTCCGCGGGGTCGATGTCGCGCGCGCCCACCAGCACCACTTGGGCCAATTGCAAGTCACCGGACAAACCGGTGTCCCACAGCCCCGCCGCGCCCGTCAGCACCAGGCCACCCAGGTAGCCCGACGCGGAGTTGGCCGGCAGGTTGCTGTCGGCATGGGCATCGAACCAGACGATGGCTGCATCGGGGTGGTGGCGTGCCACCATGGGCAAGGTGGCAATGGCGGCTGCGCAGCGGCCCAGGGTGGTGATGGGAGTCTGGCCGCGTTGCAAGCTGCTCTGCAGGGCGTGCGCGAGCTCCTCCAGCTCCTGCCGTGCGGCGTTTAGTTCTACCTCCCAGGGGGCGGCCAGGGGCGTGCGGGGCGCGCCCACCATCTGGGGGCTGAGGCCAAGCCGCTGGGCCAGGGCCTGGCCCATGCGCTGCGACCCAGCCATGCCCCAGGGGTTGCGGTCGGCCACGCGTCCCTGGAACACCGTGAGGTGGACTGGTTTTGCCGGGTAGGGCTGGGTGTCGTCCTGGGGTGGGGGCATGCTGGTGTCGTGTGTCATGGCCGGAATTATCCGGGCCAGAGGTTTGCAAGGGCCTCGCAGGCGGGGGGGGCTTGCGCCAAGTTGGTGCGCTTATTGCTAGCTCTCGGTTGAGCCCTGAAACCCCGCAACGGCGCGGGGCGGCGTGGCTATGGGACGCGCACCATGTTGTCAAAAATTCCGTTGTGGCTGGGTCGTTTGAGCGTGGGGCGCAAGCTCACCCTGATTTACCTGCTGGACCTGACTGCCGTGATCTATGTCTCGGGCATCCTGATCCACGAGAAGTACCTAGCCATCGACTTTGCGCGCAAGGAAATTGTGGGCGCCAGCTACACGGAGGTGGTGCGCCGCAACCTGATGGGCGTGTTCATGGTGCCGACGCCTCCCCAAGCGCTGCAAGACTTTGAATCCATCCGCGCGTTGCACGATGCCGAGCTGAACACCGCCGATCCCTCGCAGCGCCTGCAAACCCTGCTGGCTGGCAACGCCGGCACGCGCGAGAAAACCCAGCTGCTGGCCCAGGGCCGCGATTTGCTCACCATCGTGGGCAACCAGTCCAACCTGATTCTGGACCCTGACCTGGACAGCTACTACGTCATGTCGCTCACGGTGCTGCGTTTTCCCGAGCTGCTGCAGGTGCTGTTTGACACGCGCGACTTCATGCGCAACTGGGGCCAGAACCAGCGCGGCGCCAACCCCACGGCGCAGCTGCTGACGCTGGTGGGGCGGCTGGACGCGGTGCTGCAGGGCATGGAGTCGGACTACGAGCAGGCCTGGCTGGCCGGCTCCCCCCACCTCAAGGCCGCGCTGCTGGACACCCGGCAAAGCCTGTTGCAGGCCGGGCGCGCCTTTGCCGTCACGGTGCAGGCCACGGCGCAAGAGAAGCCGACGGCCGCCCAGGTGGCCGAGTTGGACCAGGCCTACCAACAGGCACTCTCGGCGCTGAACGACGCCTGGCGCGTGGGCGTGGAGCAGCTGCAGGTGCTGCTGGAGACGCGGGTGGACGGTCTGTTTCACCGCATGTGGCTGCACCTGGGCACCGCGTTTTTGCTGCTGGGCTGCATCTTGAGCCTGGTCTACCTGGTGGCCAGCCAGATTGCGCGCCCGCTGCAGGCGCTGGCCCGGGTGGCCGACGAGGTACGCCGCACGGCCGACTACACCCACCGTGCCAGCTGGCACAGCCGCGACGAGATTGGCCAGCTGTTCAGCGCCTTCAACGGCATGCTCGCCCAGCTGGACCGCGACCGCCTGGACCAGCAGGAGCTGGCCGCCAGCGCCCGCGCCTCCGAGGCCCAGCGCGAGCTGGTGGAGGCCTTCCCCATCCCGCTGGTGGTGACCTCGGTGCCCGACCACGAGGTGCTGCATGCCAACACCCCGGCCTTGCCCTGGCTGGGCAGCAGCGGCGTGGACCCCTGGCGCACCGGGCTGGATGCGGGCGTGCGCAGCCGCTTCTTCCAGCGCCTGGCCGACTTTGGGGTGGTGGACGAATTCGAGGTGCGCTGGCTGGGTGGCACCACACCGTCCTGGGCCGTGCTGTCGGCGCGGCGGCTCAAGTTCCAGGGGCGTGATGCCATCCTCACCGCGTTTGCACCCATCAACAAACTCAAGGTCATGGAGCAGCGCCTGGAGCTATGGGCCAAGGTGTTTGAGGCGTCCAGCGAGAGCATCATCATCATGGACGAGTCGCGCAAGATCATCAGCGTGAACCGGGCCTTCTGCCGCAGCACGGGGTTTGATTTTTACGAGGTGATTGGCCATGACCTGTCGCTGGTGACGGACAGCCCGCAGGACATGCTGTGGTCTGACCTGGAAGACAAGGACGCCTGGCAGGGCGAGGTGCACATCCGCAAGCAGTCGGGCGACACTTACCCCGCGTGGCTCATGGTGTCGGCCGTGCACAAGAACGCCACCAGTGGTGAGGTGGTGAACTACATCGGCATCTCCATCGACATCACCGACCGCAAGGCCAAGGAGGAACGCATCCGCTTCCTGGCCCAGCACGACGTGCTGACCGAGCTGCCGAATCGCTCGCTGTGCCAGCAGCGCCTGGGCGAGGCGCTGGCCCAGGCCCGCGTGACAGGTGAGCAGGTTGCCGTGCTGTTCATCGACCTGGACCGCTTCAAGCTCATCAACGACACGCTGGGCCACCACATTGGCGATGGCCTGCTGCGCACCGTGGCGCGGCGCCTGACGAATGCGGTGCGCGCCGACGACACGGTGAGCCGCCTGGGGGGCGATGAGTTTGTGGTGATCCTGCGCCATGTGGTGAGCCGTGAGGAGCTGGCCACCATGGTGAACCAGCGGCTGATTCCTGCCATGCGCCAAAGTGCGCTGGTGGATGGCAACAACCTGACTGTGTCGTGCAGCGTGGGCGTGGCGCTGTACCCGGGCGACGCGACCGACCAGGACGAGCTGATGCGCCGCGCCGATGCGGCCATGTACGAGGCCAAGTCCGCCGGGCGCGACACCGCGCGTTTTTTCTCGCCCGAGACCGACCAGCGCGTGCTGGCCCGCCAGACCATGGAAGGCCAGCTGCGCCAGGCGCTGGCCAATGACGAATTCAGCTTGCACTTTCAGCCGCGGCTGAACGCGCGCACCCGCCGTGTGCAGGGCGCAGAAGCCTTGCTGCGCTGGAACAACCCCCTGCTGGGCCAGGTAGCACCCGCGCACTTCATCCACCTGGCCGAAGAGACCGGGCTGATCAAGCCGATTGGCCTGTGGGTGCTGCGCGAGGCCTGTGCGCAGTGGATGGCGCTGGAGGCGCGGGGCGTGTGCAAGGGGCTGGAGCTGTCGGTCAACCTGTCGGTGGCGCAGCTGTCGGACCCGGAACTCGTGGGGCAGCTGGAATCGGTGCTGCGTGCCAGCGGCATACCACCGCACCAGCTGGAGCTGGAACTGACCGAGTCACAGCTGATGGACAACCCCGGGGCCGCGCAGGCCCAGGTGTCGGCGCTCAAAGCCCTGGGGGTGCAAATCGCCATCGACGACTTTGGCACGGGCTATTCGAGCCTGGCCTACCTCAAGCGTTTTGAGATCGACAAGCTGAAGGTGGACCAGTCGTTTGTGCAGAGCATGCTGGACGACAGCGCCGATGCGGCCATCGTGCACGCCGTCATTG